>JAENZL010000025.1:35526-53879 GCA_016841265.1 Methanobacteriota archaeon | reverse complement strand
ATTCGGCATTTAGGTCCTTTTCGACAATGACCTCCCCGTTAACTTCGGAAGTCTCGATCATGTTCTCGAAAAACTCCGGACTGAACAGGTCACGATGCATCTTGATTTTCATCCAGCCGATTCCCGGAAGAAACACCTGCGAAGTGGTCAGGTTCAGCCTATACCTCTGAGGGATCTGGAAAGACTTGTTGATGTCCTTCTTCGTTTTCCATTGAGGAAAACCGTTTTGTCCTTTGAAAAACCGGGAGAAAGCATCATGCAAGTTTTTTCTGGCTTCCTGAAGAGACTGGGAATTGACCTCTTTGAGCCAGGGATAGATTTCCTTGAACATGGGAAGGTACTTGTCAAGTTCAGTCAGGGAGATGTTGATCCTGAATTTGTCGTAGAAAACCTTTTTGATGTGGAGGAAACGGTTATAGATGAATCTAACGCATCCGATATGCTTTTCGATAAGCGTCTTTTGTTCATCATCCGGATAGATCCGGTACACGTTCCCCCTTTTCATAACATTACGAATTGTTTTGAAGTTATATAAGGAAATTCTTATATTATTAATAGAGAGTTATTTTATTGTAGTGTTGGGAAGTTGACGGCTCCCATCTCCCACCTGTCGGCCGGCGGCCTCCGAGGAAGGAGTCTTCCCGCCTTCGGAGATAAACGGGACATTGATACACTGTTCCCGGATTTTCTTCAGGAAGGTTATGCCGTTCATCCCTGGCATCTTGTAATCCGAAACCACTGCGTCATAGCCACCGACCTGCAGTTTTGGGATTGCTTCACATGGCGATCCTGCAGTTTCAACCTTAATGTCCGGGTATGGTTTAAGAAATTCTTTTGATAGCCTGAGGAAGAAAGGATCATCGTCTACTAGTAAAACTTTAGCCATGTTCTTTGCTCCGGTTTTCGGAATTAATGGATTTGTGTGATACGAGTTTATTCCAGTGTTCAGCGATGTTTTCGGAAATCCCGTTTTTTTTAAAATAAGAGACCTTGATCCCGGTATAAGTACCGATTTTTTATGCTAATGATCGTTAGTTTTATAATCAACATCTTATGATCATTTTGTATCGATTTTTTAGCTTTTAAGGGATTATTTATGCTAATATTTTATTATTATTTCATATTTTAAATTAGTTTTTTCATACAAAATATATGTTTTTGTATATAAATTTATATAAATTATTCGGTTTTCGTGCAGCCAAATTAAAAAATGGAATTAAGAAAAAGATCAATAAACAAAATTAATGTGTTATATTAAAATGGAATTAAGAAAAAGATCAACAAACAAAATTAATGCGTTATATTAAAAAAGAAAAAAAAGTAAAAGCTGGACCGGGTTTTAGCCCTGGTCCATGAAGCTGTCGATTTCCTTTTTGAGCATCTGGCTCAGGATTTTCCCGTCGACTTTGCCCCTGTACTCTTTCATTACTATGCCCATGAGGGGGCCGAGGGCTGCGGGACCTTTATCCCTTATGAAATCGCCTCTTCCCCTGACCATTTCCGTGATAAAGTTTTCAATTTCCGCAGGGTCAAAGGCGCTGAGTCCAAGCTGGGAAATGGCTTCTTCGGCACTGAGTTCCGGCTCTTTTGCAAGGGCGGACAGGAGGTCTTGAACGGCTTCTTTTGCAATTTCCTGGGTTGAGATTGCTGCAAAGAGTCCTTTGAAGTGCTCTTCGTTGAGATGGTCGGTCTCCACGCCGCTTCTCCGGAGTTCCGGGACGAGTCCGACGAGCGTCCTGGCTATCAGGGTTGCGTTTACAATTGCGTCTTTTTTGTAGGTCTCGAGCAGGTTTTCGAAAAGGGGGAGGTCTTTTGAGTAGGCTACCTTTTCGGCAAGTTCTTTATTCAGCTCGAATTCGCAAACAAAGCGTTTTGCCCTTTCGGTCAGGAGTTCCGGGATCTCGATTGAATTGTAATATTCGTGGGAAATTTCGATTTGCGGGACATCGGTTTCCGGGTACATCCTTGCTGCTCCCGGAAGTGGGCGCATATAGGCGGTGTTCCCGTCGGGAAGGGCTCTCCTCGTCTCTTCGGGAATGCCTTCCAGGACTTCTCCTGCCCTTGTGATGACTGCTTCGATGGCAAGCCTTGCTTTATCTGCGTTGTCTGCGACCATGACCACGGCGTCATCGGGTTTTGCCCCGATCGCGTCCCTGAGGGCCTGGACTTCATATTTTGTAATCCCGTAGTTCGGGAGTTCGTCAGTGTGGAAGATCCCGCCTACCCCTGCGGTCTTTGCCCGGTCCGAAAACTCAGTCCCGAGCCTTCTTCCGGGCTGGACTTCTTTTCCGACAAGGCCTTTGAAATTCCGGAGGTGAGCTGCAAGGATAGCCCCTTTCTTTACTCCGCGCTGCAGGACCTTGGACTTGGTGTCCAGGAAAAGCCCGGTAACATCGAAAATTTCCTGGCAGACAAAGGCGTTTCTTTCGAGAAGTTCCTGTCTGATGAACAGGAGATTGAGCTGCCTTTCGACTTCCCGCCGGACTATATCTTCGATCAGGTCCAGGGCCTGAACCCCTTTGATCTCGACCCTTGCCCCTTCGGCAATGGAGATGTTCACGTCCTGCCTGATGGTCCCAAGCCCCCGCTTGACCTTCCCGGTGGAGCGCAGGATCATCCCGATCTGCTCTGCAACTTCCCGGGCATGCCTCGGGGTTATGATGTCAGGCGCGGTTGCGATTTCCACAAGCGGGATTCCCAACCTGTCCAGGGAATAGATGATGGAGTCCCCAATTTCCTCTATCTTCTGGGCGGCTTCTTCTTCCACACAGAGGCTGTCAATCCCGCAGGGTCCTTCCGAGGTCTCGATTACCCCGCCGCTTGCCAGGAGCGCTGTCCTCTGGAACCCGCTGGTATTTGACCCGTCCACGACGATCTTTCTCATGACGTGCATCTGGTCAACCGGTTTCATGGTCAGGAGCTTTGCAACCCCCAGGGAGATCTCCAGGGCTTCCCGGTTCATCTCTCTCGGAGGCTCCTCGTCATTTTCAATCAGGCAGGTCGTATCATAAGCCTTATAGATGTACTTTCTCCTGACCTTGGTCTGCTCCACGGCAGCCCTGTCCTTTTCTCCCATCTCACTTTCCGTAGCCCGGAGGTACCTGAAAAACTCGAGGTTCGATTCTCCGGTATCCCTTATCCGCGTAGGACACCTGCAGAAAAGTTTCTCCTTCGAATTCAGCTGCTGATGAATTTCAAGCCCGGCTTTTAGCCCTAGTTCACTGTAATCGTATTTTTCCATATTCTCACCCGAATCTAAGCAGGAAGCGCCCGTATTTTTCTTCAAGTTCAGCTCTTTTTGTTCTCCCTTTCCTTTTAACTCCATCGCCTAAAAAAGTCTCTTTGGGCTCTGGATTTCCTTTCTTAGCTCTTTTAGGTGCTGTAATTCTTGTATTTGATGATATGAAACTGAATGTAAAAGGTGTGCCTGAAGGTATAAAGGTATCTATTGGCAGAATGAGAGAGATTTAGAATGGTGTAAAATTATTAGTTATGTTTTTGTGATGAAAAATTCCTCCCGGATAGGAATATGTACAAAAAAACCGATATAAATATGATTTCTGCTATTTTGCACACTATATTTGCAAACTATGTTTTTTTCCGAGCGGTAGCGAGATCTGCTCCTTTTGACTGCTAAGAGTAAGAAAATAGGCAATTGACAGAATTAAGAGCCGGGTTTCAAGACTTGTTTTTTATTTTCCGAGTTTCGCTTCGGGATCAGAAAAATCTTTGATTTTTCTTTTAGTTGCGATGTAATCGCAACAGCACGAGGTCCGTTTCGTTCACTTCGTTCGCTCAAGTGGACTGAGATATTCAAGACTTATTTATTATATATTGTCTGTCGACAGGCGGCTGCAAACACTTTGCCGAAGAAGCCTTAGTTCTAAAAAAAGGGAATTTGCCAATCGATCGGTGTTTATATTTCTAAAATTTCTATTGATCAACCGGGGGCATATTTTATCAGGTTTAAACAAAGCCGGAGCAACGTTATTACCGTCTCCGTGGTTATTTTCCGAGCGACAGGAGGCTGTCCCCTTATTTTCTGGAATAAGAACAGAGGATCAGAAAAACATAAAATAAAAATATTATGAAGTTTAATAATTTACAAAATTATTATTTTTACGCCTGGTTCACATTTATTTTCCATTCAGATTCCGTACCTGGCCAAGTTCTATACTTTAATCGAACATTTGTAAGGGGTTATAATGCCGGTAGAAACAGGAAGGGCGCAGCTTGAACTGCAGTTAGATCCAAAAGTTATTGAAAATGCTATCAACCGATTTTTTATCTGTGAACGAGCTCTGTGCATAAATAATGTCTGTGTGGAGTGGACTATTCAGAACCTTACTTTTCTGGAGCCTTCGGAAGCTTCTACTGCGGATAGTCTCTATTTGTGCTTCGGTCTCGGGTTGGGTGGAGCCCATACGGGAGATAACATTTTGCTCAGGCTCTTCCTTGACGGGGAACATAATGAAGAGGTCAGGCTGGAGTTTATCAGGGACGGATCGATGGATGAATTGATGGATGAATTGACGGATGAATCGACAGATGAATCGACAGATGAATCAACGGGGATGCTTGAGTGGGAAATATTTCAGGATTTCAACGAGGTTCTGGCCTATCTACAATTTCTAAAACCCGTAATTTATCGCCTGCCGGTTGACGATAGTTTGTTCGGAAGCGTGCATCGGTATTTTGTTAAGGTCACCGAGGAAGGACAGGCCCTTTTTGCTCTGACAACCGATGTTTCCCTTACCGAGTCGGCATTTGCCGACAACAACCCGGGAATTATCACAGGCTCCGTAGCTTTACACAACCGTTTCGCCGTTGGGGTGGACCAGGAATACCTGAAGGACCGGGTTCTGGAGGCGTTTTCTTCGGTTGAGGAAATAGAGCTTGAAAACATCTCTTTCTCACCCCTTTCACGAAGGAACATAGAATTTTCGGAAGACTGCTTGAAGGTTAAAGGCGGGGTTAGTTATACCGGGCCCTGCGGGCCGGGCAGTGTGGACCTTGACCTGGATTATGAGCTTAACGCGACCTTCTGGATTAGCAGGGGAGTGCTCGATATCCAGCTGGAGATTGACCTCGATTTTGCCGACTGGTGGGAAGATTTCCAGGCCGGGTTCTGCGGAGTGGTCTCCATGCTCTGGGACAATATCCCTCTCCCAATGGCTATTCTAATGACACCGATGGTGACAATCCTTTGCACTCCCATTGCTGCAGCTCTTGCCGAAGGCTTCCTTGACGATATGGCGGCCCGCAAGATCAACCTGGACGACTGGCACGAGCCAGGCTTCAAGATGTGGAGGGCCGGAGACAAAACCTGGCGCATCCGCATAACTCCAGTCGAGTCCCTGGGCTTATACGGGGGCCTGGCCTAGCCTCTCAGGCTGGTTGAAATTTCACTTGACAGCGAGGGCAGGGTTGTACTCCACGGGGACCAGGACGCCGAACCCGATGTAAGAGGGGACCAGGAAGCGTTTTTTTCCGGAGGTCTTTCCGAGGAACTTCGCGGAGCTTCCTCCTTCGAGATAGACCAGATGGCAGTGGGTAAGGGCTCCGATAGCAAGGTTTTCCAGCTGAAAAAAGAAGATAATGCACTTGTAGCCATCTGTGGCTGGCAGATTGTTGATGATGCGAACCAGTGTTTCTCTGTAGTTGATTACCCTGCCCTACCCCTGGAAGGAGCGGTGCCCGAAAATGTCGAACTTCCGGCCATAAAAGGCAGCAAGGTAGTCTCCCCGCAGAATACTGTCCCTGTTACGGTTACCTTTGGTCCCGACTTTGCCCGCTCAACAGGCTGCCTGGACGGAGGGCCTGCTTCATGGACACCCATGCATCCGGCCTGTGGGGAAGAATTCAATGCACGTCTGCGGGTAGATTATAAGGTCCGAAGCCAAAGTGGGGCCTGGGAAAATCGCCAGCAGTACTTTGACCTCCAGGGCAAGATTACGTCCAGCCTATCCATGTCCTTAAAAGACCCTCAGCGTTTCGACCCCTGGGTTGAGTTCTACACCCCGGATGACATTTTCCAGATAGCTGCCGAATTCGAACTATTATCCGGATTCTGGAAAGACCTTCCGGGCCCCAATGACCTCGACTTACTCTGTGTAAGCGCCATCGACCCTGCCGTAGAACAGTTGCAAGTTTTGGATGAGGGGGGTAATGTTCTTGCTTTTGCGCAGAACAGCCAGGTAAAGTCCCTTACCCTACCTGTCGGCGCCTCTTCACCTTATACTATTAAAGCCGTGCCGGTACAGGGAGTCGGTGAACCCCACTTTTTCGTCAAACGGGACCGTTTACTGTATGAAGCGGAACTTGAATTTGATGCCCCCGTTTCGGAGCTGGTTTTTGCCGGGCATACCCTGGCTGTAGCTAACGGGAATAAGGTGGATTTTTATGATGTCCATGACCTTCGTGAACCGGTTTTCACGTGGAGGAACGTTTTCGATTCCCCTGTGCTAACTCTCCACACGGTGACGGTTGAAGGACGGCGTTTATTCGCTGCTGCGGACAGCAAACTGCTGCGCACCTTCAAAGTCCCGCAGAAAGCCGGAGAAACTTCAGCAATTGTCCTGGAAGAGAGTGCAGTTTCAACTTTCTGGCCGGAGCCTGCAGCTAAGGAAGGTCTTTCTGGGATATCCCTTCGTCCCTCTCCGATAGAAAAATCAGTTGTGACAGATAAATGGCTCATTACCACTGATACTTCCATCACTCCCGACACTCCTGAAACCTGTGGAATCTCTCTGTTTTCCCGAAAAGAAAAAGGCTTCGAACTTGTTTCCCGGCTGTCGGACATTCCAGCCGTTGATTCCCTGAAACTTAATGGGACCCGTCTTTTCCTGCATTCCACTAACGGTGAAAGTCTGGAGTTCTCACTCAAGGATCCTTCCCGGCCAAAAGAAATTGCTCACTACTTCGGGGCATGTGCCGAAAAGCAGCTCCTGCTGAAAGGTCGCAGGGCTTTTGCTAGAGACCCTGGCAGCAACCGTGTGCGCCTGTACAGCCGGGCAGTGCGGCGTATCGAACGTGACTTTGCCATGCAGCAGTCCAGGCAGCGCTGGGAAGAGGTCCGTAAAACAACGGTTATCCCCGTAAAATCCCGACCGGCTGATAAGCGCTTCCTTGCGAATTCTCGCAGTCGGGAGGTCCATGACCTGAACAATGGAAAAGCAAGGTGCCAGATAGATAAAATTATCCAGAATGGACATGCACAGGTGTTTGAAAAAGACACTCTCGCTCAGGCCCACTGGGAAGGTTGTGACAACTGTGCTTTCTGTATGGGTAAATCGCTGCGTTAAGCTTCCTCTTGTTTGGGCGGGCTTAAAGCCGGAGCGACGTTATTAATGTCTTCCGTCGTTATTTTCCGAGCGTCAGTGAGGCCTGCCCATTTCTAATGCTATGGGTGAGATAAAGGGAAATTAGCAGAATCAACCATCCATTTTCAAAACTTGTTTTTTATATTTTGCCGGTCGGCGGGCACCTGCATGAACTCAACCGAAGCAGCCTTAGTTCTAAAAGTAAGAAAATCTGCCAGCCCACCGCCGCCTATTACCCCAAATCCAGCCCTAAATTGCCCTTTTTTACTCCAAATCTACTCGTTTTTCTCTTTGCCCTTTGGTTTCATTTCCGTCAATTTGAGTAATTTTTGTGTGCTTTGATTCCTCTATATTGAATATTTTCCCCCTCATCTCTCTTCAGAAATTGTTGTTTAATCTAACCATTCAAAATAGCTGTATGCTGAAAAACGATGAGTTACTATGGGGATTAAAATTATTTGCAAAAATCGCTTGCATTATTTTTCAGACACAAGTAGAAATTTATCATGAAATAGGTTATTGCTGGTGAATAAACTCCTAATACATAGCCTGCGTAATGTCCCCAAATGTTAGTAACTGTTTTATTATTTAAAATATTTTCCGGGAAAAGATTTAACCATAAGATAATGTCTAAAAGTAGCAACATTATAACTAAAAACCCTACAACATACAATTTTTTACTCTCATAAATATTCTTTATTGCGTATGAATAGATTTTCACAAAATCACTCAATCCAAAAATGAATAATGATAGCATAAGAGTAATTATTATGAAAAATTTATTGTTGAACCCTGGTCTCAAAAATGTAATTACTAATAAATTGAAAATAACTAACATAGAAAAAATTATCCAAATTCTATCAGATTTTAAATTCACTATTTTGTATAAATATACTATGTATAAAGAAAATGAATAACCCACTAGAGCAGACACAACTCCTGAAAAACCCATATAAGGAGGTGGTAAAATATCAGATTTAGATAATGTTATGGTGGAAACAATAATTGGTACTAATATAAATATAACAGATATATCAAGATAAAATTCGATTCTTTTACGAATATTTAACAGATTTTCACTTAAGAAAACAAAACCAATTATAATAATATAATAAATAAAATTTCCTAGGAAATGAGTATTATTTGCATGTGCAAAATTGGAAAAATAAATTGTAAAAAGCGTTGCATCATCTGGATATAAAAAGAAACTTTTATTTAAGTCAGTACAATAAACTATTGTTAAAAAAGAAGGAACTAAAACAAAAAATATTAAGATTTCTATTAAAGTCTTATTAAAGATTATTTTTTTAGGAATATAATTTACTTTTAAGTTATTTTCCATCATTTCAAATATATAGTCCAACTACTTAATTATTTTCATTAGTAAAACTGTTTAATTTCAACTGAATACCCTTGCCCATAGGAGCTGAAGCGCGAACATACCTTTGCTTGCAATGAGGTGCACTACAGTAATTGACAATTCATTGAAGCCAGATGTTTATCGAAATTCTCTAAAAAATAAGCTACTTTTTTATTGAATGATAATTCTTTTATGTGTATGATCACATACTATAGTTTGCGGAAAAGTAAAATTGTGCTTGACCTGCTTTTTGGTGCAATTGGGCTATTTGTTATTAGCCTGTTTCTCACTTATGACTATATTGAGTGGTTAACTTTCGCATTTTTTATTTTTTTGTATTTTTATATCTTAATGATATTCTTTCCAAGGATTTTCAGACTCTTGGGTAGTGCTATTTCCGTTAGTATTATTATAACTCTTTCTATATTTTCGTTGTTGCTCTGGCTGTTTCGATTTGATTTGCCTTATTTAGGTGTTATAAGTGATAATAAAATGCTTGTTTTAGTCACGATACTATATGTTTTTTTAACATATAAAATTCTGCAAAGTAATATTACACTTTTTCAATATCAAAGAATGCCTCAATTATTAGTAGAAATAAAAAACGATCTGGATAATAGCTCAAAGTTTATTGTAAGAAATGAAAGCCAATATCCTGCGATAAACATATTTTTAACATTCGAGATTGTGTGTCCAATCCCTGATACTTTTTTTTCTGTTTTGACCTTATGGTTAAAGAGAGAAATAATTGAAAAAATTGGTAATCTAATTTCAAAAAACAAAAATCCAGATTATATTGTTAAATTTTTCTCTGAATATCTTGAATCAAAAGGTTCTATGTATTTGGCCATAAATGATGAAATTAATGATATCATAGATCAAATGTCTATAAAAGAAGGTAAGGGACTTGGAATAGTAGGAAACACTTTTCAGGTAATTCTTAAATATGAATATCAATCTCAAGATGAATTAAATTTAAATGTTCCATTTTATAGATCCTTCAAGTTTAAGATAGAACCCACTGGAGTTCATTTAATCCATAAAAGTGGAGATCCTATTAAATTATAGTCAATCGATGAAATTTTTTATATTGTTCACACATCTTCAAGGAAAGGCCGGTCGTGCCGTGCACGACCGGTGAGAGCCCCGTCTCCTGAAAAACGATAGAACCCCGGTGGCTACTATTTTTTACCAAAGCAAAAAGAAATACACTGGATTCGGGATTTCTCCTTTAATCCATCAGAACCGACATACACAGCAACTGAAACGTCTCAACCATTGAAAAATCCTTTCGGATTAGCTGAAATCAAGCAGTTTCATCTGATGAGTTCCTTTTTCTTCTTGATTTTCCTGACTCTCGATAAGTTTCAAGTGGCTCTCCGGATAATCTGTATTTGCGCTTTCGTTTCTTAACTGCCCCCATCATCTGATTGTGCACATTCAGGAGAAGCGGAAAAGTTATGAATGCAATCTAATAATTTCTTCATTCTGGTTTCATCAACTATTATTTTTTTATCCAAATCATGCCTGTTAAAACCAGAGGGCAGGGATTCCAATACAAGGTTAGAAGAGACACTTTCATCCCGATTTGCCAAAAAGGAGCACTTTGAAGAAGCTTCATCACACTTAAAGATAAAATCGGCTTCTCCGTCTTTTATCAATTTAAGATTGCCGGAGTAATTTTGGGCGAAATTTGAAGCTTTGGGGGGTTCGAACACCATCAGGACCCTTTCTTGCTTATTACAATAATGGACGGTGTGCATCGTTCCGCCTTTTTCCCCGGTTTCGATGACCAAAACACCTGTAGAGTGCGCCGTACAGTTTCACTTATTATATCAACATAAACTGTTTTGCTAAGAGGTATAGTAAAATGATCAGGCAAAGAAAAAGGAATGAATGCAGCAATATTGCAATCATTACTTCACGGTTTACCTTATGAGCTTTCAAAGAGGAGATGTTTTGTTTCAAAGTGGAGGGGGAATTCTTAGGAGAGTCTGTCATAAATCATATATTAATTTCCCCCCATATATAAAATTATAGTTTTGTCGTTAATCGAAACTTCCTGCAATTACTAATCCAGTATCTGATTTAGTATTGGGGGCTCAACCCCGGAAAAAGGGGTAGAAGCCCTGAAATGCCTGATTTTCTTCAATCCAGCAGAACCAGCGTATAAGGCGATGGAGCCGTATCATCCATCGGGAAGTTCTGAAGGGGAGTTCCCAGCTTTTCAAGCGTTTTGTCCATTCTTACCCCGAGCCCCATGAGGCAGGGCCTGCGGAGGGTAGGCTGGTGACAGGGGCCGGCTGCGCCTGCGCACTTTACATCCGAATAATCGCTGGTAGCGCACCAGGTGCACATGCCCGGGAAAGTGGCAAGGGCAGTGTTGTAGCCAAGGGTCCAGGCGAGTTTTTCGATTTCGAGGACACCGGGCTGGATTGTTTCTTTGCGGTCTTTCATTACGGTTTTCAAATTTTCAAAAAACCGGTTTTTCGTTTCTTCGCTTTCGGGGGGTTCTACGCTGAACTTTATAAAGTTCTCGCTAACTTCCCGGGTGAAAACGTTATCGGACTTCCATTCAACGAGAAGAGCCCAGTCGTAGTCGGCAAGCATTTTCTTAAACTCGTCCACAGTTGGGATGTAAGGGGGACAGACCCGGCTTCCGTAGCCATTGCAGCCGAAGATGCACTTTAAAATTGTTCTGTTCTCGACCACGATGGTTTCTGCGGGGATCAGCCTGACGGCTTTTGCGCCCAGAGCTTTTGCTTTTTCTTCAAGGAGACGGTAGTTATCGGCGTTGATCATCATGGCTATATACAACACGGTGTTAAATAAAAATAGTTTCGTGCATCGGGATGACCCACAGAGGTGCCTGATGCATTGGGATGAACTTTCTGTCAGGAAGACCTTTCATCTCCGCTTCTCAAAAATTCGATGCTATTATATTTATTGCAGGCGAATAGTTATTGGGGGGAACTTAACGAAGAGTTCTATTTTTAGGAAAATAATGGTCGCTACGGACGGTTCGGAATGTTCGAAGGAGGCTGTATCTGCAGGGATCGAACTGGCCCGCCTGAGCGGGGGAGTTGTGTATGCTGTGTACGTCGTGTCAACTGACTATTATTCTTCCATGGCGGTTGATGCGGGCTGGGAATCAATGTACGAGTTTCTGAAAAAAGAGGGAAAGGAAACCCTTCAATACATCTGTGATGCATGTGAGGAGGCAGGGGTCCCGGTAGAGCCCGTCATGCTTGAAGGACATCCGGCTCCCGAGCTGATCGATTTTGCAGAAGATACCGCGATGGACCTCGTTATCATGGGGACGACCGGCAGGACAGGCCTGAACCGGATTTTGCTGGGAAGTGTTGCAGGGCATGTGGTAAGGCACTGCAAGGTCCCGGTGATGGTTGTAAGGGAAAAAGGGTCAGCCTGGAAATTAAGCTAAAGGTTCAGGCTCAGGTTCAGGCTCAGGGTTTAAGGGAGTGAGAATCGGAATTGAACATTATCTTCTTCAAAGCTTCCGAAACCATATTATTTCCAGGACAAGAAGAGCATAAATGCACAGAAAGCCGGATGTGAGGGGCATTAAAGAGAGCAAATATCCTGAAAGGCAGTTTGAAGAGGGGGAATATAAGGAACACTGGATGGAGGAATTCCTTGCAACAAGCCAGAATCTCGTGTTCCTGGCGGGAAATGACGGAAGGATTCTCTATGCAAACAGGGCAGGGGATTTTCTCCTCAGGGAATGGGAACTCCGGGTAGGAGATAAACTGCCGCAAGCAATTAAAAATCTTGCGAAAACATCGATTTCCCGGGGCGAGCAGGAAGAGTTAGAACTCAGGGTAGGAGAAAAAGTCTTTTTACTTATGCTTCACCCTGTCCCGGAAAAGAGGTATGTAACTATCTGCGGCTTTGACATAACAAAGCAGAAACAAACGGAAGAAAAACTGAGGAAAAGCGAGGAAAAGTACCGGCACTTTGCAGAGCAGGCAGGACAGTTTTTCCTGGACTATGACGCAAAAACAAAAACTGTTGAGTGGACAGGAGCCATTGAGGAGCTTACGGGCTACTCCGAGGAAGAGTTCCGGAAATTTGACCTGCGAACCTTTGCGGAGCATATCCACCCTGAAGACCGGAAAAAAGTCCTGGAAGCCCACTCCAGGTGCATGCAAACCGGAGGAAAGTACCAGGGGGAATGCAGGGTAAGGCGGAAAGACGGGAGCTATTTTTATGTGGACGGCACCGGGATCTGTTTGAAAGACGAGTCCGGGTCCGTCTACCGGGTCCTTGCCATGGTAAAGGACATCACGGAAAGAAAACTTGCCCGGGAGAAACTGGAAAAGAGCGAGGAACGCTTCCGGCTAATCGTGGAGCAGACCGGGCAGGGGATCTACGACTACGACGTTTTTGCCGGTCGGCTGAACTGGGAAGGGGCTATGGAAGAGATCACGGGCTATACCTGCAAGGACCCCTGCCTATCTTCAAAAAAACTCTGGTTGTCCCACATCCACCCCGAAGATCATAAGAGAGTGGCCGAATTTTTTGAAGAAGCTTTGAAAAAGGGAGGTAAGTACCATCAGGAATACCGGATAGAGAAAAAGGCCGGGACTTATGCTCATGTGGAAGTCAGCGGGGTCTTCCTGAAGGACAAACAGGGCAGGGTCTGCCGCCTGCTCGGGATAATAAAAGACGTCACGGAAAGGAAGCTTTCGGAAGAAGCCCTCAGGAAATCCGAAGAAATCAGCAAGAAAGAAATCCACCACCGGATCAAGAACAACCTGCAGGTGATCTCCTCCCTCCTCGACCTCCAGGCTGACTTTTTCAGGGACAAAAAAGTAATAGAAGCCTTCCGGGAAAGCCAGAACCGGGTGATTTCCATGGCCCTTATCCACGAAGAACTTTACAGGTCACAGGACGTCGAAAACCTTGATTTTTCGGCTTACCTCATGAAACTAAGTTCCGACCTCTTCGAGTCCTATAAGGTAGGGAGCAGTAAAATCCGGCTCCGAGTAGAGGCCGAAGAACAGATTTACCTCTGCATGGACACCGCAATTCCCCTGGGGATCATCGTCAATGAACTCGTCTCAAATTCCCTGAAATACGCTTTTCCCGAAGGAGGGGAAGGGGAAATCCGGATTCAGCTCCACAGCATGGAAAGCAATGACATAAACAAAAGCATTACAAAAGACAGCAGTGGAGTAGAGGGAGAAAACGGTGGAGTAGAGGAGGATATAAAAAAAGGCAGGTGCTGCGAAAATTTCAGGTGCATGCTGATCGTTTCGGACAATGGATCCGGCTTCCCTAAAAACATCGATTTTGAAAACCCTGAGACCCTCGGCCTCCAGCTAGTAAACACCCTCGTGAAACAGATCGACGGGGATATCGAGTTTAAAACAAACGGGGGGACAGAGTTCAGGATTGGTTTTGGAAAGGCCATCTAATTATAAAAAACCGAATATTAACATACAGAATAACTGTTCAGGATAAAAACGAAATCTCAATATACAGAATAAAAACTCAGACTAAAAATATAAAGAAGTTTGATACCAATCAAACTTCTATCTTCTTCTTCACTGCAATAAGGACGTTTTCCGCAGTATCCTTTTCCCAGAGTTTCCTGACCTTTGCGTTCTTGAGGGCGGGCATAAGCGAGTCGATCCTTGCCTGGACGGCTGCAAGCCTTACCTGGTCGACTTCGGGAGGCTCGATTCCCAGGAACTTCTGGGCTTTGAGGGTCTCGGTTTCCCGGACGACGGCGCGGTCGACTCCTCTCCGGACGCCGGTCTTGAGGGACTCTATAGCGTCTCTCCACTGGGCTGCCCAGGGGGTCTCGGGGATTTCGGTGTGGTGGACGTCGGTCCTCTCTACTTTTATGGCTTCCAGGTGACAGGCCTGTACGCAGGCTCCGCAGTAGGTGCAGTATTCCTCGGCAAAGGCGATCTTCCGGGGGTCTTCGGGGTCTGTCGGGACGTACCAGAGGTCCGAGGGGCAGACGTTGAAACAGCCGCGGCAGCCCTGTGGGTCGCACTCTTTCAGGTTGGCTTCGATCAGGCTGAGCTGTCCTTCCATGGGCTTTTGCAGGTCCACGGCTTCATAGGGGCAGACCGCCTGGCAGCGGCCGCAGAGGGTGCATTTCTCCTCGTCCACGTTGACGTTGCCTTCCACCTTCGGGGCTTCGCAGGGGCGTTCCCCTTTGACCTTTATAGCTTCCTCGGGGCAGATGTCCTGGCAGAGCACACAGTAGTCGCACTGGTCCTCGTCTACCAGGAGCTGCTCGAAGGGCACCAGGTTGTCCGGGGTGGGTTCGCGCTCAAGCAGGATGAAGGCGTCACAGAAACGGGCGCATATGCCGCAGAAGTTGCACTTATCCATGTCAATTTCGATTTCCCCTTCGGCATCCTCTTTCAGGGGCGCGATCTCTTCCTTTTTCGGGAAGGTAAACTCGACTTCGATTGCGTCCTGGGGGCAGGCTCCCTCACAGAGGGAGCAGGGCAGGCACTTTTCGTTGATTTCCACGTAAGTGTCGTATTTCGGGTACTTTTCCTCGTCAGGGACTTCGCCCACGGCTTCGAAGGTGATGGCATGCACCGGGCAGAGGTTCGAACACATCCTGCAAAAAGTGCACTTGTCAAGGTCCATCATCACGGCAGGGGCGTCAAGCCCGGTTGCGATCTCGTGGATGGGGCCCAGTTCCAGGGCGTCCGTAGGACAGATCTCCACACAGATTCCGCAGCCGTTGCAGCGCTTGTAATCGTAGTCCAGGTTCTTGATGGACTTTTCCGTAGCCTGGGTGTAGAGGAAATGAGAGCCCTGAAGGTCCATGGTCGTGGTGACCGTGATCTTTTCCTGACCTTCTTCTTCGGCTTCGACGCTTCCGGATCCTCCGTTTTCAGATTCGTCAACTTCAAGCTCTTCAGCTTCAAGTTCTTCAGATTCAAGTTCTTCAACTTCAAGTTCTTCAGATTCAAGTTCTTCTGCACAGGGTTCTTCGGGTCCGGCTTTTCCGTCTCCGCAGCAACACCCTTTGCACACTGGAATTTCCTCTTCCGGTTCCTGTCCGGATGCCTTTTCGGGGTATTCTTCGCTCACTGTTTCCCCTCCTGCAGTTCGGTTCCGATGGGGCCTATTTCTTCCAGCTCCTTAACAAACTCGGTAATGGTATTCGAGAAGCGTTCTCCTTCGGCAGCCGAGATCCAGAGGGTCCGGATTCTCTTCGGGTCAAGCCCTACTTCCCCAATCACGTCTTTCAGGACTTCTATCCGCTTCTTTTCGTCGTAGTTGCCGTAGATGTAGTGGCACTCGTCCATCCGGCAGCCTGCAATAAGGACCCCGTCGGCTCCGCCTTTCAGGGCTTCGAGCACGAATTCGGGGTTGACCCTTGCCGAGCACATTGTCCTTATGACCCTGATATTTGTGGGGTAGTGGAGCCTGGACATTCCTGTCAGGTCGGCACAGGCGTAGCTGCACCAGTTGCAGAGGAAAGCCACGACAAAGGGGCTCTGGGACTTGTGGGCAGTCGCTTCCCTGACCTGGGCCAGGATTTGTTCGTTTTCGAAATTCCGCATCTGGATGGCTCCGACCGGGCAGGCTGCACTGCAGTCCCCACAGCCGTAACAGGAAACTTCGTCAACAACGGCTTTCTTGTCCACGATGCTGATCTTCCCGAACTTGCAGACCTCAACGCAGGTCTTGCACCCGACACACTTTTCGGGGTCGACGTGGGCTCCCATGGGGTCGGCTTCGAGCTCGCCCTTCCCGAGGAGCTGCATTGCTTTTGAAGCGCAGGCGCTCCCCTGAGCAATCGAAACCTGGATTTCCTTGGGGCCAGAGGCGCAGCCTGCCAGGAAGACCCCGCTTACCGGAGCGTCAACAGGGCGCATTTTCGGGTGGGCAGGGGCAAAGAAACGGTCCGGCCGCCTTGCAAGGTTCAGCATCCTGCCTATCCCTTCCGCAGCCTTTGTGGGCTCGTAGCCCGTGGAGAGCACGACCATGTCATGAATATCCTCTGCAGCCCGGCATTCCAGGGTGTTTTCGTAGCGGATGGCAAGCCTTCCGTCTTCTGAAGGCTGGATTTCCGCTACCTTTCCGCGGATGAAGTCCACACCCATACCCTGGGTCCTTATGTAGTATTCCTCGTACATCTCCCCGGCTGCCCGGATGTCGATGTAGTGGATGGTAACGTCCGTGTCCGGGTAACGCTCCCGGATCATCTGGGAGTTCTTGAGGGCTGCCATACAGCAAGCTCTTGAACAGTATTCGTTCCCTACGGTTTTGTCCCGTGACCCGACACACTGGATAAACGCAACGCTCTTCGGGGGTACCCCGTCGGAGGGTTTGAGGACTCTTCCTCCGGTAGGCCCTGCGGAGTTGAGCATCCGTTCGAGCTGCATGTTGGTGATAACGTCCGGGTATTTCCCGAAACCCAGTTCCGGTTTTCTCCTGGCATCGAAGAGCTGGTACCCGGTTGCAACGATGACGGCTCCGGCTTCGAACTCGAATTCCTCGGGCTTCTGTTCGTAGTCAACCGCTTCGGCAGGGCAGGCCTGCTGGCAAAGCCCGCAGCCAACGCACTTTTCCGGGTCAATGAGCACTACCTGGGGGACGGACTGGGGGATTGGCATGTAGATTGCCCGAGACTTTCCGACCCCGTAATTCATGGGATTTTCGATCTCCACGGGGCAGACCTCGGAACAGAGGTCAACACAGCCCTTGCACCTGTCCTCCAGGATGAACCTGGGTTTTTTGGTAACCTTTACATGGAACTTTCCGACCGAGCCTGAGATGTCGGTGACTTCGGAATAGGTGTAGAGGTTTATGTTGGGGTGGTTCTGGACTTCCGTCATCTTGGGGGCAAGCACGCAGATGGAACAGTCATTCGTTGGAAAGACCTCGTTCATCAGGGCCATCTTTCCCCCTATCGTGGACTCCCTTTCAACCATGGTAACGGGAAAGCCGGTATCTGCCAGGTTAAGGGCAGCTTCTATCCCCGCAACCCCACCTCCCACGATGAGGACATTCCTGCTGGCTTCCGAGTGGCTTGCGCTCAGTTCTCTGAGGAACCTGGCTTTTGCAACCCCCATCCTTATCAGGTCGAAGGCTTTCTGGGTCGCCATCTGGGGGTCGTCGGCGTGCACCCAGGAACACTGTTCCCTGATGTTTACCATCTCCATCAGGTAGGGGTTCAAGCCTGCCTTTTCCACCACGCCACGGAATGTTTTTTCATGAAGGCGGGGAGAACAGGCTGCTATCACAATCCTTTCGAGTTTTTCGTCCTTGATATCCTTGATAATGCCTTCCTGTCCGGAATCGGAACACAGAAACTGCACTTCCCGGGCAAGCACCACATCATCCAGTTTACCTGCCATTTCCTGAAGTGCAGCGACGTCTATTACGCCTGCAATATTCAGTCCGCAGTGGCAAACATATACTCCGATTCGCATATTGATAACTCCTTATATCTATGGCTAATGTTAGGGACTTGAGCATGATATAACTTTTGATATATTTCTCTATATAATTTATAAGTTATAGGTTCATGTCTCGGGTTTTTCCGAATAATATCCTTTGAACAATGTCCCTGTGATTATCTCTCTGAACAATGTCCCTGTGATTATCTCTCTGAACAATGTCCCTGTGATTATCTCTTTGAACAATGTCCCTGTGATTATCTCTCT
>JAENZL010000025.1:0-35426 GCA_016841265.1 Methanobacteriota archaeon | reverse complement strand
TGAACAATGTCCCTGTGATTATCTCTTTGAACAATGTCCCTGTGATTATCTCTCTAAACAATGTCCCTGTGATTATCTCTTTGAACAATGTCCCTGTGATTATCTCTTTGAACAATGTCCCTGTGATTATCTCTCTGAATAATATCTCTCTAAACAATATTCCTGAGATTTCATCTTTCTGAATAATATTCATGAGAGATTCCCTTTTGGGTACAGAAAAAATTAATTCAGCGAGGATTTTCCCCGGAATCCGGAAATTCCTATTTTTTGCGGTTTCCGGAGCTTTTCAGTTCATAATATAATTTCTCTCCTGAACCGGATAAAAATATAGTTATTTTGTACAAAATCAAAACCTTTATTTTATAAGGGTTTTTTTAATTTTTTAACTATAATGTGCTATCTTGCCCGTGGCCGATGTTTGATATATGGAAGCTCATTTGCGAGAAAATGTTGAGGAAGACGGTGTGGAGGAAGTTGCAGAGAACGTTGTGAGAGAAAGGGATGGAAGCCTTAAGTGAAATGACTTCCGTCGGACTTGAGGTCATGGTTTCAGGGAATCGTAGGGTATGATAAACACCGGATGGCTTTATTGGCAGAACCTAACAATAAATATCAATCTGCCTATAGTTATTACACATCTTTTATATATAAATATTCATATTAAGTGGGTCTGATATTCGGTAACTGATATCCTGCAAGTATTGTTCTGCCATTTGCCGCTGAACCATCTGCTTGACCGGGCATCTCCCAACTACTTTATAGTTTGAGATATTATTCGTAATCGAATTTAAGGGCTGAAATTTGATTGTAGTTTAGCCAGCAATTTCCAATTCTACCGGTTGCTTCTTTTAATTTAATGATTATATAAGCAACTGATGATATTTTGGAATTTCCTATTACCTGACTAAGAATTCGGTTGCCTGACTAAGAATTCGATTACCTGAAATTCGGTTACCTGACTAAGAATTCGATTACCTTATTATTGTTATTTCTAACCAAAAACAAAGGGATTTCACATGAGTGAACACGAAGACTTAAAAAATAAAATGTACGAATGGACGGAAAAATACGCTCAAAAAGCAGGCTACCAGCTCAATCCCGATAAGGAGGGACTTGATTATGTGCTTGACGGGCTTGCTGCAAGGCTTGAGAAGTTCGGGAAGAGGTACTGTCCCTGCAGGATAGTAACCGGGAACGAGGAGGAAGACAAGAAAATAGTCTGTCCCTGCATCTACCACAAAGAAGAAATCGAAAAGGACGGCAACTGCCACTGCGAGCTCTTCTTCAAAGCCGATTGACCTGTGGTTCCTTCAGGACTTCCGGCAAGGTTCTTTTGCCCGGTTCCCTCCGGACGAATGCCTTTTTCGGGGAGAAAAGGCGCATTCCGGCTTGTTAAAATATATTTCCCTTTCCGGGAGTGGGGACTTTAAAGGTCCGGCTTCTATTAATTCCTGATTTGGGAGGGGTTCCAAAATAAGAGCCGAAAAGCTTAAATGAAGCATTAACGCCGCAAATCGGGTCCAGCGCTGTAAATAGGGATTAACGCTGTAAATGAAGTTTAACGCCGCAAATAAGGTTTAACGCTGCAAATTAAAAAGCAATAATTTAAGGTAAGGTACATAATACACTTTAATTAAATAATATTTGATTTAAATTCTAAGGGATTTCACTCAACAAATTTGGTTCATGGAATTCTGTCCAATGGATTTCTGTCCAATGGAATTATGTCCAGTGGATTTATGCCCAATGGATTTCTGTCCAGTGGATTTATGCCCAATGGAATTTGACTCAAGGGTGATGTGAAAATGACAAGTACAATGGAACTCTATCAATTGCTTCCAAAGACCAACTGCAAGGAATGCGGGAAAAACTCCTGTATGGCTTTTGCAGCTGCTCTCATGGCCCGCGAGCTCACGCCGGATGACTGCCCTCCCATGAAGAATGACCCGAAGTATAAAGAGAACTATGAAACCGTAAGCGGCATGTTCTCCACTACCGAAGGTGCGACAGAAACCGGCCTGATCGTGCACGAGGAACTCTGCTTTGGCTGCGGAAACTGTGTGGTTGCCTGCCCGGTAAACGTGGCAAACGACCCTTACGGAGTCGGGGCAGGAAAAGCACCGAAAAGCACCGGGAAGCTTATCCTTATAATCGAGGACGGGATCGTAAAAGCCCAGAACGTAGACGAGTGCCGGCGCTTCGGGAAAAACAAGATCCTTTGCACTGGCTGTATCGTGACCTGCCCGGTAGAAGCAATCGAGTTTGTGTGAGGTGAAGCTGATGGAAGGGAACTATTATGTATGTACCGGCTGTGGCCTGCTCTGTGACGATATTGAGGTTGAGCTGGAGAAAGACGCGGTAAGCAAGGTTTACACAGCTTGCAGGGTAGGGGTTGCCCATATGAAGGAAGGCAGCAGGGAAGCTGTCTCCCAGGTTGACGGAAAGCACGCAGAAGAAGCCACAGCAATCGAAAAGGCTGCGGAGATCCTGAAGAACGCAAAGAACCCCCTCATCTTCGGGCTCGGAACGTCCACAAACGAAGCCCAGAAAAAAGCCATAGAACTTGCAAAAAAACTGAATGCAACCCTGGACGACACCTCTTCCTTTTGCCTGGGGCCGGTGGTGGAAGCTCTCCTTCAGGAGAAGTTCAATACCTGCACCCTTGATGATGTGCGGCACAAAGGCGATGTAATGGTCTTCTGGGGCGCAGACCCTTCGGATTCCCACCCGCGTCACCTTTCAAAGTTCTCCTACTTCCCCCGCGGGGAACAGAAGCAAAGAGGCTGGGAAGAAGAAAGGACCGCCATTGCAATTGATATCAGGAAGTCCCACACCGCAAAGATCTGCGGGAGCAACTTCTTCCAGATCCCGCCCGGCGGGGATACCGAATTTATAAATGCCCTGATTGACGGGGTTTCCGGGAAACTGCCCAAGACGTCCTACAAATTCCCTCCGAAAAGGCTCCTGGAACTTGCCAATATCCTGAAAGGCGCGAAGTTCGGGACGATCTTCATGGGCCTGGGCCTGCTCTATTCCCTGGATGACCTTGACCCTATAATCCGGCTCGTGGAAGTCCTGAATGAAAAGGCGAAAGGGGAGTTCCACCTGATCCCCATGGTCGGACATTACAACATGCGGGGCTTTAACGAGAACCTCTTTGCTGAGACCGGCTACGTGAACTGCGTGAAGTTCGAAAACGGGGAGGCAAAGCACGGGCCCGAATATTCAACCGTTGAAGCCCTGAAAGCCAAAACCGTTGATGCAGTCTTGGTCATCGGTTCCGACCCCCTGGCAAGCCTGCCCCATTCGATTGTGAAGAACCTGCTCGATATCCCCATAATTTCAATAGACCCTTGCGAGACCCTAACCTCCAGGAAGGCAAAGGTCCATTTCAGCACGGCGGTCACCGGGGTCGAGTGTGGAGGCAGTGCGACCCGGATGGACGGGGTTGAGGTAAAATTCGACCCGATACTTGAGGCAAAACGTTCCACGGATGAGGAAATTCTCACAAAAATCATGGAGGCGCTCTGATGGATTTCGGATCTTTCCTGGCAGCCCCTGAAATTAAGGTAAAAATCGTAACCTACAGGGACATTTTCCAGAACAAGGCAATGATCGAGGACCGTTTCGGGGAAGAATACAAAAATACTTCTGCCCTCATAAAAATGGACCCCGCAGACCTAAAGCAAATGAACGTAAAGAAAGGCGACACGGTTATCGTGAAAAATTCCTTCGGAAAAATCATAGCCAGAGCCGAAGAATCCGGCTATGAGACTCCCCACAAAGGTCTTGCGTATATGCCAAACAGCCCCTGGTCCAACATGCTTGTCTCGGACGAAACCGGCGGCATGGGAGTCCCCAAGTTCAAGGACATCGAAGCCACGGTCACCTCTGCCAAAGGAGCAAAGGTAACGGACCTTGAATTGTAAAGCTTTGATTTCGGGCCTTGAATTGTAAAGCTTTGATTCCGGACCTTGAGTCGTGAATCTTTGATTTGATTTGTTTTCTTAAAGGGTCCATACGGACCCCAAAAAAACATTCCCCTGTTTTTGTGGTCCGTATATGTCTACCACCTCTGTACAACTTCCCTCCAGAAAAACGAGCCTGAGATGGAACTATGGCTGATGTTAAAGATAATGCACTTTTGAAATTCATCCCTCTCCTGAAAAATGGAAAAACCCTTTACCGTTTTGAAGCTTTTGAAAACGTCAAGCCCAAATGGGAACTTCCCTGCGAGTACCTTAGCGGGTTGCATTTTACTGCCTGGGACCGGGTTTTACTTTATTCGGATGGGAGTTTTGTCCGAAAAGTCCTTACAGGCAGCGAGCTTTCCGAAGAAGAGTACCTGGAATTAATGAAGATAGTTGAACTCGGAAAAGCGCGGCTGAAAGAGATCCGGGCAAGATTGCAGTGAAAAGAGGACAATGGGCATTCAGGTAACTTTTAAAGTCATTTCGTTATTTTTTTGGTTTATCAAATAACCTTTACAGTCATCTCAATATACTTTTTGGGTACCTGTATAACCTTTACTGTTATCCCAATATTCTTTTTGGGGTATCCGTATAACCTTTACAGTTATTCCAATATTCTTTTTGGGGTATCCGTATAACCTTTACAGTTATCCCAATATTCATTTCTGGAGTCTCCGGAGGACTTTTACAGTCATCTCAATATTATTTTCTGGAGTCTCCGGAGGACTTTTACAGTGATCCCAATATTATTTTTTGATGTTCAAATTCCCTTTCTGTGATGATATTTTAACTCCAAATGGTGTGTATTTGAATTCATTTTTCAATTATCATTTTTGGAAAAGGCCGGTCAGCAAGCTGACCGGTGAGAGCGCCGGTACCTTAGGAGTAGATCAAAAAAAGATTTATGGGATAAGTTATTGCCTGGATTACGGTTGCTTCGTTGGATACAGGAATGAATACGGGACTTTCAAATTACTGCAAATTTTTAATTATCCTGGCAGGCGAAAGACCCCTTCCCCGGAGGTTGTGGGCCTACAGGTGGGGGATGAAAGCAGTCCACTTCCCTACACTACAATTTATAACTTCTTAATAATTATATAAGGATTTCCTTATATTATTTCAAAACAATTAAGGTGTGTCATAAAAATGGGGAACTGTAGCGGATATATCCGGATATATCCGGATATCAACATCAAAAAGTTTGCACTTGCAACTTAAATCAAAATCACCCGTGGGACACGGGGCAGAGCCTGTGGATTCGTGGAGTTTGCTCCGGGAAATGAAGCAGGAAGCCCCTTACTCTAAAACCGAAGGTTTTAGGGGGGGTAGTTCACTGATATATGAAGAATTTGAATGGGGAAATTAAGCTCGATTAAAGGTCATTTTGATATTGGGTAATTAAATTCAGGTAGGGAGCATTTTGATGGGGGGCGTCAAATATGGGACTGGGGCATAAAGCCGTTTGCGTGACTGTGTTAGCTTTCCTGTTTATTCTTCTGTTTGCGGGTTCGGGACCTGCATCGGCAACCCAGATCGAGGTGGAGGGGGAACTGCCTGGAGAGGTTGAGGAAAAGCAGGTGATAAGCCTCGTCCTTACGATTAGCAATATTCCCGCTGCTGCGGATTTTATATCTTTTGATACGGACCTGGTTAGATATGGGGACCGGTCGATTTATAATTTTACGGGGCTGGAGCTTCAAAGCAATAATAGCAGCTTTGTGCTTCCCGTTGAGGACAACAGGGAGAAAATCATTGTCCTGTTAAATGGGCGGGTTCCGGTAATAAGGGAAGTTAAGCAGTGTGACGAGCTTACCCTGATAAAATACGACCCCAAGCTGACAGGGTACGCTTACTACAGGGTCAGGTTGACCGATGAGGACGGAAACCCTCTGGGGGAAAGCGATACCCGCACGTTTACGATAGTGGCTTCCGAGATCGAAGAGTTCAGGGGGAAAATGACGCTTGTGGACGACTCTTTTTTCAGCGTATACCTGCAGGACATGTTCGACAAGGGGCTTGTGACCGAGGCAAACGAAATCGCGGACCATGTGATCGAAAAAGAGGAAAAGGAAAGGGAAGAGGAAGGTTCCTTTAACTGGGGCTATGTGCTCGGGGGAATCGCCCTGCTGGCTGTGGGCTTTATCCTGGGGGTCAGGTTCGGCGGATCCGAGGAGGAGGAAGAGGAATGAACGGAAGGGAAAGTAGCTATTCTACACTGCAGCTTCCAACGGACCTTACCATTGTTGGGATTGGGGGCTGTGGAAAACGTCTTTGCGGGGAGATCTGCAGGCACGAATGGATCCTTGGCAATTACCTTGCTTCGGGAAAAAGGCTCAGGATCTATACCATGGATACGGATGCCAACGAGAAAGTGGAAGACGAGCTGCAGAGAAGCGAGTTTCGGGCAGGGATCCAGGAAATGGGGGCCAGGGGGAATATAGAGTACAATTACTATTACCTTCCTTCCCTGGCAAACATAAACCAGGTCTCGGACCTGGCAAGCCAGGAGGTCGCAACCAAGATCAAGGAAAGGAAATCGGACCCTGCCGTAAGCACCTGGTGGCTGAACGATCCGGGGGAACGGGGGCTGAGTTTTGAGGAACTCAGGACAATCGACCCCTTTTTGATTGACGATTTCGGAGGGGGCGTTCACCGGCGAAGGGCGATTTCAAAGGCGATCTTCTATAAGGTCCTGAGCCAGGGGCAGGCAAGCGGCTTTCCGACCTTCCCGAGTACCGGGACAACGGCAATTATCGTGGGGCTCGGGGGAGGGACCGGGGCAGGGATGTTCATCGACCTTGCGAGGTATATCAGGTCCCTGAGGGGAGAGGCTACCCAGATCTGGCTTTTTGCGGTGATTCCCACGACAAAAGAAGGGGAAATGGAGCAGTTAAACGCCGCAATTGCGCTTACCGAACTCGAATACCTGAACATTAACGAGAGGCTTTTCAACTATGTGGTGCTCAGCTCCCTCGGGCCGACGGGCTATAAAAAGGGAGAAGAGGCCAGGGTAGAGGTGCATGAGTTTGATTCCATGTTCCCTCACATCCTGACGAATTTCTTCCATCTCGAAAAAGGGGACATCAACCTCAGCGACTCAAAACGCCTGTATTCCTCCTTTATTTTTGCAGATGCCCATGTAATCCAGTACCCCGTAGAAGAGCTGAAGACCCTGAAAAAACAGTATGAGGAAATCATCCTGGAACTCGAAAAAATCAGCGGGGCAAGGAAAGAAATCAACAGGGCCGTAAAAACCCTGCTGGACAGCTCCGACATGTTCAGGGAAATGCCTCCGACCCGGACAGATTCCGAGTTTATTAAAAAGGAATACACAAACGCCGAGAAAGTCTGGAAAAACGAGATCGGAGAACTCCTTAACTACCAGACCCCGGGCGCTGTCGAGTTTTTCATACGCAACAACATCTCAGCAGACGCCGGGATTGAAAACATAAGCAGCTATGAGGACCTGCTGGACTTCATCTCCAGGGTGAAAGGCTTTAGCGGCAGCGTAAAGGAAGACGAGTTAAAGGACGAAAATGACAAGAAGCTCTTTCGCCTGATTCCCGAGACCCTGCAGGGGATCGAAGATACTGCAAGGCTTTTCAAGCGGGTCGCGGGCATTGAGGAGGAAACTGCAAGAGCCGTGCTCATAAATGTCCTGAAAGGCAAACAGGAACTTGTGGCCTCTGTTGACCGGCTCAACGCTAAAACCAGAGTACTCAAGGAAGAGAGCCTGGGAACAAAAGCCGAAATCGAAAGCCAGCAGGTTGAAAAAGATTACCTGGAACAGGTGAATTCCCGGGTAGAAAAAGAAGTCGATAAAGCCTTAAGCGATAACGACCGGGACATTGAGCAGTACTTTACCCAGAAGAAGAAACTGGATAAGATCCGGGAACATGAGATGCAGTTGAAATCGGAAATTGACATCTTCATCGACAATTTTGGGCTCGGAAACTTTAAAAGTACGGATAAGGAGACCTGGCTGACCCTGACCGGGGTCCCGGAACTCCAGAGAGAAATTACTGCCATGTCCCATGAGCTTGAAATAGACCTCCAGGCCCTTTCCAAACTCGTGGAATCGATTTCCCTCTACTACTATTACGATTACAGGATCATCCGGATCGAAAAAGGGGGCTTTAAGGAGAAACTGGTCGGGGCCTTAAAGGGGAATAAAAAGAAGCTTCTCAGGAGGTTTGAAGCTCAGAAACGGAGCATGGAGGATTATATCAAGAGCTCGGGAAGGGACTATGTCCAGGTAAACCCTCCTTTCGAATTTTATGTCCCTGAAAATTTCCTGAGTGAAAACCAGAACAAAAAGGCAGAGGAATTTAAAATCGGGATCATGGACTCCCTCTTTTTCGACCTGAACAGGAAAGCCGCCGACCTTGAGGAAATCGACCGGGCGTTTAAATCGGGGGACAGGCCGAAATTGAGGAGCCTCCTTAGAGAGGTCCTGACCCGCTACTACCTGCAAAGGGAAGACTATTCCGGGAAACTGGAACGGATCGAGACGGAGTTTCGGGAGCTTGAAGGAAGCCTTGAGGCTCAGAATTTCCTTTCCGGTTTCCTCGGAAAAACCGAGGTCTTTACTGAGGAAACGCTTGCCTACAGAAGGGACCTTTCCAGGGAATACGATAAATTTTACGAGCATTTCACAAAACTCAGCGATGTCAGGACTTCGGGGAGCAAGACTGGCAGCAAGACCCTGAGCAGCCTTTACATGACAAAGTTCGGGGACATCAACCCCAAAATCCTCTCCCTTATCGACGAGAGTTCCGATATGAGGGACCTTGACTGGGACGAGAGCGGGAAACGCGAACTTGATAAACTCATTGCGGAAATCCTGGTGACTTACAAAAACCTGATTGAAAGTTACAAGCTCGGGATCCATAACCTGATGATCCCTATCAGCACTACCGAACGCTGGAACTTCGGAAAAGCCGCCCTGGTGGTGTCTTCGCGCTCCTCTTACATTTCAAGCCGGATTGCAAGCGAACCCATAGCTGACGGGATAAAAGAAGAAATAAACGGGGTCCTGGCTCTTAGCAACAGCAATGATGCCAAGCTCGTCACCCACAACCACACAAAGCCCTGGGACATTGGCCTGACCTTCTTTTCAGCTACGGGTTTCCTGGACAATATCTCGCCCCTGACCGCCGGGGGAGGCTTCTGGGAAGTTTATGAAAATAAGAAGGATAACCTGCTGCACCACGTGCTCAAACTCCATGAAGGAAAATACGTAACCCGAAAAGCCCTGCTCGACCTGAAGGAAGCAGGGGAACTGGCAAACCTGGAAAAGAAAGGGGTAAACGTCGGGGCAAGGATCAATGAACTGTACGAAGAAAAAAGCTTGAGAGAGGCCTTGAAAAATGAGGATACACAGCAACCTGAAACTCCTCTATGAACTTCCGGTAGTAGGCCTGGTCCTGCTTTTGTCTTCCCTTTTTTTATGGTTTGCAGGGACATTAGCTTTCTCACAGGTTTCCTGGCCAGGAGCTTTTTTGCTGAGTTTCTTTCCGGCATTCTTCGTTGCAAGCGCTTCAGGGATGTTTTTCCATGAACAGTCAAGAAAAGGAGGTTTCTTTTTAATTGCGGTCTTTTTGCCTTTCCTGTATTTTCTTTCTTTTGACCTGGGGGTCTTGAAGGTAAACGGGCTGCTCCTGGGTCTCCTGGCAGGCGGACTTCTGGACTGGCAGGCCCTTCACAATAACAGGTTCAAGCTGCTTACGGGCTATGCAAGGGCAGGGACGCGACTCTTTTTTATTGTCCTGGGCGTCTACATCCTTGTCCTTGTCCTGGAACTTATGTATCCGTTTTCAGGTGAAAGGCTGGGGGCTTTCCTTGAAAGCAGGTCGGAAAAACCCCTGGACCTGGGGCTGGCCTTGCTGGTGGTGCTTTCCCTGTACCAGCTGACAGGGCTTATCCGGGACGTCCGGATTTCCGATGTCTTCATATACGGGCCTTCAAGATCAGGAAAGACCTTCCTCCTGCTTGCCCTGTACAACCATTTCGTGAACTTTTACGCAGGCACGCACAGGGAAATCATCCTTTCCTATGACACGCAGGGGAAGCTCTCGAAAGCAAAGGAGGACCGGCTGAGAATCGAGTCCATGCTTGCGGAAATCGAAGCAGGGAACATGCCAAAGAGCACCAGCCGTGCGGATATGGCAATGTATGAACTTTCCGGGAAAAAAGGGGCAATCCCCATAGAATTTTCTTTCATCGATTACAGCGGGGAGTATACCGATGACCTGGACCCTGAGAATTACGATCTGGCTGTCAATAAGCTCGATGAAAAACTGGAGCGTTTCAACATAAACACTATCTACCGGCGGATCGGGACTATCAGCTTCCTGGAGCAGCTGAAAAGGGACTACGCAAAGGAACTCCAGGGAGAATTCCACGACCTGATCCTGGCCTCCATATACAAAAAAATGGAAACTGCCGGGAAAATCATTTTCCTCGTGGACGGGGACTACCTCCTGGACTATCACCTGGAAGGAAGAATGGAATTAACCCGCCTCTTCGGGCTTTACTCCCGGCTTATGGACCTCCTGGGAAGCGACAAGTCCTACGCCCTCGTGGTAACAAAAATTGATAAGTTCAAAGACCTGTCCGAAATTCCGGAAGATTCGACAGAAGCCCGGGCTATCGAAGAGGAAATCTACAAACTCCTGAGCAAAACCGATACCTTCAGGGAAATCCTCCACCGGGCCCGGAAAGTCCCCATCTACTTTTACACCGTCAGCGTGGACGCAACGCTCACTCCCCAGTTTTCAAAAGAAGGAAAACTGATCGAAGAACAGCAGAGAATTACCCAGGTTTTCCCATGGAGGGTCGGTGAAATTGCGAAATTCGGCTTCTGATTCCGAATCCGGTTCGGGCTCCGGTTCCAATCCCGGTTCCAATCCCGGTTCCAATCCCGGTTCCGGTTCCGGCCATGGTCCTGCTTTCGGGGTATTCAGCTCAAGCGGAAAGCTGCTGGCAGGAAATAAGGACTTTAAAGAGTACTCCGAACTTGCCAAAAGGCTGGACATTAAAAGAAGCGCCCTGTATGTCGAGACCGGGGATTCGACCGGGGACAGGACTGGAAATGGGGAAATTCTTCTAGGCTGTAGCCTCCTGGCTAAAATCAAGCTTGGCAGGGAAGAAAGGGTTGTCTTTATCTCGAAAATCCCGCAGGAGGAGCTTGACCGGGAGGGTACCTGGCTCAAGAAGTTCTATAAGGAGGCAAGGGCGAAAACCGAAGCTCTGGAGTCAATTCGGTATGAAGTAATCGGTTTGTGGAAAGCAGGGGACCTGGATTCGCTGGTCTCTCCGGATTTTCCGGGTTTTCTTGATTTTCCGGGTTCCCTGAATTCTTTTTCTTCCCCGGAAAAATTCCCTGCCGGGTCCTTTGCCAAATCCCTTGCTCAGCTTGCGGGAGTCCTTCTCTCAAACCAGCCGGTCTCGGTCAGGACTTCGAAACTGGAGGACGGGCTTTTGCTGGTTTTCAGCCTGGTTTCGGGCTTGAAGCCTGCTTTTCACCTGCCTTTCAGCTTTGCCCTTTCCCTCTATCCGTCCGGGCTTGACCTTTCAGTCGGGCCCGGGGAGCCTGACCCTGACTTTTTCTTTGAAAACGGGGACCTGCGCTTCAACCCGGCTTCACGGGGTCCGGAACTTTCCTATCCTGTGGAATATTACGAATTTCTCTACAGGGCTTTCGTCCGCATGGCAGAGCAGCAGGAATACCCGGGGTATGAGGAGAGTTTCCGGGAAAGGACCGGGGACCGGGAGGAGCTGCTGGAGGAAGTCCGGAGGGGTATGATCGAACACTTCGGGCCCGAAATAACCGACAGTTTCATGGCAAAAGGAGAAATCGAAACCCTCTTCGAACTTTACCGGGAAAAGCCCGAGTCCCTGAAAGCGCTGGCTGATGCCCTGGTTGCCAGGGGCTGGGCTGACAGGGTCTTCGTGTTCCGGGACAAGGAACTTGCAGCTGAAGTGATCAGGAAACTGAGCGGAACGGATTCCGTAAGTAAAGGGCTTGAAGCCTTCATGCTGGAGCTGTACCGGGGGCTTAACATCAGAAGTGAAAAAGAAGGAGTCCAGCGTTACCTCCTGGAAAACGGCTTCTTTTTCGAAGACTTCGTCTCCGAACTTGCCCTGATGCTCGAAGAAGGCTTCCGCAAAGGCGAGCCCTCCCCTTCCCTCCCCTCCCTGCTTGCGCTAACTGCCGACGTTTCCTTTTACGGGAACCCCCATGGAAAGGAAACCTTCACCTGGGGGCTTCGCAAAGGGTTCGACCCCCTCAGCCCACATGAAGCTGTGAACTTTTTAAAGCATGTCCTTTCAACCCTGCCCGCCGTAGGAGAAGGCGGGAAACTGCTCCTCAAAATCCTCATAGAGCAAAAAGCCTCAGCCGTCAGGACCACGGATAAACGTGCCACAGGGACAGGGGACGATTTTGTCCTGGAACTCAGCGAAAAACAGGCGGAAAAGCTGGACTCCTGGCTCGGAAGCAACTATGCCGGGGCAAGGGACGAAAAAATCCATACCCGCAGAAAAAAGCTTATGAAAAATGTCCGCAGCGTTATCCTTATCCTCCTGGCTTTCGCAGTCCTCGGAGCCCTTGCCCTTGCATTCCTGAACTACGGCCCCCAAATCCCGGGAATGGAGAACGTCTCCCCGGAAACCGAAAACACGTCCGGGGCTGAGAATGAATCCATCGTGCAGGACGGAAACGCTTCAGAAAGCGTCGGAGGCACCGGGTCTTCCGGTTCCGTTGATTCATCGGGTCCTGTTAATTCAGTGGTTCCTGCTAATTCTACCGATTCTGCTGACTCTGTAGATTCTGTTGATTCTGCCGACTCTGTAGATTCTGTTGATTCTGCCGATCCTGTGAGTCCTGAGAATCTTTCCGATGAGGAATACAATCAGACCACCGCCTATAACAGCAGTAATGAATCGGACCTTAAAGCCCCGGAACCCGATGACACTGAAAACACGAGTTCTGAAAACACAACTTCCAAAAAAGTCAACTATGGTTCCCTCTCACACTGGCAATTCCCGTAAAAATGAAACACCTTAACCTTACCCCTTTAAAGGGTACGATCCCCCGGTTTCCGCGCAGAGAGGACGGCAAAGCCTCCTTTCCCGGTGCCTTCCTCTGGCAGCTCCACTTCCTCAAGCTCCTCGGGAATTCCTGAAAGCGTCTGGCAGCTTTCGAGCTTTTCATATCCGAGTCCTGCCAGCAGTCCGGAAACCTCAGTCGCCGAAAGAAAACGGATGCCCGACGAAAAGCTGCTCTTCTTCTGTTTCGCCACATAATACTGCCCGAGCGGGCTTTCCCTGTCGAGCATTCCGATGATGAGCTGCCCGCCGGGTTTCAGGACCCTTGCAGTTTCCCTCAGGCCCCGGGCCGGGTCTGTGAAAAAAGCAAGAGCTGTTACGATCAAAATCAGGTCGAAAGTCCGGGTTTTGAAGGGCAGGGCTTCGGCAATGCCCTGAACTACCTCTATTCCTCTTCTTTTAGCGAAAAGCGCCATTGCCTTTGAAGGCTCGACTCCGTATCCGACTCCGAGGGGAGAGGCGAACCTCCCTGTGCCGACCCCGATTTCCAGGGTTCTCAGCTTTTCCGGGTGAGCGGGGAGAAATTGTTTCAGGGCGAGGAGTTCGGACTCGTAGGCTGGTTTGTATTTATCGTACCAGGTATCGTATTCAGGGGCGTATTTGTCGAAAGCTTCGAATGGTTTTGCGGAATCCGGTTTGTTCATTTCTACTGGAATATTTGCGCTGAGGGTTTTTAAGTTTGAAGGGTGGTGCTGGGACTAATTTTATTCTATCAATTAAGGTTAGAGGGGGTATTCTGGGCGCCATTGATTTGAGAGTTCAAGTGAACTACCCCTCCCTGTCTCCTTCGGAGCCGAGGAAGGGGCTTCTTGTTTCATTTTCCCTAGTATCCTAGACGAATCCACAAGCTTAACCCCACGTTCCATAGGGATGATTATATGACTATCAAATTTTGATCTTGCAGAGCAAACTTTTTAATATTTATAGCGGCGTTTACGTCTCTATCATGAAATGTTTTACATTCGGGACATTCCCATTCTCTTATTTTTAGGGTAATGTCCTTATTATGATAGCCGCAAACATTACAAAGTTTTGTTGATGGCTCAAACTGTCCTATTCTCAGAATGGTTTTTCCGTACCATTCGGCTTTATATTCCATTTTTTCAATGAAGCTAGACCATGAAGCGTCACTTATAGCCTGTGCAAGACAGTGATTTTTAACCATGTTCTTAACTTTCAGAGTTTCTATAGCTATGGCTTGGTTCTCGCGGATTAATTTTAGTGAAACTTTATGCTGAAAGTCTTTTCTTTGATTTGTCACTTTTTCGTGAATTTTGGCAAGCCTTTTCTTAGCCTTCCCCCGATTCTTAGAACCTTTTTTCTTTCGGCTTAATTGCTTGCTAACAACTTTAAGACGTTTTAAGGATTTTTTAAGGTATTTGGGATTATCGATTTTTTCCCCATTTGACAAAACAGCAAAATCCTTAATTCCAACATCAACACCTACTGTATTTTGTTCTGTGAATGTTTCTTTTTCAGGTAAATCTTTACCATCATCAACCAAAACACTAATGAAATATTTTCCTGTTGAAGTTCTTGAAACTGTTGCTGTTTTTGTTTTCCCTTCAAAAGTTCTGTGTAATACTGCTTCAACTTCTCCGATTTTAGGAAGTTTAACTATATTTTTATCAAAATTAACTTTATAATGTTGTGGAATCTGAAAGGATTGAACTGGATTTTTTTTAGATTTGAAATTTGGAAATCCGGTTTTTTCTCTAAAGAACTTTGTAAAAGCAGTTTCCAAATTTACCAAAGCGGATAAAAGAGCCTGTGAATTAGCTTTTTTTAGCCATTCGTTATTAGGCTTTATTTCCCGAACTAAAATATCTTGTAGTTCAAAGCGGGAAATGTGATTCTTATCTACTTCGTACCTTTTCATTTTAGTTTCGAGTGCCCAATTATAAACAAACCTACATGCACCAAAATGTATATTTATAATTTCTTCCTGATCTTTGGAAGGATATAATCGGTATTTATAGGCTTTGAGCATCAATACGTATATATGGTTTAAAGATATATATCTCTTTTGTTAAGGGAGGAATGGGAAGTTGACGGCTTTCATCCCCCACCTGTCGGCTTATGCCTCCGAGGAAGGGGACTTCCCGCCTTAAAGTTAAAAGTTAGGGCTACCTGTTTTTGTATTAGATATTCAGAATCCACGGCCCTCACTGGTTGGCAGTTCCCGTCAGCAGCCCGTTTGCGGTAGCAAACGGCCTTTCCCAATGTAAAATGAAAAAGAAGAAGAGTGAAGAAGAAGAGTGAAGAAGAAGAATGAAGAAGAAGAATGAAGAAGAAAACAAATTACAAGCCTGCAACCGTTTTTCGTTCTCAGTTTGCAGCAAATACATCTCCTAATTTGCTTTCTTATTTGCATCTTTTTCGGGGATTCCCTGGAAAAGCCGCACTTCGTGCGGACAAGAACGGTTGAAAACGGTATTCCGGTTACATTGTTTTCCAATACGTGAATCATCGGATATGCCCTTTGTTTTTTCAGTCGAATTCTGTTTCAGCAATGAGTAGTTCATTTCATTAGCTGTGCTCCCTCAAGTGGTCTAATCTATGTACGAATAACTTTTTTCGCTCCTCTCAGGGTAAAATTCCATAATTTTATTTGCAAAGGTAGCCTAGCTGGAGACTTGCTAAATCCTGGTGAAGCCGTCGCTTCTTCGTGATCTTATTCCTTATATAGCATGGAGTATATAACCTCTCATGATGGCAGCAATTGAAAAAGTAAGGCTTGAGGGGAAGGCCCTGGGAGATATTTTTAAAGAAGATTTCCTGAATAAGATCGCCTACTCGGGTGAGAATATATTCCCTATAAACGTTGCCTTTGTAAGAGAGTTTGAAAGAGACGGGAAATTGCATGCCAGCCTGATTACTTTTAGCCACCAGAATAATGATGAAGTCAAAAACAAAGTTCTGCATTTAGAATCCGAAGACCCGGAATTACTTGACATTTTTTTGAAAATAATAGAGGGAAAGCACAATGGTAAAGGTTCGGAAAACAAGTCCTGAAGACCACGTTTATCAGAGCAGGCTGGATAAGGACATGGTCTTCGAAACATCTGAGGGCCTGCAGGTAAGTACGAAAATAAGTTACATGAAAGGAGACGTCATTGAGTACCTGCTCTCCGAAATCCAGGAATTGAAGCTGAAAGTTAAAGCTCTTGAAAGCAAGAGGACCATTACCGAGGATTCCTTAGCATCTTTCTGGGATAACGAATATGATGAAGCCTGGAACGAATGTTAAGCAGAGGGATATTGTCCTCATCCCATTCCCCTTTTCCGACCTTTCCACAAGCAAACGAAGGCCTGCCATCATCATTTCTAACAGTTCTTACAACACGCATAATGATGACGTAATCTGCTGTGCGATCACCAGCAACCCTAAAAATTATGCAGGCTGCGTGGTAATAAACAATTCCGACCTCGATGAAGGCTATCTCAATTACGAAAGCAGAATCAAACCCACCAAGATTTTTACACTAAACAGGAAACTAATAATCAAATATCTTGCGAAATTAAACATTGAAAAAAGTAAAGAAGTCCTTCGGAACCTTAATTCTTCCATCAATATTGAAGATGTAGCTCTTGAAGAATGAAGGTTTTTCAATGAGCTCCCTCAAGCGGACTAACGTATCTCCTTTTATATATTTCCCCCGCGGCCCCCCGCCGACAGTTCCACAGACAAACGATTCAATCCTGCCCCCCTCTCAGAATTGCACCGGAGAAATAACAAGAAATATAAATATTAATATAGATTCGTATCCTGAATCCTCAAGTATATTTTACGAGTAATATTATTGGGAAAAACCGGGATTTCATGATAAAACACAGACTGAGCCCTTCGCTAATAGCCAGATATTTTTACCACAACTGCGAGCGCTATCTTCGATACCATGCGACACCCATGCAGGAAAGGGCTCAAATAGGGATCCCGGCTGTCAAGCCGGACCAGAGCCCGGCTACGAAAGCTCTTCTGGAGGCGGGGAACCGATGGGAAGAGCTTGTTGTCCTTGAAAAACTGAAGGACAATTTGCTGGTTCCGGAAGGAGAGGGGGCTCTTCATGAGAGAGCTCATTCCGTAAAGGAAAGCCTGGAAATTTTCAGGAATTTGAAAAAGGGGGATGCAGTCTACCAGCCTACCCTTCTGATTCCGCCCCGGTTTTATCGGAAGTACAATTTATCCCCTGAATTGTACGGGTTTTCGGCTTGCAGGCCTGACCTGGTGCGGGTTGTTGAGAAGGAGCCGGCGGACCCGACAGACCTGACAAACCTGACAAACCCGACAGACCTGACAAACCCGACAGACCTGACAAATCAGGCAAACCCGAAGGACCCGACAAACCCTACAAACCCGGCGGATCTGGATGATTCGGACAAGCCGGGCGGGTCTGGTGAGCTTTGCCTTCAGGTGATTGATGTAAAAGCCAGTGACGAACTGAGTTCGAGCCACCGGATCCAGGCTACGTTATACGCCCTGATGCTGAGAGAAGTGCTGGAGGAAAACGGCATTGATGCGCAGGTGGACATGGATCAGGCAGGAATCTGGCTTTACGGGCAGGATGAGCCGGAACTTTTCAAGCTGGGTTTCAATATCAGGATTCTCGAGGAATTTTTGAGGTACCGCCTTCCAAAAATCCTTACAGAACCTCTCGAAGACGTGCCCTGGCACGTGTATCACCGCTGCGAGTTATGCGATTTTTACCGGTACTGCAGGGAAGAGGCTGAAAAATACAATTCGGTATCCCTTATCCCTTACCTTTCGGTCAGCGGGAGGGAATTCCTCCGGGAGGCGGAATGGGGCAGCAGGACGTCGATAAATACCCTTTCCGAGCTGGAGGCTTTTCTTGAAACCGGGGGAAGTGAGGAAAGTGAAGGAAGTAAAGGATGCGAAGGAAGTAAAGGATGCGAAGGAGCCGGGGGAATCGGGGGAACCGGGAAGGCTGAAGAGGTCCTGGACAAATGCGGGGCTTTGCGCGGGAAAGGGGAGTTTTTGCGAAATACCCTCCGAGCCCTGAAAGAAAAGGAAGTCGTGCTTAACAGGGGGATTTCCCTGCCGCTGCCCAGGAATGAGGACGTAAGCCTTTTTCTCACCCTCCAGAGGGACCCGGTTTCAGGTAAGATTTACTCGGCGGGTTTTCGGCGCTTCAAGGGGAAAGCCGTTTACGGAAGTCCGGTTAACGAAAGGATTTACGTGGCGGAAAGCCCGGGAAAATGCGAAGAGGTACAGCGGAGATTCCTGCTAGATTTATTTGACGAGTTAAAAATCCTGCATGATTATAACGAATTTTATAATGAAGCTGATGAATCCAATGAAGTCGCCGGTAACGAATCCACTGGCAATGAAGCTAATAAAACTAATGAGTCCGCTGCAAACGAAACCTCTGACAATGAATCCAATGAAGCAAATGAAACCCTGAAATGGAAGGAACAAAAGTCCCTGCAGACATACGTTTATGACAGCTACGAAGCTGCTTTGTTCAGGGAACTCCTAAGGGAAGCGGTAAAAATCCCGGAACTGGCACCTGTTGCCCTTGAGCTCTTATTCTATTATCAGGACCCTTCGCTGTTCGGGGAAAAGCAGCACCCTTTTGCAAAAGTATCGTTCCCGCTTGTTGTGCTGACCGAGGAAATCCGGAAACTGGTATGTTTGCCGATTCCCTTTTCCCTCCGGCTTCCCGAGGTTACGGAGGCTTTGCCAAAACCTGATTTCGATTTTAAACTGGATCCGGGGGACCTTTTCTGGTTCGAGCACAGCAACTCGCTTAAGAGCGACGCAATCTCGATGGCCTGGGAGAAAAATAGGGTTGAAGCAGTCGGCTGGGTAGAAAAGGAACTTTCGATGCGGCTCCTTGCAGCGAGCAGTGTCCTTGAAGGGCTCCGGGAAAAAGTCCGGGGTTCCCTGGTCAGATGGCCTCCCAAATTCCGGATACCGGCGTCCCGGAAGTACAACTACCCGGAAGTTTCCCGGATGATCTTTATCGCCCGCTACGAGTCTTACCTGAGGAATCTGGAGATAAGGGAGAGGCGCAGCCTGCCTTTTTCGGAACGGGTGAAGGAAGGGATCAGTGTTCCTGTCCAGTACCTGGAACAGAACCTCTGGAAGGTCAACTGTGACCTGGACTCGGGGCTTTTTGACCAGAACGAAAACTTCAGCTACCTCCTGGTCCTGAAGGGAGTTTCCGGGGAAAAAGCCCAGCTCAGCTTTGAAGATTACAGATACCGGACCAATCTGCGGAATCCCGGCAGGAGCAAAGTCTGCTTTGCAATGGTCAACAGGAAAATAGAAAACGAAAAAACCGGGAAAACAACGGGATTTTTCCTTGAGGTCTATTATAACGAGGACCAGCTGGGTTTTTCTAAAGATAAAGAAATGTCAGTTTCTGATCCATCAGCCAACTCAACACCCAAACCAGTGTCCAAACAGAGCTTTTTCAAGACCGGAGACGAGGCAGTCCTTCACCCGAGATTTACGGACTTTGCCTCGGAAAGGATAATTTCCCGGCTAACCGAGCTTGACGAGCAGCTGGAACACGACTTTATCCGGCTTTTGAGGGACCCTCATGGCTTTTCAACCCCTGTGCGGGAAGTCGGCTCGGTATCTGCGGCTGCCCTGAAGCATGCCCAAAACTCGGGCTTTACCCCGAGTCAGCAAAAAGCTTTCACCCACATGCTGGAAAACCGCTTGACCCTTATCTGGGGGCCCCCGGGGACCGGAAAGACCTACTTCCTGGCAAAAGCCCTTCTGAACCTTGTCCGGGCAAAAATGGAAGCAGGGGAACAAATCCACATTGGCGTAACGGCATTTACCCATGCCGCAATCGAAAACCTGTTGCTGAGGGTCCGGGAATTCGCTGAGGAAGAGGGTCTTTTGGAGGGTTCTGGAGAAGGAAAAGGAGAAGGGAAAGGAGAAGGAAAAGGACTTGAGATTTACAAATTGAAGGACATAAAGACCCAAAAAGCCCGGGAGGCTTTAAAAGTCCTCTCCGAATACGACATCCAGGAGAAGACCGCCTGTCCCTTCCTGGTCCTTGGAGGAACGGTAAACAGCTTCAACAAAATAAAACAGAAATGCGACCCCTTTGACCTCCTCATCGTTGACGAAGCCTCCCAGATGAAGCCCTCAGAACTGGCTCTTGGCATGTCCGTCCTGGATGAAGGAAAGCGGCTAATCCTTGCAGGAGACGATTTGCAGCTCCCGCCCATCATAGCCGGGGAGTATCCGGAACCCGAAGACGGTCTCCCGGGCCTTTACGACTCCATCTTCTCCTACCTCCGCCTCAGGGACAGCAGCCCGGATCCCGGATACACCTGCCAGCTCCTTGAAAACTGGAGGATGAACGAAACCCTGTCCGGCTTCCCGGCAGCAACCCTCTACGGCAAAGGCTACAGGCCGGCAAACGAAGGAATCGGAAAGCAGAAGCTCAAACTCCTGTCGACGGACTTCCCGGAAACTACTCAAAGATTAGAAGCCGTACCCGAATCCGAACCAGAACCAGAACCAGAACCAGAACCAGAACCAGAATCCGCACACGAGCCTGAATCCAAGCCAGAACCTGAACCCAAACCCGAACCTGAATTCATAAACTGGGTCCTTGACCCTGAATACCCTTTAAGCGTGGTAATTCTTGAAAACACCCGGGCTTCGATAGAAAACGAGATCGAAGCCGAACTGGTTGCAAAACTCGCCGTATCCTTGAGGCAGACCCTGTCCAGGGACGAGACCGGCACCCCTTACCCGGACTCCGGGGAAGGAGACTCCGATTTCTGGAAACACGGCTTATTTATCGTAAGCCCCCACCGCGCCCAGATCCGCACGATCCGGGACGAGCTCGGCAAATTACGGAACTGGCAGCACCGCCCCTTCGTGGACACGGTCGACAAGACCCAGGGCCAGGAAGCCGAAGCCGTGATAGTGAGCTATGGGGTCAGTGATATCGATACCGCAATGAACGAAGCCGAGTTCATCTACAGCCTGAACCGGCTGAACGTGTCGATAACAAGGGCAAAAGCAAAATGCGTGGTCTTCCTCCCGCGCCCCTTGCTGGAACCTCCCCTGGACCTCCTGAAGAATGCCGGGGCGAGCAAAGGACTCGGGCATATGCTTGAGCTTGTGGAGTTCTGCAGGGAGAAGGGGGAAGTGGAGGAGTTCGAGGTGGAACTTGAGCAGGGGGTTTGCAGGTTGACGGGGATAAGGGCGAGGAGTGGGATGGAGTAATGGTTTTAGTTAGTATTCTGGCCGCCCTGGATTTTGGATAATTTATCTGAATAGAAGGTTGCTTTTTTGTTTTGCTTACTCAGAAGCCGCGACCCTCACGATTTCTGTGGCCCCGAAATCAGCCACGCAAAGCAAAGCTTTGCGGCTTTTCACCCGAGTTCCGCTTCGGGAGCACGGGGTCCTTTTCGCTCGCTGCGCTCCCTCAAGAGGACTTACTATAACTCAATTTTTATGTTTCTCCAGCGGGCGGGCTCAAATGGATGGATATGAATATTCTATGGAATGCCTGAAAGTTGACGGCATTCCTCTCGTCACTAAAGTGGCAAGCATCCTGCCTGTAAGGCCGTGATTTAATTCTGGTTACATGTGTCAGGTAAGAAGTTCTTCAAACCCTGGCCGCCAAAGTTTTATGACGATTTTCTTCGGGGATGAAGTTGCTTTTTTTGTATTGTTTACCCAGAAACTGCGGCCCTCACTGGTTGGCAGTTCCCGTCAGCAGCCCCGTTTGCGGTAGCAAACGGCTTTTCCCGGAAAATGAAGTAAATGAAGAAGAAAATTAAGAATTGTCAGCAGCTTCTACGACAGAGGCGTATATATTGTACAGCGCTCATACTGTACATTATACGACTGGAAATCTTTAAAAATGCAGGACCGATGCCATGAATAAAAGAGAAGCACCCCTGGACCTTAACCAGATCCGGCTCCTCATCGCAGAAAAAAAGGATGAGATAAAAAGGGAATTCAATGCAGAAATTACAGGCATTTTCGGTTCGTACGCACGCGGGGAAGAAAAAGAGGGAAGCGATATTGATGTCCTGGTGAGCTTGGGGGAAGGAGCAAGCCTTTTTGACCTTACGGGGCTTGAGTCTTATCTTGAAGAGCTGTTTGGAGTTCCGGTGGATGTTGTTTCGGAAAGGGGCATAAACCCGATAGTAAAAGCTGACATATTAAGGGGAACTACCGGGGGTATAAAATCACCTCTACTTTACCTGTGCGAGATGCTCAAAGCTTCCAGAAGTATAAAAGAGTTCACAGAAGGGATGGACAAGGACACTTTTCTGGATGACAGTCTAACAAAGGATGCAGTCGTACTCCAGCTAGAGATCATAGGTAAAGCCGCAAAATCTGTTTCTGCCGATATAAGGTCAAAGGCTCCGGAAGTAGATTGGGAGGGTATGGCAGGAATGGGAGACCGCCTTATATCCGCTTATTTTGATGTAGATTATGACCGTGTTTGGGATGCTGCAATAAAAGATGCTCCAGTGCTTGAAAGAGCTGTTGAAAGATTGATCAGGGAGCTAAATTTGGGTAACTGTGAGGATTTTTGAGATCGTCGGTAGAGAGTCGATAGTAAAGATTCGATGGTAGAAATTCGATAGCAAAGAGCTGATAGCAAAGAGCCGGTTTCGGTCCAATCGGGAGATGTACAACCTTATTTTTATATTTAGCCGGAGGCGGTTTCATCCAAACCCCGCATAACCTCCAGCTCAAGAGCTTTAAACATCAACGTTGAGTAGTAAATTGAAATAAAAGGTAGGTTAGTTGAATAAAAGTAAACGCTAACAATGCCACTCTATTTTTCCAATCTTTTTTTCATGAATTTCGGGAAAGGCCGTTTGCTGACGCAAACGGTGAGGACCCTGTTTTCCCTGTACTCAGCAGTTAACTGGCGGACCGGAATTACTATTCAAATCAGTCAATAAATCAGGGTCATTTTAGGTGATATTACAGAACTTCGACGGTAACAGGACTTCTGCGGAACCGACGTTTTTATTCTTCCCCTTCGATTTTCTTTCCTTTCCTTCTATTTACAAGACTGGAGGTTCATTTCGGAAAGCTTAAAGGTTTTAAAACCGAGATTAACAAATTTAATATACTTTTCGATTTTAATATATGATGCACCTTCGTTTTTTGTGGGAACAAAAAATTAAGGGACAATTTTCAAGTCTAAATTTTATAAAATTTTTAGATGAAATTGTAATTCAGGGGATTTATACGGAGCCTTTTTTTAGCCATAAGCTAGAAAGGCAATTTAAAAACGGCAGTTAAAGGAGGGTCAAAGTGAAAAATCTATTTGATTTAACTGGAAAAGTTGCTATTGTAACAGGTGCTTCCTCGGGTCTTGGGGTAGAGTTTGCCAGGGCTCTGGCAAATCAAGGTGCAAATATTGCTATAGTTGCACGTCGTGAAGAAAAATTAAAGGAAGTACAGAAGGAAATCGAAGGGCTTGGCGTAAGCTGCCGCTATTACGTATGTGATGTAATGGAAACAGACCAGATTAAGAGTGCTGTGGAGCAGGTAGAAAAAGACTTCGGCAGAATTGATATCCTTGTAAACAATGCCGGCCTTGGGCTTGTTGACACTGCAGACAAAACAAGCGATGAAATGTGGCGCAAAATGATTGATACCAACCTGAATGGTGTTTTTTTCTTTGCCCGTGAAGTCGGGAAAGTAATGTTAAAGCAAAAGTACGGAAGAATCATTAACATCGGGTCAATCCACTCAACAGTGGCAATGAAAGGAATGCCTGTTACAGCTTATTGCTCAACAAAGGGTGGAGTTTTAATGCTCACCAAATCCCTGGCAACTGAATGGGCAAAAGAAGGCATCACTGTAAACGCAATCGCGCCTGGCTATTTTGCCCTCGGAATAGCAAAAGATGTTGTCGCCGACCCGGAGTTTTCAAAAATCATCGAATTTATGTGCCCGATGGGCCGTGCAGGCCAGTCCGGGGATCTGGATACAACAGTTGTTTACCTTGCATCCGATGCATCAAAATATATTACAGGCCAGATAATAACAGTCGACGGCGGCTGGACAGCACTTTAACACAAAATGCCTTCACAGGCGGTTTTTCCTTTTTTTGATGTTTTTTCTCTTTTTTGATGCTTCACTCAAGAGGCATCAAATACTCTATTTTTATATTTAGCAGGCGGCTGGCTCAGGCAGACCCCGCACAACCTTTAGCCTACAGACAGAATCGCACTCCCCCCGGCCTGGTATTTAAAATATCGACACCGGTAGTTAAGAGAATAATTTCCACCCAATATAGCAGGACTTCTACGGAGCCGAAGTTTTTATTCTTCACCTTCCTCACCCGAGTTCCGCTTCGGGAGCACGGGGTCCTTTTCGGTCGCTGCGCTCCCTCAAGAGGATTACTATTACTCTTTTTATATATTTGCCCGGCGGCTGGCTCAGGCAGACCCCGCACAACCTTTAGCCTACAGGCAGAATCGCACTCCCTCGGCCTGAAGTTTTAAATATCGACACTGGTAGTAAAGAGAATAATTTTCACCCAATATAACAGGACTTCTATGGAGCCGAAGTTTTTATTCTTCCTCTTCCTCATAAACCCCTGTAAGCAAAATCCTTTTCTCAAAACCGCCTCTTTCTTCCCTCTTCTTCTCCTGGATTTGCTCAACCCTTTCAAACCCTGTGACCCGGGAAAGCGCATCAACAACTTCCTTTATGTCCGCCAGCTCCTCTACACACGGCTCTTCCATGAACTCCAGGACTTCCTCATAGAGTTTTCTTATAAGATACTGCGGGTATTCCTCATCCTCATCAAGAATTTCGCACTCCGGAACCCTGTTTGAGCTTCTTATGATTTCCGGGATTTTGTCGCGGATGAGCTTGTCGTAGGATGTGTAGGTGGTTTTTTCGGTCATTTTGATTCCTCTGGGTGGTGGGTTTTTTGTTTCTTATGAGTGCTTACAGGTACTTTGCTTTTAGCTTGGCGGATTCTGAAGACGCGGACCTCAATGGTTTTGAGTTCCTGGCAGCAATTTTTTTTGCGGTAGCAAACGACCTTTCCTTGAGTTGAATGAAAAAGAAGAAGGAGTGAATTTTGAAATTTTGGTTTCATATCTTTATTGCAAAGTTTGTCATTTATTACTAACACTTATATGTCAATCAGATTATATCAAAAGAGTATTATATTGAAAAAATCTTACTTTGTGTGTGAAAAACATGGGTACCGAGGAATTGCTGGAAAGTATAGTAAAGGAACCGAAAGAGTTGTCGGTAAACCAAAAAAAAGCGGTCCTATCTAACAGTAAACATATAAGGATAATTGCTGGAGCTGGTGCGGGGAAAACCGAAACTCTTACCCGAAAAATTGTATACCTGCTTCTTTACAAAAAAGTTAAACCTTCATCTATTGTAGCTTTCACTTTTACTGAGAAAGCTGCCCTTGGTATGAAAAGCCGAATTTATGACCGGATCAGGCAGCTTAGTGGGGAGGAAATCTGTACCCAGCTTGGGGAGATGTATGTCGGCACAATTCACGGTTATTGTTCACAGTTGTTAGAAAATCACTTTAAATATGGGGATTACGGAGTTCTTGATGAAAACCAGGAAACTGCTTTTTTGCTTAGAGTTGGATGGGATCTGGGCCTGGGAAAGAAAGGGAGTTATACGCAAAACTGTCGCTCTTTTATGAGGAATCTTAATGTTGTTTATGGGGAACTTATTCCCGAAAAAGAGCTCAAGAAAAAAGCCCCGGATTTTCATGCAAGTTTTAGAGAATACGAGGCGATTCTGGACGCCCATAAAAGGTTGACTTTCAATCGGATGATCAACCTTGCTCTTGAAAATCTCCAGGAGAAGCCAGAAGTTCTCTCTGAAGTTGAGTACCTTATTGTGGATGAATATCAGGACATTAATAGGGCACAGGAGCAATTGATACAGCTTATAGGCCAAAGTGCCGAAATCTTTATCGTAGGGGATCCCAGGCAGACCATTTATCAGTGGAGAGGTTCCGATGAAAGGTGCTTTGAGGATTTTGTTAAACATTATGATGACGCCGAAACGATCCCAATTACGGAAAACAGGAGAAGCGGAAAAAGTATTATAGAGATTTCCAATCAGTTTTCAGATCTTTTTGAAGGAAAATACAGCCATCTTGCTCCTGTGAGGGAAGAGGAAGGAGCAGTATACTTAGCAGGACTCACGAATAACATCAGTGAAGCAGAATGGACTGTAGACCAGATAGAAAGGTATGTGAATGCCGGAAAGTGCTCTTATGGAGATATTGGAATACTTTTCCGGAGCGTTAGCACTTCAGCACCTCCCTTTATTGACGTTTTCAGGGAAAGAGGAATCCCTTTCATTGTTGGTGGGAAAGTAGGTCTGTTCCGAAGACCAGAAATTCAGACCGTTGGCAAGTTGTTTGCCTGGCTCTATGAAAATGGGTTCTGGTATGAAAACAAATGGAAGCGAGATGAAAAAGAAGAATGTGATGAACTTCTTTACTCCGCTCTGGAGGATTGGAACAGCGGGGTTCCTGAATGCAAGCTGCACGGTAAGATTATAAAGCAGCTGGAGAACTGGAAAAAGAATGTGCTGGATTCAAAGTACGATAGCTTTTCCGAGGTCTACCAGGAACTTCTTGTTATTCTGAATTATCTTTGCCTGGACCCTGAAGACCCAAATCATGCTGTGATGATGGCAAATCTTGGCAGATTCAATTCTCTTCTTACGGATTTCGAAGCTGCAAACATGCTTGGGGGCCGGCAGAGAAAATGGGAACGTGACCTGAAAAACCTTTGCTGGTACATGAACAGCTATGCTACGGGTGCGTATGAAGAGCAGTCAGGAGATGACATCCGGGGTGTGGATGCGGTCCAGTTGATGACCGTGCACCAAGCAAAAGGACTGGAGTGGCCCCTTGTATTCATTCCTGCTATGAATAAGAGGCGCTTTCCTTCGAGTATGGTGGGTAGGAAGCAGAACTGGCTGGTGCCGGAAGAACTGTTTGATGTTGAAAAATATGAAGGGGATATCGAAAGTGAGAAGAAACTCTTTTACGTTGCTCTCACCCGTGCAAAGGACGTGCTTGTTGTTAGTTCTTTCAGGCAGCTGAATGGCAGAAATTCAGGTACAAGTTCATTTGTCAACGAAGGGCTTCAAAACCCCAAAATTACAAGGCTATCTACAAGCAGTGAACTGCCTTTCCATGAGCTTACGGACTCCGGCCTTTCAGAAGAGATCCAGACCTACACAACCTCAGAAATTATCCTCTACCAGAAATGTCCTTACTTTTACAGGTTAAATCAGATCTGGGGCTATGACCCCCGGTTCAAAGAGAGAATCGGATACGGAAACGCTCTGCATTTCTGTCTCCAGCAGGCGGCAGACCTGATAAAAAACGAAGGGTACAACCCTGTAAATGCGATCACCACTTCAGTGGAAGAAAATTTCTACATGCCTTTCGTGAACAAAGGCCAGGGCGAAAAAATAAAACAGGCAGCCAAAAGGAAGCTCATTAATTTTGTCAAAAAATACGAAGATGACATGCATAATATACAGGAAGTTGAAGCAAGGATCGAGTTTCCCCTCCATAAAGCAACAATTACCGGAAAAATCGATGTGATAATCCATGCCGAAGACAAAATCGAGGTGCGGGACTACAAAACTTCAGATAGTGTAATCACTGATGAAGAATCCTCTATGCAAGTCCGGATGTATTCTATCGGGCTTAAAATGCTTGGAGAAAAAGTAACCAAAGGGTCTGTTGCTTATCTTTCCGATGCAAAAATTTCGGATGTGACTGTAGACAACACTCAGCTTGAAGAAACAAAAATACAGGTCGAAAAGCAGATTGAAGGCATAAAAAACGGTAACTTCAGTCCCTGTACAGGGGAGTTTTGCGGCACCTGTGAATTTACAAGGATCTGCAGATGGAAAGGAAAATAAGCAATCACATTCATTTGCAAAAGAATTCCCCCTGAAATCCACTCAAATTTAAACTATATACTATCTTTTATTTTAGAGAACGAACATTTGAAAAGTGGAGAAAATGAAAAATGAGCAAGATTACCCTTTCAGAATTAGAACAAAATCTATGGGGCGCGGCAAATATATTGAGAGGCCCTGTTGATGCTTCTGATTTCAAATCATATATATTTCCCTTACTTTTTTTCAAAAGAATATCCGATGTTTACGAAGAGGAATTCAAAGAAGCCCTGGATGATTCGGAAGATGAAGAATATGCCGAACTAAGTGAATTCCACGATTTCATCATTCCCCACGAAGCTCACTGGAATGATGTACTTGAAAAAACCGAGAATGTCGGACAGGCTCTTCAGAAAGCCTTTCGAGAAATCGAGAAATCAAATCCACATACACTCTACGGCATATTCGGAGATGTAAACTGGACGAACAAAGATAGGTTATCAGATGAGCTTTTAATCGATCTCATTCAACATTTTGACCCACTGAAACTTTCTAAATCGAACGTTGAACCCGACATTCTGGGGCAGGCTTACGAATACCTGATTAAGAAATTCGCAGACCTCACGAATAGAAAAGCAGGAGAATTCTATACACCCCGACCGGTTGTTCATTTGATGGGAAGCATCCTGAAACCTCAGGAACAAGAAACAATATATGACCCTGCCTGCGGTTCAGGCGGCATGCTCCTTGAGTCCTACCACCACGTCAAAACAAGTGGAGGAGATTCAAGAACTATAAAATTGTACGGCCAGGAAAAGAACCTCACAACTTCTTCTATTTCAAGAATCAACCTTTTTCTCCACGATATCAAAGAATTCCAGATTCACCGGGGGGATACACTAAAGGATCCTTATTTCCATGAAGGAGACCGGATTTCCAAATTTGATGTGGTAATTGCAAATCCTCCTTTTTCATTGAAAAATTGGGGATATGAAAACTGGTCTCATGACCCATTCGGCAGGAACCTCGCAGGAACGCCGCCAAAGAGCAACGGAGATTATGCCTGGGTCCAGCACATGATATCTTCAATGGCTCCGGAAAAGGGTAGAATGGCAATCGTGCTTCCCCACGGAGCCCTTTTCAGGCAGGGTGCCGAAGGTAGAATCAGGAAGGAATTGATTGAAAAAGACCTTCTTGAAGCCGTGATAGGGCTTGGACCAAACCTGTTTTACGGGACCGGGATCAGTGCCTGCATTCTTGTTTTCCGCTCAAAGAAAACCGAAGAGAAAAAGAATAAAGTCCTTTTTATTGACGCATCCGAGCAGTACCAGAAAGGCAGAAACCAGAACTTTTTCCTCCCCGAACATGCAGAAACCGTGCTGCAATGGTATGAGAATTTCGGAGACATAGAAAACATTTCCCAGGTCGTTGAGCTTTCGGAAATCCGGAAAAACGAATACAACCTGAACATTCCGCTTTATGTCAAGAAAGTCAATGAGGTGGAAGAGATCGACCTGAAAGCCACACTGGAACAGTTGAAGGCCGATTACGAAGCGTTCCTTGAGTCCGAGGAAAAAATGAAACAGTTACTTAAAGAAGTGAATGTCCTATGAGTCCGGATAATTCTCATGTAAGCCAGCAGGAACTGGAGCAGTACCTGTGGGGAGCCGCAAATCTCCTGAGGGGAGGCATCGACCCTGGCGAGTACAAAAACATAATTTTCCCCCTGATGTTCTTCAAGCGCATTTCCGATGTCTATGACGAAGAATTCGAAGAAGCCCTCCTGGAATCCGACGGCGACCTTGAATACGCCAGTTATGAAGAGCAACACCGCCTCTTCATGGTCCCTGAAGGCTCCCACTGGAAAGAGGTCCGGGAAGTCACCACCAACGTAGGGGAAGCCATCCAGAAAGCCATGCGTGAAATTGAAAAAGCCAACCCCGACAAACTCAGCGGCATTTTCGGAGATGGAAACTGGGGCAACAAAAATCGCCTGAGCGATAAACTCCTAATTGACCTCCTTGAGCACTTCTCAACCCAAAACCTCTCCATCAAAAACGTACCTCAGGACCAGTTCGGAAACGCCTACGAATACCTCATCAAAAAGTTCGCTGACGACAGCGGCCATACAGCAGCCGAGTTTTACACCAACCGGACAGTGGTCGAACTGATGTCTCTTATCATGGACCCCAAATCCGGAGAATCTATCTACGACCCGACCTGCGGCTCAGGCGGCATGCTCCTGAACTCCATCATCCTCGCAAAAAAGAGAGGTGAAGAGTACCGAAACATCAAACTCTACGGCCAGGAAATCAACCTTATAACCTCATCCATCGCCCGCATGAATATGTTCATACATGACCTCGGCGACTTCTACATTATAAGGGGCAATACTCTCGCAAACCCGGCTTTCATAGAATACGACAGGGTTCAGCAGTTCGACATGGTGATTGCCAATCCTCCCTATTCAATCAAAAAATGGAACCAAAATGCCTGGACAAAGGATCCCTGGAGAAGAAACATCTACGGGACACCTCCCCAGGGCTGCGCGGACTACGCATTTTTTCAGCATATCATCTGCTCGATGAAAGAAGATACCGGCAGGTGTGCAATTCTCTGGCCTCATGGAATCCTCTTCAGGGACTCTGAGCAGAGCATGAGGGCTAAACTCATTGAAGATGATTATGTGGATTGCGTAATCGGCCTGGGACCAAATTTATTCTATAACTCCCCAATGGAAGCCTGCATTGTTATTTGCCAGAAAAACAAACCAGAAGAGAGAAAAGGGAAAATTCTGTTTATAAACGGTTTTGAAGAAGTTATACAGGATAAACAGCAGGCTTTCTTATCTGACGATAATATCCAGACACTTTTTGATTTGTACACTAATTACGGAAACGTTCCAAGGAAATCTTACGTTGCCTCGATGGAAGAAGTGAAAGAAAAAGATTACAACCTTAATGTGCCTCTTTACGTGGAGAAATACGACCTCGGAGAGATAGACGAGCCTCTTGAAGTGGTAATTCAGGAATGGACTGAAAGCAGTCACAGAATAAAAGAAGCAAATGAAGAAATTTTTTCAATCTTATCAGAGGTCGGATTAAATGATCAGTAACCTGAAAAATGTCCTTCCTGGATGGCAAAAAGTGAGATTTGATGAAATCGCCGAAATTGCTACAGATAGGATCGAAGATCCTAGTAAATCTGGATTAGAGTATTTCATCGGGCTAGAACACCTGGACACTGATTGCATAAGAATCAAAAGGTTTGGCTCGGTAGAAGATGTAAAATCATCAAAATTCATCTGCAAAAAAGGCGATATTATTTTTGGCAGACGCCGCACATATTTAAGAAAAGTTGCCATTAGTGACAGAGATGCTGTAGTTTCCACCGATGCAATGATATTTCGGCCAGTCGAAGATAAAATCTATCCCGATTTTTTACCTTGCTTTATGCAATCCAGCATTTTCTGGAAAACAGCACATTCAAACTCTGAAGGGTCAATGTCCCCTAGAATTAAATGGAAAACACTTGCAAAACAGCAATTCTGGATTCCAGGCATCCCGGAACAAAAAAAGATCTCAGAACTCCTCTGGTCCATCGAAGACAACATCCAGAAAACCGAAAAACTCATCGAAACAACTGAAACACTCAAACAGGGGCTCCTTAACGAACTGCTGACAAAAGGGATTGGGCACACCCGGTTTAAAGATACTGAGTTGGGGAGGATTCCGGAAGAGTGGGAAGTTGTCAAACAAGGCGACATAGCTTCATTTTACAATGGTCGAGCATATAAGTTATCTGAGTGGGAGAAAACAGGAACACCCGTAATAAGACTGCAAAATCTTACTGGTACAGGTTCAGAATATTACTACTCAAATTTGAAGTTGCCATCAAGCCAATATGTAAGTAAAGGTGATTTATTGTATATGTGGTCGGCATCATTCGGCCCTTATATTTGGAATGGGCCTAAAGCAATATATCATTATCACATCTGGAAAATTGAATGTAAAAATAAAATAAATAAGTTGTTTATGTATTATATCTTGCATAAGACAACAGAACTTATGAAATGTAAAATGCATGGAATGGCAATACTACATATTACAAAGTCTGGAATGGAAAATCAAAAAATTCCACTTCCTTCACTCAAAGAACAACAAAAAATAGTATCCATTTTTTCAAATATTGATACTCAATTATCAAAATACAAATCACACATTGAATGTTTATCAAAATTGAAAAAAATATTAACGAATAAACTTGTATCAAAGGAATTTTGAGAATTAATCAGACTCAATATTCTTTATTTGTGAAAAAGATAATATATTTTAAGACTAAAGATAACAGACAAACATATTGACTACAATTTACTGATTATATGGTGTTCAATGGGAAAGGGTTTCTTGGTGTTCAATGAGGAAAATTCAGTTGAAAATTTTATTCGGGATCTGTTGAAGAATATTGGGTGGACATTTGTTCCAAGAAGTGAACTCAACAGAGCAGAATCCGACGTTCTTGTAGAAGAAAATCTTGTGAACGCACTGATAAGACTGAACCCTCTTATTGCAGAAAACCCAGGCCGTGCAGATGAAATCATATATAAATTAAGAGCAATTTTCATTTCGGTCAGAGGTTCGGGACTTGTAAAGGCGAATGAAGAGTTTAGCAGATGGCTCAAGAACGAAAAAACCATGCCCTTTGGGGAGAGGGGAGAGCACGTTTCTATAAAGCTTATCGATTACGAGAACCCGGAAAATAATGAATTTGTGGTTACTACGCAGTATAGTTATACACCAAAAAGAGACCTGAACAGGAGACCTGACCTTGTCCTGCTTGTGAACGGGATTCCTCTGATAGTTGGAGAGGTAAAAAGTCCTGTCAGGCCGTCCGTGTCCTGGCTTGATGGGGCTATTCAGCTTGAGGACTACCAGAAATATGTTCCTGAACTCTTTGTCCCGAATGCCTTTTGTTTTGCGAGTGAGGGGAAAAGGTTCCGGGTCGGATCGGTTAAACTGCCCATAGAGAAATGGCAGCCCTGGAGAACTACAACAGATACGGCTTTTGAGCAGCTGGAAGAAGTGAAACATGCTGTGAACCTGATGCTGAGGCCGGAAGTTGTCCTTGATCTTGTGAAGAATTTCACGCTTTTCAGTACAAACCAGAGTGGGCAGAAAATAAAGATTCTCTGCAGATACCAGCAGTATGAAGCAACGAAGCAGATCGTCCGGAGGGTTATTGAGGGACGGATCAGGAAGGGGCTGATCTGGCATTTCCAGGGGTCCGGCAAATCCTATCTTATGGTGTATGCGGGCATGCAGCTCCGGCAAAACCCGGAACTTAGAAGCCCTACAGTAATTGTTGTTGTGGACCGGATTGACCTGAACTCCCAGATCAGTGCTACATTTAATGCTTCCAATATCCCGAATACCGTAACAACGGAATCAAGGGACGAACTAAAGAAACTGCTGGAACAGGATACCCGAAAAATCATCATAACTACGATACACAAATTTGCGGAAGCTGACGGTGTATTAAACGAAAGGGAAAACATCATTGTCCTGGTGGATGAGGCACACAGAACTCAGGAAGGGGACCTGGGTAAAAAGATGAGAGAATCCCTTCCAAATGCATTCCTTTTCGGGCTCACCGGCACACCGATAAATACGCGGGACCGAAATACTTTCTGGGCTTTCGGGGCGGAAGAAGACGAAAACGGATATATGAACAAGTACAGTTTTGAGCAGTCCCTGAAAGATAAAGCAACCCTTCCGATCTATTTTGTGCCAAGGCCCGTAGACCTGCATATTAATCAGAAAGCGATTGATGAAGCCTTCCATGGTATGATTGATCAGCTGGAGGAAGACGATAAGATCCAGCTATCAAAGCGTGCCGGAAAATTCGGTGTGCTGGTAAAGGTTCCTGACCGAATTGAAAAAGTGTGTAAGAATATCGTGGAGCACTACAAAAAGAATATCGGGCCAGGTGACTTTAAAGGCCAGATAGTCACTTTTGACCGGGAAGCCTGCCACCTCTACAAGCAGGAAATCGACAAATACATTGACCCTGAAGAATCCGCTGTGGTGATGACCCTCCGGCAGGGCGACCCTGAAGAGTGGAAGAAAAAATACTCCCTGACAGACGATGAACTTGCCAAACTCCTGGACCGGTTCAGAGACCCGGCTGATCCCCTCAAGCTTTTGATTGTCACCTCCAAACTCCTGACGGGTTTCGATGCCCCGATCAACCAGGCAATGTACCTCGATAAACCGATGAAAGACCATACCTTGCTGCAGGCGATATGCAGGGTGAACCGTCCCTATCCTAACAAAGATCACGGGCTTGTGGTCGATTATCTTGGTATCTTTGACAACGTTGCAAACGCTCTCAATTTTGACATAAAAGAGATACAGAATGTTATCTCCAACATCAATAACCTTAAAGAAGACCTGCCAATAGCCCTTGAAATCTGCCTGGCTTACTTTGAAGGAATAGACCGAAGTATCGAAGGCTACGAAGGGCTTCTACCTGCCCAGGAATGTCTCCTTTCAAACGAAATAAGAGACAATTTTGCAGCGGATTACTCGTATCTTGCAAGACACTGGGAAACCATATCCCCGGATTCCTTCCTGAACCAGTACGAACCTGATTACAAATGGCTAACTCAGGTTTACCAGTCCGTCAAACCCACCAGTGGGGACGGAAAGCTTGTCTGGTATGTCCTTGGCCCAAAAACCCTGGACCTCATACACGAAAATACCACTGTCCAGACAATTAGGGACGATCTTGAAACCCTAATAATGGATGCCGATATCCTGGGGAAGATCTCGGAAAAAGATGCGAAAAAGAAAGCTGACGAGATCGAAATAAAGATCGAGTGGAAACTTCACAAGAATGCAAAGGACCCGAAATTCAAGGAATTGGGCAAGCGGCTTGAAGAACTTAAAGACAAGCACTATAAAAACACCATCAACAGCATCGAATTCCTGAAAGGCTTGCTGGAAATCGCAAGAGATACTGTCAAACTTGAAAGGGAAATTCCTGCTGAACCTGTAGACGATACAAAAGAAGCATTAACTACACTCTTCTTCGAATGTAAAATTGAAAAAACACCGGTAATCGTGGAAAAAATCGTCAGCGACATTGATAATGTTGTTAAATACACAAGGTTCGATGGGTGGCAGTGGACCGATACAGGCGAAAAAGAGATTAAAAAGGCTCTCCGAAAGACTTTGTTGAAATACAAACTTCACAAAGATCAGGAGCTTTTCGATAAAGCTTATGAGTATATAAGGGAACATTATTAACTTGATTTTTTCTTTTTTCCTGAATTTTTATTTATTCAATGCGTATTGTTTCCAGTTGATGATTAACTCAAAACAAAAATACTTTGAATTTACATTTCGACCCCCCTTTTAATTTTTTCACCGAATTTTCGTAGACTTTGT
>JAENZL010000024.1:30612-54270 GCA_016841265.1 Methanobacteriota archaeon | reverse complement strand
TGAAGCAGGAAGCCCCTTCCTCGCTTTCATCAGAAAGCAGGTGGGGGTAGTTCACCCATTCAATAAGAAATATGTAATAAGGAAAAATTACATCAAGAAAATCACCATGCGGTTGTGATACCATTTCCTTTGACCAATGCAGTAAAGGAGAAGTCCGGAATACGATTCCCGATTTATCTCCCGTACGGTTCCGGGCTCCGGAAACCCCGGGCCTAAAAATATTTCTGGATATGGACGGGGTACTCACGGATTTCAACGGCGCCTGTGAACAAATCGAGCTGAATATGATGACCTGGTACAGGTGCGATAAAGACCGCTTCTGGAAAAGGGTCACGGATGCAGGGGTCGGTTTCTGGTCCGACATGTCCTGGATGCCCGGCGGAAGGGAGCTTTACGCTCACCTGAACGCTTCGAATTTACCTCTTTCAGTCCTCTCGGCTCTCCCCTTTCCGGAAAGAAGAGATGCTCTGGCAAACGCCAGGGCTGGAAAAATAGAATGGCTCAGGAGAGAACTCGGGGAAGCTTATGCAAAAAAAGCTATTCTCTGCCAGAGGACGGAAAAAGCTCTCCATTCCGGCCCCACCAGGGTGCTTATTGATGACAACTTCAAAAATATCAGTGAATGGGAAGATGCCGGGGGAATCGGGGTGTTGCACAAAAATACGGATCGGACAATTCGGAATTTAAGCAGAATAATTGAAACTGAAACTAAATTCTGAGAGCTTCAAATGATCCTTTTCTTTGTTTACTTTCCCTTTCCCTTTTCCTGTTTCCTTTCAGCAAAGGAAACAACCGGTTTCCCGGGGATTTGCTCCCGCCAGATAAGCGAGCTACTTATCTCTGGAAACATCTGCTGTAGGATAGTTTTGGCGGAAGCAATCAAAAATAAAAACGTTATGCATTGATTTAAACTAATTTATTCGGGTAACGAACCTTATTTTTTGCTTATAGGTTCTTATTTTCCTTTTTCTTTTACCCCGGGTGCTAATAACCATTAGCTGAATCAGCTGGATTAAATAATTACAAAGTATTTTCTCTATTGCGTGTGCTCCCGTCCACTCTCTGCACGTTAATCAAAGATGTAGCCATTTTCATCTTGACAGGAGCGCATTCTTTTCTCTTACTTCTGCCCTTAAGCCTCTCTATTTCTTCTCTGACTTCATCTTTTTATTTCTTCTCTGACTTCATCTTTTTATTTATTCTCTTTATTTCTTCTCTGACTTCTTCTCTTTATTTCTTCTCTTTATCTTAAAAAGATGTATGGGAAGGGGTTTTACCCCTTCAATTTTCTGCAGGTAACGGTGGTTTTGTCTTTTTCTTTCATTCCTGCCTTCTCATTCCTGTCTTCTCTGCAGTAAAAAGCCGATTCCTAGCACTCCTATCAGGGTTGAAAGCAGTCCGAAACCGGGGGTCGGTTCCTCTTCTTCAAGCCCTTCTGCATCTTCTGCTTCTTCATACGCCGTGTTCCTGTCGTAGGATGAGCCTGCGCCAGGCTTTGGCTGTGCCGGGTAAGATTCAGCCATTTCATCTTCTTCTACAACTTCCTCTTCGTCCCATACGGCTTCCTCTACTTCTTCTGCAGGCATTTCCATTGCTTCTTCTGCTGCCTCAGAGTCTTCGCTTTTGTCCTCTTCCGGGGCCGGTTCAGGCAGTTCCACGAAGAGGGAGGTATAGGGGGTCACGAATCCGAATTCCAGGGCAAGAGCCGTGACTTCGGACACCAGCTCTTCGGTTTCCCCTTCGACTTCGATCCTGTCCATCAGGGTTTCGATATTGGTGTAGGCCCAGAGCCGTGGAATAAAAGAGTTTGCATCTGCCGGGTTTACCTCGAACTCTTCTGAGAAATCCCTGTCTCCCGCCCTGGTAGTTGCCGTGACGCCCGTAAGGACGCTGCCGGTTTCAGGGGGGTATTTACCGAGGATAATGGCGTCAGAGCCTGCAAAGAGGTTCTTTTCCCCGGTGTTTACGATTCCCGAGACTCCTTCTCCGTAGGAAAATTCCATGTCCGTAATCAGGGGTGTTGAAATCGTTTCGTAGAAGCTACCTATTTCTTCGGCTGCGTTGTCTTCAGGGGAAAACCACTCTACTGTCCCGTAATTCTCAAGGCTCATGGCTCTGAGGAACTGGTAATTGCTTTCGGAATCGATCCCGAAGGCGATGGAGAAAATTGAGACCTGTGCCTGGTTGGCGTCCCGGACGTTCTGGCGGATTGCGTAAGGGGAGGTAACTCCTTCCGTGGGTTCCCCGTCGGTCAGGAAGACAATTATAGGAACCCTTTCGCTTGCGGGGTCAAACATCTCCTGGGCGGTGAGAAGGGCTTCATTGATGTTCGTGCCGCCTTTTGCATCGAGACTGTTCACAAAGTTCAGGGCTCCGGTTTTTTCCTCGGGGCTTGCTTCCATGAGGGTTTTGGAATAGCTCTTGACGTAACTATCAAAGAAGATTATGTTAAAGTGGTCTCCGGGAGGCAGGTCCTCAATTATGTTTCCGAACACTTCCTTTACCTGCTCCATTTTGTATCCGTACATCGAGCCCGACTTGTCGAGCACAAAGATTATTTCCTTGCTCATGGCCGAAGTCCCCATATCCTTTTCACTCGGGGAAAAGATGTGCATCATGTATCCCTCGCCCCCGTTTTCGTAAAAGAGCATGTTCCCGTTCAGGGGCGGGTTAGCTGTTTCGAAAATGACTCTCAGTTCGGAGGACGGCAGCGAGTTTGCCTTATATCTCACCTGTCCGCTGTTTGCGGAAAGGTACTCTACTTCGGCTCCGGGGAAGTCAGGGGCTTCCAGGCGGGTGAGCTGGTTTGCAGCGTTTACGTTTACGGTTACGGAGAGGTTGTTGACCCTGTGCCTATTTTCCAGAGACTGCACCAGTTCGTACTCTCCAAGTGTTTTCTTAAGCGCCTGTTCGTAGCTCAGTTTCACGGTAATGCTCTGGCCGGGTTCGAAGCTGAGGGCATAGGAAAAAAGGTTTTCATCTTCCGTTTCCAGAAGTCCGGCGGTCCTCCCTTCCGATGCCACAGTTTCGTATTTCTCGGAGGCTTCCTCCTCAGGAAGGACTTTAGCCCTGTATTCTTTCCCGTCAATTATCAGGGAAAATCCCGATATGAAAGCCTCTTCCGGGATCATTAACCTGAATTGTTCCGTTACCGCTGTATCTGTCGGGTTGTTAAGCTTTTCCTCAACCGTGGTAATTGCATAGCCGTTGTTCACATCCGTAGTAATTTTGAGGTACTCGGAAGTGGGACTGGCAGCGGCCACCTGTATGGCTGTCAGTAAAATTATAAAAATGATCAGAATTTTCTTTATGCAAAACCCTCCTTTGTTCTATAAGGATTGGAAATTAAATGTTCTTCTAACTCTTTTTCAAAATTTAGACTAAGCAGGGAAAAATGCTTACTCCGTGACATATTAGAAAATATACACTGTTATTATTTATAGGTGGCTTTAACTGCAGGCATGTTCGAAGTTATTTTGATAAATAAGGGGCGATTGGCGCTTTAAATTATAAAAAATCCTGAATATAGACATTTCTCCCCTGGAATTTTTCAATCCATTCCCCGGGGCTTTTTTCCGGCTTCCCCTTAACTATTGGCAGGAATACTCTTATCCTGAAATTTTGTCCCGGATTTCAGGGAACTGCCTTTAAACTCGTAGCTTCGGATCTTAAAATATGTGAAGTTTTGTTTCCAATATCACTTTTTTTGTTTCCAATATCACTCTATAATTATACAGGTTCTGTTATTCTCAAATAAATATATACGGATTACGTTTGTTTTTGTATGCGATAATTGTTTCTTGTGTCAGAAAATTATTGGAGGGGAATAGTTGGATATACGCAAAAAATCGGTTTTAATCAGCTTAGTCGTTATGATGCTGTTTTTAGGAATGGTACTGGTTCCGGCGGCAGGTGCCGTTTCGGATGATAAAGCTCCTGATAAGGAGAGCAAAGAAAAGAAGGGTGATGAAGTTTCCTGGGAAGAATGGAAGCAAGCTCACACCGTGGAAGTAGAGGTCGCAACGGTTTATAAATACAAAAAAGACGGAAAGTTTGAAATTACCGAGACTTATTCCGGAGATAAACTTAAACAGAAATTCAAAGTCGATAAATTAACAAAAGCAAAATCTTTTACCGTCCCTTCGGGGAAGCAGGTAGCTGTCAATACACAGACAGGTCCTTTTGCGATGCAGCCTGGAGACCGAAAAGAGGTCCTGTCCGAGAAATCCGTGGTCCTGACAACTGCCGACGATCCTTATTCATGGTCGCAAGCTTCTGCTTCTGTCTCCTATCCTCAGTGGACATGGTCAAAAGTCCTGTGGTTTTACGAACTTGAAGACCCGATAAACCTGGTCTGGAAGCAGAGTAACCTGATAACAGTTAAAAGTGTAATCCTGAAGCAAAGGTGGACTGACAACCCCTCGGAATACACTCACTACCTCTCATACCCTGACGGAAGCTGGGTGCGTGGGGACGGTATGGCCGACAGCAAGTACAGGGTGCTTGGGGGCTATCACGTACGGCTCTGGGAGCTTCCAAACGGTGCGGTGGTAGCAAATGCCCACCATGATGATAACATATTCATTATTCCTGGACATCAGGTGGACAGTTATGAAGCCGCTGAATACAAAGTTGCAGGGTTTTTCGGAACCGGGCAGGCGAGCTACTGGCTGAACAATGTATGCTACAATGGCTACTATAATGCCTACAATAACGGATGGGCAACACTCGTCTGAGTTTCTGCCACACAGACCTTAAGCTCTTCTCAGATCCTATCCGCAAAAATATTTTGATTAGGGAAAACAGTATGATACGCGGGGTTTTCCTGCCCCGATTTCTCTTTTCTTCCTTTTTTATCTTTCAATTTTTGAACTGTTCAGTAAATGCTCACACCCTTAACACTGGGGAGTTTCAGGATATCGTCAACGAGATCACCGGGGACTTTCTGGTCGGTGACGATGGTTAGCCTGGGGTTATCGGTCAGGTAGGGGTCGTCGGAGACTGCCTGGCGGATGCTTACTTCATGTTTTGAGATAAGGGTTGCAACTTCTGCGAGTATACCAATGTGTGCGGCGTCTTCGGGGATGATTATGATGACTCCGAGGTCCAGAGAGGGAGCAACGTCTCTTAAGAAGGGGATGGAATGGACGTTTTTGAAAATAGTGCTGAGCAGTTTGTCCGAGACGATGGTTTTTGTGGTTGCGTCAACCACTCTCCGGTCAACTCCTGCTTCTTTTGCAAGCTGGGTGTGCGCGATCTCGATACTTCCTGAAGTTACTTTGCCTTCTGCATTTACCTGGAAGCCGCGTTCGAATAAGAGTTTAAGCACCTTTGCCTGAGCCGGGTATTTTTCAAATTTTTTGAGTAATGTCTGCCACATATAAATTAGAGTTTAAATCGGGTTCTGGATATAAAGCTAACTGATGAATGTTTGGTCTTCGTTGATTGCTGGAAAGGCGAAGGTTTTTTCAGGTGGACTTCCCGGTAATTTTCTTCTGAATTTACTGCTGAAATTTTGTGCCGGTTTTCCGCATAACAATTTCCTGCGTTAATTTGATGTAGCAGCAGACTGTGAAGTGAAGAAGTATCTGTTCGGTAAAATCTGTCAGGTAAAATCTGTTAGGTAAAATCTGTTAGGTAAAGTATTTGTGAGGTGCAGTATGGAAGGTTCCAGTTCTGACAGCGGGCAGAAATCCAAACAAAATTCCGGTAAAACAAAGTTCCAGCTCCTTTTGATCTCCGGCCTCAAAAAAGAAATCGAGGCGGCCCGCAGGCTTGATCCTGAAAAACTTGCAAGCGATATAGATAAAATAGGATTTTCCTGTCAGCAGTGCGGGAAATGCTGTAAAAGGGCTTTCGGGGACAACCGTGTCCTGGTAATTCCCCGGGAAATCGAGATAATTCGGGAGTACAGCGGGCTCTCAAAGCTCGAAATTGCAGGTCCCCTTATCCCGGACGTTTTTGAATCCGAGCCCGGGGTTGGTGAAGTTAAAGGTGCCTCTGAAAACGGCGTTCATGGGGACAAAGAGGCAGAAAATCCTCCCGTAAATGAAAAATTCGAAGGCATCTCAGTTGATACCGGGGATGCCCTGCAGCTTCCGGAACTACTGGAAGAGGATATCGACTCCGAAGGCAATATTCATGCCTTTGGCTGGATGCTCAGGCGAAAAAGGAACGGAGACTGTAGTTTCCTGGAGCAGGGAACAAACAGGTGCAGGATCTACCCCGTGCGCCCGATGCTCTGCAGGACTTACCCTTTTTATATGGAAGAACTGAAGCTTTATACCTGCGAATGTGAAGGGCTGGGATACCCGATATCCGGGGAAGAGAGCCTGAAACTGGCTAAAGACCTGCTTTCCAGGTACCTTGCCGAACTTGAAGACATGCTTGCCGTGTACGAAAAGTTTGAAAATTTCGAAAAAGATGGTGGCGGCCTCGAGCTTGCAAGGGAAAATATGGAAAAAGGTTCATTTGCCTTTATTGTCCATGACAGCAGCGGGATTTCAAAGATCTCCGTGAAAGTTCAGGAATCTGATTGAGTTTTCTATGTGATTTTGCTCTCTATGTGATTTTGCTCTCTATGTGATTTTGCTCTCTATGTGATTTTGCTCTATCACTTTCTATTTGCTTTTTTATTCCTTTCATCCCCTTTTATATTCCTTTTTATATTTTATTCCCTTTTATGCCCTCTTTTACATATTATACCCTTTTATATCCCTTTTTTCTCTTATATCTCCCTTTATATCCCCTTTTTATCTCTCTTTTTCTTCAGGCTTTGTGCTTTTCTGGACATTTTCGGGCACTTCTATACAACGTTTCTCTTCACTGTCCGTACCTGAACCATCAATTAAATTTATTTATTATAAAGCGTAGTATTCTCCATGACCGGGATGTCTGGTAGTGATAAATGTCCGATGACCGTTTCGGAGAAGATATTTTCGAAAGCCTCCGGAAAATCCGTGAAGGCCGGGGATTTTGTACTGGCAAATATAGACCTGGCAATGACGCATGACATTACAGGTCCGCTGGCGATCCAGGGCTTTTACGAGATTATGAACGACCAGGAAGAGACAACAGTCTGGGACCCCAGCAAGATTGTAATTGTATTTGACCACCAGGTCCCTGCGGATTCAATTCACGCCGCGCAGAACCATATAATGTTAAGGAAGTTCGCGGAAGAGCAGGGCATTTTAAATTATGATGTTTATGAAGGGGTCTGCCATCAGGTCCTGCCCGAAAAAGGGCACGTGCTGCCTGGAGACCTTATTGTGGGATCGGACTCTCACACCTGTGCATACGGGTCTTTAGGGGCGTTTTCTACCGGTATAGGCTCAACTGACATGGCAGCTGTCTTTGCCACGGGGAAACTCTGGTTCAGGGTTCCTGAAACCTTCCGCTTTGAAATCAAAGGGAAGCTTCCTGAACGTGTTTATTCCAAAGATCTTATCCTCCACCTTATAGGGGATGTTGGAGTAGAAGGAGTCAGGTACATGGCTGCTGAATTCGGAGGTCCCGCCGTAAGTGCCCTTTCCATTCCCGAGCGTATGACCATGTCCAACATGGCAATCGAAATGGGCGGAAAGGCAGGCATCGTCGAGGCGGATGAGGTAACCACCGCATATCTGAAAGAGCGCATTCCAGACTACGAGTTTGACCCGTACTGGAAGTCCGACGAGGACGCCACATACTTCGATGTAAGGCATTACGATATCTCAGACCTGGAACCCCAGGTCGCCTGCCCGCACAACGTGGACAACGTAAAGCCCGTTTCCGAAGTCGAGGGCACGAAAATTGACCAGATTTTCATGGGTTCCTGTACAAACGGCAGGTTCGAGGACATCAAGATCCTGGCTGACATCATGGGAGACGAACCCGTGGCAAAGGGGCTGCGTCTTCTGGTAGTCCCGGCTTCAAGGACCGAATACATGAAACTGATGAAAGCCGGCTACATCGAAAAGCTCATGGAAGCCGGGGCAATTGTCGAATCCCCCTGCTGTGGACCCTGTATGGGCGGCTCTTTCGGCCTCCTCGGTGCAGGAGAAGTGGGCCTGGCAACCTCCAACCGCAACTTCAAAGGCAGGGAGGGCAGCGCCGAATCTTTCGTATATCTCTGTTCCCCGGCAACAGCGGGAGCATCCGCCCTTACCGGAGAAATTACCGATCCGAGAAAGGTCTGAAACCTTTCTCACTTATTTGTTTTTAATCAATTTCCATCAATTTCCATCAATTTCCATTAATTTCCATCAATTTCCATTAATTTCAGTCAATTTCCATTAATTTCCATTAATTTCAGTTAATTCCAATTATCTGTATTTTTATAATTCTTGAACAGGTGTTAGAATGCCGGATGCTGACTTATCCATTTTAAACAGAGTGTATGATATTATCCTGGACCGAAAAATGAACTATGACGAAAGTTCATACGTCTGTAAACTTTTGAACCACCGCAAGGGTATGAACAAAATCCTTGAAAAAGTAGGGGAGGAGTCCATTGAAACGATCCTGGCTGTTAGAAATAATGACCATGAAGAGATCGTTTCGGAAGCTTCAGACCTGATTTTCCATCTCCTGGTGATGCTTGCGGCAAATGATGTCTCCCTGGATGAAATCGCAGCCGAGCTTAGCGCCCGCCATGAAAGTATGAAAAGGGATTAAAAAGAGTGGTTAAAAAGAGGAATTGAAAAGAGGAATTGAAAAGAGGAATTGAATTAATGGCTCACGGCCCCAATCTATTACCGGATATATTGATTCCGGGTACCTTCGGGCCGGAGATTTCTCCTGCAAAATTTCCTACTTTTTTTCATTACTGAACTTTTCAATAAACCGCAAGTTCAATAAACTGCAAGTTCAATAAACTGCGAGTTCGTTAAGCACATCGGTTTTTGAGAGGGTTCCTTTGGGTACCCCGTTTATGGTAACAACCAGTCTTCCTACGTTGTATTTGTGGAAGAGTTTCACGACATCGTAGAGCTGCATGTCCCCATCCACGGTGATCAGCTCTTTTGTCATGATGTCCTTTATTTTTATGTTGAGCTTGCCCTGAGCAATAGCATGGGCGATATCGGTGTATGTTACAATCCCGACAATTTTCCCCTTGTCATCAACCGGGGCACCGTGCACGTTGTTGCGGATAAAAAGCCTGGTTGCTTCCTGGATGCTGGCGTTCACGTTCACGAGCATGGGCGGGTATTTCATGTAGTGTTTTACCTGCTTTTTCGGAAGGGAGATCATTTCGTTGATGTTGAAAAGAATGGAATTGTTAGTATCGTCTCTCCCTGTAACTTCTCCCCGGATTATCAGCCGGTTTACAGGAGTCGGGCCTACCTGGATCTTATCGTCGAGGATGAAGTCCTTTGTGTTCCCGAGTACCCGAATTATTCCATTGCACATGTCCGGGCTGCGAACCGTCGTAAAGCTGATCTCGGCAGCAGTCGCCCCGTTAACTATAACGTTGTTTTTGTAGATCGGGACTACGGATTCATGTTTGAACTGCTGGATCCTCAGGGCACCGTATGCTGCTCCCATGGGCTTGTACCCTCCTTTGGGTCCGGGTACCCCTTCTACCAGACCTAAGGCTTTTAAAAGCTGCATCTGGTTGCGGATGGTCCCCGGGTTGCGTTGGATGACCTCGGCGATTTCTTCCCCTTTGATCGCCCGGTCTTTCTGCCGCTGAAGATTAAGTAATGCAATTATAATGTCTTTTTGAATAGGAGTGAGTTCCATACAACCACCATCAATTTCATATACATGTATTCTATTGATGTATAGCGCTATATACACCGATAATAATGTACCATGTGACTATTTGCCATAATTAATTATTATAAATTCCTATTACAAATTACAATTACAAATATAAAAAGAGTCCGGTCCTGATTTGAGTATTCAACAGATTGCGGGCTATATCTACAGTTTGTTGTTTCAATTTGTAATTACAAATATATAAAAAATGGCGGTAATGTCATTAAACGTTCATTGATTTGTCATCTCAGATTATGAATAGTTAATATGTTGGTAGTCTGTGCCTGGGTCTTCTGCCCGAGCCTTCTGATGCTGCGGCAAGTAATATCCTAATCTTTATGTATGGTTTTTCGGGTAGTTTCTTCCGGCACATGTAAATACCCGGAATAAACCTTCCTGAGTAAATTTTGCCGGGGTCAGGACAGCCTGAAGAAGTATCCAGTCCATAGTGCCTTTTAAGTCATAGTGCCTTTTAAGCCATAGTGCCTTTTAAGCCATAGTGTCTTTTAAGCCATAGTGCCTTTTAAGCCATAGTGCCTTTAAGTTATTGAACTTTTAAGTCGTTGAGCCTTGAATGGCCCTGAAAAGGGTTTTTCCGCAAGAAGCCAGTAGAAGAGCGTCTATTAAAGAGTCTGAAAAGTATGATATTCGAGAAAATTCACACAGTTCCCACTTCCGAGGAATTACTCAATAAATCCTTCAAAAGGGCTTCCAGGGCAATGTCCGGGAAAACCATTGACGGTAGAGATAGCCGGATCAGTGCAAATGAATCCATGCTGTTGACAGCGGCAAATATTTTGTCCGATAACCTGGCAAATATTGTCCGGCGTTTCCCGAGTTTTGAACACCTTCCCCGTTTCTATTACGAAATCACGGATGTCCTGGTAGGGGTGGATAAACTCAGGATGTCTCTGGGTTCCGTGGAGTGGGCCAGCCAGAAAATCCACGGGCTTGCAAGGTCTTACGTTGGGAAGATAAGGGTTGCTGAAAGCCCCGACTCTGTCCGGAAAGAAGCTTTCGGGAGGCTGGCTTCGATTATCAAGTCCATTAACAAGGACCTCCTCTTCCTGAACAAGGCAAGAAACATCCTGAGGAAGCTTCCCGAAGTCCAGGATGAACCCACACTCGTGGTTGCAGGCTACCCTAACGTAGGAAAGTCCAGTTTTGTTTCTAAAGTTACCGGGGCAACTCCGGAAGTCGCTTCTTACCCCTTTACCACGAAAGGAGTCAGCATAGGGCACTTCACCCGGGAAGGGATCCGCTACCAGGTCATGGATACTCCGGGTCTCCTGGACCGGCCCATGTCCGAGCGAAACGACATCGAACGCCAGGCAATTACTGCAATCAGCTACCTTGATGCGGTTGTCATGTTCATCATGGACCCCAGTGAAAGCTGCGGGTACGAGATCAAAGACCAGAGACATCTCCTTGAAGAAATTAAGGAAAACTTTGACCTCCCCGTGCTGGTCGTTTCGAATAAGGCGGACAGGCCGGAATTCCAGAAGCTTGAAGAAGTCGAAATGAACATCTCTGCCATTACAGGGGAAGGGATTGAAGAGGTAGTTGAAAGATTGGTCGTAATGATTGAAGAAAAGCGCCTTCAATCTTTAGAAGAGCTTGAAGGAGAGCTTGAAGAAGAGTCCGATGAGGAATCCATTCTCTGATTCCTTATTTGACCTTTATTTAATTTCTGAATTTCTTTAGCTATAAGCTGCTTCATTCAGGACTTATAGTCACGCCTGTATTTGATGCGATATAAATTGCTTGATCATACATCGTTTTTTGTCGCATTAATTACGCTCGTGACTATATTTTAGCTGGAATCTTATTTTAGCTGGAATCTTATTTTAGCTGGAATCTTATTTTAGCTGGAATCTTATTTTAGCTGGAATCTGCTTATCCAATTTTAGATATTCTTATGGCTGTTCAGAGTATCCTGAACTGCATCAGTATGGCCAGGGCAATAAGGATAAGTCCTGTCACCAGCCTGATTTCTACTCTCCTTTTTTCTCTGAATTCCGTGACTGTTTCCGGGCTCATTCCGACGGTTAGCAGTATTCCCAGGCTAATTACCGGGAGCACAAGGCCAAGGTTATAGATGGCAAGGTAGAACGCTCCTTCGAGTACGCCGGTTTTCGTGATCAGCATGTTCAGGATGGAGAGGTAGATTGCTCCGACGCAGGGTACTTTGACCAGGGAAAACATCCCTCCTGCCAGGAAAGAAAGGAGCAGGAGGTTCTTTTTCCCTATCTTTTCCATGAACTTTTTCAGGGCATTCGGGGTTTTGAAGGTTGATTTTGCATCCACTTTGAGCCTGTATGCATCGTAGATGTGCCAGAGCCCGACAATTCCGGTCATCAGTGCCAGTAACGTCGTGACAGTTTCCCTTATTCTCGGAATGAAACTGACTGTGCCGAGGATGCTAATCCCCGCAACCATATACATTACAAAGATCCCGGCAGAAAAGCCGGCCGTGATCTTGAGCATCTCCCCTTTTCCGCCTTGCTGGGAAAGGGTGATTGAGGCCAGAAAAGCCATCACAGCGAGGAGGCAGGGGTTGAAACCTGCAAGGATGCCTGCGACAAGGATAAAGAACGGATTCATTATCCTCCCGTTTAGCTCCTCCGGGTTTTCATTGTTATAATCTGAACTTTCTCCTGAAGGAGGTTCGCTTACAGGAATGGGTGGAAGAGTGGAGGTTTCGATTGCTTCCTCAAGCAGGGCTTTGAGAATTGTCTCGTTTCCTTCGTAGTCCCGGTAAGTGATTACCGTGTTGCGATTGACGGCGATGGCAGGAACGGTAGTTATCCCGTATTCTTTCATGCGGGTATAGGAACTCATTATTTCGTAAATAGAAAAATTGACCTCAGGGTAGCTCTTAACGACCTGGCCTACCACGGGCAGCGCCTGCTGGCATTTCAGGCAACCGTCTTCGTAGAAATATTCCACTGAAACTGTTTCGTTTCCGGCAGCATACGCGGGTGCAGGGCTAAAGGACAGGAGGCTGAACAGTAATAAGAGGCATATTTTCAGCCCCGGTTTCATATCAATGGCATGCCGTTGAGGAGCAGGTAGCTTTTTCATAGCCGCTTTCCGAGGTGATTTTTGTGGACACATCCAGGAGCTTCCCCGTATCTGCGGACACGTAGCCTTCGATTATGTAGAGGCTGTTCACCCCTGCGCAGGCACAGTTTCTTTCCATGATCTCGACTTTCCAGACATTTTCTCCCTCCCGGGTTGCAGTCCCGTTCAGGTCGTATGTGCTGTGGCAGATGAGGGTGGTCCTGACAGCCCTCCATTCCGGAACCCTGAAGTTCTCCGAGATGTACGCGGATGCGTTGGAGTCGTTGACAACCGTTTGAATTGCCCGGGAAGCACTGACGTTCAGGCCCGGAGCAGCCTCATTTTCTTCCTGTCCCGAAAAAGTATGGACTGGAAAGACGTTCCATAATATGATTATGACGAGAACAGCTGCCGTAAAAACAGCAAAGAGTTCGCTGCTTTTCATGGTGTACTATTCGGGTTATCTGGATTTAACTTTTTTTAAATTGAAACGTGTGAGGAAAAAAGTGATGAAAGTGATGAAAGTGATGAAAGTGATGAAAGTGATGAAAGTGATAAAAGTGAACAATAATGCTTAAAAGGAGGCAGGGAAGGATAGTTCCCTCTCCTGTTTTGAATTTAAAGGGCTTTTTAAAGTACTTTTTCCATTATTCCGAGTGCTTTTTCTATATTTTCCATGGAAGCTGCATAGGAAAGCCTTATGTACCCGTCGCCTCCGCTGCCAAAAGCTGTTCCCGGGACGACGACCACGCCGTTAGAGATGAACCTTGAGGCAACTTCTGCAGAGTTTGAAACTTTCGGGAAGGCGTAGAAAGCCCCTTTGGGGGTAGGACATTCCATTCCAAGGTCGTTGAGGCCCTTTACCAGTACGTCCCTGCGCTTCCTGAACTCTTCGCACATGGTGTTTACCGAGTCTTTCGGGCCGGTAACAGCGGCATAGGCGGCTTTCTGGGCTATCGAGTTGGCACAGGCCTGGATGTACTGGTGCACTTTGAGCATCTGGTCCGTGTACTCCTTCCTGGCTGCCACATAACCGAGTCTCCAGCCGGTCATGGCATAACTCTTGGAGGTGGCGTTCACGGTGATGACGTTGTCCGAGTAGCTGGCAGGGCTTACGTGTTCCCCTTCGTAGATGAAGTACTCGTAGACCTCATCGGAGATGATGGTGATGTTATAGTCGTCGGCAATTTCGGCAAGGGCTTTAATGTCGGCTTTGCTCGTCACGGCTCCGGTGGGGTTCGAGGGGGAATTCAGGATCACGGCCCTGGTCTTCGGGGTGATCTTCTCGAGCACGCTTTCGGGTTTCATGGTGAGGTCTTCCGAGAGGGGCACGCTTACAGTCTTGCCGTTCAGGATTTCAACAAGGGCGTTGTAGGAAACGAAACCGGGATTCGAGATCAGGACTTCGTCCCCCGGGTTCAGGAGGGCGGCAAGGGCAATGCTGAGGGCTTCGGATGCTCCTGAGGTGACAATAATTTCCTGGGGGGAGACCGAAAACCCGTTCTCCTCTTTGAATTTCCTGCTCAGGGCTTCCCTGAGTTCCGGAATTCCCGGGCCCACGGTGTAACCGGTGAAACCTTCGTTTATGGCTTTAATTGCCGCCTCTTTGATATGCGCCGGGGTATCGAAGTCCGGCTGCCCGAGCCCGAGATTTATGGCATCCGAGCCTGCGGCTTCGAAGATCTTCCTGATTCCCGATGTGTCTATCCTGAGTACATTCTTTGAAAACTTCATGTCCTTCATCTTAAAACCCTCTTGCTCCAATTCCCTGCCAGGGCAAATTTAGGCGAAACGCTACCTTGGAATATGGGTATTGCCCGATTTCAGGATTTTCTCTTCGAAGGCGGGAAGACTCCTTACTCGCCATTTCCAGCTTGCTGGAAATGGCAGGTGGGAGATGAAAGCTGTCCACTTCCCGGCATTACTTTTGATATTCTTCAAAATAACTCTCTCAAATCCTGCAATTATTGATTCTGTTAAACTACCAGTACTTTCCAGCTACTATAATGTTGCTGACACCCCTATGCGATAACCAAGCAAGTGGGTCAACAGGGCAATTTTTTTTATTAAATAATTTCTCCCCGCCGGGACGGCGGGTTGAGCCTGTGGACTTGTGCAGCTTGCTCCGGGGGGTCTGAAGCAGGAAGCCACTTACTCAAAAACCTGAGCCGTCAGGCAAAGGTTTTGGGAAGAGGTAGTTCACTCGATGTTCGTGTGCCTGGACTTGAGATCGGCTTCGGATGCTCCTGTAAGCGTAATCAGCTGGGCGATTACCGAGTCCAGGAATACAAGTGATGTAATCTCGAAAGCCGTCCCGAGAGGTGGCAGGCTCTTGTAGTCTCCTCGCATGTTCCTCTCAAGGTAGCCCCCGGCATCAAGGTCGTCTTTGGTTTTGCTCGGGAGTATCACGCTTATATCTGATATCCTACCCAGGGTTGACTCCTTTTTAGAGGTGACCGTTATCAGGGTGGAACCTATGTCCTTTACGATCTTCCCGAGGTTGGCGATGGAACGGGTTTCCCCGGAGCCTGAAATGGCAATCACGACATCTTTTTCCTGGACAGCAGGGGTTGTTGTTTCTCCAACCACATAGACGGTAAACCCAAGGTGCATGAGGCGCATGGCAAATGCCTTGGCAACAAGCCCTGACCTGCCTGCTCCCATCAGGAAGATCCTCTCGGCATCGAGGGTCTTCTGAAGCATTCCCTTTATGGCTTCATTGTCAAGCTTGTTAATCACGTCATTTAGCTGATCCACTATCAGTCTCATCGATAATATTACGTCTTCGCAGTCTGTAACCTGACAGTCTGTCATATGAGTTCTCCAAAAAAATGTTGGGTAAAGTCCCGATTATTTTTTAAGTATATCTTTGATCGTTTAGCACTTGATTTAGTGCTAATAGTGCTATAATTTAGTTGTTTTATTTAGTGCTTAATTTAGCGGCTTGATTTAGCAGCTTAATTTAGCGGCTTGATTTAGCTGTTTTATTTGGCAGCTTGATTTAGCTGTTTTATTTGGCAGCTTGATTTAGAATTTTTATTTAGCGGCTTGATTAACGGTTTCCTTCAAATAATTAACGTTCCTCAAAGTCTATTACGCATTATTTCGGTAAGAAGCATTATTTCGGTAAGAAGCATTATTTCGGTAAGAAGCATTATTCTGATAGGATGTTTATCTGTAATTTAATCCCTAAACGAGTTGTAAGTTATAAAAGTTTCGTAACCTATCTAAGGTCTTTCAAAACAACTTACAAAACAATGCACTGTTAAATTTTTTTGACAGATCTGTCCTGACTGCAGGTTTCCGGCATATTGAACCGGTTAATTTGCCATACCTTCTTTTCCTTCCTTATAATTGATTGCTTTTAGTTCCCAGTTTTCGATACTGGACCTCAATTCCTGATATAACCGTTGAATATCCGAGTCGTTTCCGTTCCAGTAGAAGTCTTTGCGGACGTCTCCCCTCCGGAGTTGTTCAAGAATGAATTTGGATAGGTGGAACAGGGCTTTTTTGCTGGAAAAAGGGATGCTATAGTTTACCCTGTATCCGCCCGTGGTTTTTCCATAGGAGACCAGGGTGTACCCCTTGCTTTCGTACTCCGTGATCTCTTCAAAATCACAAATTACCTCAAATTCGTGGACTGTTGACGGGTCCACTTTGGATATTCCTATGAGTACCTGCGCGATGATGTAATCGGGAACCTTTCTTCCGAACCATACGGCGATTTTACCGTAGGTACATATCACATCGACATCATTCCTGCCCATTTCAAAGGATCCGAGGGATTGGGGAGGGGATATTCTTAGTTCCAAATCTTGGCTCTTATGGGCACACATTGCTTCCACTTCATTTATTTACTTGCAGAGACAAGTGCACTGATCAGATTTCGGTCCTTCTTGAGGGTCTTGAGCTGGTTTGCAGGGCCTATCACTGTAAGCCTTTTATTACCCTGTCTTTTGAAGAGTTTGCCAAGGATAGAGGCGTCCCCGTTTGAGGGGTAGCTTTGCATCTCGATGCCTGAAAACTCATCCGGCTGGATAGCAGACATTGTCATTTCAATGAGCTTTGCTTCCTCCATCGGGTTTAAGCCCTTTTCAAGCACGAGGATTTTTCCCTTTCTTACTTCGTCGATTATGTAGCGGACTTTTTCCATCGAGGCCATCTGGGAGATCTTGGCTTCGGATATAAGGTCCATTTGAATTCCCTGCATATCGATCACCCGAACTGTTTTGCCAGAGCTTCGTAAAACGAGTCCATTCCGACCCCGTCAAGGGCTGAAATCGGTACCATTGGGTGCTGGGGGAAGGCTTCCTTTATGACTCCCGGGTCAGCATCCGGAAGGTCTACCTTATTTGCAACGATAAGGAGTGGAAGGTTCCTGGCTTCCATATTTCCGATTACCGTGACATTGACCTGTGTGTACGGGTTTTCCGTGGAGTCCATAACAAGGATCACGCCGTCCAGGTCTTCGAGCCACTTTACGGCTTCGATAACACCTTCCGTTGCTTCCTTGGACCTTTTCTTCGATTCGGAATCACTCATCCCCTGTTCCATGAAGTCATGGAAATCTATTTTTGTCGCAAGGCCGGGGGTGTCCACGATATCAAGGCTGATCGTGTGGCCGTTAGATTCGATGCTAACCTCGTTACGGCGTTTTGCGTGCCTTGTTTCGTGTGCAATGTGGGACACCGAACCCATGGTTTCTTCGTTTCCTACCCAGTCCCGGAGGATTCTATTGCTAAGGGTCGTTTTGCCGGCATTGGGGGGTCCGTAAATTCCTATGCATGCGCCCTTTTTCTTGAACAATTTGTCAAACATTCTTGAAAAGCTTATCTTAAATCGTTTTATCATACTCATCGCTTCCCTCCATTGGGAACAGCATAAACACCAAAGGATTTTCAGATTGCTTTCCTGATAGGGTAACTGGTGTTTTTCATAATTTTTCTATCTTAATTGGCCCTTGTATATAAATAATTTTCATTTGTTGAACCCCGGGTACCGGAGAAGCTGAAAAGGGTAGATTTTCCTAAGGGATTCTACTCTGAACCTGTATATATAATTGAAACTTTAACTCCTGCTTCCCCGAGGAGGTAAGTGCATCCGGGGAAAATGAGTCCCGGAGTATAAATAAATATTCCTGTACAGCTTCCGGTTCCCTTGAATGCGATCATTGAAGACCCTTACTCATTTAGAAAATTTATGGTCCCATTAAATTTTTTCACACTACACGAAATTTTTTCGGTGTGTAATAATGTTCAGTACTTTCCTTTATATAAGTTCCTATTTTTATTTTCTGTCCCTTAAATATTAAAATAAGCTCCCTGGGGCGAATTCCGAATCCCGGCGGGAGGTAGCTTTCAATCTTGTTTTTCATCTGGAAAAGAACCGGGGATTTTCAGCTGGCAAAGAACAAGCTTGAGTTGTTCCTTTTCCTGGTGAGGCTGTCCACAACTTTTCTGAGGTAGGTCCTGGTTTCATGGGATTCGAGTTTGAGTTATGGTTTTATCTCTTGAAATTTTTGGTCTTTAAACGTTTCCGGCCTGAGGCAAAAAATATTAACTAACAGTGCATCTGGGGGGGTGATGACGTTTGAAGGGTATGCCTGTGCTTCCGGGGCAGGGACCATCATAAACGCGATTGCCACCTGGAAAGGTTCGGCATTCGGGATAGACTTGAAGACTTTTGCAGAAGTGGAGCTTTCGGAAGGGAAACCCGGGATTTCCGGCTCAATCGAGGAGCTGCCTGGGGGAGACACCAGGCTTATCGAACGCTGCGTTGAGCTGGTCCTTGGGCAGTTTGAGCTTGAACTCGGGGGCACCGTGCGGACCCGGAGTGAAGTCCCTCTTGCAGGGGGGCTCAAGAGCAGCAGTGCAGCGGCAAACGCGGCTGTCCTTGCTACTCTGAGAGCAATTGACAAAACCCTCCCCCCGCTTGAGCTGGTGAAACTGGGGGTCAGGGCTGCAAAAGAAGTCGGGGTTACGGTTACAGGAGCTTTTGATGACGCTTGTGCCTCTTTTTTCGGGGGAGTCGTGCTGACTGACAACAGGCAGATGGAACTGCTACGAAGGGAAGAGTATGAGTCAAAGGTTCTGATCTTTGCCCCTGATAAGAAAGCTTTCAGTGCGGAGACTGATGTGAAGCGTTCCCGCCTGATTGCCCCCTATGTGGAAATGGCATACGAGCTTGCTCTCAGGGGGGACTATGAGCGGGCAATGACCCTTAACGGTTTTCTCTATTGCGGGGCGCTTGGTTTTGATACCGAATACATGCTCAGAGCTCTGGAATGCGGCGTAAGGGGTGTAAGCCTTTCCGGGACAGGGCCTTCCTATGCTGCCCTGGTTAGCGCCGGAGAAGTGAAGGAAGTCAGGAGCGCCTGGGAAAGCTGCGGGCTTGAAGGCCGGGTCATAGAAACCACTATAAATAACAGGGATGCAATATATTTAAGCAGCGAGGGATCCATTTGAGCGAACTTGAACTTGTCCGTAAGGAAATAGAAGAAATCGACAGGGAAATCCTGGCCCTGATCAGCAGAAGGGTCAACCTTGCCGAAAAGGTCCTTGAATCAAAAAGAATAAATGGGACCTCCATAAATGACCGTACGCAAAACGAGGTTGTAATCAACCGGGCCGTGAACGCTGCCACAGAACTTAACCTCGACGTGGGGCTTGTAAAAAATATATTCGACGTCTTAATCCGGATGAGTATCGAACGCCAGGAAGAGTTAAGCGGTAAGGGGAATCTCCCCTGAAGCGGTTTTCAAAGGAGTCAAAAATGGCAGACATTTCACTGATAATGGGTTCTGAATCCGACCGGGCAATCGCCAACCGTGCGATTTCGGTTCTTGAAAAAAGTGATTACACATACGAAGTAAGGGTGATTTCCGCTCACCGTAACCCGGATGAGCTTGACAGCTACGTCGCGGGCTCCGATGCAAAGGTCTTTATCACCATAGCAGGCTTATCGGCTGCTCTCCCCGGAGTTGTTGCCTCTAAAACCAAAAAGCCAGTCATAGGTGTTCCCGTAAGTGCAAAGCTGGGAGGTCTTGATGCTCTCCTCTCCATAGCCCAGATGCCCCCTGGGGTGCCTGTCGCAAGCGTGGGGATCGACAACGGGGCAAATGGGGCGCACCTTGCCTTAAGGATCCTGGATTTAACGAAAAATGAATAATTTGAAACGGGTACCCTGAACCTTCAAATTTTTCATTGCTTTTTTTCATTGCTTTTTTTCATTGCTTTTTTCGATTCTAATCTTTTCATTCTCCTTTTTGATTCCTGCCTCCTCGCTTTACAGGAAAGGGCTAAACATGCTTCATAATGCCCATGCTTCATGCTGCCGGGAAAAATCGTGGTCATATATTTGTGCGTGGTATTTTTGCCGGGTTTTAGGGTTTGTTCATTCACCTTTCAATGGCTGATATTTTTGATTAAAAAGAGAATAATGGTTGGCTCGAAATTTTGAATTCTGGTCCGTAAAACCGGAAATAGCCATATCATGTCGTTTTTGTCTACGGTCACCGAAGGGGACCGGCTTTTCCAGAGTTAAAAAGAAGATAAAAAGTAAAAAAGATCGAAAAAAACCGGTAAGGACATAAACTGAGCAGAAACAAATACAGCCAGGGAAAGACTCTTTTTTATTTATCTTTTTTGTTCCTTTTTGGGAGACGCCGCCAGGCAAGCTGGCGGAAGTACTTTATTCCCTGGCTTGCAGGCTGGTTCCATTGGCATGCTGTGTAGAAAAAAGGATTGGAATATGCCACAGATTGTCTGGAATAATATCAACCGATTAAAAAGAACAGGCTTTGTTGAAAATGGAATTTGTTGAAAATGGAATTTGATGGATGCAAAATTTGTCAGAAATAGAGCTTTGTCAGAAATCGGATTTTGGGGGGTGGGCATCTGATTTTTGGAAGTAGTGGGTGGGAATAGGGGGTAAAGAGTTGGTTGAGATTTACAACGAGAAAAGATTTTCCTCAGATGCCCTAATTATAAATTATTGCTTATAATATATATAAATAGGCTTATGCTGTCATTTTTCATCTTTTTTTGCAGTACTTCCATTTTTTTAATAAGATTTTCCCACTTTGAGAATTTCTGTCCTGAATTATACCGGTATAGAACTATTGATGAAATATCGGATTTGAAATCCTCAAAGCTGGAGCCTGTAAATCCTCAAAGCTGTAGATCGGAAGGTCGGAAAACTGGAAATTTCAGTTCTTTCAAAATCGAACTCATGGCTTGAAAAAAAATAAAAAATTGAAAAAAATAGGTGAAAGGATGAGGTCTGCACAGGCATCTGATCAGGAAGATATTCTGGAGAAGGGGGTTCTGACGGAATTCAGACTTCTCAGATGCAATATCAATATATATTTTAATATTATATATATTTACTGTTATGTTGTATAACGTTTGCAGAGAGGGGTGCGTTCGGTCAGAAAAAGGCAAGTTTTAACGGCTGTCAGGTTTTTTGATTTTGCTGGTGAAAGGACGCAGAGCCAAACAGGGGCTTTTTCCGTATAAATAATGTGAAGGACCTGAATCAAGTGGGGGACGCACCTGGTTTTTAATCAAAAATAGGGGTAATTTTTTCTCCCGTGAGAAAACACATTCCTGCGGCTTCTTAGGGTTCAGGGCATGTGTCTCGAAAGCAAATATTTTCAAAAACCCGGATGTAGAGTTAGGGTTCGGCCCGGGGGTTTCCGGGTTTCTGGAATGGATGATTGAAATCAGGTCTTGTCGACAAGTTTTGCTTCAATGATGTCCAGGGTCCCCTGGTCTCCCAGCCATTCGATTTCGCTTCTTACGATTTCGATGCGCTTTTTGTAGAAGGGGGCGTCCAGGACGACGGTTTCATATTCCCCGCCTTCCCCTGCCATGTGGACCATGCGCCTGCGGTTCAGGGCTTTTAGCTGCTCGATGGAGTTGCTGTTGATTGGCCTTCCCAGCCAGGACTTGTCCATCCCATCGGCCGCGACCCGGACAATTCGGATGTCGAGTACTTTTGCCATCTCCTGGAGCAGTTCTTCAGGGTCCCGGTGCCAGAGGGGAGAGTAGACCTCAAGGTCAAAGGAGTCGCAGATCTTTTGCACCCTGCTTGCCTGGTACTGGGACTCGATGGCGCCGACGGTTACCCCATCAACGTCAACTTTTTTCAGGGCAAGGGTCAGGTCGTCGAGTTCAAGCTCTTTTATCCCACTTGACTCCTGCTGGATGAGCGGAATTTCGGAGGCTTCGGAGATAAGTTCCACCATGTGCAGGTTGATGGAATGGTACATATAGGAGTCATCCCTGGCAGGGATGATGCTTATGAGGTTGGTGACCTCATGCCCTGCTTCGAGAGCTTTTTGAATGGCGAAGATCGAGTCCTTGCCACCGGAAACCAGTGCTGCGAATTTCATCTGCATCCCCATTTTATTTTTTTATTTATTTTTTTTATTAATAATTCGATTTTTTGAGTTGTATCCGTTGGACCTTTATAAGACTCCTCTTCTTAAGGAGGCTTTGAAAAGTCTTTTTAAGTTGTTGTTTAGGGTATTTCAGGTTCCTTTTAAGTTATTGTTTAGGGTTTTTCAGGTTCCTCTAAAGCAATTTTTAAGGGGTCCTTTTAGGTGGCTGTTTTTCAGATTTGGCTTTTTCAGTTTTTTTCCAGTTTCCCGAAATGGGCTTCGTAGCGGGCCTGCATTTTCTCCCAGGTCGGAAGTTCGGTCTGGGGACCCCGGGTTTCCACGGCATAGGATGCCACGGTTGCCCCTATTTTCCCGCAGGTGGGGAGTGGATATCCTCTGGTGTGGGCAAGCAGGAACCCTGCCCTGTAGGCATCTCCAGCTCCTGTGGGGTCCAGGGCTGTAACGGGGACGACAGGGACCGGGTATTCTTCGGATTCGGTGTAGATTCTACTTCCCTCTGCGTCATAGGTGATCACAAGGGTGTCGATCATGGCTTTGAGTTCGGAGAAGCTTTTTCCGGTCATCTCGGAGACTCTTTTGATCTCATGCCGATTTGCAAAGAGGATATCGGTGTTGGCGAGGATAGTCTCCAGGTTCTCTTTCGAATAGGTGACCAGGTCCTGTCCGGGGTCAAAGGAAACGAAACCTGCGATTTTTGCAATTTTCGCGTTATAGACGGAATCTGCTGTCGCAAGGTGTACGAAATCTACGGGGTCGGGTTCGAGTTCCTTGAATTTTGAGGAAGCCCCCCAGTAAAAATAGGTCGCCTGGTCGTCTTCCCTGTCGTTGAAAATGAAGGCTTTTGACAGCTTCTGGCCCTCGAGCCGATAGAGGTGTGAGAGGTCAACGCCGGCGTCTTTCAGGTGCTTTTCGTATCCTGAACTTTCAAAATCCTCACCTACAGGAGAGATGAGCTGGCATTTTCCCCCGAGCCTTGCAATGGCGACCGCAATGTTGGCAGCCCCCCCTCCGGGGTGTTCCTCGTAATCCATAACCGGAGACGACTCGTTTTTTCCTGCTATCCTTTCAACGTCCACGATGTAGTCCAGGGCAGTGTGCCCGACCACGGAAATCACTCTATCCATGTAGCTTTCCTCATTTTAAGCGGGTTATGGGCGCCACCCCTTCTTTTTTGCCCGGCTAAATCTCAAAAGGTGAATTGCAGGGAATAAAGAATACAGTCCTTAAAAGATAAAAGTTACTTAGTTTAGTTACTAAGTTTAATTAATTAGCTTAGTTACTAAGTTTAATTAATTAGCTTAGTTACTAAGTTTAATAGCTAAATTTAATTAATTAGTTTAATTCCTTATCCGGTTTCTAAATTTAATTACACAGTTCACTTAATTAGCTTAACCACTTAGCTTAACCACTTAGCTTAACCACTTAGCTTAACCACTTAGCTTAACCACTTA
>JAENZL010000024.1:0-30602 GCA_016841265.1 Methanobacteriota archaeon | reverse complement strand
TTAGCTTAACCACTTAGCTTAACCACTTAGCTTAACCACTTAGCTTAACCACTTAGCTTAATTCCACTAAGAATCTCTGCTAATTAATACCCTGCTTTAAGTTTCAAATCCCGGAAACCTGTTCCGGAGCAAGTGCAGAGCCAGCAGCGTGCTGGCTGTTTATCTTTACTCAGTATACGGGTTTCCGGAGAATGAATTATTTCAAGCCTGTTTTTTCGGCTTTTCTTCCTTCTCGGAGGACCTTTCGAATTCCGTAACTTCGACTACGTTCAGGGGAATGTCTCTGAGAGATTTTCCGATCACGGACTTTGCAATCCTTTCTGCGTGTTCCGCAGATTCGGCGTCAAATACCTTCATTTCAAAAACAAGTCCAACGAGGGCGGTGTTTGCCGCTATGAATACACTGCCGAAAGGCTCGTTACATGCCGGGCAGTAGGTGGATCCCACGTCGACCTCTACAAAATCCAGTTTGGGGTTCAGGCGCTTTCCAGCTTCTGAAATCGCAACCCCGATTGCATCATCAGCCGTTTTTACATCTCTAACCAACCAAGCTGCTTCAAGTACCACATGAAAGTTCTTCATTAATGTCACCGTAATTATCCGTTTAAACGTTTTTCTTATAAAATTTCTATTCAAATGTTTTCTCTTCAATTATTTCTGTCCAAAAATATCCTGAATCCAGGGAATTATTCCTGCAGAACCTTAAGAATAGGGTAAAGGATATAATTATTTCTGTTTCACAAAAGTTATTACTGTTGGGGAAGTTTTCTTTTTTATCAGGTTTTATACCCTGGTTTTAATTTGCCTCTTTATCCGGAGAGCTGTTTTGCTCGTTAGCTAGTTTAGCTCATTTAGTCGTTTATATGGTGAAGAGTGTTTCATCATCTACAGCAAAGACCCCAAGTTTCGCTCCCGCATCAAGCCAGGCATGCCCGTAGCTGAAGGAGGCAAGGGCGTTTACGGGGTCTCCGTTTTCCAGGAAATAGGTCCCGTCTTTATAGTAAGCTTCTGCCATTGTGTAATAGTCCTCGGCCACGGAGTACATGTGGGATTCGGGGATCGGGGCATATTTTGCTTTCTGAAGCGCTCTTTTCAGCATGTTTTCGTATCTGTTGACCTTTTCGTTCAAATCCGCAGGCATCAGGACTACCTCGGGAAATTCTTTTCGTTCACTTGCTTTTCCTTGCTCGGTCTATCCTTACTTAGCTCTTTTCCTTATTCGGCTTCTTCCAGGATTGCCCCGGGTCCCCCTGCGAGTTCCACAAGGGCTTCGGCTTCGAGGAAGTGCAATTTGCCGGGAATGACAAGGATGTGGAGGGGTTTTCCGAAATCGAAATTTTGGAGCTCTTCCGCATAGTCTGCCTTTACTACAGGCTGTTTTGAGCCTGCCCTGGCGATTCCCACGGCAACGGCTCGGGTAATTACGCCTTCGCCTCTCTTTTTTTCCACCTCGAGCAGGAGTTCCAGGGCTCTGTTTACGGTCATGTAGCCTTTGTCCTTATCGATATCCAGGAAGACAAGGGTGTGCAGCCCCAGTTCGGAGTTCTGCTTTAAGGTATCGTAGGGGGTTTCGGTAATGACCAGGACCCCCCGCTTGCTTTCATACGGGTGGGGTATGCTTACTGATTTCCCGAAGCGGTAGTTCTGGAGTCCGGTCAGCCCTGAGACTGCGGAGGTAATGGAAGCCCCGTGGACCAGACGGGTTTCGATGCCCAGCTTTTTTGCCCTCAGGCGCAGGTCAACGTGGGTCGTGGAAACCATGGTGTCCCCGCCTGTCAGGAAAACCACGTTTTTTGTCTTTGCTTCCTCCAGCCAGACTGGCTGCTGTTCCACATCTTCCCTTGAGAGCAGGCGGACTTCCTTTCCGTAGAGTTCCTCCATTTTGTCAGGAGTTGTGCCCATAAGGTAGGAGGTGTAAAACTCCGCGTAGACCAGGTCGGCTGCCCTGACAGCTTCAAGCCCTTTTAAAGAAATATCATGTTCGTCAAAGAGGCCCAGCCCTATGAATGTGAGCATAGCCGCTTTTAGGGGGCTTATTTGCTTAAAGCTTTTTGGCGTCAGCGGGTTTCTGACCCGCGCTCAACGTATAAATATCTGGAAATTAATAATAGAAATGAGGTTAATACTTAAATTTTCCAGGGAGATTTTTGAATGGTCAAAGTCACGCTTATCCACGCCAGCTGGTGTACGGTCTGCCCATCCGCGCGCAGGCTCTGGAATGATCTGAAATCAGAATACGATTTTGAGTACGAGGAAATTGATTTGGAAACACCCGAGGGGGAAGAACTGGTCGAGAAACTCGGCATAGTTGGGATCCCCGCAACTCTTATCGATGGGGAACTCGCTTTTACCGGACTTCCAAAAAAAGCCGAGGCTATCTCCCGTATAACCTGAATATCCTGTATCGCCTCAAGATTTCATCAGCTGCTTTAATCACTTTGACATTTGTCGGCTGGCATTTCATCATTCCGGATTTTAACAATCTAATCGCCCTGGCATTTTGTCTGCTAAATTTATCGGCTGAATATATCGGCTAAGCTTTCATTTATTTTTTTATGGGGTAAACATGTACGATCTGATTATTGTCGGAGGAGGGCCTGCAGGGCTTACTGCGGGAATTTATGGCGTGCGGTTCGGGCTGGAGACGCTCGTCCTGGAAAGAAGTGAAATCAGCGGGCAGATTGCCCTTACTGATGTCGTGGAAAATTATCCCGGTTTTCCTTCTATCACAGGCCTTGAACTGATGGAGAAATACAAGGAACATGCTCTTGCAGCCGGTGTGGATACTAAAATCACGGATGTCCTGGCGGTCCGTTCCGAAGGAGGGAAAAAGCTTGTCTCGACAGACAGCGGGGACCTTGAGGCAAAAGCCGTGATCATTGCCACCGGAGCCAACCCGAAACACCTGGGCGTGCCCGGGGAAGAGGAACTGATTGCCAAGGGAGTTTCCTACTGCGCCACCTGTGACGGGCCCTTTTTCAGGAATAAAACCGTGGTTGTGGTCGGAGGAGGGGATTCGGCCCTTACGGATGCCATGATCCTCTCAAAGCTTGCGGAAAAAGTTTATGTTGTCCACCGCCGGGACGAACTCAAGGCTGTAAAAGTCCTCCGGAACCGGGCCTTTTCGACGGCAAACATTGAGTTTATCTGGGACTCCACGGTCCGGGAAATCGTGGGAACCGGAACCGAAATCCGAAAAGTGGAAAAGGTCATCCTGGAAAACGTGACGACCGGGGAGACGAGGGAAGTTCTCACAAACGGCGTTTTCATTTACATCGGTATCCACCCGAACACCGAAATCGTGGCTGTAGATAAGGATTCGAACGGTTTCATTAAAACAGGCCGCTGGATGGAAAGTTCGGAGAAAGGAATCTATGCTATAGGGGACTGCCGGGACACTACCATCTGGCAGCTCGTGACTGCAGTAAGCGACGGGGCGGTGGCTGCTACGGCTGCAAATGAATATATTCAGGGGCTTGAAAAGTAATCTTTTTAAGCTCTGCTCCCGGCGCGTTTTATTTCTTGCTTTCAGGCTGCGATATGTGTTCAGAAGCTCCTGTTTTCCGGCGCATCCGCTCACAGACCCGGAAGTTTTACTTCATTTTCCGGGAGTTTTGTAATTGAGCTGCTAAAAGTTGTATGTTACGGTTTTTCGGGTTGGCTATGGTTACGGGCAGGCTTATGCTTGCGGTTTGTATTCAATCAGGCTTTTTGTTGTCAGGCTTTTTGTTTTTCCGGGCACTCATGATCATACCCAGTTCTGCAAGCCCTGCCAGGTAACTCCGAAACTTACAGGGTCAGAGTTTGGAAAAATAAATTGAAATGAAAAAGAGAGAAAGGAACTCTTTTTCGGTCTTTATTTTATGTCTATACCTTATCTTTGCTTTCCGGATTGCCCGGGGCTTACTCTACCATCGTGTTGATTTTACTGTAGAAATCAATGATTAGCAGAGTTGCCTCGTTTTCCATGTCCAACTGGAAGGTCCGGATCTGCTTTCCGAGGGGTTTTTCGATTACGATGCCTGTTTCGATCAGGGGGGTTATAACCCTTGAAACGCTTGAGTGAGACAGGCCTGTCTCTTCTGCAATCCCGGAAAGGTAGGTTGATTCATTCTGGTGTCCGATCAGGTTTTTAAGTACTGTCATCTGTGCAGTTTTTCCAAATATTTTTTCTAGTGTGTCCATTAATATCATCTCAGAGGTGGCTGTTATTGGAATTTAATTTTCCTTTCCGATATTAAGTCGTCCTTTATGATTATAAAGATATCTCCTTATTGATTAAGTCTGGCGATTGATATGAAATCCTCTAAATATTTGGGAAATTCTATTCTGTTTCCCCGACAATCTCCTTTTCTTTGCTGTTAGTTTAAATATTTGAGAAATGTTTAATAACTAATAAAATGTATAAAGAAAGGAGTGTGGTGGGTATGACTGAGAGAAATCTAGATTTGGAAATTCTGAAATTAATTGAAGAGCAGCCCGAAATCAGTGACAGCGCAATTGCAGACAACCTTTTGGTTTCCGAGGAACTGGTAAAAGCCCGGATTACAAGCTTTCAGGACACGCGCGAGAAGATCCTGATCGCTGATGATGACCCGGAAGCCTTGAAAGCCCTTAAAAAGGTGCTTGAGGCCGAGAATTATAATCTTGCCAGAGCTTCGGACGGTTTTACAGCTCTTGAGGCAGTTAAATCCCAGAGGCCGGACCTTGTACTGCTTGACCTGATGCTTCCGGGAATTGACGGGTTTGAAGTCTGCAGGCAGTTAAAGGGCGACCCCATGTGCAGGCATGTGCCGGTGATGATGCTCAGCTCAAAGGACGATCCGGGTGTCAGAATCGAGGGGTTCGAAACCGGAGCTGAGGATTTCATTGTGAAACCTGTTAATCCCCTGGAGCTGAAAGCCCGGATAAGGATGATCCTGAGGCGGAACTGGGCTTGAAAAGAAGAGCCTGAGAGCCCGGTTTTGGATGGGAATAACTGCAGATTTTGTCTTTTCCATTTATTACCGGACTCCCGGATTCCGGAATAACGGTCTTGAAAAGTTTGCGGGAAAAGTAAACTGAGGACAGTATTTTTGAAACTGGATTTTAACCTGTTTTGCCAGGAGGGGGGACATAAGAGCCAGATAAACGTTCTCTTAAGGGAAATGTTTATATTTATGAAAAAATCCGCTTCTGAATATAGTAGGAAATAAGGCGGGAAAATTATCTGGACTTGCTCCAAAATTACCTTATTTTTTTAAAAAGATAGCTTCAGTTTTCAAAACTCTATTTTTAAATAATTACTGTATACGAAAATTTCACAATGTTTAAAACAGAACAGAGCGTAAATTATTATGCGTAACTGTAAATAGGTCCTTACTTTGGATAAGGACTTCAAATACAAAACGGCTTTAATGCTCTGAATGCATATAATATTGTTGTTCAGGGATAGTGGTTAAAACGGTGGAAATACCCTAAAAAATATCTGGAAAAAGATTATGACGTCCAATGACTGGTACAATAAAGGCGTTGCATTCCAGGAACTTAAAAGGTTTGAAGAAGCCCTGGATGCTTATAACAAAGCTCTTGAAATTAGCCCTGATAATGCAAAAATCTGGTTCAGCAAGGGAATAGTTCTGAGATGTATGATGAAGCATGATGCGGCCCTCGAGTCCATGAACAAATCTCTTGAGATCAATCCCGCGGATGCTAAAACCTGGTACTGCAAAGCTGAGTTGCTCTACGACCTTATGCAGTATGAAGAGGCTCTTGATGCGTATAACAAGGCTGTGGAAATCGCTCCCGATGACCCTGAAGTCTGGCACATGCGTGGGGTCGCCTTTCGGGAAATGAGGTTATACGAAGAAGCCATGGATGACCTGGAAAAAGCGATCAAACTCTATGAGAAAAGCTATGACCTGAGCGCCATGAGCGCAAGCGAATGGTGCAAGAAGGGAATGGGCCTCTGCAAAGTAAGAAGTTATGAGGAAGCCCTGGAAGCTTTTAACCGGGCAATCGAATTGAACCCCGGGAATGGAAAAGCCCTTTACAACAAAGGGGTTGCCCTCCGCTGGCTTGGAAACAATAACGAATCAAAGCTGTACTTTAAAAGAGCCGTGGATATTTTTGACAAAAAGATCAAAGCAAATCCCGAGAACGCCAGGTTCTGGTATAACAAGGGCATTGCCCTCAGGGACCTGGAAAAATATAAAGAGGCCCTTGAAGCCTTCGAAAAAGCCATTGATATCAACCCGAGCTTTACCAAAGCCTGGATCGGCAAAGGTATAGTATACGACAGGGTCAAGAAGCATCAGAAGGCTATGGAAGCCTACGAAAAGGCAGTAGACGTGAATCCGGTATACTCGGACCTTCTCTAAAAAGTTTTTTTGTCCCGGTTCCCGAAATAGCTTTGAGCCAGAGCATGCAAAAGCCGTTATCTGAGGATTTCTTCCGGAATCTATCTTCCCGGAATTTTTCTTTTTCAGCGGCAATATCTTTTCTTTTTCAGCGGCTACATCTTTTCTTTTTCAGCGGCTACATCTTTTCTTTTTCAACGGCTATATCTTTTCTTATTTGATGGGCTTTTGTTCAGTTTTGTTCTTTCAGGGAGCAGATGCAGTGAAGCAGGTCCGGGAAGGTATTGAGCTGGAAATCGAAGGCTTGAGTGGTTTCCCCGGGTTTTCTCCAGTCCTTCCAGTCTCCATAGGCGGCGTATGCTGTGTGCAGGCCGAGTTTGCGGGCAGGGGCAATGTCCCTCATGAGGTTGTCCCCAACTACCAGGGTTTCCCCGGGTTTTACATCCAGATGCCGGAGGGCGTAAAGGAAAGGTTCCGGATCAGGTTTTTTTCGACCTGTCATGTCAGCGGCCACCATTAGCTCAAAGGATTCAAGAAGCCCGACTTTTCCGAGCCTTGCTCGGGCATGGGCGCTGTCGGCATCCGTTATGACTGCGAGTTTAAGATCCAGTTTTTCCAGTTCTTCAAAGGTAGCCCTTACACCGGGATAGAGTTCGAGGTTTTCCAGTTTTTCCCTCTCGTAGATTTCACAGCACTTGCTGTAGGCAGGGGGTGTAAAAAGGTTCATTTCCTGCATGTAGTCCCTGATATTTTCGTAATCTTCAAAACCATGGACCCCCCTCAGGAAATACCTGAAAAGTCTCCCCTCTGCTCCGGGTTCTGCTTTTTCTCTCCTGCTTTCGCTTCCGTTTTCCAGGTAAGCAAGGATTTCCCGACAGGCTACGAGCTTTGCTGCTACGAAGTCGAAAAGGGTATTGTCCATATCAAAAAGGACTGCTCTCAAAAAGCTGGTCTGGTTTTTGCTCATACTTTTCCGCTTATTCCTTTGTTTTTTGAGTATTTTTACTCCTGCTTCCGGGCAGGGCGAGCCTATAAAACCCATAAGGTACAGATGTATAGGTTAATAAGCAAACAACAGATTTAAGTAGATAACGAACCCGGATACCAGGTAGATAACGAACCCGGGTACCCTGGAAATACCTGCAGCTCTGATTATGTTATTTACGCGCTTTTATTATTACCACATATAGGAAATTTGGATATGACTTTTGAAGAAACAGATCAAGTGAGCTTTGAAGAAGGAAATGAAGCTTCTGCAGAAGAAACCCTTCAGGAAGGGACTTATGTTCTGGACGATTCGGGTGATGTGGCTCAGGAAGAGGTAAGTGATGAATTGCTTGCGGCCGAACTGAACGAGTACGGGCTGGATCTCGTGAAGCTTGGCAAGCACAGGGAGGCGATCGTCGCTTTTGATAAGGCTATCGATAAAGACCCCGGGAACATCTACCTTTTTAATAACAAGGCTGCGGTCCTTGAAAGTCTCGGAGATTACGATAAGGCCCTGGAGCTTTATGAAAAAGCTGTCGGGATTTCCCCGGAAGACCCTGACCTGTGGAACAACATGGCTTTTTCCCTTTTCCAGGTCGAAAAATACGATGATGCAGTCAAAGCCTATGAAAAAGCTCTCGAACTCCAGCCTGACTATCCCAACGCCTGGTATGGAAAGGCCCTGAACCTGAACCAGTTAGAGGACTACGAAAAGGCAGTTGAAGCTTTTGAAAAGGTCCTTGAGGGAGACCCGAGTTACAAGGAAGCCTGGGTAGGAAAGGGAATCGCCCTCGCACAGATGGGAAGGTATGATGAAGCCATTATTGCCTATAATAGGGCAATCGAGATAGATCCCGGTTTTTCCGAAGCCTGGTACTACAAGGGTGTGGACCTGGACAGTGTAGGGAGCTACAAGCAGGCCATGAGGGCATACTTAAAGACGCTGGAGCTCGATCCCACAAACGATGATGCCTGGAATAACCTCGGCATAGACCTGGAAAACCTTGAAGAGTATGAAAAGGCACTAGGAGCTTTTGAGAAATCCATTGAAATCAATCCCATGAACGCCGATGTCTGGTACAATAAAGGTTTCACCCTGAGCCAGATGCAGAAATACGAAGAAGCCGCGGAAGCGTTCAAAAAAGCCCTTGAGCTTGACCCTGAATATTTCGATGTCTATTCAAGCCTGGGCTTCGTGCTCGCCCAGCTCAAGCTCTTTGATGAAGCCGTGGAAATCTATGACAATGCTCTCAAACTCAACCCGGAAATAGCCGATGCCTGGTTTGGGAAAGCTGTCTGTCTCAGTTTCCTCGGCAGGGAAGACGAAGCTGATGCAGCTTACCGGAAAGCCGTTGAACTGGACCCCAGGTATGCCGGAATCGGCGAGAATGCACAGTAAGTTGAGAATCTGCAGTAAGTTGAGAATCTGCAGTAAGTTGAGAATCTGCAGTAAGGTGGGAATCTGCAGTAAGGCGGGGAAGGCCTTATTTCTTCCCTCAACCCTCATTTTCCTTCCTGACTTCACTTCTTAATTTTATTACGTTGCAGTTTCTATTCTTACCTTTTTTCTTGCTTCCTTTCTCCGGCTGCCTTTTCTTCGGCTTCAACTTTAGACCTGCCGGGAAACTACTTTTCTCTCGCTTTGACTCGAAACTTGCCTCAGTTTCGGGGAGCTGCTCTGTCCTCCCTAACGGTCGGGCCGGAAAGCCCTGCGTGAAGAAAGCTTCGCGACGAAAGCTGTGGGATGAAAGCCGTTCATAGAAATATGACCGAGGACAAAGTTCAGAAGCATAATTCTATATATCGGAAGGTGCTTTTCTGTAAAATTCTACTTCTGGCTTAATTTTTATTCAAAGCTAGCGGCATGAGATCGTGGCAGAAAAAACGTACTGGCTACGGTACGCAGAACTACAACATACAGAAAATAAAGGGCAAGTGTAAATGAAAGGATGGATTCTTTATAAGGACTCGGCTGCCGGTTTAAGGCCCGAAGCATATGAAATGCACCGCTTTATCGCAGCTGCGAAGGAGCGAAACATCGAGATCCGGGTGGTCAAGCCCGAGCAGTTCGATTTGATTGTGACCCGGGACGACAGGAAAAGTATCCTGCTTGATGGGGAGGTTGTCCCCCTCCCTGACTTCCTCATCCCCCGCATGGGTGCAGGTACGACCTATTTCGCCCTGGCAGTCATCCGCCACCTGGAGCGCCTGGGCGTCCATGTCTTCAACTCTTCCCAGAGTATCGAGACCGTGAAAGACAAACTTTTCTCCCAGCAGATCCTGGCGGAACGAAATGTCCCCTTCCCCAAAACCATGCTCGCCAAATACCCGGTCGACGTGAACCTGGTCGAGCAGCATTTCGGTTTTCCCCTGATCATCAAGACTCTCTCCGGTTCCCAGGGCAGTGGCGTCTTCCTCTCGGAAACCCCCTCCAATTTCCGGGACCTCATGGAACTGATCCACGCCACCAGCCCTAATGCCAACATCATCCTTCAGGAATTCATCGAAGACAGCCGGGGCAAAGACCTCCGTGTCTTAATAATCGGCGGCCGGGCTGTGGCCTGCATGGAACGTGTCTCAACTGATGAAAGCTTCAAAGCCAACTTCTCCAGAGGCGGCGAAGTCCGCAAATTCGAAATGACCCCCGAAATCGAATGGCTCGCCACCGATACCGCCCAGATCTTCGGCCTGGACATCGCCGGCATCGACCTCCTCTTCGACGGCGACCACTTCAAGGTCTGTGAAGCGAACTCATCCCCGGGCTTCGAAGGCATAGAAAAGTGCTGTGAAGCGGATATCGCAGGCCTGATTTACGATTTCATAAAGGTCAGATTGGGGATGTTCTAAAAGCCGGGTTTAAAAACAAGGCTCCTTTTCCCTTTTTAAAACCGGGTTTCCAGCTGGCATTCCTTCATTCTTTTCGTTTTGCCAGAGATATTAAAACCGGGGCAACGTTAATTCCGTATTCTCATGGTTATTTTTCCGAGCGTCAGCGAGGCCTTCCCGGAACAACTGCCATGACGGAAGAGCAGCATAGAATAAGTGAAAAGGTAAATAAAGTGACTGATTTTGTACTATTTTTTGCCATAAGACAAAAACCTTAAAAGATTCAGTGAATTCTCTGGATTTAAGGTGAATATCATATGCTAACTAATAAATTTATTACTAATAAATTTGTTAGTTTCAGGGGGCATGGGTGCGTTCGGTTAAAGCTCTCTTATTCACTGATCTGAGTTTCCCTTATCCACCGTTCAAAAACGGGATCTTCCAGGGAATAAAATCCTTTTTCTTTTCTGGAAATGTGGCCTTTGTCTATCAGGTAGTTGAGGAATGTGTTAACGTTTGAGACCTTATCCCCGATGGAGGCTGCAATTTCTCCGGGGCTGTGCCTGTCCCGGGAGATTTCTATTACTATTGCTTTTTCCTTGGGGCTGAGGGAGTTGAATTCTTCCCGGAAAAGGAGATTGCCTTCTTCACCCAGGAATTCCTGTTCAATTGCCCGCACGGATTCCGGGTCTCTTTTTCCTTTTCTTTCCAGCATCTTGCCTATGAAGTTGACGTAAAAAGGGATTCCTGTCGAAAAGTCGTAGATTTCTTCCACGCTTTTTTCCGGGATTTTTAGGTTTTGCCTGAGCAAGGTCCGGACGTGTTCGAGCCCGAGCGGCTTTACTTCTTTTATTACGAGCTGCCTGTAAAAAGGCGAACTTGCCGTAAGGACAGTCAGTTCCATGGTGCTCCTGACAGAGCCTGAAATGCAGAGCGTGGTTTTTTCCCAGTCCTCGAATATAGTCCTGATTTTTTTCAGGATCCCTTCTCCTATTTTCCGGTTTTCAGTCTTCAGGTCGATAACAGAAGGAAACTCATCAATAAGGAGTATGCATTTTGTCCCGGTGTTTTTTGCAAGTTTCTCCGCAAGCCCGAAGCAGTGTTCAAGCAAAACACCGGCTTCGGAAGGTTTTTTCCGGGAAATCAGGAACTCGAACTCACTGTAGATGACCCTTAGCTCCGTTTCCTCAAGGACTTTTCCCAGCAGGGAGAGAGGCATCTGAATAAATTCCCGCGCCCTGTACCCGAGTCCCAGCCCGGGCCTGTAGGCATCAATAATTTCCAGGCTCAGGTTCCTGCAAAATTCTTCCACGGAATTGTCAATCAGGTCCCAGACCGAAAAATAAACAGCAACACACCCCTTCTCCGGCTTAAGCCTTCTCTGCACCTCCTTCAAAACCGAAGTCTTCCCGATCCTCCTCTTCCCGTAAAGCGCATACCCTACCGTGGAATCCGGATCTGCCAATTCGGACAGCATTTCCGTTAGCAATTCGTCCCGGTTTACGAATTCATCTCCTTTTGCCGGTTTTAAGGTGAATGGCATAATGATCACTAATAAATTTGTTACTAATAAATTTATTACTAATAAATATATTATCTTTGGGTGTAATTATAGTTTTCCTGACAAACCCGTTGTACTTTTCGTTTTGCCGGAGAGGTTAAAACCGGGGCAGCGTTAATTCCGTATTCCCGTGGTTCTTTTCCGAGCGTCAGCGAGGCCTGCCCAAAATAACTGCCATGAATAATGAGCAGCATAGAATAAGTGAAAAGCCGGAATAAATTCTCAGCTCTAAACTGCATAACCGACGATTTCCAAATCTCATTTTTTATTTTTTTACAGTTGCGGGACGCTTGAGTGCACTTAGCCAGAGCAACCTGAAATCCTCTACAAAGAAAATAAAAGCAGATTGAAACTTCCCTACCGCTTTTCACTGACTGCGAAGGCTCCACCAAATGAGTGTTGAACTTATTCAATCCATCTGGCAAACTTATTCTTCAAAAGCAGCTTTAGTTCGTTGTTTACTGCCCTGTCAACCGGGTCATTAAATGTACGGTTCTTTTTAGATTGGTTATATATTGACAGTATATCGATTCCCTCTATAATGTCGTTCCTTATCTCCATTTTTCGGACCAGGTCCGTGAATCTTTCCGATCCTTCTTTTAGTTGTGGGAATAATCGTGTTGAAGGCTCTCCCATCAAAACAATTGCGTTTAAGGAATCGATCCTGGTTAACTTGCCTAACCACTGACCCAGGCAGTTTTCAATTTGTTTGTTACCCGGCCACCTGTCCTGCCTGGTTATTTTGCCTGTTTTTTTGTTTTTTGGTTCCCTGTACCAGGGATAGCAGTTACAGGCATGAACCCAAAAAACATTCTCTCTGAAAATATCCAGGTCTTTTCCCGAGAGGCCGAAAGCAGGCAGTACATCATTTATCAAGAAATCATTCCCCTCACTTACGAGTCCTCCGTCCGGAGAATTGCTTACTTTGCCATTTAACCAGGCCTGTAACGAAGGTGCCTGGCTGATAAGAAGCACCCTGGGGTTTTCAGGGCCGTAAACCAGTGGCTTTATGCCGTCGATTTCAGTTTTTGGCCAGGTTTTGTTGGCGTATACGGTATCCTGATACAGGTTTACGAAGCATTTTTTGTTACAGTTTCGGATTTCTTCTGCAATAGGGTGCATTTTACGGCCTTCTTTTTAGCGGAGAGGTGAAGTATTTTAACTGGATTAAGTTGACATTATTAAAATATTGTGTGGCTTTTGAGGAAGTGTTGGGAGAGGGTAGGATTTACAAATCTCTTTTATTATATTTTGACGGTTGGTGGGCGGCTGCGTGAACTTTTCCGGAGCAACCTGAAACTAACAATTCCAATAATTATTCAGACAAGGGTTGTTCTGCCTTCTTAATCTCTTTTTCTTTTTCATTTTATTCAGGGAAAAACCGCTTGCTGGCGCGACCGTGGACTCTGTCGGGAACCTGGAAATGTTGAGGGCCGGGTTTTGAAATTGAATCTTAAAACGTGACCGGGTTTGTTTGTACAGGACGGCCGGAATATTGTATTTCTGTGGTTCTTTTCCGAGCGTCAGCGAGGCCTTACCGGTTTTGATGCCTGGTTAACTCTAAAATTTTAAATACTATTGGCAAATAATATTCCAAAGTCAAAGAGTGGTGCGAGGTCTTTCGAATGAATGTAGGTGCTGTTTTAGATTACTTATCGAAAATAGAGCGGGAAAATCTACGTGCCACGCATCATTTTCAAGAGAGGATAGGAGAACGCAAAAGTGATATACATCCGGATTTAAATGGAATATACGATATAATACTTAATGAAAAGCCAGTTGGCATCCTGAAACAGGAAGAAGAAAAATTCAAACTCTATTACGAGCAAACGGAAAAGCACGACCTGATTATCATAATGAGTATCAAAAGCATTGATCCGGTAATCATCAACCTGGTGACCTGTTTCCTTGAAGAAGCAAAAAAGAGGAGGAGACCTGATGAGGCAGGAATCTCTGGTAACTAAATACGATTACGACTTTGAAAATGACAGCATTTTCTTCTACGGGGGGAATAAACAGTACAGGTCTTCCGTAGACCTGGACGGCATAATCCTCGATATTAGCGATGGCAACAACATTATGGCTATCGAAATCCTCGACGCTTCAAAGAGATTTAACCTTGCTAAGGAAGATTTGCGGAACATCAAGTATTTTGAAGCTAACATAGAGATCAGCGAAGAAAATATCAAAATAACCATGAAGATAAGTGTTAGCAAGAGAAACAAAATGGTCGACAAGGACCTGAATGCCCTGGGCCTGAACAGTATGAACCTTCCGATCAGCAAGCAGGGGATCGCACTTAGCTGTTAATTTGAGTTTGGCTAATGGTTTGCCGGTTACTTCATTTTCAAATCTTGTTTTTTATTTTTTTGGCTGTTTTGGGGCGGCTCGTAACTTAACCGGAGCAACCTAAAATCCTCTACAAAGAAAAATAAAAGGAACTTGAAGCTTCACGACTGCTTTTTACTGACTGAGAAGGCTCCGCCAAATAAGTGCTGAACTTATTCAATCCACCTGGCGAAGCTATTTTTCAAAAGCAGCTTTAGTTCGTTGTTTACTGCCCTGTCAACCGAATCATTAAAAGTACGATTCTTTTTCGACTGGTGATATATCGGCAGTATATCAATTCCCTCTATAACGTCGTTCCTGATCTCCATTTTCCGGACCAGTTCCGTAAATCCTTCCTCCCCTTCTTTCAACTGCGGGAACAGGCGTGTTGCAGGCTCTCCCATCAAAACAATTGCGTTTAAGGAACCGATCCGGGTCAGGCTGCCTATCCAGTGGCCCAGGCAGTTTTCAATATCTTTTTTGCCCGGCAGCCTGTCCTGCCTGGTAATTTTGCCCGATTTTTTGTTTACGGATTCCCTGTACCAGGGGTAGCAGTTGCAGGTATGAATCCAAAAAACATTCTCTCTGAAAATATCCAGATATTTTTCCGAGAGCCCGAAAGAAGGATATACAACGCTTGAATTAATCGCATTGACAATGTCAATATCTTTGCCTATTAATATCACGCTTTAAATTCATAATATAATTATTCATCAACCCAAATAGATTGAATTGGGAATTTTTCTAAATCATCTTTTAAATGATTCATCAGTGATTCCTTAATTAGTTCTCTTATTTGTTTTGCTTCTGCTAAAGTTTTACTTGACGGAAAATCAATAATAACATGTATCCCTGTCCCAAAATTATCATTTGTTATTTTTTCAGCTAACTCATTTTTCTGATCGAAAAGGCGGTGATGAAATGGGCATAACACTACCAAATTATCAGGACCATTAATGGTGTCAATTGTAGCTGAATCCTCAAAATCTTCTATCGATTTAATGTGACAAATATCAATCTGTCTTGATTCTCCACAAACTTTACAAACAAAAGGTCTGCCCGTTTCTTGATATCTTTTTTTTGCGTCCATACGCATTGCTTTGTTAAAGGATGCTTTCGTTTTATGTGAATTTTTCAAATCTTCCTTTGTACGAATCCCCTTTATTATAGCCATATGCTTATTACTCCGTTAAGTTTTGTAAAAATATACATGTCTAACTAAATAATTTTTATAAATTCCTCTTGCTTTGTGGTCAAAGCATATTTTTATCCTGACTTCTCCTTTTGTTGCATAGTAGCCTATTTCCAAATCATATTTTTTATTTTTTGGCGGTTTTGGAGCGGTTGCGTACACTTAGCTGGAACAGCTTGAATTATTGTTTGCGAGCTAAATTCCCTTATAGCTCATAGTTTTTTGATGAAGTAGTTTCCTCATTTTTTGGTGTAAACGTAGAAAGAGCGAAATACCTCATCTCCATAAATTCTAAAAAATTTTAAATATCTCGTAAAGAACAACAATGTTAAACCTATTAATAGGAGACTAAATAACAGATTTCCTTTTAAAATTGTAACAAATGCTAAAATAAGTAGTGACATTGCCGAGTTTCTTGAAAAATCATAGAGTGATATGAATACATTGAGTCTGCTAAAAGTGTTCGGACACTTTTCCTTTATATATGTGAAGCACAACATGAATTTATCATAATTTTTAAAGTCACCGAACTTTTCTTCAAAATTTTCATTAAAAGCTTCTCTAAATTCTTCTGAATAGTTTCTGCGGTAGCTGGAAAAAAGTCCTTTTTCATTATTTTCTTTGAATAGATTATCTGAAGGGTAGTTCAACCATTTTCCAATCAGCATTTTTTCGAAAAGCCAGCTTCCAAGTGATGATACCACATGACCTAAGCTGTAGGATATAATGATAATTATAAGGAACAAAATATATTTGTATTCTTCAAAATCATTCAAGAAAACAATTATTTTTTCGTACTCAATTGATTGTGTAAACAATAAACATATTGAAATTGCAAATATGAACCCAGGAAATAGGTATCCAAAAAAATCATAAAATGTGAATGGGATTTTTAAAGTATCCATATTATATCTCATTCCTGAAGTTCTGTGCATTCGCTATTTGAATTAAATCTAAAGCCGATGTTACCTTCATCAGTTCTGTATACTTTCCTTTCAGTATTTTCTTTGTAGATTTTTTTTGCTTCTTCATGGGGGTGATGGTGATAATTTCCTTTTCCTACAGGAATCACTGTGTATTTTGGCTTAGCTTCTTTTAGTGCCTCTTCGTTTGCCCCTTCCCTAGATCCATGGTGACTAGCATGCCAAACAGTAGTATTTTTTATGTCGTAATAATTCCTAATTCTATCCAATCCTTGATTCGTAGTGTCACCTGTAAACATAAACGAAGTTTTTCCAAACCTTATTTGAAGAGCAATAGATTCCTCATGAATGTCCTCATTTTTGCCTTGTGAGTTATTCGAAGGACCCAAAACCTTTATTTCTGTTTTCCCTTCCTTGACAACAGGTTTATTTTTTGCAGTTGGAACTCTTACTTTTGCTCCTTTTCTGTGAAGTTGCTTCAGTGAATCTTTATAACATTCTTTGTATTTTTCATAGCTCTCTTTGGATTCTGAATCTTTCTGTCTTTCATATATAGTTACCCAAACTTCACCAACTTCGAAATTGTCCGCAATTTCTTTCATCCCACTCATATGGTCGTAATGGGGATGAGTTATTACGAGATAGTCTATTTTTTTGATTCCAGCTTTTTTTAGATATTCAGCAATGTTTTCAGGTGAATTATCGTTGTTGCAGTCCACTACCATTACTTTTCCATTAGGTAACCTAACAATTGTTGCGTCCCCCTGGCCAGCATTAAGGTAAACAAGACCTATTTCATCTTGGTTGGATGTCGCAACCATTTCTCTGATCCTTTTTTCTTTATTGACTTTTTTTGCATCCCTCATTTGCTCTAAAGTTCTTTTCTTAATCAGCTTATCTCTTCTGTTAGCTTGCTCTTGCGAAATATTTGCATTTGATGCCCCAATACTGCTTCCACCACCCATATTTTCACACTCACTTAGAAGTTGATGCTTTAAGATCTGAAATATTTTCTGATAAATACTCAAAAAATAGGTCTGATTTCATTTGGAAATACCTTGAGTCTATATCACCTTGTTCAGAAAGATTTAGAATTTCTTCTATATTTTCTGTGGGATCTGCAGGATTTACAAAATAACAACTTGTCTTATATTTTTCCACAATCTTTTTAAGAGCTGGATAAATATCGAGGTCTCTAAAGCTATATCCTATGAAGATAACTTTGTGTCCGTTGAGGATAAAATCTAAAACTTGTCTTTTATTTTCCTTTAATTCAGTCACCTCATCAAGTGCTCCTGCAATACTTTCTGAGTCATCTATGGATCCATGGAGTTTGAGTATTGCTTTTTTGTGGCAAATGTTTACAGATTTGAAGTCGTTTTGTTTAAAAAGTTTCATAACAACATTTTGCATCTTCTTCTCTTTAAGCTTTTCTTCCAAGAGTGTATCATAATTTACAGTAAAAACATAATTAATTTTGTTAAGTCGTATCAATTCTGCTATCACTTCAAAACTATAAGGAATCTTTAAATTTCCTCCACACTCAAAAAATGTTCTTAGTGTTTTTATCATCGACTCTCTATCTGTTGAGTTTTTATACCAAAATAAGGTACCTTCAAGAGGAACTTCATCATATGATCTTTTGTAGTAGCATTCAAAGTGTTTTCTGAATTGAGGGCTTTTTTCCAAATAGCTAAAAACGATATCAGTACTTCCTTCGTCTTTTTCTATTATTTCTCGGGATATTTGGTCCGCCAACGGAAAAACTTGTGCTGAGATCCCAGCACCCAAAAATAAACAAAATTCACCTATTTTCTCCATTATTTCTGATGCCAAAAGCCGTATTCCATTTTCTATATGTTCAGTGGTTGTTACTTTAAAATATACCAAAGGTCTTGATGCTGCAGATAGAAATAAATCTATTTTTTTATCCTTTTTTTTCTCTATCGGTAAGATTGAAAATATCCTTTTTTCATATGTTTTATTAGATATGTGTATAAATTTCTCCGACTCAAATTTGAAAATTTCCAAGTATCCATATGCTTCTTGATCTTTTGTGATTTTACCTATAATGCTTAATTCCTTCGTGCCACAATTGTCAATATCAAAAAAATTTAACTTATATACTGATTTTGCCTCTGTTTGAAGTTCCTGCAGTAGATAAAGATCTTCTCTTAAGCAAAAATAGTATATTTTGCCGCTTCTGCAGCCACAAGCAAATTTGATTTGATTATTCTCTTTTCCAATTAAACAGATGTCATAAACTCTTTCTGGATCAGGTGGTGAATTTTGCTCTTTTTGAAAAGGTGGAAGGTACAATTCGATTTCTTCAACTACTTCTATATTTGCGTTTTCTATTTGGAGAGTTAGAACTGATAAATATTCTTCTCTGCCAACAAGCAAAATAATTCTGTTATCGTTTTTAATAGGTAAAACTGATTTTACTGTGGATTTAAAAGGTAGAGTCTCAAATAACTGTGGTATTTCATTCTCACAAGAATATATTTTAATTTCGTGTTTTACACCAACAAAAATATAGGATTTATCTTTTTCGTAAAGAGCTTTGATACAGTTAATAGTCCCAGAAAGTGTTGCAAATTTTATCTTCTGATTAACATTTCCTTTTTTTATATCTAAACAATATAATCCGTACTTGGAGTCGCCATAAATGATCTCATCTTTTCCATCGTTGTTTATGTCAAAACATTCTATTACGCGTATGTATCCATTCTCATGAGAATAATTAAGCATTGTTTCGTATTTGCCATCAATGTTTTTTATAATACGTAATAAAGTGCAATTGTCCCTTTCCTTTCCTCCACAAATTATCTCTTCGTCTCCGTCTCCATCAAAATCCCCCAAACAAATATTTGTCACATCTTCTTTTTTTGATGAAACTTTCCCACAAAAGGAAATTATGATTTCAGGTTTTGGCATCAATTTCACCGTTACCAAATATTCTCTTGACTATTGAGTCTAAATCATACCGTTTTATCATTGTCTCCATTTCTTGTTCGATGATGTTATTCCTAAGTTCATAGAAAAAATCTTCAACACTATGCAAATTATGTATTAAAAGTCGTTTTTCATATTCTTCACTTGAAATTTTTGACCAATTAACATCGTTGCAAGCTATACATTTGCAGTTGAAAAAAGGTAATTGAGATTTTTCAAATTTTTTCAAATTACCATTGTCAAAAGAGGATTTTAGCCATCCTAGTCCATCAAAAATATCGGCACCAGCTAGGACAAAAAGAATGACTGAAATGGGGTCAAAACATCCAAAAATATGTATAGGTTTCAAGATTTGTCTTTTTTCAAGTTGATCTCTAAACAATTTAATGAACTGACAACTTTGGATTATATTTGATCCAATTTCCCTTTCAGGGAATCCAATTATGTCAATAAATTCATAATTCTGATAGATTATTTCAACAATTTCTTTGATCTCTAACTGTGGATTGTTTTTTGGGCTAAAGTGAATGAGAAGTACTTTCTGCTTACTTTTATCCGATTTTTTTAAAAAATCAATAGATTTTGAAATAACCTCACTTGTGTGCGAAGTTCTTTCATATGAAGGTATTCTATCATATCCAACATAGAAATGCGGATTTAGTTCTAAGATTACTTGTTTATATTTTTCTGGGTTCCAGTCATCATTGTTAGAATACTGTAGTTCAAATCCTCCACTGTCGAGAAATAAGAACTTGTGATTGAATGAAGCTCTGACTTCCTCAGTATTTAAATAGCCATCTCTTTCTAAGTTGTAGTAATCATAAGCCGAGATAAGAACTGTTTTTTGGGGTATCCAGGGCAAAAGTGAATTAATTTTTTTTCCTAAATTTCCATCTTCTCTACTTGAAAAAGATGGAATAAAATTAGGTGTTATGAAATCTATTCCACATTTACTATAATTGAAAATTCGAGTATTATATTCCCCCTCTATGATTTTTTTGAATATCAAAATACCCCCAAAGCTTCTTTACGTGACATACATGATTCACATTTTTCACAAGGTTTGTTATTAACGAGGCAAGAATAAGTTGATTCAAGTGGAACCCCTAATTTTTTTCCAATTTCTACAACTTCCTTTTTTGACATGTCAATAAAAGGGGTCAGAATTGATAATTCATAATTTAAGCTGTAACTAACCATATCGGAAAACTTTTCGAAAAATTCGTGGCTAATATCTGGGAATGGTATCGTTCCTAGTGCTTTAATTGCTCCAATTGCTATCCCTTGATGTTTATTTTCATAAGCATAAATCGATCCCAATGTAAGAAGCAATAGATTTCTGTTTGGATAGAAGGGATTTTGGGATATTTCTGGATTTGTTAATTGATTGACACTCATTTTGGATATATCTGGAGCAGAAATTATTTCCAAATCAAGCTCCAGTCTTTTTGATATTTCCAATGCACTCATATATTCTTTTTCTGCTGTTACCTGTCCATAATTTATAAAAATTGGAGTGCATTCTAATCCATAATTATTTAGAAGTGCAAGTAAAACCGAAGAATCAATTCCCCCTGATAATAAAACGGTTACTTTATACATTTTTATTTCCTAACGGACACACTTCGCAAGCATTGTGGATGCAGTATTCCCGTCCATGTTCCCATAATATAAAATCCAACTTAGCTACTTCTATTTTCAATTGTTTTGCAATTTCGATTACTTTATTCTCGAGGTAAAAATACTCTGAATTTGAAATTTGATTTTTTGTAAATTCCTCGTCAATCAATCCTGCACAGGACAAAACTCTTCTGACATGGATATCAATTATAGGCAGTTGAAATCCTATATTTCGAAGCCAATGAGAGGAAATCTTGTTACCAATTCCTTTAACATTCTTAATTAAACGAGTTCTTACCTCCTGACAATTGAGATCTTCAATTGTTTCGTAATCTTTTACAATTTCATCAAAGTAGTTAGCAGCGTTGATCATTGTGTTCGATTTTGTTATATAAAATCTATATCCATTTCTTTTTAATGTGTCTTCAATCTTTCTCTTTGTTTGCAATGGATATTCTTTTATAAAGTTAATATCTAATATTTCTGGAACTGTTTTTATCAAATCAAGGTAGGATCTTCTAACCACATCTGTAGAAACTTGAGTGCCTGCTAAGATACAATATAACATTTCTCTCCAGGCATCTTCCCAATCATTTATTGAGTGACTCATTTGGTCTAAAAATTCATCACTTGTTTTTTCATGGAGTAAAATAAGGGTCAAAAGCTTTTCATTTTTTTTATTGTTACATTTCGGATCCATTAAATTATTCTCCCTGTACAATTGGGATTTGTGAACCTATAAATTAAAGGTTTAGAGGCTCTCGTTCCCGGCCTGAACGCTCTTTACAGCAGTTATTTCAGGAATGTTCGCACCACCTAGATGCTTAACTATTGATTGAACGTAAGGTTCTTGGCGTGTTAAACTTGGAGATGTTTTTGGATCCAGTCGTTGATTTTTGTTTCCAGACTTTGAAGAACCAGTAGCAATGAAATGTAAAAAGTCTTCTTTAGGAAGATTCCAGCGACTTTTTACTTCTAAACGTACTATATTCCAATTATTTGGATTTGGTAATAACTTTGCATTAGTGCCTGTAAGGTTGACTGGCTCTCCTTTATTGAAATTCGATAAATCTACAACAAGTTGCCAAAGTTGATCACAAGCTAATTTAGATTTTGAGCATTTTCTACAATATTTGTTACTTGTTGTGCTGCAATCACCTGTGTAGTTTTTACAAAAATTTAAATCCATAAAAGTTATTTTTAAGGAAATGTACTTTAATGTTTTGATTTTTTTAAAGACTTGTAATGTGTATTCTTTTTAATTTCCTCTTTTGCCTTCTTCTCCTCTCTCCTCATTTTACCCCTCCCTAAATTATAATACCAAAAACCCCCCAATTACTAACAGGGGGGAACCAATGTGAAAATCAAATCCGTTAATCCTTATACTGAAGAACTCAACTGGACCTACGACCCGCTTTCTATCAAAGACTGCAAACAGCAAATAGAAAAATCCCGGATTGCTTTTGAGGGCTGGAGTACCCTTTCGGTGGAGGAGAGGGTCAGGTACATTGCCCGGGCTGCCGACGTTTTAAGGAAGAACAAGCAGGTCTATGCCGAGGTCATTACGAAGGAAATGGGAAAGCCGATAAAGGAGTCCCTGTCCGAGATTGAAAAGTGTGCCTGGGCCTGTGATTATTATGCGGAAAATGCGGCTGGCTTTTTAAAAGACGAGCCTGTGGAAACGGAGGCTGAGAAGAGCTACATCACCTTCGAGCCTCTTGGGGTCATTTTCGGGATCATGCCCTGGAACTTCCCGTTCTGGCAGGTTTTCAGGTTTTTGGTGCCGGCTCTGGTTGCGGGAAACGTCTGTTTGCTCAAGCACGCTTCAAATGTTCCGGGGTCGGCGGTTGAGATTCAAAAGCTTTTCCTGGAGGTGGGGCTTCCTGAAAACGTGTTCAAGACGCTGCTGATCGACTCGAAGACCGCGATGAAAATCATTGACGAGGACCTGGTAGACGGAGTCTCGCTTACCGGAAGCATCAGAGCCGGCTCTGCGCTAGGGGAGCTGGCTGGAAAGAGGATCAAGCCTCTCGTGCTGGAACTGGGGGGTTCCGACCCCTTCATCGTACTTGAGGACGCGGACGTGGACGCGGCTGCGCAGATGGCGGTAAAGGCGCGCTTTATCAATGCCGGGCAGAGCTGTATTGCTGCAAAGCGTTTTATCGTCATGGAAGACGTGGTCGTGGAATTTACAGAGAAGTTTGACGAATATATGCAGCTGCTCAAGGTCGGGGACCCCATGGACCCGGAGACCGACATCGGGCCTGTCGCGAAAAAGGACTTTGTCGGGGAGCTTGAAAAGGTCCTGAAGGACGCGGAAAAGAAAGGTTCCAGGCCAAAAATCCACGGTCAAGAGCACGAAAAGGGCTTTTTCTTCAGGCCGGCTCTCGTCCCGGCTGCCAGCACCGACATGAAAGTCTGCAGCCTGGAAATCTTCGGACCGATAGCTCCGGTGATCATGGTCAAAGATGAGGATGAAGCCGTGGAAGTTGCCAACTTCACCGAGTTCGGGCTAGGAAGCGCTATCTGGTCAGGAGACCCGGAGCGGGCGGAGCGGCTGGCAAAGCGCATAAAATCCGGCTTCGTTGCCATCAACGGGATGGTCAAGTCCGACCCGAGGCTGCCCTTTGGCGGGATCAAGAAGTCCGGGGTAGGCCGGGAGCTTTCCCACTACGGGCTCAAGGAGTTCGTAAATATTAAGACTGTAGTGGTCAACAAATAAGGGACCGTGGTGGTCAACAGGTGAAGGCCGTAGTGGTCAATTATAGTCCCGAACGTAAGTATTTACACTTGCATTACAACCACGGAAAGCACGGAAGGATTGTGCACTATTTCCCTTATTTCCCTTATTCCGTGTTTTCCGTGCTTTCGGTGGTTAAACTTTCACTTGAGATTGGTGAAGAAATTTGGGGTATTGACTATAATAATGAAAACATTCAGGAGATTTTTATATGAAAGCGTCGGATCTTTTCGTAGCCCAGCTTGAAGAGGAAGGGGTCGAGTACATCTTCGGGATTCCGGGGGAGGAAAACCTGGACTTCCTGGAATCCCTGCGGGCTTCTAAAATCAAACTGATCATAACCAGGCACGAGCAGGCAGCCGCTTTCATGGCTGCAACTTACGGGCGGCTGACAGGAAAGGCGGGGGTCTGTTTTTCAACCCTGGGGCCGGGAGCCACCAACCTCGTTACAGGGGTCGCCCAGGCTCAGCTTATCGGGGCCCCCTTCATCTCGATTTCGGGGCAAAAAGCCCTGACCGATAACTGGCAAGCCCGTTTTCAGCTCGTGGACGTTGTCAGGATGATGGAGCCTCTCTGCAAAAAAGCCGTATCTATAAACGACCCCGGGATGATCCCGACCGTGATCCGAAACGCCTTCAAACACGCCGAGGCCGAGCGGCCCGGGGCTGTCCATATCGAGCTTCCCGAAGACGTGGCAAAGGAGGAGACCGATGCAAAGGTCCAGAAGCGAAGCGAGATAAGGCCTCCTGCACCCTCTCCCGAAGCCCTGGATAAAGCGGTGTCCATGATCCGGGAAGCTAAAAACCCGCTGATCATAGTCTCGTCCGGGGCAAACCGGAAAGCCGTCACTGAAGAGCTTGAGTGCTTTGCCAATAAGACCGGGATCTACCTGGTGCACACCCAGATGGGAAAAGGCGTCGTCCCTGACGACTGCCCCTGCAGCCTTTTTGCCACAGGAATCCATACCCATGACTACGTGAACTGCGGGATTGATGAGGCAGACCTGATCATCACCGTGGGCTACGATATTGTGGAATATCCCCCTTACCTCTGGAACAGGATGCTGGACAAAAAGATAATCAATGTCGATTTCGTGGAGTCCGTGCCTGACAGGTACTTCAACCCCGACCTGGAAGTCATAGGGGACATCGTGTCCTCGGTCCGGGAACTTGCAGAAAAAATCCCGGAGAAACGGGACTTCCCCATCTTTGCAGCAACAAGGGCTTTCATCGAGGAAAAAATCAATGCCCCTGACGGGAAAAGTTATCCTCCCCTGCCCCATTCGGTTGTCCGGAGCGTCCGGGAAGTTCTTGGCAGGAAAGACATCATTAGCCTGGACAACGGGATCTACAAGCTCTGGTTCTCCCGCCTCTACAAAACCTATACCCCGAACACCGTGCTCCTGGACAACGCCCTTGCCACCATGGGAGCAGGCCTCCCTGCAGGGATTGCCGCAAAACTCCTCCATCCCGAGCGCCGGGTGCTCGCCATCTGCGGGGACGGGGGCTTCATGATGAACTGCCAGGAACTCGAAACCGCCATCCGCTGCAAAATTCCCCTGGTCGTCCTCATCCTGAATGACAATGCCTTTGGCTTTATCAAATGGAAGCAGCAGAAAATGCACTTTGAGGACTTCGCCCTTGACTACGGGAACCCCGATTTCGTCGCCTTTGCCGAGAGTTTCGGGGCGGCAGGCTTCAGGGTAGAAGAAGGCGACGACCTCGCCGAGGTCCTGGAAAAAGCCTTTGCCCTCAACAAAGTGGTTGTCGTCGAGTGTCCGATCGATTATTCCGTAAACTACGAGACCTTTTCGATAGAACTCGGGAACCTTGTCTGCGAGCTCTGACCAGCCGGCATTTTTCAAGCCAGGTGTCTTTTTACTGATGCTGATTATTCCAAATCCAAATCCAAATCTGAAATCAAATCCAAGAATCGAATCCAAGAATCGAATCCGAATATCAAATTCAGGAACCGGATCTAAAATATCAAATTCGAAAATCAAATTCGAAATCATATTCAAATCCGAAATTAAATCCGAGAAATCAAACTTGGGGGAATTAATTGGGGGGAGAAGAAACAGAATCAGGATACCCTATCCACACTCATGACGTCATCATCATCGGGGCCGGGCTGACAGGGCTCCGGGCAGCCATCGAAACGGTGGATGCCGGGCTTGACACTGCGGTTATCTCGAAGGTGCACCCGCTCCGCTCGCATTCGGTTGCAGCTCAGGGTGGGATGAACGCAGCACTCGGGAATGCACAGGCAGGGGATTCCTGGGAAGACCATGCCTTTGACACGGTCAAAGGTTCGGACTACCTTGCCGACCAGGACGCCGTGGAGCTGATGTGCAAAAATGCGCCTGGAGCCGTCATAGAGCTTGAGCATTTCGGGACCGTTTTTTCCAGGCTGGAAGACGGGAGGATTGCCCAGCGCCCCTTTGGAGGGGGGATGTTCCCGCGGACCTGCTACGCTGCAGACCGGACCGGGCACAATATACTGCACACGCTCTACGAACAGCTCATGGGCAGAGAACTGGAGCAAAGTAGTGGAAGCAAAGAAAGTAAAGAAAGTAAAGAAAATAAAGAAAATAAAGAAAATAAAGGAAGCAGAGGAAATGAAGAACGCAAAAGCGGCGGCAGGATCACTTTTTACGAAGAGTTTTTCGTAACTTCCCTGGTAAAATCCGGGCTCTCTTACGGGGAGAAAGGTCCGGAACAGGGAGAACGCTGCGTGGGCTGCACCTGCATAAACCTTGTCGACCGGACCCTGCACGGCTTTTCCTGCCGGGCTCTGCTCCTTGCAACCGGGGGTTTCGGGCGGCTTTTTACCCGTTCCACAAACGCCCTGATCAATACCGGGGACGGGGCTTCCCTGGCGCTGCGGGCCGGAGTGCCCTTAAAGGACATGGAATTCGTGCAGTTCCACCCGACCACCCTTTACGGGACCAACATCCTGATCACCGAAGGGGCGCGGGGGGAAGGCGGGTACCTCCTGAACAAGAAAAACGAGCGCTTCATGAAAGACTACGTCCCAAAGGCCATGGAACTGGCTCCAAGGGACATCGTAGCCCGTTCGATCCAGCAGGAAATCGATGAATGCAGGGGCTTTGACGATAAGTACGTCCTGCTCGACCTCCGGCACCTGGGAAAAGATAAGATCCTGGAACGCCTCCCCGGAATCCGCCTGATAAGCATGGACTTTGCGGGCGTAGACCCGATAGAAGAACCCATCCCCGTGCAGCCCGGACAGCACTATTCCATGGGGGGAATCTCAGTCGGAAACGACCTTGCAACCGAAGTTCCCGGGCTCTACGCGGCAGGGGAATGTTCCTGCGTAAGCGTACACGGGGCAAACCGGCTGGGAGGAAATTCCCTGCTCGAAACCGTGGTCTTCGGGAAACTTGCCGGGCAGGGGATAGGGAAATTTCTCTCCTCTTCCGGGTCCGGAGCCCGGCCAGGAGAAGAGGATGGAAAAGCGGATAGAAAAGCAGTCCTGGAAAAGCTCTCCAAAGAAGCCGAAAGGGTAAAAGCCCTGCTTGCCAGGGACTCGGGCGTGAAAATGGCCGGGCTCAGGGACGAGCTGCAAAAGCTGATGTTCGAGTCTTTCGGGGTCTTTCGGGAAGGAAAGAAGATGGAGGAAGGGCTCGAAAAGCTCCTGAAACTCAAAAGCCGCTACCCCGAGGTCTACATTGACAACAAATCCGCTGTTTTCAACCAGGCCCTTATCTACGCCCTGGAACTAAGAGGCCTCTTCGACATCGCAGAAGCCGTATCAAGGGGCGCAATCGCCCGGAAAGAGAGCAGGGGTTCCCATGCCAGGACCGATTACCCGGACAGGGACGACGAAAACTTCCTTGCCCATACGATTTACCGCCTGGAAGGTCCGGGAGCTGAAGGAAAACCCGGAAGAAAGGTCGAAGGAAAGCCTGGAATAAGGCCCGAAGGAAAACCGGTACTCGAATACCTGCCTGTTCGGCTTGGAAAATTCCCGGTAAAGGAGCGTGTTTACTGATGAAGCTGAAAGTGTTTCGCTATGACGGGGAAAGCGGGAAAGGCGGGAAAAGTGGGAAGTTCCACTATGACAGCTTTGAAATCGAGTCCGGACCCGGGATGACCGTGCTTTCCGCCCTCTTCAAGATCCAGGAGGAACTTGACGATTCCCTGGCTTTCCGCTACTCCTGCCGGGGTGCAGTCTGCGGGAGTTGCGGGATGCTGATCAACAAGGTGCCGAGGCTGGCCTGCCGGACCCAGGTTGAGTACCTCCTCAAAGGCGAAGGCCAGGTAAAACTCAGGCCCTTCCCGGGAATGGAAGAAACGGTTTCATGGGACCCAGAAGAAGAGGTACTCGTGGAACCTCTTCCTAACCTGGCTAAAATAAAGGACCTTATCGTGGACATGGACAAATTCTTCAAGTTCTACCGGGCAGTCGAACCCACCTTCAAGCCGGCTTCGAAAGCTCCTGAAAAAGAGCGTTTAATGGACCATGAAGCCGTTTCAGAGCTTGAAAAGTATACGAACTGCGTGCTCTGTGCCTCCTGTGTGGGGGCCTGTCCGATTTCGGGAAAAAAAGGAGACGAGGGAGAAGGAGAAGAAGCAAAAGGAGAAATAAAAGAGTTCCTGGGGCCTGCAGCCCTTGCCAAACTCTACCGCTTCCATATCGATCCCAGGGAAGCGGATGATGACTCCCGGCTCCTGCTCGCTAACGACAAAAGCGGCTGGTGGGGCTGCGAGTTCAACGCCAACTGCAAGGCTGTCTGCCCTAAAGGCGTTCCCCCGATCCTCGGGATCGGCAAGGCAAGAAGGGAGGTCCAGAAGCTCGGAAAAGAGCCGAAATAAGCAGAGTTCCGAATCTTTATGCTAAAAATTTGCGGAGGTATGATCATTAACTTAAAAATCCGGATTGAACGTGATTCCCTGGGGGAAATGGAAGTTCCCGATGAAGCTTATTATGGTATCCAGACCCTGCGTGCCATCTACAACTTCCCTGTAAGCGGCAGGCGGGAAAGGCCGGAGTTTGTCCGGGCTTATGTCCTTGTAAAAAAAGCAGCAGCTCTCACGAACATGGAACTCGGGGTCCTTGATGAAAAGAGGGGAAATGCCATCGTGGCAGCAGCCGATGAGGTGCTCGAGGGGCTTACCGGCTGGTATTCGGACCAGTTTCCGGTGGACGTTTACCAGGCAGGTGCGGGCACTTCTTTCAACATGAACGTAAACGAGGTCCTTGCTAACAGAGCTCTTGAACTGCTTGGCAGGCAGCGGGGGGATTATGATTTCCTGAGCCCGAACGACCATGTGAATAAAGCCCAGTCCACCAACGATACCTTCCCTACGGCATCCCACATTGCGGTTATGTTTGCAGTCGACGGGCTTCTGGAAGTCCTCTCCGGGCTTTCGGACGCCTTTCGGGAAAAAGCCGTTGAGTTTTCGGAGATTCCCAAGTCCGGCCGTACCCATCTGATGGACGCCGTGCCCGTGACCCTCGGGGACGAATTCGGGGCTTATGCTTCCGCCCTGAAAAGGGCAGTTTCCCGGATAGAAGAGCGGTGGAGTGACCTCCTGGAGCTTCCGATCGGGGGGACCGCAACCGGCACAGGGGCAAACACGCATCCGAAGTACAGGGAAACTGTAATTTCAAAGCTTACCCGGCTCTGCTCCCTGCCCTTTCACCCTGCCTTGGACAGTTTCGAAGCCCTGCAGAGCCGGTCCCAGCTTGCAGCCTTTTCCGGGGCTCTCCGGGAGCTTGCCCTCGAACTCATCAGGATTGCAAACGACCTCCGGCTCCTGAACGCAGGGCCCACAACCGGAATTTCCGAAATCGTGCTCCCTCCGGTACAGCCGGGCTCTTCCATCATGCCCGGGAAGTACAACCCCGTAATGGCTGAGTGCCTGGACATGATCGGGTTCCAGATCGTTGGCAATGACACAACCGTTGCCATGGCAGCCCAGGCAGGGCAGTTCGAACTAAACGTCATGACCCCGGTTATGACCTGCAATATCCTGGAATCCATTGCCCTGCTCACGAATTACCTGCCGGTCTTCCGGGAACGCTGCGTTGAGGGGATTAAGGCAAATGAGGAGAGTTGCAGGGCTTACCTTGAACTTAACCCTATTCTTGTTACGTTCCTGGCGCCGAAGATAGGGTATTTGAAGGCGGCAGAGCTTGCGGAGGAGGCACTGGAAAGGAAGGTTCCGGTTGCGGAAGTTGCGGTGGAGAAAGGGGTTTTGAGTAAGGAAGAAGCGGATGGACTGTTTGGTTTTTCAAAATCAGTAGTTCATGGATAATCGTATATTGTCAATTTTATCATAGAGCATATTCCAATACTAATATGATACAAAAATTATAAATATATGCTTATGTTGACTCAGTTCCAAAATCCAGTGATTGGCGTAAACTAAAAAATCACTGGATTTTGAAATTGGTTATAATCCTTTGAACACGTCCTCTTGATTGAAGTCTTTAGATGCTGAATATTGAGTTTGATTGAAGAACGAATTCTTCCTGCAAATTCAATGTTTCATTCAAAAAATGCAAAAATCACTAGATTTTGGACCTGAGTCAATTTTTCTACGAAAAATTCCTCTTGCAGTATACTCATAATTATCATCAAAGTTACCACAAATGTCTAAAAGAAGAGGTATCTCAGAAAAGTTATTAGGGTTAAGGTTTATGGTTGTCATGTTTTTGGCATAACACCATTGCATAAAATCATAATTATATATTTTATGTAGTGGTGTTACACTTACTAAATCACTTGATTTTGGAACTGAGTCGTACGGAGCAAGAGTAAAAGTAAGGAAAAGAGACGTCAGCCTTCAGACCGTAACAGAAGAAGGGACAAAAGCGAATGATGCATTTATGACAATTGTTCAGACGGCAAAAAAACTGGGTGTAAGTGCATATGATTATATCTTTGATAGAGTGAGCAATACATTTGAGTTACCATCTCTGGCTCAACTTATCATAGAAAAAAGTACATTGGGTTGAAAGTGAGGTTTTCCTCTCAATATAGAGAGGATACGAAATATCTTATATTGGAATTGTGATTATGGCAGCAATTATTAGGTTACATCAAGTTTCAGTAGTTCCGAATAGCCATAGTTCCGAATGGTAACGACTTTTCACAGTCACC
>JAENZL010000023.1:50752-57754 GCA_016841265.1 Methanobacteriota archaeon | reverse complement strand
AAGGATATCAACAATGTTTTTTCCAATTCGGTTTAAGGATATCAACAATGTTTTTTCCAATTCAATTTAATAATATTATTTATGTGTTTCCCAGTTCAATTCAATAATATTATTAATGTCCCCCAAATCCGGTTTAGAATCTCTAATGTGTTTTTTTTTAATTATCAATCTGTAGTCTATTATATTGATATTTATTTTTTTGTTATTATTTTCTTTGGGGTGTTTATAATAATCGGGTAACAGAAGAGGTTCACTTATGCTGATCACGGTTATTTTTTTGGAATTGTCTAATTGTTAATTCTGCTCGGTTTGTTTAATTATAATCAGGTTGTTTAATTATAATCGGGTTGTTTAATTCTGCTCGGTTTGCTCAATTGCGATATTACATACCCTAACACTTTCAGTCCCCATACAGTATTTTTATTAAACATTAATCCCAATGGTTCAGGTGAAAAACATGTTAAAGAGTACGTATATCCATATTCCCGGCGTAGGGAAGACGGTGGAGCAGAAAATCTGGGCTTCGGGGATTCGAAGCTGGGATGAATTTGTCGAAAAACAGGATCTTGTCCCCATTTCCCCTGCCCGGAAGGAGAAGATTATGGAAGGGATCAGGCATTCTTCGGAGCGCCTGGAGGCAAATGACTTCTGTTATTTCTCTAATTGTCTGCCTTCTTCCGAACACTGGCGTGCATATCCCTTTTTTTCGGATTCCGTGGCATTTGTGGACATAGAGACCACCGGGCTTTCCTCGGACAGGGACTACATGACCGTTGTGGGGATCTATGATGGCAAGGAAGCCAAAACCTACGTTCGAGGGATAAACCTCGATGAGATCCTGGAAGAATTTTCGAAATACAAGCTGCTGGTTTCCTTCAATGGAGCCCGGTTTGATCTCCCCTTCATAAAATCTGAGTACCCTGATCTTGAGTTCAGCCAGCTTCATATTGACCTTATGTATCCCCTCCGGCGTATCGGGTACAGCGGGGGACTCAAACATATCGAAAAGGTCCTCGGGATCTCTCGGAGTGAAGATACGGATGGTCTAACTGGATTCGATGCGGTCAGGCTCTGGAAACAGTATGAGAAAGGAAACCGGGCTTCCCTTGACACACTTCTCAATTATAACAAGGAGGATATAGTTAATCTGAAAACAATTATCGAACTTACATACCCGAAAATGGTTGAAAAGGCTCTTGGGTCCTGCAGTCGGTGAAGCTTTTCCAAAAGGAGGTTAAACAACCTGTCTGCCGATTGGCAGGACAACAGGTTAAACAATTTGTTTGACTATTGCTTGGACAACAGGTTAAACAAAGTGTTTGACTATTGGTTAGACAACAGGTTTTACTATTGGTTGGACAACAGGTTGTACTATTGGTTAGACAACAGGTTTGGACAAAACCTATCAGTCATCACTTTAAAGAGCAGGTTAGACATTACATATATATTCTAATCAAGTAAATTATGTATCAGTATTATGTTGAGGTTATTCACTTTTATTTGCATATTTATATCGATGATAAGGGGAATTCAATGGAATTGACACTCAAGTTCGGGGAGAAAGCCACTACTGCGGATATAAGAAAGCTCCATGATATGGAATATGTTGTATTTGACCGGGAATGGTTCGACAAGACTGAAGAGCGGAACCTGGATATGTACTATATGTTTCGGGACCTTTCGAAAAATGATGCGGATCTTGAGCTGATAAAAACTAATGGGCTCAGGTACGATATTACTCGCATCCCTCCGGACATGCTCGGTTCGGAGTATATCAAAACCGTCGGGCATTACCATCCTAACGTCCCTGGTACGGATACTACTTACCCTGAGGTCTACCAGGTACTTGAAGGGTCCGCAACCTATCTCCTGCAAAAAGTGGAGCCCGGAGCGGAGGATAGGGTCCTGGACGTGGTGGTGATCGAGGCAAAAGAAGGGGATTGCGTGCTTGTTCCTCCTGGATACGGACATGTGACCATAAACGCTTCGGACGAAACCCTGGAGATGGCAAACTGGGTCTGCAGGGACTTTTCCTCGGTTTATGAGCCGATCAAGAGACTTTCAGGGGCTGCTTACTTTCTCCTTAAAACCGGCTTCCTACAAAATCCCCTGTACAGGGACGTGCCCCCTATCCGCTACCTGAAACCCCGTGACCTGCCCGAATTTGGGTTGTTTTCCGGAAAAGAAATGTATGAACTGGTTCATGATATTGAAAAGCTCAGGTTTTTGACAGCCCCTCAGGACTTTGGCTATTCTTTAGAAAGGGTGTTTTGAAACAGGGACGAACCAGGTCTGAGGGGTTTGTTTTTCTCCTCTTCTTTCCTTCCCCTGCACTTACATGGCCTCAAATTGTTTTCATGGTAAGGCATAAGGGGAATCAGGGCTTTTAGCTGGGCTACTTGCACATAAATTATAGCTGCCAGCACATAAATTATAATATGTATAAATGCTTTGAATAATCCGGAGGGATGAAATGCAAAAAAATGGATACCGTATTCAATTTACATCATCCAGAATCAAAGACCTCATGTACAAGACAACCTTTGATCCGAAGGCAATGGACGGGGATGTCATACTTAACCTCTCGATCATCGACAAAAAAGACCTGGACGACGTGCTGGGGATCTTCAAGATGGTTATCTCCAGCGGGCTTTCGGTGACCCCTTACATAAAAATTGTTTCGGAAGGGGAATCCATCGGAAATATGACCATAGGGGAAGGAAAAGTAGGGGTCGGTACCGTTTGCAGCATAACCATTGACGGAGTGCTCCTGAAGGCGGGAATTCCCATCAACCCCAAGCTGGGGGGAGTGGTCCAGATCCGGAATGGGACCCCTGTCCGCTTTACCGATGTGCTGACTTACGTAAGCACCACTGTGGATCCTTTAGAACTCCTTATGTCCCAGGGTGTCACTTCCGTGTCAGATATGCTCAGGACAGGCTCTGGTAAGATCCTTGCAAACCTCCGGGAAGCCCCCATGGTTGCCAGAGACGAGATCGAGAGTCGTCTTTCCGATTTAATGGACGCCGGTTTTAGTGGGATCCTGGAAGTCGGGGAACCCAACACCCGCGTTCTGGACGTTCCTATTGAGAGGGATCACCTGGGGATAGTTGTCATAGGCGGGACAAACCCGATGGCTGTGGTCCAGGAGTACGGAATTTCGATTGATACCAGCGCAATGTCCCAGCTCATTTCTTTCAGGGAGATGAGCAGGATCGAAGACCTCGTTTGAGTTCCTCGTTTGAATACCTCGTTTGAATACCTCACTTGAGTTCTTTTTGCCTAATTATTTTTTGGTTTTCAGGGTGCGCAGGGCCATTTCTTACCTGGCCTTTGCTCTCTCCTTCAACTGCTCCCCGATGAAGATGTCCAGTTTTCGGGTAAATTCTTCTTTTGAACTCTCCGGAATCGTTGCCCCGGCTGCAATGTCGTGTCCGCCCCCGGCCCCGCCGACCTCTCCAGAGATTTTTGTCATGGCTTCCGAGAGGTTAATCCCCCGTCGGATCAAATCCTGAGTGCCCCTTGCCGAAACTTTGACGCCTCCTTCGGTGTTTGCAAAAGCAATAATAGGCAGGTTCCGGTTCCTGACAATGGTTGAACTCATCCCGGCAATGATTCCTACGATTGTTTCCTTTATCTCTGAGCCTGCGTCGAAGTACTGGATGTTTTCAAGTTCCGTGATCCCCCTCTCCTTGACAAAGACAAGCCCATTCACGAGGTTTTGCCTGTGTTCCGCAAGCAGTTCGCGGGCTTTTTCGTAGGCTTCTTCCCTGTCGCCCATGCAGACCGCAAGCCCTATTTCGGCATGGTCGTAGCGGGCTGTGGCGTTGAGGAGAGTGGAAAACTCGGAAGCATCCCTCATTTCCGTGCCTTCCCGTTCTTTCAGGAGGACATAGACCTCCCCAACCAGCCTTTCAATCTTGTAGGAGGGAATTCCGGCTTTCAGGCAGTACTGGATAAGGCCTGAAACGATTTTTTGTTTTTCAGGGGTTTCCAGGTCGATCCAGCGCCTCCAGCGCTCGTCCTGGCTGAAGCGGATATTCAGGTCGTGCAAAAACCCGATGCAGCCTTCCTCATTACCTGTAAGCCCGGGAAGATAGGGGTCTGAGGAATACTGGAGCAGCTTGAAGATCGGGCGGGTCTGTTTTCCAAAAAGGGTCAGGTCTTTCATGAACTTGAGGCAGCCTCCTTCAACTCCTTCTTCCAGGATCTCCCGGTTGATCCCTACAAGCTGGCCCATTTTCATGTGCTGCATGTCCCCGATTGCCCCAACTATTGCGAGGGTGGATAAGTCGCGGTTTTTTCCCAGGCCCGAGGCCAGAAGGTAGGTACTGCCCGAGCCGCTCAGTTCATAGGAGCCGTTTGCCCCAAAGAGGTGTGGGTTCAGGTGGAATTCCAGGTCTCCCTGGGGCTGGTGGTGGTCTGAAACAATAGCCTGGATCCCGCGGGCCTTTATATGCTCGCACATCCCGCTGCCCAGGTCCGTAAAGACGACAAGTTCGTGGTTTTCGTTAGCAATCTCATCCAGGGCTGTTTCGTTGAGCTGTTTTACAAAGCGGGTGCTGTACTCGAATCCTCCCCTCTCAAGGGCAGTGCAGATTATACCTGCTGAGGTCAGCCCATCGGCGTCTATATGGGATACCACATGGACTGCCCTGTGTTTTTTTATTTCTTCAGCGCACTTTTCGGCTCTTTTTCGGAGTACTTCCATTTGCTCAGACATCGTTCCTCTCAACTGCATTCTTTTTGCCGTTTTCTTTCTGGTGTTTTTCTTTTTGCTGCATTTTTTCCGGGTTTTTTCTTTCTGCGGGTTTTTGTTATTTTTTGTTGTTCATCTTTGATATATTTTTTCTGACGTTACTGATTTGCTATTTTTCCTCTGCATTTTTCTGAAGGTTTCCGGCCCTTTTTCTTGTGAGGCCTTTCAGGTCTCTCTCCTCTCCCATTCACTGGGCTCGATTCGGTAGTTTTTCCCCTCCCTTTTTATTTCCGGGAACTCCTGGATTTCCCGGACCGTGAATTTGAGTTCCTTCGACAGGAAACGCTTTTTCAGATCTTTCCAGGGGATCATGTAGGCTTCCCTGCCTTTCCCTGCCCCAAAGCGTAGTTCTACTGCCAGGTATCCCCGTCTTCCTGATTTGTTCAGGTAGTCGGAGATCCTCTGGATCTGGTGGGCCCCTTTTTTATCCACGGTAAAATGCTGAGAAAAGTAGAGGGCGTTTGCTCCCTTCTCCACGGAGATACTCTTGCATTCTATCCCCAGGTAATAATCCGGGTTAAGGGAATCTACAAGTACGTCCAGGAACTGAGAGGTGAACCTGTGCTGTTTAAGCCGGTAAGAAATGGCTCTTATGCCTTTCTCTTCGATAAAAGTATTAAATGAGTGTACAAGTACGCGTTCGAACTCTGTCATAAAATTCCCTTTTTTGTTTTGTACTATCCTACTTAGATTTTACTTGTTTAGGGGTTACTTATATTCTGGGTATCCGTTTCCTGCATACCCGTAATCTCATGAGAGGGTTTTCTGTCTTCATCATCTGCTTTATTTTCTACTTTATAGTCTTCTATAGCCCCTATCCTTATCATCTGTACGAATAGAAGAGATGCGACGCTCAGTACTGCTCCGATTATGAAGGGAATTTTCCAGTTTAACATCCAGAGCATCCCCCCGAAAACGGGGATCACGACTGCGGAAATGTGGTTAATGGTGAAACCAATAGCCATCGAGGGGGCTATGTCTTTTGTTTCGGCTGTTTTTTGGAAATATGTATTGATTCCCATTGCGAAATGGAAGAAAATATTGTCAAGGACATACAGTAATGAAATGACCCCCCGGTTTTCAATAAAGGCATAGCCGAGGAAGATAATAACCATGGAGGAGTACTCAATAGAGAGCATTTTCCTTTCTCCAAGCAGGTTTATCCCCTTCCCTATGTATGGGGTCAGCAGGTAAGTTATGATGTTGTTCACGATAAAAAGGACCGTGATATCCTGCACCTCAAAACCGTATTTAGTGACCAGCATAAAAATGGCAAATACTACGAAGATCTGTCTTCTCGCCCCGCTTAGAAAATTGAGTACGTAAAATAACCAGTACCTGCGTTTGAGCACTATTTTCTTTTCCTGGGGAGTTGTGGCTTTTTTTGCAGGATTTATGGAGGATGCATAGACTCCTCCGGCAATCACGAGAAGCCCAAGAAGCATGAGGTTCTCTTTAATCCCTAACTGGTTTGCAAGTAACCAGATGGCTGCTCCGACAGTGATGTTTGCGACAGCCTTGTAACTTCTTAGTTTCCCCATGACCAGTGGGGCCTCATTCATTGTAAAATATTGAAGTGAAAGGGAGTTGCTGGTAGTCTCAAAATAATGGAATCCGACGGACATCACGAATGTCGTGAATATGAGCCCCTGGTATGAAGGAAAGATGCCTGTCAGAAAAATTCCCACCCCCAGGCAGGACACCGAAATAGCCGATAACCTGTGCTCCTTTATCACAAGAAGTACGTATATTACAAGAAAAGTCAAAAAGCCGGGAATCTCCCGGACCGACTGGATTACTCCTACCTGATAACCATTGATTCCAACCACATCAACTGCAAAATTATTAAAAATGGTTCGCCAACCCTGAAGCCCTATTGCCGAGAAAAGTGCAAGGAGAAGGAGGTAATTGTACATTGGATTTTTCTTAATTTCTTCCATATTCATGGGCAGGCAACCTTCTGTAGATATTTTCCCGTAATGGACCCCTCGGGCATTATCGATAACTATGCCGATTCTAAATATTTCGGTTCCGACTTCAAGCCGGGCATGCAAACTTTTAAAACAGGGGTTTTAAATGGCATTTAAATCCAAATGAGATGTTAAAATACCTTTATGGTTATGTCTTTAAAAAATCCTTTTTAGAGCAATATTTGAATGCAATATTTGAATGCAATATTTGAATGTAAAATTTGAATGTAAAATTTGAATGTAAAATTTGAATGTAAAATTTGAATGTAAAAT
>JAENZL010000023.1:27631-50652 GCA_016841265.1 Methanobacteriota archaeon | reverse complement strand
AATTTGAATGTAAAATTTGAATGTAAAATTTGAATGTAAAATTTGAATGTAAAATCAGATAAAATATCTAGAGTTACTTTGAAAAGAGAAATGGGGTGCCGATCAGGAATGATCGGCTTTTTTCATCTCTGAATTTAATTCTAACCTTGCATTCAGTTTGACATGATGAAGGTCACGAAGTCCGGGCTGAGCCTGGTTTCCCTGACAAGCCTTTCGATGGTCTCTTCGTCGGAAAGGCCTTCTTCTTTGAGCTCTCCGATGCGGTCAAAGACGTGCTGGGAAACTTCGGAGTATTCGTTGATGTCCTTCCTGTGGCCCCATACATCGCCTTCGAGTAACGAAATACCCTGCATGGAGAGGTACATCTGTGCAGAGCTGGAGATTGTTCTCTTGTAAGAGCTGGGGATGTGGATCGCTTTTATTTCAGGACATTTCATGATAAGTTTGAAAATGTCCTTGTTGGACGGCCTGAATGCGAGGTGGACAATTTCTTCATCGTTTTTTAAGGTATCAATTTCTTCTTTTGAACTTACAACTCTAATCTTCATTTTTATCACCGTTTATTTCCAGGTTTTCCTGTTTTTTGGGTTTTAGGGATTTTAGGGATCTATTGGGTTTTTAGGGATTTATTGGGTTTTAGGGATCTATTGGGTTTTTAGGGATTTATTGGGTTTTAGGGATTTATTGGGTTTTTAGGGATTTATTGGGTTTTTAGGATTTATTGGGTTTTAAGGACATTATGGATTCTAATATCCTTTTTAGATTTTTTTGAGTTTTGGGGTTTCATAAGCCTGTTCTTGATTTTCAGGTTTTGAAGCTCCGAGACCTCTTACCCATTTTTTCTTTTGTTTTTGAGAGATTATAAAGTCCTGAACCTTATTGTCCAATTATCGAGTCCGTATTTTCAAGTCTCTTTTTTGGGATTTGTGGTTTTTTCCAGGCCCGGACTTCTAGTTTTTTTATACGGGAATTCCCATAAACTTCATAATTATTTTATATGACCTGTGAAAGTACGTCTACCATATCATATCATACTATTTAAGATTTTTCTGTAATGCCTTCTATTAAAGAAAGCAGTTATGACACTGTGAGGCCGGGAATTCTCTCGTGTTTAAGAAATGTTTCTGGTAAAGCTGCTTCGTGCTCTTTCTGGCGATTCTGTTCCACAAATGAGGGGTTCGTCTATCAATTTCTGGAGTTTTCAGCAACTTTACTCGGGTTTCGAGGGTCTATTCAGATTGTTTTTTAGATTATTACTCAGGTTGATCTGTCTGCAGTAACCAGCATTGTACACTGGTGCAGATTTTTTTTCTGTTTTAGTAATATTATTGATATGTTGCCTTACTTTATTTACAAAGTACTATTTATATTTTTACATCAATCATTTTTGACAAATCTTATATATTTGAAATTTTTTTCAGTAAGTGGAGAGGTCGTTCTTCTTACTTTTCTGATTCATCCCTTCCATTGGTGTTGATTTTTTAATCCTCTGAACCTTTGGGATGAAATCTTTTTCATTCCCAGAATTTTTTCATATTTCCACAAACTAAATAACAATTTATAGTTATAAAAATTACTTAATTAATTTTTTGGTAGGATTTTGCAGCAAAAAAAAGAAAAATGTATTCCAGTCAATAAACTACATATTAAAAATGCGGGGGTGAAATCCCCGAAAGTTTGTAATGTGGGGGCACAGGAGCTGGATTCCTCCACACAGTTTCAGATTTTAAAATTTTTCGACATATACCTGCCTTCAAGGGCATATCCGAATTTTCGGTAATATTCCCTGGCTCCTATTCCGCTGATGATGGACAGTTTACGGTATCCGGCGTCATATGCGATTTCCTCTGCATGTTCGAGGAGCTCTTTTCCGTATCCCCTGTGCTGCCAGTCAGCCCCTTTTGCCCCTTTTCCCACGGGCACCATTGACCCGTATACGTGTAGCTCCCTGATCAGGGCAGCATTTTCCAGTTCCGGGCGATGGGGTGACGCAGGGAAACGCAGGCGAGTAAAACCTATCAGGACGTCAGCTGTCAGGTCTTCGAAAGCTATGAAGTGCTCCTTGCCTCCGCAGGCTTCATAGGTTTCCACTGTGAGTTCTATGTCTTTTTCGTGTACCTGCTTTCCTTTCAGGATGTTGTGCCCGACTTCCCTGCAGCGGATGCAGTGGCATTTTCCACCTCTTTCTTTAAGCCGTTCTTCTGCAAGCTGCCGTATGTTGCTCTTCTTGACCCCTGCAAAGATCTGTTGAGCGGGGATGTCGCGCTGGATTCGCTGGAGCCTGACCCATTTTGGGAGGGCTGCTTTTATGTCTGCAATCAGATCGACGGCCTCCTCGTCGGCAAGTGCCTCATATTCCCCGGCTTCCCAGAGCCTGTACAGAGGCGTTCCTTCTGTTACAAGGGTGGGATAGATCTTCAGGTAGTCGGGCATGAAGTGAGGGTCTTCAAAGAGCTTTTTAAACCCTTTAAGGTCCCGCTCCGTATTCATCCCCGGCAGGTGGGGCATCATGTGGAAACCGACCTTGAAGGCGCTGTCTCTCAAAACCCTGTTTGCCTCTACGATCTCCGCAACGCCGTGCCCGCGCTGCATACGGGTTAATACGAAATCGTATACGCTCTGGACGCCTATCTCAACTTTCGTTCCTCCCAGCCTCAGGAACTCGTCCACATGCTCTTCCCTTGTCCAGTCCGGGCGGGTTTCGAAGGTAATGCCCACGTTCCGGATTGCCGCAGTTTCATTTGCCTTTTGTACTTCCTCGAGCGGGATGTAAGGGATAGCCGTTCCGATGGAAGCTGCTTTTTCTCTCCATTCCGTTCCCGTAAAATCGTTCATGGCTTCCAGGCAACGTTTTGTGAACCATTCCTGGTAGTCGAGACTGCGTGCCGAAAACGTGCCTCCCATTACGATTAGTTCTACTTTTTCCACGTCATGCCCGATTTCCTTAAGCTGGGTAAGCCTCGAGTGTACCTGCATGTAAGGGTCAAACCCATGCCGTATCGCCCTCATAGCGGCGGGTTCTTTGCCCATATAACTCTGGGGGGACTTAAATACGGAATTCGGACCTCCCGGACAGGGCAGGCAGACTCCGTGCGGGCAGGGGGCAGGGGAAGTCATCACCGCAATCACCGCAACCCCTGAGATGGTCCTTACAGGTTTCCGCCTTAAAAATTCCTTTGTCACGGCCTGCTCTTCCGGCGTGCCCTGCCCTATAATGTCTCCGTTCCGGGGCAGGCTTGGCAGATGATAGCGTTTGCTGACGTCTTTTTTTGCCCTGTTCAGCTGCTGCTCGTCTATTATCCTGCCTGCCAATACCATCTCAAGGACTTCCCGGCAGGCTCTGTTAAAATCATCCTTTTTCGTTTCAGATATCATCTTTCCGGTCTCCGGGATTCCCGGTTCACTCCTTTTCCGGTAATTGCCGTTTCAGGTTTGTAACTGCATATACTGGGGGAAGTGGGTCTTTTTTCCATCACCTTTCCCCTATTTTTTACATCTTACTTTTGAGGACTTGATCTTTTAGGATTTATTCAAAAAGTTATTTTGAAGCATTTATTTAGGAGTTATCGGTGATTCTGATTCCACTATTTATAATCCCGAACGTACATATTTACACTTACTAACCACGGAAGACACGGAAAGCACGGACGTATTGTGCCCCAATTTCCTTTATTCCGTGTTTTCCGTGCTTTCTGTGGTTAAACTTTCAATTGAGATCGGTGAAGGAATTTAGGTTTTTGACCATATTACTTTAATGCCATGCCTTCAGGTTCCTGGCTTAAGATTCTGTTTACTTAAGATTTTGCTGACTTAAGATTTTGCTGCCCGCTAATAAGAGTTGCTGACCGATATAAGTTGCTGGCCTTTAATATGAGTTGTTGCCCGCTAATTCTTGCATATGCCGCAAACAGCCCAGTCGTTTTCCAAAAAAGCAGGGGTTTTGTCCTCTCGGATGAAGGCAGCACCCCGTAAATGTGTAAATAAATCTAATTATGTACTCAATTATCGTGTGTTCTGCAAATCTGCCGTTATATTTTACAAATCTGTCGTTATGTTCTGCAAATCTGCCGTTACTACCTGGCTTTTCAGCAGAAATCGAGCCCTATTATGAAGGTGCCCTGCCCTTTCTCTACCTGCAGGCCCATCTGCTCTCTTATGTATTCATCCGTGGGTGTGGAAGGCGATCCGAGTACAACATTGGTCACCCCGCTGGCGCACTCGACCTCCGGGCATTTCTGTGGAGGGAGGACCACGGTGAGGGGTTCTTTCTTTGCGTCTTTTGGTTTGGGGACGGCATTTCTGTAAAGTACGAGGTTCCCCATGACCATCATATCCTTACATTTTTTGCATTCTTCAAGCTTTTCGGGGTCGTAAATGTCTTCTCCGACCTTTTCCCCGTACTGCATGAGCACAACGTTGGACCCTTCCGGCCAGACATATTCCATGTTAGTTGTGAAAGCGATGATTAGCTGACGATTGAAGACCTCCTTTATTCCCCGGTTGTCTCCTATCCCGAGGCCCATCAGGACTGCTCCTTCGGCTTCCTTTTCAAGCGCGAGAATTTTCTCCCTGTCCTTCTCCGTAATAATATATGTGTCCTCTACACCTTTAATGGCTTTTATTTTGCACTGGACATCTTCTATGATCTCTTTATTTTCCATATCTAGGTCCCCTTTTGTTTTTTTAACTTGGTTATGGATTCAGAGGTATTCGATAACGGTATTCGATAACGGTATTCGATAACGGTTTTCTAAATAGAGGTATTCAATATATGCTATTAATATAATTTTTGAATATATTAACATTAGGTTACTGCGCTTTTCGGTTACTGAAACTTTAGGTTACTGCATCTGGATGCATTGTATTATATTACAGTTCTCATGATCTTATTATTACGAATATATTATATTTTTCCTCTCATTTTTTCCAAGTTCATCTACTTATTCATTTATTAATTTTTATAATATCTCTCCCTAGCTCTCATATAACCGCATTAATTCGACAATTTCCGAAATTTTAACGATAATACTTCCAGTCCCCAACTGTGTAACTAATTGTATTTAATACATTTTTTGTTTTTGTCATCTGAAATCGGTTTTTTCCCCTTCTCGTTTTTCTTTTTTTCAATTTATGCTGTTAAATACAAATTCATCATGCTTTGATTTCAGGTTTTATTCCGTATCTTTTCCGCTTATTTCTGCCGGCATCTCGATAGTTCGGACCTGCCCTGTCAAAGAAAATTCAGAATAATGCAGTAATGATTCAGAATAATGCAGTAGTAATACAGTAAGTACAGATATGATAAACAAAGAAGCATACTCACAGGCAGCATACTGTAATTACGTATGGGGCATGCCCTTGATCAGGATTCTTTAATATCCAGTGTGCCGTTTTCTGTGTAATTATATGATGTGCTCTGAGCTCTAATTATATTCTCGCAGGTCCCATCCCCATCATGTCAGGTTTTGCCCCTTCACAGCATGAGAACTTTACAGCATATAGACCTTAACAGCATAAGGTCTTCACAGCTTACAAATCTTAAAAACAAGTATATCCTCAAATTCTTTTGCTCTACTCCCCTCAAGCACACAACCTTTTTTCAATAGTATTTTATAAGTATTTCGAATTTAATCTGTATGTTTACCCTCTGATATTATTCAATTTTGTTCTTTTCGACATTTACCGTCATTTGTATCGTTGTTTTGCGCTTTTCCTGTTTAATTTCTCATATATTGACCACAAAAGATTTAATAATGCAATTGTTTTATAGAACACTTGTAATCCAATTTGAAGGGATAAGGAGGGTAACGACTCTTCTTCGTCAATCGACGAATTCCTATCCGTCTAATTTGGTGAAGACCGATGAAACCCTTAAAATGTTAAATCCCAACACTTCTTCTTACATACAGTATATTTTAATAAATACGGAGGAAACAACAAATGAAGAGATTTGCAGCAGTATCACTGGCTGCTCTCATGGTCTTAGCTGTATTCGCATCTTGCGCAAGTGCAGCAGATTCCGTTGAGATCCGCAGTTCAGTGTATACTAACACAACTATTGATGCCGGCGACATTACTATCGGATCCGCCGACTTTGCAGGGTTCTACTACGACCTTGATGACGACCTTACCAGTGAAACACTTAAAATCATTTCCGATAAGGTTGATGACAGGACCATCGATGACGAAGGTCTTGAATACACCTGTGCTGTCGTAAACACAAGCTACGACTATGAGCTTGACGACTGGGCAGGAGAGGAATTCCCGCTCATTGGCTTCTTCGCAGAAGACTTTGTACCTCTTAATGCAATCGGTGACGACCTCTGGGACTGCAATCCTGACAAGCTCGCAAAGCTGATCCTCGATGACGATGAGAAGTACACTCTCCGGACCGGAGAACTCCTCGACATCGGGCAGGGCTACACTCTTGAAGCCAAGCAGGTTGACGTCGACGGTGCAAAAGTCTGGCTCGAGTTCGCAAAGGACGGCGAATTCATCGATGATGAAATCATCGAAGTGGCTACTCAAAATACCTGGATTGTTGACCTTGACGACATTGAGGATGAAGATGACGTTGTTGTACTCAGAGTGCACGTGAACCAGGTCTTCCAGGGCGCAGTCGACAGCATTGCCCAGATTGAAGGTCTCTGGCTCATCGACTACGAGAACGCTTTCACCATTGAATCTGATGACGAATTCGGAGAATTCGAAGTTCAGGGAATCAACAGTGGTACAGGTGCAGACTTCCTCGGCAGCCTCGTTCTCAGGAATGACAACACCGTTACTCTTACCAAGGATTCTGACCAGGATCTTGGAAATGACCTTGCTTTCAAGGTAGCTGACTCTTCTCAGCTCAGGTTCTACCTCATGAAGGAATTCACCGAGCCTGGCACCTATGAAATTAGGGGTTCCATTGCAACTGGTGACGACATCTGGAACTATGCTGACTTCGCCGGATTCTACTATGATCTGGATGACGACGTGTACTCCGAAACTCTTGAAATCAACACTAGTGGTCGCCTTGATGGCGATGACCGTTTAATCGATGACGAAGAACTTACCTACACTGCAGAAATCATCGCTGTTGATTTCGAATATACCGGTGACACAGAATGGGAAGAAGGTATAGACCAGTACGGTGTTATTGGTTTCTTCGCAGAAGAATACGTGCCTCTTATGGCAATCGGTGACGACCTCTGGGACAGCAATCCTGACAAGCTCGCAAAGTTGCTCATCGATGATGATGAGAAGTACACCCTCCGGACCGGAGAACTCCTCGACCTCGCCGACGGCTACACTCTTGAAGCCAAGCAGGTAGATGTCGATGGTGAGAAGGTCTGGCTTGAGTTCTCAAAGGATGGCGAATACATTGATGATGAAATCATCGAAGTGGCTACTCAAAATACCTGGGAAGTCGACCTTGACGACATTGAGGATGAAGATGACGTTGTCGTGCTCAGAGTGCATGTGAACCAGGTCTTCCAGGGCGCAGTTGACAGTATCGCTCAGATCGAAGGTCTCTGGCTCATTGACTACGAGAACGCAATGACCATCGAATCTGACGACACATTCGGCGAACTCGAAGTTCAGGAAATCAACAGTGGTACGGGTGCAGACTTCCTCGGCAGCCTCGTTCTCAGAAATGACAACACCATCACTCTGACCAAGGACTCCGACGAAACTATCGCTGAAGGTATGTACTTCAAGATCGCTGACGACAACACCCTCAGGTTCTACCCATTCGTCGAGAGAACCATCGAAGGCGCTGAAGAAGAAGCACCTGTTGATGACGAACCTGTTGACGAAGAACCTGTTGTTGACGAACCTGTTGATGACGGCAACGAAACTGTTGAAGAACCTGTTGTTGACGAACCTGTTGACGAAGAACCTGTTGACGAAGAACCTGTTGACGATGGAGAAGAAGAAGAACCCACACCTGGATTCGGATTCGCCTTCGGACTTGTAGGACTTCTTGCAGTAGTCTACCTCGTTAGGAGAAACAACTAAATCTTTTGAATGAAGGGTATTCCTAACCCTTCTTTCTTTTTCCTTTTTTTCATCGCTCTTTCTAAGATACCTTTAAATTCAGGCGCTTCTTTTAAATTGACCTCATCCATAGGATTCTATATTCCGATTAAGGATCAAGGTGAAAATATGAAAAAAAGTATGGTTTTATTATCTGTACTTGCGGTTTTGATGATGGCTTTTTCAGGCTGTGTGGACGGTAATGACCCCGCAGCCAATGGGACAGATACGAATACCTCGGAAGCAAATGCAAATGTCAGCGTGGATATGGGCACTGCTGATATGAGCGCAATTGACCCCGCTCCCGCAGGTTTTGAATATCTCGCATCCCTTTCGCTTTCTGCAGCTGACATTAAACAGGATTACGAAGCCGAGAATGTTTCCGGAATCCTTGGCGGATCCGAAGGCATGTACAAATATTCCGACGGGAATGACTTTTACGTAGATGTTCTCGAATTTGAAGACAGTACTGCCGCAGAGGAGCTTATCTTCGAATACAAATCTTCCTTCTCACCGTTGAGGACCGGCTCCCGGTTTGTTGAAGAGTCCTTTAACGGGCATTTCGCGACAAAAATTACCGAGTATTCCACAATAGGCGGAGAACAGGTTCCCAGATACTCCTACATCTGGCAGCATGAAAACTACGTTTTCGTTGTCTATGGGAACACCGGTGACGCTTCGGTGGTTAAGGAACTGGCAGAGGCCACAGGATATTGAGTAATTATTGAGTGAGTTTACGGATATTGCCCACTTCTTTTTCGAGAATGGGACTTTAATCCTTTCTCACTTTTTCTTTTTTAGAATTTTCCAGGCTTATTTTTCTTTCTTAGAGTTTTTTTCCTGATTCTTTTTTTATTGCTTGTTCTCACCTTTTTTCTTTTTTATTTTCCATACTCAGTTTTTTAATATCGTCAAATATCGAAAAAGTTGAGCGAAAATTCCACCTTTTTCAGCCGAATTTGAATCGCATGTATGGAGAATCTGTCATAAAATGATTAACTGAATAATTCGGACTTGAGTAGAAGGTGTGAAGAAACTGCAACATTATCATGAACTGGAACTATTCAAAAAGAAGTTGAGTAAGTGTAATCTATAATGCAGAAAGAAAATGTGACAAAGTACAAAATCATATAAAAAAATACCAAAAACATAAAAAAAGTACAAAAGAAATGTAATAAAGAAAAGGACGTTAGAAACGCACTTTTCTGAATACATTTTTGCTGTGAGTTTTGTTTTCAATCAGACTCTGATTAACTCATTTTCTGATTTACTTACTTGCCAGCTTTCCGGCTCACTCACTTTATCAGCAGCATTCCTTTCCCGCCTGCGTTGACATCGCCAACGAACTTGCGGTAGGTTACACCTTCAACTTCTTCGGTCCCGTCTTCCTTGTAGGAGGGGAGCATATCAGAGATTTCGCCTTTGATGATTACGGTCCCGTTCTTCATCTCGCTTGCGGGCATGGTGGCGTTTCCTTCGATGACGATTGTGCCGCCGTTGTTCGAGATTGCCGGGAGGAGGCCGACGTTTCCGGTCACGAGGATTTCTCCGCCGCACATGTGCTCGCCGAGGTAGTCCCTTGCGTTCCCATTGATGGTGATCTTTCCTCCGCGCATGCCGCAGGACTCTCCGCGGTAGCCGGAACCTACGTAGTAGGAAGCGTTTCCGTTGAGGATTATCTCTCCGTCTTTCATCTCGCAACCGAGCCAGCTGTCAGCGTCGCCATTGATGACGATTTTCCCGCCTTTCATGGCGAACCCGCAGTGCATGTCCACGTTGCCGTTGATTTCGATTTCTCCGGCGCTCATGCCCTGTCCGATTCTCTTGACCCGGGAGACGTTTCCTTCAAACACTATTTTTGTGTTTTCTGCGGAGTCACTGCCCTCAACTTCAACCGTAAAGAAGTCTCCGAGTGGACACTGCCCGTTTCCGTACCAGACGAGAATGGCTTCGATTTCTTCCTTTGTCTTGCCTGCGAAGTTGTCCGGGGTTACCGTGTCGGCTTCGATAGGGATCTTGTTGGCTTTATTCAGGGAAAGCTTTACGACCTGCATTTAGAACGCCCCCTCAGTTCTGATTTCTACCGGATTTGGCAGGTATGAGTCCTCCACCATGTAGTTGGACTTGCTCACTGTGTAGTACTTCTTGAACTTGATATCAGTGTCCTTATTCATGGCACTGTCGATATCTGCCGGAACTTTCGCGTTCACCCAGTAGGTCCTGCCCATCGGGGTGGCTTCGATTTTTCCATCCTTGACGACGATGTTTCCGTCTTTCAGGGTGTATGCAGCGCCGCTAAAGGCCTGCTTGACCTTCTCGTGCTCAACGGAGGGGTCAATGTCGCTGGTGATGATGTCATAGATGGCAACGTCTGCATCGGAACCTACCTTGAGGTTTCCTTTCTCAGGCCTGCTGTACATCTTCGACTGCATGCTCCTGGTCATAATCGCAAGTTCATAGAAACTCAGTTCCCTGTCAAGTCCGGGGAGCACCATTCTGTCAAGTGCCATCTTGCCGAAGCCGGAGATGACCTGTTCCCTCTTCTTTGCGCTCATCAGGTAGGTGAAAGCTTCAGGGTAGTTCACGAAGGAGCCGCCGTTCGGGCTGTCAGTGGTGAACATGATCTTCCAGGGGTCTTCTACAAGCAGAGCCAGTTCGATTCCGATTGCCCACTGAACGGCGTTTATGAAGCTCTTGGGAGAATATGAAAGGGGGACAACACCCGAAGCATCTTCAAGCTCGATATCCTGGTTGCTCCACTTCTCGTGCAGCATCCGGGAGTTTGCATACTCCACAGGGCCGTCGGCGGTCATGGTTACTGCAGGGCCGAAGATGACCTGTCCCAGGTCGAAAGTCAGGTGGTTTGCACCGTTCAGGTAGTCTGCAACCATCGGGGCTCCCGTCTCGAAGTCCCGCCAGGAGGTCCCCGCGTAAGCATTGAACTGGACGTGGGTTACGTGGAGGGCCTGCCTGTCCACGGTCGGCTTCACCTTCTCGAACATTTTCATGGTCTCGATGGTGGTCTCATAGTTTCCGGGCTTTCCCAGGTTGTTGCAGTGCACATGCACGGAGTGGGGAAGCTGCAGTTTCTCATTGGCTTCGGCAAGCCCCATCAGGATTTCCGCAGGGGTTACGTCGAAGTTCGGGACGGGGTCATAAAGTCCGCTTACGTTCTTACCCCAGCCCCAGGCTTCTCCACCGCCTGCGTTTACGATCTTTACACCATAGCCCCTGGAGGCTTTCAGGCCCCAGGCCACATAGGCTGCCAGCTTTTCCGGTTCCTTGTCCCGGACGTACTCCATTACCTGCCAGTTGCTCCCGAAAAGAGAGAGCCCCATCTTGTCCAGGATCGGGATTTCCTTGAATTCTTCGTGGGTGTGCCTTGCGGCAAGCATCGGGATTGCGGCTTCACAGATGGTTGTGTACCCGAGTTTTGCGTACCTGTACCCGATTGCATAGGTATTGGGTGTGTTGTACCCGACCTGTGCCCTTGTCTTTTCGGTCCTTGCTTCGGGGCCGGAGAGTCCGGGCACCAGGGTTCTCCTTGCATCGTTCGGGTTCATAAAGCGCCCTACGTTGATCTTCCCTGCGCTGTGGGTGTGCCCGTCAAAGCCCCCTGCCATGGTGAGCCTGCCTGCTGCATCAATGACCTCTGCGCTTTCCGAGACGCTTTCAACGATTTTGCCGTCCCTTATGCAGAGGTCCATGGTTTCACAGTTAATGCCCTGTGCAGGGTCGCAGACGTTTGCGTTTTTAATAAGGATTTCCGACATTCTCATGCACCTTCCTTGAGTTCCCTGACCTTTGTGATCAGGTCTTTTGTGATTTGCTCGTCGGTCTTGAATTCCGTATCAATAAGTTTTTTCATGCGGATAGGAATTGCGTCCATCCTGTAGGCTGTCCCTTCAGCTTCAATCCCTACCACTGCCGCAGGAATCACCACATCGGCAATTTCGGTTGTAGGGTTGGCGTAAGGGTCGATCTGAATAACCGGGATCTTTGCCAGGTGCCTGACAGCTTTTTGTGGGAAGTGTGCTCCGGGGTCTGCGGCAGAGATTATTGCCGCATCCGCTTCTTCGCGCACCAGGACGTCGTTTGCTCCGGTCTCTCCGGGGTTATAGTAGGGGAAGCCCCGGGAAAAGTCAATCGCCATGGGGAAGCCCGTTTCCCAGGTTGCGACCTGCCCGAAACCTGTAACGTTGTAGTGTCCGCGCATCCCGATCGTGACGGCTTTGCTGTGCTGGTTCAGGTCCGAGATCAGGGAGGATACGCCATCTCCATTCTTGTACTTGGAGCGGGATTGTGTGACTCCCATGCCGAAGAAGATGCAGGAGAACTGGGCGTTTTTCAGGGTCTCGGCAAGTTCCAGGATTTCTTCTTTAGAAATACCTGCAACAGTTTCGGGGATTACGTCTTCATGCCCGTTAACTGCGGACCTGAGTGCAGTGATCAGGAGCAGGTCGCTTCCCTGTTCGATTTCCACATACTTGTCGGCAAGCTTTGCGGTGTCGGTCTTCCTGACATCGATAACCACCATTTTCCTGCCTTTTCTCCCTTTTGTGGAGAATAATCCCTTTGAAAAGCTTGAATAGCGGCTCATATGCCTGGGGTGAGCGTGTACGGGGTTACAGCCCCAGAAGACGATTACGTCAGCCCGGTTCTTGATTACTCCCAGGGAAGCTCCTGGAGATCCTTTCTCCTGAGCTGCAAGGGCAGAAGGGCCATGGCAGACGTTTGCGGTGGAGTCAATAAGGGAGCCTGTCTCTTCGGCAAGCTGAATGGCTTTGCCGATGGCTTCACAGGAGGTGGAGCACCAGCCGTAGGAAAGGGTCCTCCTGGAATTCACGAGGATCTTTGCGGCAGCTTCAATGGCTTCTTCGTAGGGGACGGGGACCAGTTCTCCGTCTTTCCTGATCATCGGGGTTTCGATCCTGTCATGTTCGAACATGCCGACAAACTTGCTGTGCCCGAGGATACAGGCATTTTCTATTTTCGTGATTTTGTTATCTTCAACAGTAACCGTGATGTCGTCGCAGAGGGACCCGCAGAGGGAACACACTGCGTCTTTTATTACTGGCATACTTTTTCCTCCAAGTTTTTCTGGATGTCTCCGGATTAGGGCTGGTAAATTAGTCTTTCCTGTGTGGCGTTTAATCTTCCCTGTACTGTTTCATAAGGGACTTCATGTCCAGAGGCTTCTCTTCCGTGGCTTCGATTTCCGAAGGGACGCCTTTTAGCCCCGGCATTCCGCAGCCGTGGGTGTCAGGGTCCAGGACGGTGTTTGCCCAGGGGCCCATGGGGATAAAGGCTAGCCCGTCGGGATTTCCGTCGTTTGCCTTTGCAAACACCACTACTTCCCCAAAATCAGTGGCGACCTTCAGGCTGTTTCCTTCGGAAACACCCAGTTTATCGAGGTCTGCAGAGTTCAGTTCGCAGTATGCACAGGCATCAAAATAGCCCCTGTAAGTCTTTGCTTCCAGATGTGCGCCCTGGTCGGCGGTTCTTCCGGATATGAGATTTGCTTTCAATTTCATGGAAATTCCTCATCTGGGGTATAAGGTTTGGATATTATGAGCGGTATTTTATTCAATGAATATTCTGTTGCATGTTTCCGAAGCAACACCTTCCAGTCCGAATCCCTCCAGGCCCTGTGAACCTTGAAAGTTGGTTTCAGGGGCTTGATTTGGGACTGCTTCCGGACTGTCTCCGGGATGCGGCAAATTTGACGAATACTTGACTTATGGATGAAATACTTGATTTCTTCTGAAATGAACGATGTGGGCTTAAGAGGTCGTTTTTTTGATACGGCCCCTTTTTATGTGCGCCTTTTTGATGTGGCTCTTATGTATTGATCATCCATTATAATTTTGCCGTTTGTATATATTTATGACTATTTATATCTTTACTACTCCTGCTCGAATGAAGGTGTGGGAAAGATGTATACAAAAATCCGGCTAAAATCTTTTTTTATCCGGCTTCTCTTCCCTTTTTTAAAAAACGGTTCGGATCTCGATAAAATTATCTTCTTTATTATATATTAAATCCTTATATGAATCATATTCCAATTATCAGTTGTATTATATATTACTATATTATGTCAATTCTAACATAACGCCTCCCTTTTCCGGATGGAGTCCCTCGAAGGGCAGAGCAAGGTCCGCCTTTTCCTTCATTCTCCTTCATCCCTTTAGCATCTGTCTACAAAAGTTTGCTTAAAATCCCGATTTATTTCAGTTTCAATCGTTACCCTTTAATATACCTTTGTACATTTGTGTGTTGCAAGCCCGGATAGCCTAGTCGGTTGGGGCGCCAGACTCATAGGGACCTTTAATATGAGGCGTCTTTAATCTCCTGAGATATCTGGAGGTCGCGTGTTCGAGTCACGCTCCGGGCACTTTAATTCTTTTTCATTTTTCTTTTGCTTCAGCTTCTTCACTTTTGTTTTTCGGAAGTATTTCCTTTGCTTTTGTTAATAATGGCAAAATCGGGTGTCCCGAGGGGAAGGTCCACTGGGAAAGGGTATATTTGTGTAACTCTAAAAGATTTTAATTTTTATATCCGACTTTTTCCGGGTTTTTCCTGGGTATTCTTCCTTAGTTCCGCATTTTGCTTTTTTCGAATAAATTTTCCAGGGCAGAAGCTGGATAAATTATGATGTTTCAACCTCCGCATCAGGAGTCCCCTTCCTCGGCTCCGAAGGAGACAGGGAGGGGTAGTTGACAGGTACAGGTAATTATAGGGAACAGAAATCCTGAAAACCTGCTAACGTAAAATTGCTAACGTAAAATTGCTAACGTAAAACTGCTAACGTAAAACTGCTAACGTAAAAACCTAACATCAAAAATGTATTTGAAAAACGGTTTGAATAAAAATTAAAAGGCGTATGCCGGGGAAATCTCCGCCGGGCATTAAAGGGACAATTGCCTTATCCGGTGAAAAATTTCCCTTTTTGTATAGTACCTTTATTCATAGCATTGTCATTCAAATTCCGAGTTTTTGAATTTCGAACTTTCGAATTCCGAACTGATACTTCTTATACTGTCAAAAGGTGTTGCGGCAGCATTTTCCTTTTCTATGCTGCAGACATTGAACACTGCAGGGGGAATCAGGCAACTTCGGGTGCAATCAAGGGCGCATTCGAAGCAACATTCTGTTTTTCTGGACATCTCTATGGTGAGCTTGTCCTGGGTATCGGACAGTTCCTGAAGGGGAAACTCCAGGTGGGGGATTTCCCTGAATTTTTCACAGGAGGTGTCGATCTCTACAATGATCTTGTCTCCTTCAACCCTTCCGATTATCGTATGGTTTATTCCACAGATGGAGGAAGATACTTTTATTTTTGTCATTTTTCGAACCCCTGCAGATTAATATATTTCAGAGCTTATCCGGTCAGTAAACTTCCCCGCTAACATTGCCTCTCTGAATCACTTTAGCGCTCAGAGATGAGATGTTCTTGAAGTCGATTGCTTTCATCGGACAGATGCGGACACAGCGTCTGCAGCTCGTGCCAAGGCAGTTCTGGGTGCTGCAGCTTGCAAACCTGGCCCCGTTTTTCTCGATGGTCACAAGGGCATTTTCCGGGCATTCTTCATTACAGCGTTTGCAGAGGATACAGCCGTCTACCGGGACTTCGATGGTGGTTCCGATCTCCTCTACTATCTGGACAGGTATGCCGCCAGTTTCTTCGATATCTTTTGCAGCTCTCTTTTCCATCACTGCGTCTTCTACCGTTTCCGGGAACGGAGGGTACTTGTACATTTTCATGAACTTTTTGTATAGTTTCATGGTCATGCCCTCGGTCCAGTAGGAAAGCTCGCAGGTGTAGATGTTCTTGAAGGTCTCGCTGGTGGCCATCATCAGGTGGTCGGCCGTAATGCTCTTTGCAAGGGCAATGACTTCATCGAGCCTGGAATCGTCCAGGATAATTTCTCTTGCAAGGGCGATGGAAGTGTTCCCGAACTGCACGGTTTTCCTTGAGAAATCAGGACAGGACCCGATCTTCCTGGCTTTCCTGCAGTCCACGTAAGTCCCGGAGGCCCCGGACATGTAGACGTTTTCGAGATCTTCGAAAGAAACCCCTGCTTCCAGCAGAAGGGTAAGCTGGGCTGCCCGGATTGCCCCGATGGCTTTTCCGGCTTCCGAAATGTCTTCTTCCGAGATCTCGATGTCTTTTCCAAGGACCAGCTTTCCATTGGGGAGTTTGGGGGGCTGTTCCATCAGGCCGGTTTCTATGGCAACGGCAATGACGGCAATCACTCCTGTTCCGGTAATCCCCACAGCTTCATATTCTCCCTTTTCAATGACTTCTCCGGTGATGGGGTCTATAAGGTCTCCTGGCTTGCTTTCCATGCTGTTGTCCAGAACCGTAAGCCTCCAGTAGTCCCCTTCGGTGTTTACGTCTGCAATCGCTCCAGGGCTTGCAATCATTCCGCAGCTGATTCCCTGTCCTTCGATTGCGGGCCCTGCCGCCGCACTGCCCGTGATGATCCGGTCCCCTACCTTTATTGCCATCTCCGCGTTTGTCCCGTAGTCGGTGACAATGGAAACCTCTTTCTGGTTCAAAAAATCAGTTTCGATCATCATCGCAAGTGCATCAGCTCCTATTTCGTGGGCAATTGCCGGGGGCACCGTAACCTTACATTTCGGCATTTCCAGTACGCCTTTGAAAAGTTCGGATGCCGGGAAGACCCTGGCTTCCCTTTCCACATTTTCGACCCCAAGCCTTCTTTGCATATTCTTGCCGGCATAGGCCAGGTCCCTTATTTCCGAGTTCTGGAAGAGGGAAAGCTGGATAGGATTTCCGCATACGACCAGTTTCTCGATGCTTGAAGGGTCTACGTCCAGGGTATCGATGACCTTTTTTACCGCATCCATGATGATGCCGTGTGCAATATCCTGTCCGACTTCAAGGGCGAAGTCCAGGTGGTCGATGACGTTTCCTCCGGGAAGGGGGTGTCTCATCGTCATCGCAGTTCTTAATACTTTTTTTGTCTTCAGATCTATAAGCTGTGCTCGAAATCCGCTGGTTCCCAGGTCAAGTGCAATCCCATACATTTTTTATACCTCAGCTTGCAGCGATTAAATAATTGAAAAAAATAAACCATACAACCGTGTGCTTTAAGGCTGCCAAAATCCTTTTTGAAGGAGTCCGTGAAATTCGCTACTTTTTGTTTTAGCTGGTTTGAGTATTATTCTTTTTAACCTAAAATTTGGGATTGAATATATATAACATAATTCGGGACCTCTTGTAAGGGACTTTGATTTCACATATGGCTTTGATTTTGTACAAGGCTTTGATTTTTCAAAGGACCTTATTTTTTGAGGGATATACTTTTTTGAAGACCTTTGATTTTTAAGGTCTCTCTTCTTTTAGAGCCTCACATCGCAGGATGACTTGGGGCAGCAGATGGAAAATGGGTTTATAAAAACCGACCTCCAAAAACAAAGTTTATTATTTTTTTGATTTTTTTGATTTTTTGATTTTTTGTTTCTCCCTCATTAATCGATTGATGTTGTTCAATCGGTTGATATTGTTCCAAAGTTCCCAAAAATTCATATTCCTTGCTTTTATAAGCTCGAGGAATGCTTTCCTGGTCAGAGAAATACTTCTGGCCCAGAAAACCGTTTTTCAATTCGATTGTTTAAAAAATACCTCCGCCAGCTTGCCTGGCGGCCCTCAACTAAAATAAATGAAAAAGATATATGAAAAAGCAGTATTCATTTGAAAATATCAACCGAATAATGCAGGACGACCGATTTTTCTCTGTTCTATTGCAAAAAATCATTCGTATTATTTTCAGTAAAAAATCCGGCTGCAGTCCTTAAAAATATCTCCTGATTCCTCCACCAATTTTTCATGCAGGATCCGAAGCCTGAATACTTTCATTTGTTTCCTGGCCTGATTCTATTTTTTTCCTGCAGTGCCCCTTTTGCCTGTAGATGTGGCTAAGGAGCACTGCCGGTTCAAAAAAGAGTTTTTCAGGGTTTTCGATATTCTCCATCCCGGTAAATGGCAAAAGGGTTTATGGAGTGTGTATCTTTTCCTGATTTTTAAGGTTCAGGTACCCCCTGTAGGGCCTGGAGGTATGCGGCTCTGGGCACCGAACTTTTTTTGCCTCATTTCCCGGCTGGCATTTCCTGGCAAAATGGCAAAGTCAGGATTTACTCGCTCGGGTTTGAGGCACTTTGTGGATATAGACTGTCCTTTCCCGGTAGGTACATTAAAATGGCAAAATATACCTCTCCTGAGAAGGCGTTGCAGGTCTAGCTTACTTCTTTGGGAATAGATGAACAATGCCCTGGAGAGAGGGATTTAAGGCATTGTCATCAGCGTGATGTATTTTTTCATTCAGGCTTTTGGGATTATCTCGTCAATCCTGAGGACGTTTCTTGCGGTCTCTGTTGCCGATATCAGGGCAAGTTTCTTTATCGTTGCCGAATCGTACACTTTCGGTCCCTTATCCGTAACTTTCCTTGAGATGTCTATCCTTGCCTCAATTCCTCTTGCGTAGGCGTTTCTCATCTCCACCATCGCATCGATGGTTTTCATGCCCGCGTTTCTTGCCAGGGTTTCCGGGACCTTTTCCAGGGCCTCGGCGTATGCCAGGATTGCGAGCTGTTTCTTTCCTTCCTGGGTCGCTGCAAAGAGCCTGACCATATGCGCCAGTTCAAACTCTATTGCGCCCCCTCCGTTTACTATTTCCCTGTTTTTCATGAGGAAAGCTGCGTTATTGAGGGCGTCGTCCACGGCTTCTTCCACCTTGTCCATGCCGTACCTTGTCGGGTCCCAGATCAGGATCGTGGAAATCGGTTTTCCCTTCACGGTAATGAATACGAAATTCTCCCTGTTTCGTTTTTCAAGCTTAATCCTGTCGGCTTTTCCCAGGTGTCCGGGCAGGATCTCGTCTTTCTGGCTCACCAGGGTCGTTCCCGTTGCTTCCGCAAGCTTTTCCAGGTCCTTCATCTTGAGCTTCTTGAAAGCCAGTATATTGCTGTCCCTGAGCAGGGTCTCAATATATGGGTCAATATCTCCCTCGCAGAAGAGGACGTTTGCACCGGAATTGATTATTTTTGCCGCAAGCTCCCTGCACATCTCTTTCTTCTTTTCCTCAAACATAAGGGCTGTCTGCACGGAATCCATTCTCAGGTTGTGCTGGGGGTTGAGGTATCCGCTTTTAATCTTGAGGTCGTAATTGATGAGGAGCACAGAAGGGTTTTCAAAGTCCTTTGGCATATCCGTCCTTGCCGGGTTTTCGTCCATTATCAGGCCTTCCAGAGCCACTATCTCCGGGCCCCCTACTTTCTTCAGGACCTTCACGTTCCGGTTGAGGTCGAGGCGTCCTTTCTGCGTCTCACTCAGGTGGACGATAACCCTCATTACGATGTCCGTAATCTCTTCCGCCTGCTTTCTCTCCACTCCTTTCCCTGTGGCAGAGCATGTAATCGTGGTCCTGATATCCTCTTCCCCTGCCTGCTTTATGCTGTACCGGAGCATCTCATAGGCTTTTTGCAGGGCAAGTTCATAGCCCTCTATTACAATAGTGGGGTGGATTCCTGCTCTTATCAGCTCAATTGCATTTTTTATCAGGTTGCTTGCCAGTATCACCGCGGTTTTCGTGCCGTCTCCGCAGGCTTTGTCCATTGATTCCGCAAGCTTTTTCAGGGTAGTTACGATCGGGTGTAGCACATCCATTTCCTTTAGGATGACCTTCCCGTCGTTTGTGACGAACACGTCGTTCACCGGGTTTATCACCATCTTGTTCATCCCCTTCGGGCCCAGGGATGATGCCAGGAGCTCGTCTATTTCCGTTGCAGCCTTTTCTAGCTGGTCGATAAGCCCATCTTCTTTTACCGGCTCGTTGATGAGAATCTTATCTCTTATGGTCCTTGCCAGGTTTGCCATTCCGTCCTGGCTGTCCAGATTAGTACCGTTAGACGTTTTCAGTTCGCTTGCCATGTTTTTCCCCTGGAGCATCGCGGTTATCCTGACCTGCTGAGTGGTCTGACGTTTTTTCTTGCAGGAACTTTATCATGACTACTATTTTTTTCCATCTGTGTCGGTACCGGATGAATTTTCAGGATCTTCAGTTAGTTTTATTGTTTTTGGGCGAAGTTTTTCTAGATTTTTTCTGGAAATTTAGGTTGGAGGTTTTTAGTTGGTTTTTTGCTGGAAGTTTTTTAGTTGGAAGTTTATTGGAGGTTTTTTGCTGAAGGTTTTTTACTGAAGATCCTGAAATAATTAAAAAAGGTTCGCCGCCATTTTCTGCAAACAGTTGCACATTTTTTTCTGTTCGTTACGGTTTTTAATCCGTTTTTTGAGTTCACCTGCACGTTTTTGGAAACACGTAAGAATACAGAAGTTCGCAGGAAACAGTGGGAACCTGAACAGTTTCCAGGGATAAGTCCCGTGAAATAAGGAAAGGGCAGGCATAAATTCCTGTCCTTTCCGGCAGCAAGCCTCAGCTTGCTTATTTTTCTGGAAGCGACTGTCCGGTTTATCCGATGATCTTCTTGTAGATTTCCGGACCGGTTTCTGCCACGGTGTAAGACTGGGCAGTGACAGTGTCGCACGGGCCCCTTGGTGGGACTTCACAGCCGGTTGCAATTGCGTACTTGGACTGCATACCGTTTTCCTTGAGGGTGGTCAGGACGCTCTCCTGGAGGGAGATGGTTTCGTTCCTGATCTTCTCGAGGTTTGCGGGACTGTTGTCCATGAATGCGATCGGGCTGACTTCCCCACCGAACATGACATCTTTTCCGTAGTTCTCAATGAGGTACTTGTGGTCCTTGGAGCCTTTGTTCACCTGCTCGGGGTAGTAGGTGTAGCTGTAGTACTTTGTGTCCCACTTGCGGATAAGGTCCCAGTGAGGGGCATCGGCACAGTTGTGGACGACCATTGGCATGTCATATTCCTTGTAGAGGGGGGCGAAGACGTCCTGCATGATCTTCCCTTCGGTCTTCATGTATTCGTCTGCGCCGAGGATGACGTTGTTGGTCCAGAGGGTTACCAGACAGAGGTTGTCGGGCTGGGCTTCCTCGAACATCATCTTTGTCATTTCCTTGCAGTACTCGGTGGTCTTTTCGAGGCCCTTAAGGACAACGTCGGGGTTTGTCTTAAGGTCGGAAAGGACGCGGGTTGCTCCCATGATCTGGGTCAGGGCTACCAGTGGGCCTTCAAAGAGGGCGGTGATGGGGGCGTTGATTTCCTTTGTTGCCTTCTCGGTTGCGAGCTTGTTGCCCTGGATCAGGTTGTAGGCACGGGTGCCTTCCTTGATTTCGGGGACTTCCATGGCTTCGTAGTCTTCGAGGTGGCCGGTTGCTGCAGGGGTGTCCTCTTCAGGGACCCTGATGGTTGCGCCGAAGTCGCCTGCGACAACACAGAGGTCTGTAAGGCCGACGAAGTTGTCAATGTTGAAGTACTTGGTACCTGCAACTGCGCTGGCTGCGTACATTTCTGCCTTGGTGGAGTAGTCTGCGTAGGTGCAGGGCACAAACTTCCTGGAGAGACCGCAGATGAGAGGTGCGACCGGCAGTCTGTCAACCTTTTTGTCCTGGAAGGCGGAGACGAACCTTTCCTTCTTGGTCATTGTCTCGTTGAACTTGGGTACGACGGAATCGAACTCGGCCATGACTACCTCGGCGGTGAGGAGTCCCATGTCGATCTCTTCCCTGCTACCCTTCTGTGCGAGGATTTCCTTGTACTTCATCTTGCTTTCTGCGATTGAAGAGTTGCTCCAGGATTCTTCGGGAAGTTCGCTGACAAGGGAGCTAAGGGTCTCGACTGCTGCACTTGCGTCCTGTGCTGTGGCGTCTGCTCCGATGGATGCTGCGTATTCTTTGGAGACGGGGGCGCCGCCGATCATGACTGCAAGGGAGTCTCTGATACCTGCTTCCTGGAGCTGTTCTATGACGGTTTCCATGCCACCCATGGTTGTGGTCATCAGGGTGCTCATGGAAATTGCTGCTGCCTTCTTTTCCTTTGCGGCTTCAACGAATTTATCGAGGGGGACGTCGACACCGAGGTCGATTGCGTTGTAACCTGCAGCGGTGATCATTGTCTTGACGAGGTTCTTTCCTATGTCGTGTACGTCACCTTCCACTGTTCCGACGATGACGGTCCGGGGGCCACCGCTTGCGTCGACCTTCATGTAGGGGGTAAGGATTTCCATCCCTGCGTACATTGCATCGGCTGCGAGCAGAAGGCTGGGGACGAAGGCTTCTCCCTTCTCATATTGGTCACTGACGATGTTCATGCCTTTTGCAAGCCCATCAACGATTGCTTCATAAGCGTCGATTTCTTCATCAAGAGCTTTCTGTGCGAATTCTTCTGCGAGGTCGTCGTCACCTTCAACCACAGCATCCGCTAAACCAGCGAGAATTTCTTCTTTTGCCATTATCAAAACTCCATTTTTCAGTATTAGATCTGCCAGATCCAGATTCCCCGAATCCAGGCATTCCTTTTTTATTTACTGCTGTGGGCCAGGGTCAATTCAGAAATCCCTGCCCCTTTATTTTCCATAGATCTTCTGATGTCCATCCAACCGCTGCTACCCCGACAAGAAAATTTTTCGTCGGAATGGCTCTGAAAATTGTCGTTTTTTCGGCCTTCGGATGTTCATCTTTTTGCTATGGCGGTAAGTATTTAGGTAGTAACTCTCAATATTATATAGCATAGCCGATAACGTTTTCAGTGGCACCTCCAATATTGGCCGTGCCCTTCTTTTTTGGGCTTTCCTCTTTTTCGGGAGGTTTTCGGTTTTCGGGTGTGCCCTTTTAGGGTATGCTTCTTTTTCTTGTAAAGGAGGTTTTTTGGGAAGGGGTGAAAGGCAGGTTTCCCTCCTGAATAACGAGGTTCAAAAAAATAGGTGCCTTCAAAAATAGTCCCCCTTGAAATATTTGGGGGTATTGTTCCTGGCAAATTGGTGCAGTATATGCTTACTTGTGTGCTCAAAACAATGTGCTCAAAACAATGTGCTCAAAACAATGTGCTCAAAACA
>JAENZL010000023.1:0-27531 GCA_016841265.1 Methanobacteriota archaeon | reverse complement strand
TGTGCTCAAAACAATGTGCTCAAAACAATGTGCTCAAAACAATGTGCTCAAAACATTGAACTCAAAACAGCAGGATTAAACCTTTCCGGCTTTGGATTGATTCCAGCGGTGCAAAAATACACCGCTAGTTACGGCGGGATGTGTTGCCACTTTCACTTTAATTTATTTTCTCCGAAAGCCCGATGTAGTAATCTGCTAGTTCGTCTCCCCATTCAATGGCGCTTTTGTTGAAACTCATTAGCTTTCTGTGGTCAAACTCTCCTTCCTTTCTGAAGAGTTTCAACATCACAAACTCATCGGTGATCATGAAGGAAGAAGGTTTTATTTCTCCTCTGTAAATGTAGAGTGAAACATTGTTTTCAAGTAGCAGCTTGTGTGTATCTTTAAAGTCATTCTTTAATCTATCGTATATTTTTTCATCCATAATCAGGTCCATTTTTGCCCCTTTTTTTGCGCAAGTTGCCTGAATTGCAGGGCATTCAGGGCAAAAGAATGAATAAAAAGTCCTGAGTCTCCCTGACCTGAATACTATCTCTTTCAGATCTTTTGGGAATTCGAAAAGGCGCTCAAGGTTAGGCTCATCCACTTTGCATTTTCCAAGCATGTGCATTTTATTTATCAGGTGCTCGGGGATTGGCTTTCTGTCGTGCTTTGACCAGTAATCGCTGTCATCCTCAAAAACCTGGAGGAGTTCAGTTAGAGGCAGCATTTTTTTAACAATTATTTTTCCTATATCCGAGAGTTCGTAGGTATCTTCGTGCTGGACAATAATATCCATGTCCCTCATCTTTTTTAGCTGCGGCGTTATTGAAAGTGTGTCGCCGTGAAGTCCATTTTTGATTTCTTCGGTGCTTTTTGGGCCCTCAGCAAGTAAGATCAGAATTCCCTTCCTTTTTTCAGAAAAAAAGAGCAAATCTACAAGTCCGCTCATAATATCAACTTCTGACCCTTTGCCTGGGGGCAACTTCCGAAGTTCGACTCCGGGAACTTAACAGCAAGCCCGTTTTCTATGCCGTTAATGTTTAAGGCTGCATCTGGAACCCGGTACTCCACTGAGCTTTCATCCCATTTGATTTTTCCACTTATCTCCCTGGTATACTTACACAATTGGGAAGAGCCATTTATTTTTTTCATGTTTTTCCTCTCTCCATTTCCACGAAAAAATTCACTTTGTTTTTAAGGTCTCAAGGGTACCTTCTAATCCCTTTCTCCAGCCCGGTGGCCCTGCTCTCCGGATAAGTTATGTGGTGCTTTTAAGGGTCATCGGGAGTACAGGTACTTTGTCCACATCTTTACCTGTCAGAGCTTTGAGTAAAAGGTCTGTATTTCTACCTGCCCTGGAAATCCTTTGGAATTTGCACAGTTCACGCCCGTGTAAATTCTCTGTGAGGGTTGATTACATACAAAACCATTTTTATAATTTTTCAATTCAAAAAAATTTGTATTCCCCCTAATTTTCCCGATGTTGGAGGTGTGGGTATTTCCTATCCTGTGTATTTCTTCAGGTTTTTTGTCTAATGACCCCGCTTTCGGCAAAATTCAAAAGCCGGTTTTGAGGCATGTGTCTCTATCCTGAATCCCTGGTAAGGTCCTGATGCCCCAGTGGAGACTGGATGTAAAAAACGATGTGGCATCATTTCCTCTTATAGGGCCTCCGTTTTACCGATCCGTTATAGACCATTGAAATGGCAAACAAGGTCCAGGATCTAGCTTTCCGGGGCTTTTATGGGTGTTATAGACCGTTTACCTCCCGGACTGCGCATAAAAATGGCAAACATTTGCAGTCCCGGGAGATGGCGTTGCAGGTCTATTACTCACTTCTTGGGGTATAGATGAACAATGCCCATAGAGATGGGGATTTAAGGCATTGTCATCAGCGTGATTTATTTTCTTCTTTCCGTTCTTTCCCTTGCTGTGGTGCAGGTGTCCGTTTATCCCGCAGCGCCCCCGGTCCTGCCCTGTAAATGATGGCAGAAGGGGCACTGCAGTTTCGTCTAAATGTGTCCCGGGCTTTGTGATACGGCCCTCTTGCCGGCGGAATTAATTGCCCGGCTTGAAGGCAGTGCATCCATCCCGGAACTTTTTGAGGTTCGGCGCCCCGTTTTCTACCCGGTTTTCGAGGTGGCAGGGCATCTCTGGTCCCAGGGATTTCCCGGAACAGTATATACTGTTTCCAATCCAGGTAAAATGGGATGCTCGGACTGGGGTAATGCTGTATCTATTTCGGGGACTCTGGTCCAGGACCGGACGTTCCGGGGCATTTTGGGGCTGTAGACTTTCTTTCAGGAAAAGTACATTAAAATGGCAAATTTGTACCTTTCCGGACAAGGTGTTGCAGGTCTTACTTCCATTGAGGGATAGATGAACAATGCCCTGGAGAGAGGGATTTAAGGCATTGTCATCAGCGTGATGTATTTTTTCATTCAGGCTTTTGGGATTATCTCGTCAATCCTGAGGACGTTTCTTGCGGTCTCTGTTGCCGATATCAGGGCAAGTTTCTTTATCGTTGCCGAATCGTACACTTTCGGTCCCTTATCCGTAACTTTCCTTGAGATGTCTATCCTTGCCTCAATTCCTCTTGCGTAGGCGTTTCTCATCTCCACCATCGCATCGATGGTTTTCATGCCCGCGTTTCTTGCCAGGGTTTCCGGGACCTTTTCCAGGGCCTCGGCGTATGCCAGGATTGCGAGCTGTTTCTTTCCTTCCTGGGTCGCTGCAAAGAGCCTGACCATATGCGCCAGTTCAAACTCTATTGCGCCCCCTCCGTTTACTATTTCCCTGTTTTTCATGAGGAAAGCTGCGTTATTGAGGGCGTCGTCCACGGCTTCTTCCACCTTGTCCATGCCGTACCTTGTCGGGTCCCAGATCAGGATCGTGGAAATCGGTTTTCCCTTCACGGTAATGAATACGAAATTCTCCCTGTTTCGTTTTTCAAGCTTAATCCTGTCGGCTTTTCCCAGGTGTCCGGGCAGGATCTCGTCTTTCTGGCTCACCAGGGTCGTTCCCGTTGCTTCCGCAAGCTTTTCCAGGTCCTTCATCTTGAGCTTCTTGAAAGCCAGTATATTGCTGTCCCTGAGCAGGGTCTCAATATATGGGTCAATATCTCCCTCGCAGAAGAGGACGTTTGCACCGGAATTGATTATTTTTGCCGCAAGCTCCCTGCACATCTCTTTCTTCTTTTCCTCAAACATAAGGGCTGTCTGCACGGAATCCATTCTCAGGTTGTGCTGGGGGTTGAGGTATCCGCTTTTAATCTTGAGGTCGTAATTGATGAGGAGCACAGAAGGGTTTTCAAAGTCCTTTGGCATATCCGTCCTTGCCGGGTTTTCGTCCATTATCAGGCCTTCCAGAGCCACTATCTCCGGGCCCCCTACTTTCTTCAGGACCTTCACGTTCCGGTTGAGGTCGAGGCGTCCTTTCTGCGTCTCACTCAGGTGGACGATAACCCTCATTACGATGTCCGTAATCTCTTCCGCCTGCTTTCTCTCCACTCCTTTCCCTGTGGCAGAGCATGTAATCGTGGTCCTGATATCCTCTTCCCCTGCCTGCTTTATGCTGTACCGGAGCATCTCATAGGCTTTTTGCAGGGCAAGTTCATAGCCCTCTATTACAATAGTGGGGTGGATTCCTGCTCTTATCAGCTCAATTGCATTTTTTATCAGGTTGCTTGCCAGTATCACCGCGGTTTTCGTGCCGTCTCCGCAGGCTTTGTCCATTGATTCCGCAAGCTTTTTCAGGGTAGTTACGATCGGGTGTAGCACATCCATTTCCTTTAGGATGACCTTCCCGTCGTTTGTGACGAACACGTCGTTCACCGGGTTTATCACCATCTTGTTCATCCCCTTCGGGCCCAGGGATGATGCCAGGAGCTCGTCTATTTCCGTTGCAGCCTTTTCTAGCTGGTCGATAAGCCCATCTTCTTTTACCGGCTCGTTGATGAGAATCTTATCTCTTATGGTCCTTGCCAGGTTTGCCATTCCGTCCTGGCTGTCCAGATTAGTACCGTTAGACGTTTTCAGTTCGCTTGCCATGTTTTTCCCCTCTCGCATTGCGTTTATTCCCGTTTTTATGCCAATTTTCCGTTTGATCCTATTCCTACTCCGATCAGGCGGGTTTCCAGCGGGGCCTTTCCAGCGCTTCCCACATCGTTTCGTTTCAGGTCATACTCGACGTTTTCCATTTCCAGGCCGTATCCGTCCATATACTCCGAGACAATTTTTTGGCTGAGTTCAAGGCCGTAGTCCAGGGCATGTCCGTACTCTTCGAAGATATCTCTCCCGAGTTCGGAGAAAACCGTGTACCCGGCATTTCCTGCGGCAAGGGGACGGATCAGGACTTCTGTCCTGTGGATTACTTTGCCTGCGAGGGCTCCCACGGCATTTCCAACTTCGTGGTATGCGGGGATCCGGATGTCCGCATCAATAATCTCGTTAAGGTCTTTGAGGTAGGCCCTCACCGGGGCCCCTACCAGCACAACGGGGACTTTTACCTGGAATTTCAGATAGGCTTCTTTTCCTATTAGCTTTTCAATATCCGTTTTCTTCAGGTCATCCGCAAAGAAGGATACCAGTTCAAGAGCAAGTTTCCTTACGACTTCTGCTTTTATATGGGTAGAAAACTCTTCAGGGCCTTTTTTCAGGTAGGGGCCGAGGATTCTTGCCCCCAGCCAGGAAGCTCTTGCATCCCATCTCGCATACTCCCCAAGCACATGGAGGGCGTCTGTTGGGGTAAACCCGACCTGGCCCACGTAGTGTTTCTGGATCAGGTCTTTCAGGGTGCCTGCAAACATAAGGGGATGTTTTCCGGACTTTGCCGAGATTTCATAAACTGAGAGCGGCTCTTCTCCTAGGAGGTCCAGGATTACTTTTTCGTCCTCTCCAAGTTCCGCGGTAAGGTGCTCCTCGGAATGCGGTCCATTCCTGAAGTAAAATGTTGTTGGCTGTATGATCTCGTCCATCAGGCGTTCTTTTGGTTTTTCGATGGCTTCGAGTTTCTCCAGCAGCACCGGGAATTCCGCGGCTGCAAGGCAGAGAGGTACTACCCTGTTAGGGCCCAGGTACGGCTTCCTTTTAATCCAGACCTGGCTGTCCCCTCCAAGTGCGGATGTGTCCATCCTGATAGCCTTCACCATCGTCTTCCAGCCGCCTACTTTGGCGCCCGAGTCACTGATCTCGGGAATACCTTTCGAGATCATGGCAATATCGGTACTTGTGCCTCCCACGTCCACAGTCACGCAGGTGTCCAGACCTGTCAGGTGGGCTGCTCCGACAAGACTTGCGGCAGGGCCTGAGAAAATGGATTCTACGGGTTTTTGCAGGGCCTCTTCAATCCTTACAAGAGAGCCGTCGCATTTCATCATCATGAGGGTGGCGTTGATACCCTTTTCTTCTATCACGGTCTGGATGGATTTGATGAACTGCTTGCTTATGGGGATGAGCTGGGCGTTCAGAAGGGCTGTCACTGCTCTTTCGTAAGCCCCGAGGCTCAGGGAAAGTTCGTGACCACAGACTACTGGCATGTCCGTTATTTCCCGGATGGCTTCTTTCACTTTCAGTTCGTGTTCGGGGTTTCTGACCCCGAAATATCCTGAAACGGCAAAAGCAGCTACCCTTTTTCCTACCTTTCGGACAAACTCCTTTACTGTTTCCAGGTCTTCAAGGGGAGCACTCTCATTTCCATCGGAATCGTGGCCGCCTTTGATCGATATTACGTAATCGCCGGAAAGTTTTTTTGGAACGGTGTGTCCGATAAGGATCATCCCTGCCGGGTAGCCTTTTCCCTCAAGTGTGGTATTGGTGGCGAGAGTGGTAGAAACTGATACGGATTTGATGCTTTTCAGGTAGTCGGGGTTTAACCCTTCAATAGAATTTGTTATTCCTCTTAGCAAATCCGGATATGTCGTAAGTGCCTTGTTTGATTCGATTATTGTCCCGTTTAACATATCCATGATTGCGGCATCGGTATATGTTCCTCCAGTATCGATTCCCAGACCCAGCTCCATGGTATTCCTCCTCTCTATTGTCTATGGCCACTATTTTGGTTTTTTAAACCGTATGAATTTATTTATGAGATTGATTTTATGAGACTGATTGGTAAATTCAGATTAATTCGAAGGCTGCAAAACCCTTTTTAATTTTTACTGATAAAAACACCTTTTTAAAAAAAGACATAACAGTATTTTCCCGTTTTTCTTCAGGTTAAGGAGGGTGGTGAGCAACCACCCTTTTTCTGTTCTTTTTGCCGGAAGATGCTGCACGACATTCCTCCGATGTATATTTGAAAGGTTTATGAAGTTGGATATTTTTTAAGGGACGATTTCTCATCCCTATTGGAGGTTAAAACGTTTTTCCGTTTTTCTGTTTTTCCGTTTTTCTGTTTTTCTGTTTTTCTGTTTTTCCGTTTTTCTGTTTTTCCGTTTTTCTGTTTTTCCGTTTTTCCGTTTTTCCGTTTTTTATTTGGATTTGGTAAAGATTTTCTTTGGCTTTATGCTATGCAGGATTAAAACCAGAGATAAATTTGATTATAGGAGTTTTGCCTTTTGTCTTTCAGTTTCCCGGATTAAATTGAAAAATAGGGGAGGGATACCTCACCCTATGATTGACTTCTGGAGTTCCGGACCGAGTTCCTTAACGGTGTTCACCATTGCCTGGACGGTGGTCAGTGGGCCGGCGGGTGGGATTTCACAGCCAGTAGACAGGATGTACTTGGACTGGAGGCCGTTCTCTTTGAGTGTGGGGATTACGTTTTCGAGCAGAGTCCTGGTGTCGTCCGTGACCTTCTGGACCCCTGCGGCAGAGCCGTCCATGAACTCAACCGGGTTGACTTCTCCCATCATACAGCAGATATCTCCATACTTGGGGATGAGGTCTGCGTAGTTCTGGGAGCCCTTTTCCCTGGTCTTTTCATAGTATGCGTAGCTGTAGAGGGCTGTTCCGAACTTCCTGATCTGGGTCTCGAAGTGAACCGCGTCCGCACAGTTGTGGATCATGTAGGGCTGGTTGTACTTCTTGAAGAGTGGGACGTGCTGTTCGTAGACGAACTTCCCATCGAACTTCCAGTAGTCTTCCTCGCTCATGATGATGTTGTTGGACCAGAGGTTGTCCACACAGAGCCCGTCACAGGCGTCTTCAGTGAAGAAGAGCTCGGAAAGCTGGCAGATGTAGTCGGTACACTTCTGGACCGCTTCAAGGACTACTTCAGGGTTGGTCTTCATGTCCATAAGGACCCTGTCTGCTCCCATGAGCTGGGTAAGGGTAAGAAGCGGGCCTTCGTGGAAGCCAACGAAGGGGGTGTTGAGTTCCTTGTTGAGTTTTTCCTTTGCCTTCTTTGAAGCCATGACAAGTTCGTAGCCACGGGTGCCTTCCTTAAGTTCGGGGACCTCGAGCTGCTCGTAGGCTTTAAGGTGGCCTTCGGAGGAGGGGGTGTCATCTTCGGGGTATTTGATCTTGCATCCGAAGTCCGCGGAGGTTGCGGAAAGGTCAATAAGCCCCACAAACATGTCCATGTCCAGGTATTTGGACCCGAGGAATGCACTCTCGACAAAGGCGTCTTCGTTTGTTGCGTATTCCTTGTAGGTGACAGGGGCAAACTTCCTGAGGACTCCGCAGGCAAGCGGGTAGACAGGCAGGCGGTCAACCTTCTTGTCGGACATTGCGGATACGGTCCTGTCAATGTGGGTCATTTCTTCCTTGACCTTCACGCCCACGCTTTCGAACTCTTCCTTGATCTTGTTTGCAGTCTCAAGTCCGATGTCGACTTTCTCGGAGACTGTCTTCTTTGCAAGGATTTCCCTGTACTTGATCTTGCCCAGGTTGATCTTCTCGTCACTCCAGCGCTCCTCTGAAGTCTCGAGTTCCTTCACAATTTCGGTTGCCCAGGCGCTTGCGTGCAGGGCATCAGGGTGGGAAGAGTCCGCGCCGATGGCTGCTGCGTATTCCTCTGAGACGGGGGCGCCTCCTACCATGACCTTCATGGAGTCGCGGATCCCTTCTTCCTGGAGGATCTCAATGACCTTTTCCATGTTTGTCATGGTCGTGGTCATAAGAGCGCTCATGGAAATCAGGTCAGCCTTGTGCTCCTTTGCTGTTTCCACAAACTTCTCGATAGGGACGTCTGCGCCCAGGTCAATCATTTCAAACCCGTTTGCACTGAGCATGGTCTTAACAAGGTTCTTGCCAATGTCATGCACGTCTCCCTCGATGGTCCCTATAATACCTACAGCCTGCTTGGAGGCTCCGTCTTTGACCATGTGGGGGACGAGGATGTCCATGCCTGCATACATTGCTCCGGATGCGAGCAGGAGGTGGGGTACAAATGCTTCTCCTTTCTCGTACTGGTCACTGACAATTGTCATTCCCCTTGCCAGGCCGTTGATAACTGCTTCATAGGGGTCAACGCCCATTTCGAGGGCTTTCTGTGCGAGTTCTTCTGCGTCGTCTTCTTCTCCTTCGACGACAGCTTCCGCTAACTGGTTCAAGATATCTGCTGCCATAAAAACGCTTCCTACATTTTTTGCGGTTATTCCCTTGTTAACAGTGAGTAGCTAGAATCGGGATTCACTTTTCGGGTGCATCCCTTTATGCTGTCAACTTCCAATCATACATTGACTTTTATACATATAACATAAACTCAGGTATTTGATTAACGTAGTTAACATCTCTCCTGATACCTAATTTTGTGAATTGTCCTGATTTTGTTAACTCTTATGATTCTGTAGTTTCATCCGATTTTACGGGTCGTTCCGATTTAACAGCGTTACCTCATTTGATCGGGGACTTTAATTTGATCAAAGCCTTTGATCTTATCAGTATGTCTGATTTTTCCTCGTAAAAAGGGTCATTGCATTCTGATTTTTTATTCATTTGATATGTTTCCCGGACTGTGGGCATCCTGCCTGGTAGAAAAGTCATTGTTTCTGAAAGTAGATGCCCCGAGAAATCGCTCGTTCAAGAATCGGTAATTCGAGAAATCGCTCGTTCAAGGATCAGTAATTCGAGAAATCGCTCGTTCAAGAATCGGTAATTCGAGAAATCGCTCGTTCAAGGATCAGTAATTCGAGAAATCGCTCGTTCAAGGATCAGTAATTCTGGAAACATCTCATCCATGAAACCGACCGTTCAAGGATCAGCAATTTGGGAAATGGATCATTCTGGAAAATAATCTCGGGAAAAAAGGAGGCCGTATATTGTTGAATTAAGAATAGTCGTTTGTTTTTTAAGTGAAAATGGGCAGGATATGTAAACTCAATATGAGCTTGAGGGATCGGGGTTCAATCAGGGGAATTGATTAATTTTGTTCTGTAAGAGCACATGTATCCCCCGGCATTCTGCAGGCAAATTTTCCTTTTTGGACTGAAGTGGAATCTCGGAACCCAGGTTTACAGTTTGTACTTCTCAGCCAATTCCTTTTTAGTTAATCTTTCTCAGCCAATTTCTTTTTAGTTAATCTTTCTCAGTTAATTCCTTTTTAGTTAATCTTTCTCAGCCAATTCCTTTTTAGTTAATCTTTCTCAGTTAATTCCTTTTCAATCAATTCCTTTTCAATCAATTCCTTTTCCGTTATTTCCTTTGAGTTTTTCATGTAATGCAGGAAAAGGGCTTCTCCCCATTTTAGAGCGTTTTCCTCCAGACTCATGATTGCATGGTTATGGTAGATCCCGTTTTTGTAAAATAGGGAGAGTGCCATGAAGCGGTCCGTAACCACACTTGACGCAACTCTTATAGGACAGTCGCAAACGAAAATTTTTGCATTTTCCCGGCTCAGGTATTCTTGCAGGGCTGTACGGTATTCCTTTCTCAACCTTTCAAAGATGGGTTTTGTGATTATCAGGGATACATCTGTCCCTTTTTTTATCAGTTCGACATAGGTTGACGGATAAGCCGGGTTGAAATAGGAGGAGATTTCCATTACATTAGCTGAGATGACCAGTTTTTCTTCTATCTTTTTTGGGGTTTCGTACATCCTGTCCAGATCGGGTTCCACGAATTCACAGTGCCCGAGATCCTCTATCCTGTCCAGAAGATGGGATGGAATCGCGCTGATATTGTGGTTTTCCCAGTAGTCCTTATTTTCCGAGAACACGCCCAGGGTGTTAAGGAGGGGTATCATTTTTTTAACAACCACTTTCCCGATGTCAGATAGCTTGTAAAGGTCGTCTTCATGTGTGATCAGGCCCTGGCTGATGAGGATCTTGATCTGGGTCATGATCGCGCTTGAGGTTACATTGAGAGTATCTTTGATCTCATCAATATTCCGGGGTTCCTCCATCAACAGCAGAAGAAGATCTTTCCTCTTGTCTGAGAGGAAAAGAGTGCCCAATAGTTCAATTTTCATCGTAAATCTCCAGCCACTTCATTACAACATTTTTTAATTCCGACTATGCTCATTTTCAAGTTTTTTGTCTCCGTCCCGTTAGCCTGGCTGCACCAGCCGAGTTGCACCAGCCGAGTTGCACCAGCCGAGTTGCACCAGCCGAGTTGCGGCTCGGCAGTGCGCGGTCCGTTTCGCTCGCTTTGCTCGCTCAAGCGGACTGATTCAGACGGACTGATTTAGGCGGACTGATTCAGGCGGACTGATTCAGGCAGACTGATAACTCTCGTTATGCCTCTTTTTTCGGTTCGGTTTTTCTTTTGGGAAGCCTCACATGCATGGTGGTTCCCGAACCTTCTTCACTTTCCACCCAGATTTCCCCGTTATGGGCACTGATAATGTTTTTGCAGATATATAGCCCGAATTCAAGTCCCTGGTACCTGCGGCTCAGGGAGTCGTCCACCTGGTAAATCCTGTTAAATAGGTGTGGGATAAGTCTTTTCTGAATGCCGGTCCCGCTGTCTTTGACTGTGATACGGATGCTTTGTTTTTCCTCTTCGGCTTTCACTTCAAGGGTCCCGCCGTGGGGTGTAAACTTGATTGCATTGCTGATCAGGGTGGTGAAGAGCTCGGTAAGTTTTTGTTTGTCTCCCCTGATCGGCGGCAGGCTTGCAGGCAGGTCCTTTTCCATTTCCAGTTCTTTTTCATCTATCAGGAGGATGAGGTTGAGGTAGGCGTCCGAAAGTACCTTTTTAATCTCGACTTCCCCGAAGGAATATTCGATCTTTCCTGCCTGTTCCTGGCTGAGATAGAGGAGAGAGTCTACCATATGCCTCAATCTGTCTGAATTGTTGATGACCGAATTGATTGCCTTTTGCTGCTGGTCCTCTATAGCTTCCCAGGTCTCAAAATCAATTAGTTCCCCGTAGTCGAGCCTCACAGGGGGCAGGCTTTCAGACATGAACTCCGCTTTTATCCTGTTCAAAGACCGAAGTTCATCACTGGCTTTCGATAAGTCTTCTGAGTAGGTTTCCAGAGCGTCTTCGAGTTGCTTCCTCTGGATGAGCTGCCACATGCCCTGCATAAGCAGTGTTATCTGGCGGACGTCCGATTCGTCATAGTTTTCGTCCTTGTTCCCCACTCCCGCAACGGCAACGATCCTGTCCCCGTCAAACACGGGTACGTTCAGGTGTCGGGTCAGGTGTACGTGATCTTTCGGGTATCCTTTCTTCAGGGAACTCGGAGAGGTGTAGTCATTGGTAATGATGGGTTTTCGCTGCCTTATGGCTTCTCCCCAGAGCCCGGTGGTCTTAATCGGATAGATGAAACGTTTGTCTTCAATGCTGCACTCCTTCATCGCACTCTTTGACCAGGAGTGCATTATGAGGGCTGTTTCGTAGGCATCCATGAATGCCAGGTACCCGAGTTTGCTGCCCGTGAGCCTGACTGCTTCTTCCCGGGCAAAGTCTGTGATTTCTTTCAGGGGCGCACCGGTCATCTGGTTAAGCTTTACCAGGGTTTCGAGTCTGGCTGCGTTCAGAGCCTGTGCAGCTTCTGCTTTCTTGCGCTCGGTGATGTCCCTGGCAACCGAGAAGATCGTCTTCTTGCCGTCGTAATTGATTATCCTTGCACTTACTTCAAGGGGGACAACCGTCCCGTCCTTACAGATAGCGCCTGCTTCGTAAATCCGGGACCCTTCGCTCTGGATCTTTTTCATATTCTCCCTGACAGAGTCCCAGTACTCGGAAGGAATTATCTCTTCAGCTTCCATTTTCAGGATTTCTTCCTTACTGTATCCGAGCCTGTTCACAACTGCCTGGTTGACGTCCATGTAGCTTTTGCCTTCAGGCTCCCGGATGTAGAGCTGGTCGTTGATATTATTGAAGATGGTCCTGAACTTGTTTTCGGATTCCCGCAGGTTTTTTTCTGCCAGTTTGTGCTCAACCGCAATGGCTGCAAGCTGGGCGCTTGTCTTCATAAAATCAAGGTCCTCTTTTTTGGGTTTTCGGACTTCGCCGTAGTACATGGAAAAGACGCCTAGCAATTCCCCTGAAGAGGAGATGATGGGTTCGGACCAGCAGGCTTTCAGCCCGGCGCTGACTGCCAGATGCCTGTACTCGGTCCAGTATGGGTTTTCTGTCAAATTGTCCACAGTTATCCTTTTTCCCAGGTAGGCTGAGGTTCCGACAGAAGTCATGCCAAAACTAATCTCAAGTCTTTCGGTCTTCTGCCTGTAGAATTCAGGAAGCTCCGGGGCAACGCAGTAAAACAGGTGTTTTTTCTCCCGGTCGGGGAGCATGATCGAGCATGTTGAACCGGCCTTGATCTTTTCCACATTCTTGACAAGGAGGAGGAGTACTTCGTTAAGTGGGGCTCCTGAGGCAAGTTTTTCAAGGACCTGGTTCTGCCCCTTTATATGTTCCTCTGCCAGTTTGCGTTCGGTGATATCCAGGACAATCCCCTGGTAATGGGTGATCTCCCCTTTCTCGTTCCTTTTTATCAGGGACCTGTCGTCGATATATCGTACCTCTCCTGACTTTGTCAGGACCCTGTAATCCTAGGTACAGTCCGTGTATCCTTCTCTGGAAAACTTGGCCACTTCGGAACGGAAATAGTCCCGGTCGTCAGGATGTACAAAGTCGATATACCTTATTTTCCCGGAGGTAAAGTCTTCTGCGGTGTAACCCATCTGCGTAATGTTTTCCGATACGAATTCCACGGGCCATCCCTCTTCCGGTCTGCAGAGGAACACCACCACAGGACTGCTGTTGATGACGTTTTTCAATTCATTATTTCTTTTAAGCGCTTTTTGCATTGAAGCTTCTGCCTCTTTTCTTTGGGTGGCATCGCAGAGAGTTCCCTGGTAGTGTTTTACGCTTCCTTTCTCGTCTCTTCGGACCAGGATTTTTACCTCGACCCAGTGTGTATCTCCCGAAGCTGTAACTATCCTGTACTCCTGGGTTAACTCAGGGCATCTTTTCTCAGAGCACCTGCTGATTTCGGCACAGACCTCTTCCCTGTCTTCGGGATGGATTATGTCAAGGTACTGTATACGTCCTGATATGAAGTCATCTACTTCGTAGCCGAACTGCCGTATGTTCTCGGTTATCAGTTCAACGGGCAAGTTTTTACCCGGGCTGCATAAAAATATGACTACCGGGCTACTGTTTATTAGTGATTCCAGATTAATATTGAATTGCTTCATCGATCCATTTCCCGTATTTTATTTCTATGAAATAACCGATTTTTCGAGCTACTGTATAGTTTTTGGGTGCAGGGAATAATCAGAATTTTATTTATCATAAATATATACTTAAGTTCTTCTTTCTTCCATATATAGTTTGATTTTCTACCCGAGGATGTCTTTCTTCTTGTGGGTCCCTATCCTGCTTATTATGTGTGATAGATACTTTAAAAGACATTTTCAGGTTATAATGTCTAAATTATACATATATTATTTTTATTAATGGATGATTTCCATGGATATTATAGTCCCAAACGCAAATATTTACACTTACATTATAACCACGGAATACACCGAAAGCAAGGGCTTATTATGCTCCAATTTCCTTTATTCCGTGTTTCCGTATTTTCCTTTATTCCGTATTTTCCGTATTTTCCGTGCTTTCTGTGCTTAAACTTTCACCTGAGGTCGGTGAAGGAATTTGAGTACTTGATTATAATGAAAAGTTTCAAATAAAGGATAGGTGGGAACGAGTTCTAATATAACTAAAAAAGTTATGTAAATACTGAAATAATTTAAGTAATACCTTATACTGTGTAACCAATACTCATAAGTAATTAAAATAGTTAAAGTAAATTCATTGAGTAAATTCGTTAGCTTTCCCTGCTTTTTCACATTTTGGTCTTCATATCCTTTTCAGAGCAGGTATATGTTTTCCTTCAATTTATTGAAATCTCCTATATACTATTATTAGACCATAGTTCATTGTTTCATTTCTTCTTATGGTGGCCTAATTTTTGGATACCTTTATATATCACTTTGTTCTATATAGATGCTGTACAAGTGAATAGAATGCCTCAAGGGGGTTCATTTATCACCAAAGATAAAAGAAAAGTCCAGTTTACGGGAAATTCAACTTATATTGTTTCCCTACCTATAAAGTGGGTACGGGATATCGGGCTTCAGGCAGGAGACACGCTTACCCTTACCCCTATGCCTAACAAGACCCTGCTCGTTTCCTCAAGCGCGAGCTCAAGGGAACATTCGGTTCTCAAAGCCTCGATCGATTACGTGCATGCCGACAGTGCGGAAAACAACCTGCGGGTTCTTATTTCACATTACCTTGTGGGTTATGACTTTATCAGACTTACCACCAAGAAAGGCTTCAGTGCCTACGACCGGAAGTTTATCAAAGATTCCGTGCGTCAGAAGCTTATCGGGCTTGAACTCGTGGAAGAGTCCAGGAATGAACTGGTCTTCCAGTGTCTCCTGAATTATCACGACCTGCCTCTTGCAAGGGTCATCAAGAACATGTATGGGCTTGTCCTCTCCATGCTTGAGGACTCGATGACTGCCCTTAAGGATCACAATGTGGAAATTGCCGAGGATGTAATCCAGCGGGACGATGACGTGGACCGCTTCTACCTGCTCTCGGTGCGCCAGCTTAAGGCTTCTATCGAGGACGTCGAACTTTCCGAAAAAATAGGGATAGGTGACCCAAGGGAATGTCTCGGATACAGGCTTATTACCAAGAGCATCGAACGTGTCGGAGACCATGCTGTCCGGATCGCCCGGAACGTAACTAAGATGGAAAACGGAATCAGTTCCGATGATCCAATCTTTAAGATGGCCGACCTTTCCCAGAAAGTTTTTGAAAGTTCGATTGATTCGATGAAAGAAGAAGACCTTCAGGCTATAAACAAGATTGTTGTGGAAGCCAAGAAAGTGTCTCAGTTCGGGGTTTCCCTTGAATCCAGGGATGGAGAAGGGTCCGGGAACATCGAGCTCAGCATGATTCTGGAAAGCCTGCGGAGAGTTGCCGAGTACAGTGCCGATATTGCGGAAGTCGCAATCAATATGAACATTAAACCGTCCGCTGCCTGATTTTCCGGCACGGTTGGTTTTAAACATTCTCCTTTTTTCCTTTTCTTTATTTTCCTTTCTGTTTTTCCTTTCCTTTCTGTTTTTCTTTTCCTTTCTGTTTTTCTTTTCCTTTTCTTTATTTTCCTTTCTGTTTTTCCTTTCCTTTCTGTTTTTCCTTTCTGTTTTTCCTTTCCTTTTCTTTCCCTTGTTCTTTTTCCTTTTTCTCTACCTCATCCTTTTTTCTTTCTTTTTTCCCTCATTTCTTTCTCCCCTTATCTTTTCTGAAAAGTTTTTTTCACATTTATTTTCCTGACAATGTAACAAAAGCTATATGTCTACCTAAAACTCTAAACCATGCCTATGGATTTTCAGATCTTGGATGCGGATTACGAAGTCATTAATGACAGCAAACCTGTCATCCGCCTTTTCGGGAGAAGTGCGGATGGTAAAAGCGTATGCTGCCTTGTTCCTGATTTCGAACCCTATTTTTATCTCAAAGCTTCCGGAGACCTGCATGCCGTTGCGAGGCTTATCAAAGACACTTTTGAGCAGGTCAAAAAGGTAGAAATCGTTGAAAAGTTTGAGCCTGTGGGGTACCAGGAATCCAGAAAAGAGATACTCAAGATCACCACTTCTTTGCCAAAAAATGTGCCCGAAATCAGGGACGATGTGCTGAAAATCCGGGATGTGCTCAAAGCCGAAGGCGATTGGGAAATTTATGAAAGTGATATTCTTTTCAGGAACCGTTTTTTGATTGACCGGGACCTTGGCGGGATGGTCTGGGTTTCGGTGGACGGAAATCCCGTGGACCCTGCAAAGTACTTCCAGGAAAATAATTTTTCAGGCAGGCCTCGCTGCCGGGAATTTGCCTGCGACACTGTTATCCTGGCATCCGAAATCAGGAAAATTGACAACCTTGCCACAGCTCCCCTGAAATACCTCTCTTTTGACATTGAGTGCCTACCCCTTGATGGGGGGATGCCTGCTCCCGAGACGTCTCCCGTTATCATGGTCAGCTTTTCGTTCGAACCCGACTATAAAGGGCATCAGACCCTCATCCTGACCGCCAAGCCGGTAGAAGGGGCGGACAAAGACGTCCTGCCCTGCAAAGATGAGGCTGAAATGCTGAATCTCTTTTTCAAGATATTTTGTGAATACGACCCTGACATTGTTATAGGTTACAACCACCAGGACTTCGACATCCCTTATATTACTGACAGGGTAAAGGCCCTTTATTCAAGAGGGGAAAAGGTAAATTCTGTGGTTGGTAGGGATGGCAGCTTTATGAGCTACCGGAAGTTCGGGCTCATTACCCGGACTGAGATGAAAGGGCGGGTTGTCGTGGATGCCCTTCCCCTGGTGCGCAGGGCTTTCAGCCTGAAGCAGTATACCCTGCGGGCGGTTTCAAAGGAGCTTCTGGAACGGGAAAAACTCGATGTGGCTCCCTCGGAGATGGAAGAATACTGGGCCGATTCCGGGGAAAAGCTCAAGAAATTCATCGATTATTCGCGGAGGGACTCCGAACTTGCTCAGGAACTGGTGCTCAATCTCAGGCTGCTTGACAAATACGTTGCCCTTGCCCGGGTAAGTGGGACCCTTCTTCAGGAAATCGTGGATGGTGGACAGACTTCCATGGTTGAGCACCTCATGCTCCGGGAGTTCGGGTTAAAAGACAGACTTATCCCCCCAAAACCAGATGACGAACTTTCAGCTAAACGCCACCAGCAGAGCTCGGAACTAAAGGGGGGGGAAGTCCTTGAACCGAAAAAGGGCCTGCTGGAAAATGTGCTTATCCTTGACTACAAGTCCCTTTATCCCACCATCATGATGGCGCACAACCTCTGCTACACCACGGTTGTGACCGAGGCCCGTCCCGGGGGAGATACCATTAAACCTCCCTCTGGAGGGGAGTTCGTTCCTTCCACCGCTTTCAAAGGTATCGTGCCTTCCATCCTTGAAGATCTTTTGAACCGCAGGGTGGAGACCAAGGTTCTGATGAAGAACGCCGGGGATGATAACGAGCATCGGGTGCTTGATGCAACCCAGCTAGCCCTGAAGATCCTGCTGAATAGCTTTTACGGTTACTCCGGGTATGCCAGGGCGAGGCTTTACAGTCTGCCTCTTGCAAACGCCGTGACAAGTTTCGGGCGGAGCAATATCCTGAACACCAGGGATCTGATAAATGACAGGATCGGGAAGGTCATCCTCAGGGGGTCTTCAGCCCTCCTTCTCGGGGAAGTCGGGGAGCCTCAGCCCTCTGACCGGGTTGTGTGTCTCTCGGTTGCCTACGGGGATACGGACAGTGTTTTTGTCCACTGCAAAGCAGAAGGCGAACTTTCCCTTGATGATATCAGCCTTGTGGGAAACAGGCTTGCAGAGATTGTTTCGGCATCGCTTCCCGACCCCATGGAGCTCGAATTCGAAGCCATTGCAAAGCGCGCCCTTCTTATAGCAAAGAAACGCTATGCTCTCTGGCTTTTTGAGCCTGAGGGGGATGGGTGGAAGGACAAGATCAAGGTGAAGGGGATGGAGACCGTTCGCAGGGACTGGTGTGGACTGACCTCAAAGACCCTTAACACGGTCCTTGAACTTGTTCTGAAGGATGGCGAAGTTGATCTGGCAGTGGAACACGTCCAGCAAGTCGTTAGTAATGTCCGGAATCTTGATCCCAGAAAAGACACTGAGCTTGTTGAGAACCTGATCCTTACCAGGACCCTTACAAGGAAAATTGATAGTTACAAAAGCAAACAACCCCACCTTACCGTAGTTGAAAACATAAAGAAAAGGACAGGGGTTATGGCTTCCATAGGGACAAGGATTCCCTTTGTTATCACTGCCGGAAAAGGGCTTTTCGTGGACAGAGCCGAAGATCCTGACTACGTCCGGGAGCACAACGTGCCCATCGATGTGGACTACTATATTAAGAAGCAAATCCTGCCTCCCGTGGAGCGTATCCTGGGGGTTTTCGGGGTAAAGACGTCTTCTCTTGACTATGATTCAAAACAGAAAGGGCTTTTCGATTTCGAACCTAAGAAGCCTGAAAAGGAAATGCCTTCTTCTCCAAAGGGCCTGACGACTACCGGTGAAGGTTCCTGTTCGGAGAATGGGCGAGGTGAGCAGAGGTCGCTTTTTGACTTCTGAGCTCTTCATTTCCTTTTTTCCTGTGCTAACGCTTCTTTTCTTTATACTTTTGTTCGGTTTTTTATCCAATTTTAGTTCTTTTCTTCCTTCTTTCATCCAATTTTTGTTTTTCCTTCTACTTTTCCTCTCTAAGCTTTTTTTTCTTCTCCCTTATTCCACTTTTAGTTTTTTATTCCTCTTTTGTTCCACTTTAGGCTTCTTTTTTTCCTTTTCTTCTCTCATTTTTTATCCTTGATTGTTACTGTTGCTAATAACTTTAAATTTTCCGGGTATTTTTCCCTGCATTTATTCTATATATTTTATATAGTTGATATATAGTATCTTTTTTTATTACATTTATATTTATATTATATATTCCTCTATACTATATGTGGCAAATGTTTATATATAAACTCTTTTCTTAGTGTGATGTAGTAGAAAACTCTGCAACTGCTATAGATTCTTATCTTGATACATATTTATTGGAGGAATATTTACAACATGGCACATTTAAAAACTTATGCGGTCCTCACAGTTCTCTTGATGGGGCTCGTTTTTTTGGGAATCGGATGTACCGATAATGAAGCCGGAGAAGAAGGGGCTCCTTCAGAAGAAGTTCCCGCAGCCGAAGCACAGGGAATTTCCATCAAGGGTTCGGACACGGTTCTCCCTCTTGCTCAGTATGAAGCTGAACAGTTCATGATAGAATATCCCGATAAGAGCGTTACCGTAACTGGCGGCGGATCCGGTGTGGGAATTGCTGCTATGATCGACGGGGAAGTTGATATTGCAACCGCTTCCAGGGAAATGAAGGATTCAGAGTTTGAAAATGCCGAAGCAAACGGGATCACACCCCTTGAGCACGTGGTTGCCTTTGACGGGATCTCTGTTGTGGTCAACCCTGAGAACCCGGTTTCCGAGCTTACTTTTGACCAGATGCGTGGGATCTACAACGGAAGCATCAGCAACTGGAATGAAGTGGGTGGAGAAGACAAGGAAATCGCTGTAATGTCCAGGGACAGCAGTTCCGGGACTTATGAATACTTCAAGGAAGCTGTACTCCTTGAGGACGAATACCGGCCTGATGCTCTCACCCAGCCTACCACCGGGGCTATAGTAAGTGAAGTTTCGATGAATCCCAATGCAATCGGATATATCGGTGTCGCATACCTTGATGACAGTGTAAAGGCTGTCAGTGTGGATGCCGGGGAAGGCTTCACATACCCAAGCCCTGAGAACATCATCAGCGGCGACTACCCTCTCTCAAGACCCCTTTACTTCTATACCGATGGGGAACCCGGCGGTCTCACAAAGGAATTCGTTGATTACGTGATGAGTGAAGAAGGGCAGAACCTGATACTCGAAGTCGGGTACTTCCCTGTTCAGTGAGCCTCTAAACCGGGCTTCAAAAGTACGACTCTAATAATGAATCAGGGATTTTAAGGGAAAAAGAATGTTCAGCAGGAATTATAGGGAAAAGACGATTGAATCCGTGCTCTTTGCAGTGAGCGCCCTGACAGTCGTCATTCTTTTCCTTATATGCCTTTTTTTATTCAGGGACGGTTTAACCCTTTTTGAAGATGTGCCGTTTTTGAGCTTTGTGACCGGCAAGTTCTGGTACCCGACGTCCGTAAACGCACAATTCGGGCTTTTGCCTTTGTTTTTAGGCTCATTGATTGTGACTGCAGGGGCAATCCTTTTTTCCGTACCTCTGGGGATTGCTTCTGCCGTATTTATCTCTGAACTGGCAAGTCCGAAAGTTGCGGATTTCCTCAAACCCTTTGTCGAGATCCTTGCAGGCGTTCCTTCGGTTGTGTACGGGTTCTTCGGGCTTGTCGTGCTGGTCCCCTTTATCCGGGAGACTTTCAACCTTCCCACCGGGCAGACCGCTCTTACAGGTTCCATTATGCTTGGGGTCATGGCCCTTCCCACCATCATCTCCATTTCCGAAGATGCCATCAGTTCGGTCCCAGGTTCTCTTAAGCAGGGTTCCCTTGCCCTCGGGGCTACAAGGTGGCAGACTATCTACAAAGTAACTGTTCCTGCGGCACTTTCCGGGATTTCGGCTGCCGTGATGCTTGGTATGGGAAGGGCAATCGGGGAAACCATGACCGTCATGATGGTGACCGGAAACACGGCTATCATCCCCTCTTTCCCGGGTGGGATCCTGGATCCTGTAAGGACCATGACCGCCACTATAGCGCTCGAAATGGGGGAGGTCCCTCAGGGCAGTGACCATTTCCATGCCCTGTTTGCAGTCGGGTCCGTACTTTTCATTGTCACGTTCCTTATCAACCTGCTTGCGGACGCAATCAAAAAGAAATACAGGTTTAAGGTGGACTGAGCATGGGTCTGAACGCAAAAACCAGTGAGCGGATCGCTTTTGCCTTTTTGACTCTTGCGGCGCTGACAGTTGCGGGCTTTGTGCTTTTTATCCTCTATTACATAGTCTCTAACGGGTACAATGCAATCAGTATTGAATTCCTAACTGAAATGCCCCGCAAGATGATGACTGAAGGCGGGATCTATCCGGCAATTGTGGGCACAATATACCTGATCATCGGCTCAATGCTGGTAGCGCTTCCTATGGGTATCCTGGCTGCAATCTACCTGACCGAATATGCCGGGCAGAACCGGACCACCTGGGCCATAGAAATGGCAATAAATAACCTTGCAGGGACACCTTCCGTAGTCTTCGGGCTTTTTGGCCTGGCTATGTTTGTCAAGTACCTCGGGTTTGGCCCTTCGCTCCTTTCGGCTTCCCTGACCCTTGGCCTCCTTATTATTCCGGTAATTATCCGGTCCAGTGAGGAAGCCCTTCTCGCTGTTCCCCCGGAATACCGGGAAGCCTCCCTTGCGCTCGGGATCAGTAAGTGGCAGACCATCAGGCATGTGGTGCTTCCGGCTTCCATTCCCGGAATAGTTACGGGTTCCATCCTGAGTATAGGAAGGGTCGCAGGAGAGACTGCTCCGATTTTGCTTACCGGGGCTGCTTATTTCCTGCCCAGGTTGCCTGACTCGGTCTATTCCCAGTTCATGGCGCTTCCCTATCACCTCTTCGTCCTTGCCACCGCAGGGACAAACATCGCCCAGACCCGGCCTCTCCAGTACGGGACTGCACTTGTCCTGCTTATGATCGTGCTTGCCGTAAATTTCGTTGCAGTGCTGGTCCGCAGGTATTACCGGCAAAAATTGAAAATTTGATTTGAGTTTTAATATTATATTTGAGGCACATTAAATGACCGAAGCTATCCAAAACGTAGCTAATCCCCAGATCGAGGTCAAAGACCTGAATCTCTGGTATGGGGATAAGCAGGCCCTTAAGAATGTCAGCATCCAGATCCCTAAAAACAGTGTAACTGCTTTTATAGGTCCCTCAGGGTGTGGAAAGTCTACTTTCATCAGGTGTCTGAACAGGATGAATGACCTTATTAAGAGCTGCAGGATCGAAGGTGAGGTTTCAATCGAAGGTAAGGACATCTATGGGCCAGGTGTGGATGTCGTAGACCTCCGGAAGCAAGTAGGTATGGTTTTCCAGAAACCCAATCCTTTCCCGATGTCTATATATGACAACATTGCATACGGCCCGCGCATCCACGGGGTGAACAAAAAGGACCTCGAAGGTGTGGTGGAGCATGCGCTTCGCTCGGCGGCTCTCTGGGATGAAATTTCGGACAGGATCCGGTCCCCTGCCTTTTCCCTTAGTGGGGGGCAGCAGCAGAGGCTCTGCATTGCCCGGACAATGGCTGTGAAACCCGAAATCATTCTTTTCGATGAGCCTTGCAGTGCCCTGGACCCGATTTCCACGGCGAAAATCGAAGAACTGATCATGAACCTCAAAAAAGACTATACTATAGTGATCGTAACCCATAATATGCAGCAGGCAGCCAGGATCTCGGATCATACTGCGTTTTTCCTGATGGGGGAATTGATCGAATTCGGGAAGACCAGGCAGATCTTTGAAAACCCCGGGGAAAAGAGTACCGAGGATTATATTACCGGAAGGTTCGGTTAACCATAATTTTCTTGATTGACTATGCTTCCCATAATCGCGAAAACTTCGTGCCGGCTGCAATTTGCCAGTCATAAAATTTTTGAGTATGGCAGCTCAATACTATATATGGTATATATCCAATTTGACGTATCTCCCACATATATAGCTTCTATATCACACCTAAATCTCATCCTGGCATCTCAAGGTGTGGTAGGTAAAGGTGTGGCAGGTAAAGGTGATTAAATGGTTCGAGAAACATATTTACAGCAACTGGCCTTGCTGAAGGAATCTGTCCTCTCTCTGGGGGAGCTTGCAGAGAAAATCCTTCACGATTCCATGGAGTCGGTCATAAACCTTGACCTGGAGCTTGCCCGCGAGACCCTTGACCTGGAGCCGAAAGCGGACAGGCTTGAATACAAAATTGAAGTTACGATTAATGACCTGATAGCATTACAACAGCCTCTTGCAGGCGACCTCAGGCTTGTGGTGAGCGCCCTTAAAATTTCGGCGGACCTCAGAAGGATTGTGGGGCTTTCCATCAATATCGCAAAGATTCCCGGGAAAATCGAAGGCGGGCATTTGAAACCTCTTGTAGACACCAGGAGGATGGGGGATATTGCAGAGGAAATGCTTGCAAATTCCCTCAAAGCCTTTGAAACCCGGGACCCTGACCTGGCAAAGGGCACTGCTGCCCTGGATGATGATGTTGATAAGCTCTTTTATTCGGTCTGGGTGGAACTGATCGAAATGATGGCAAAAGATCCGAGCATCGTTTCCAAGGCCACACACCTGCTATTCCTGATCCGTTATCTGGAAAGAATTGCAGACCACTGCTGCAATGTGTGTGAGAGTGTGGTCTACCTTAGCACCGCCGAGAGAATTAAGCTGAACTGATTGGCTTAACTGATTGGCTTAACTGATTGGCTTAACTGATTGGCTTAACTGATTGGGCTTTTCTACCCTTTTTTCTTTTTCTTTTTTTCTTTCTCACTTTTTTCTTTTTTACTCATCTTTGGAGTTTTCTTCCCCTTTTCATGTCGGTTTTTTGCCTGCTTTTTGTTCCCTTTTTTTAAAATCTCCGATGATGTACATAATTTAAGTACGGTTTTGAGCATATAGACGCCCATGCCTGATGTTCTGATTAAAAATACAAGGATTTATTACGATAATGTGCTCCAGCCAGCCGAAATCATTATTGAGGACGGCAAGATTACGAAAATCGGAAAAGATCTCCGGGTCTCAAGTTCGGACATGATCATAGATGCCGAAGGGGCTCTTACCCTGCCTGCGGGAATTGATGTGCACGTCCACTTCAGAGATCCCGGGATGACGTCCAAGGAAAACTGGCACACAGGGTCATGTGCGGCGGCTGCGGGGGGAATTACCACCGTCATAGACCAGCCAAATACCGTTCCTCCTACCACTGACCGCCGTTCTTTCGAGCAGAAACTTAAGGTTGCCCGGAAAAAATCTATTGTTGACTTCGGGATTAACGGCGGGGTTACCGGGAACATCGATAAACTCAAAGAACTCTGGAAGCTCGGGGTTACGGCTTTCGGGGAGATTTTCATGGCTGAGTCCACAGGCGGGCTCAATATCAATGAGGAAGATTTTGAAGAGGCTCTTGCTGAGATTAAGCGCCTGGATGCTCTTGCCTCCATCCATGCCGAGGACGAGAAGCTGCGCCTTGAACTGGAGGAAATGCTGAAGTCGGATAGTTCCTACGAATATCACTCAAGGGCACGCCCCAATTTCTGTGAGGGGGAGGCGGTTCAGAAAGCCATGGGGCTCATAAATGCCCTCGAGGTCAGGGCGCATTTCTGCCACATAAGCACCCTGGAGGCTGTCGGAATCATCAGAAAAGAAAAGTACCTGGCAAAAAGGGATCAGAAACAGCCCCTGTTCTCCTGTGAGGTCACCCCGCACCACCTCTTTCTCTCAACACATGACTGGGAAAGGCTCAGGTCTTTCGGGAAGATGAACCCTCCTCTCCGGAACATGCAGAGTATCAAAGCTCTTGCAAACGGGCTGAATGACGGGACTATCGATCTCGTGGCTTCCGATCATGCCCCACATCTGGAGTCCGAAAAAGATACGGATATCCGTGCAGCTCCCGCAGGAGTCCCGGGAGTTGAGACGCTGATGCCTCTTATGCTGGCGGCAGTCCGGAAGAATATCCTGCCCCTCGGGCAGATGATCAGGCTTACTAGCTGGAACCCTGCAAGAATTTTCGGGCTTGATAGGCATTCCAAGGGTAGGCTGGCCGTAGGTTTCGATGCTGACCTTATGATCGTAAATCCGAGAGACCTCCAGCCCATCAGAGGTGATATGCTGCACAGCAAAGCCGGATGGACGCCTTTTGAAGGTATGGATGGTGTGTTCCCGCGTTACACGCTCTCAAGGGGGGAAGTCCTCTGGATGGAAGAGTCAATTACTGCAAAACCCGGAAGAGGCAATTTCCTGGACGGTCGCGGGAAAATTGATGTCGGTGACGAAGATTTGGAGAATGAGTTGGACGCAGATGAGTGAATCTATTTGAAGAAATATGAATCGGAGAAGTAGTAAGTAGGTGGTGTTGCTAAGGACTCGTCACAGAACAACCTATGCATATTTCAGATTGGATATATTGATTTTCAAGGTCAAGATAACCAATCAAAGTTATAATTGAATGATAAGTTGCATAGTTTATTTCGCTGCGGGTCCTAAAGGAAAAAGTAGGTAGTGTTACTAAAGGAAATATGAGGTCCCAAAAGCTGGGGTCCCCTTCTTTCCAGTTCTTATTCTCAGTAGAGGTCTATTGAGTCGAGTTGGGACCGCAAAAGTTCCTGGTGTTTTTTCTCGAGGAACTTGTAGACTGTGCCGTGGGGGGCGCCATCGATGAGCATCTGGATTGCAGTTCGGATTATGGTGTTTTGCTCTGCGTATCCCAGTATGGCAACGGTTTTTCCGTATACTGAGATCTTGACACCTATCAGGGATTCTGCAAGTTCTCTGGTCCTCCCGTTTCTCCCGATGATTCTTCCTTTCAATCTCTGGAGTTCCTTTTGGGTGTGGGCAATCTCGGATAGGTCGATAATCTCAAGCATGAGCATATCGTCATCCAGGATCCCGAGGGCTTTTTCAGGGCTGAATCCCCTGCCTACAGCTTTCAGGGTTTCAAGAGTCCTGAACTCCTTTAAAGGGTCTTCCTCACAGGTGATGTCGATTTTCCCGCTTTCACTGTCAATGTCGATTTGACAGGTGGTTTTTTCTTCGATCAGATTTTTCATTTCCCCTTTCGGACCTATGATTACTCCGATCCGTTCTTTTGGGATTTTGACATACTGGGTCATGTTATTTTCGCCTTTATTTTTGAGGTGAGTTCTTCCGGGCTTTCTTTTATCCCGAAGCGGCTGAAGTATCTCAGGATATTCAGCACGTCCCTATGCAGGAATTCCCGTGCGTTGGGGTGTTCCAGGGTTACGGACTGTCCCATGTCAATAAAAACAGGGCTCAGGTCCTTGGGGTCTATGAGGATGTTATATTCGCTCAGGTCGGCATGCACAAGGTTCGCTTCCGTGTGGAGAAGCCGCATATACTCAACGATTATGTCGTAAATCTGCCGGGCTTCTTCTTTTCCCAGAGCTACGTTCTTCAGCAGGGGGAAGGGGACTTCGTTTTCTCCCATAAATTCCATTATAAGGATGTTCTTTTCAGCTATTATAGGTTCTGGGACACGTACTCCTGCGTTTTTTGCGCGTATGAGGTTCTGGGATTCCTTGCGGGTCCAGGCAAAGACGATATCTCGCTTTTTATGCCGGATATTTATGAAGCGAGGGTCCTTCATGATGTAGGCGTCCATGGCCTTGAAGGTGCTTGAGCTTATTCTGTATATCTTTACCGCAAGTTCGCGTTCCGGGCCTTCGGCGTGGAATACATTTGCTTCTTTCCCTGTACTGATGGACCCTCCCATTGCTTCTATTATCCCCTTTTTCGCCAGGTTGTAGAGGTTTTTTAGGGTGGGGATGTCAAAGACATTTTCTTCCACCTTCAGGGAATCGGAGTCTTTTTCCCTGACGCGCAGGTTGTCAGTGGCTGTGTCAATGCGCCTGACTTTTCTTTCCAGCTCTTTTTTCATATGTGTCCTTTCAGGTATCCTTTCTTTTCAAGCCAGTCTACCTGGGGCCTCGTGTACTTCCAGATTACATCAGCTTTTTCGTTCTGGAATTCCCAGGGTGTAACGATAACCAGGTCCCCTTCCCGGATCCAGGTCTTTTTTTTCATGGAACCCGGAATTCTGCCCATCCGGACGACTCCATCCATACAGCGGAGTTTCAGGCGGTTTGCACCGAGAAGGCTTTCAACTGTTGCCAGGATTTCATTGTTTTCTCTGTGTGGGGTGCGTATTTTTGCCACGTTTTCTTCGGTGCCGCCGGCTTTGCCTGGTGGTTTTCTCAATTGAGCCAGTTCGATACCTCTTTTATCTATATTTTGGATTTTTTTAATGTCTTTTTATTTTTATATACTTAACTAACATTATATGTCGTCTTTGGACTTTAAGCTTATTCGTTCTGCTGACTCTGAACTTTATGTTGTTATTTTAATCCTGCGCTTTTCTCCTTTCTTTTTTATTTTTTTTGGTGACATCTTTTCCCTTAAATTTCTCCCAATCGTAAGTTATTTATATGGGGTGTGCCATTGTGATGTCCTGTGCGTAACACAAACGCAAGCCGCTCCGGAGGTTTAGTTTCCAGGGTGGAGTTCGGAATTTGTCAAAAACAAATCCTTTGAATGTCAGGGGCTTGTTTTCGAAAAAATTTCTTGAACGAAAAGCTTTATATACTATAACGGATGTACTATGAATCCCAGTCAGCATGAGTCAAAATGTGTTGACAGGTTTTTTGTCATGGAATTTAGGTCGAAGTGTCCTTTGTGTTCAATGGGCAAATGACAACCTTTATATACCATGAGTGCATATATATTCATTCCTGCACTATAATATGTGCAGTGCTTACAAGTTATCATTTAATGGAGACAGGAGCTTTTTTCTGTCTGACGAGGATTTGTCGGTTCGGTTAATTCT
>JAENZL010000022.1:23866-59115 GCA_016841265.1 Methanobacteriota archaeon | reverse complement strand
CGAAGAAGCGGTCAAAAAGTATAACGAGTCCCTGAAAATTGAAGAAGAACTGGGGGACAAAAGCGGAATTGCAGGAACACTCGGCCAGCTTGGAATGATCTATGAAACAAAAGAAGAATATGTTTCGGCTCTTCAGGCTTACATAAAAGCTTTTTCGATTTTCGAAGCTCTTAAATCTCCATATAGTCAACTGGCTTCAAAACTTATCTCTGGGTTGAGAGATAAAATGGGAGAGGAAGAATTTAAAGCTCAACTTGAAAGGCTGGTGAATAATCATGACGCTTGAACTTATAAAATGCCCTTTTTGTGGGTACAAATTCCGCATGGATGTGAATGAGTTGGTGGAAGAAGGAAAAGCTCAGATGGCAAAGGGTTTACTTGACTTTTTGAAGAATAAGCCTGGAAAGAGTTTCTCCATAGACATCAAGTGCCCGAATTGTGAGAAGACTTTTGTATACGAAGTGAAAGCATGAATGATGATGAAGGGACGGATGACGTTAACGAGGAAATTCCGGTTATTCCCGTTGAACCCAACCCTTTCTGGAAGGAGAACGCTGAAAAGCTTGTTGGGGAATCCATTTCCTCAATTGAAGGGACGGCCAGGCAGTTTGTGCTTATTACCAGCTTGCTTCAGGGTATTTATTTTCATGCCATCACTTTTTCGGATTTGAGGGCCTGGTCAGGATACTCGCTGCTTATTTATGCGGCCCCGCTTTTTTTCTGGCTTTTGAGCCTGATTTTTGCGGTCCTGGTCTTTTTCAGGCGAACTTTTGATACGAATATAAATTCGAGTCAGAGGTCTAAGGAGACATTTGAAAAAATAGTGAAGGAAAAGTGCAGGCTTGTTCAGGTTTCAGGAATTGCACTTATTCTCAGTTTTGTGGCGCTTATGCTTGCTTTTTTACATTATCTTGGAGTGATTTTTGCATAATGGGGCCGGATCAGGGGTTTTTTCATCAAAAGGGATAGGCTCTGCCGGGATTTAGCAGCTAAGGTCTACCGTTATCCTCACAGCGTCGTAATTTACTACCGGTCTCTTATGTAGCACCGGATCTTTTTTCTCTTCAAGTTCGAGCAGGCCGATTCCCTCAAGGTACTTTACATCATTTGAAACGTTGGACTGGCTGCGTTCCAGTAGACGGGCAAGTTCGCTGATGGATTCGGGTTTCTTTTCCCGTATCATCTGGAGCAGGCGGATACGTTCGTTTGTCAGGACCTTTGCGATGTCCTCGGGAGTACGGGCCACTATTTCAGGTTCTTGCTTTTCGCTTATTTTACCGGATTTAATGTCCTCAAAGAGTTGATCAAGGTGTTTACCATATGATTTGTCAGACATGACCTTGATTTCAATGTCTTTTAATTTCACCTATGAACCTCCGGTTTTGTTTTATGAGTTCGAGAACTTCCTCATAGATCTGGCTTAATGATATGAATTCAAATTCAACTGGTTGTTTGCCAAAAAGATGTTTGTGGTCTCTTTTTTTGTGCCCTTTTATCACATGGGCGTTATCAACCCTTATGACAGTTTTCCATCCACAGGATTCTGATTTTACTCTGTAATTGAAGCTGTATTTTACTCCGTGGGGAATTTTCGGTGATTTTTCAACTCTTGTGATTGAAATATCAATTATCTCGTCTTCTGCCAGTACTCTGGTTTCTTTCACAAGGGTTTTTGAATCCAGGTCTTCACCACCTATATGGCATTACCATATACTTGTATATGGTCTAAGCATATATAGCTAATCTCTTAATCTCTGCCTGTGCCTCTTTGATTACGGTGTTTTCCTGCGGGGATGATAACTTGCAGGTTTTGTCTGTGTTTTTCGCTCATCTTCTTTTCCATTTTCATGAAAAGACCGGTCAGCAAGCTGACCGGTGAGAGTGCCGGTACCTGACTTCGGTTTCTGAAGCGTAGCAGGGGGCGGGATCTCAATAAATTGGCGGGAACTTTCGGGGTATTTGGAAAACTCTTTAAACATCGGAAGCAAAACTTCTCCTTCATACTATCCAATTTGTTATTCAATCCTGTGTATCAAGTTTTATTTCCCGTTACTATATCCCATAACCCTATCATAACTCGCTACCAGTGCAGTACCGAAAAGGAAGGACAGAAATACCATGCCAGCTCCCGGTCAAGCCCCCCATACACTCGAATACACGCCTCGCGAACTGAGATGCGTGCTCTTTGCAGCGACAATGGCGTCCTTTCTTTCCCCTTACATAGCGTCTTCCATCAATATCGCGCTTCCCCTGATCGGGAGGGAGTTCGGGGCAGATGCGGTGCTTCTCGGGTGGATACCGACTACCTATTTGCTGACATCGGCGGTGCTCCTGATTCCGTTCGGGAGGCTGGCTGACCTTTACGGGATGAAAAAGATTTTCACTTCCGGGATTATTGTTTATTCGCTTGCGGTCTTGCTTTGCGGGTTTGCGGTTTCGGTCCCGATGCTTATAGGGTGCGAGGTGCTGGCAGGGATCGGGGGGGCGATGATCTATGCGACAGCGATTGCACTCGTGACGGCGGTTTTTCCGGGGAGTGAGAGGGGGAGGGTGCTCGGGATCAATGTTTCGGCTGTGTACATCGGGCTATCTGCGGGACCTTTCCTGGGCGGGGTGCTTGCGGAGGCTTTCGGGTGGAGGAGCATCTTTTTGTCCATCGTGCCTGTGGGGATCGCGGCGTTCCTGCTCTCTTTCCGGGTGAAAGTTGCGGGGGCAGGGGCGAAAAAAGAAAAATTCGATTACCTGGGAACTGTAATTTACGGGTTCATGCTCTTTTCCCTTATCTACGGGCTTTCCAGGGTGCCTGAGAGGGTCGGATTTGCGCTTCTTGGAGGGAGTTTTGTGGGGCTGCTGGCATTTGTTTCCTGGGAAATGAGATATGAAAGTCCCGTCCTGAATTTGCGGCTTTTCCGGGACAACCATACCTTTGCCCTCTCGAACCTTGCAGCCCTTATCAACTACAGTGCAACGGCTGCGGTTGCTTTTCTCCTTAGCCTCTTTCTCCAGTACAACAAGGGGCTCTCTCCCCTGGCAGCGGGCACCGTGCTTGTTGCCCAGCCCGTGGTAATGGCGCTCTTTTCCCCTTTTGCCGGGAAGCTCTCGGACAAAGTTGAGCCCAGGATCGTGGCATCCGTTGGGATGGGGCTTGCAGCAGTCTGCCTTTTTGCCTTCAGTTTCCTTACGGAAGAGACCCCGCTCCGGAACATAACCGCTATCCTCATGGTACTCGGGCTCGGCTTTGCCCTCTTTTCCTCCCCAAACACCAACGCCATCATGAGCTCCGTGGAAAGGCGCTATTACGGAATCGCCTCCGGGACCATGGGCACCATGCGCCTGATCGGGCAGATGCTGAGCATGGGGCTTTCCATGATGATCTTTTCGATCTTTATCGGCAGGGTGGAAATCACTGCCGAGTACCACTCGGAACTCCTGACCAGCGTGCACACGGCGTTTACCATCTTTTCGGCACTCTGTTTTATCGGGGTCTTTGCTTCCCTTGGCAGAGGAAAGCTCAGGCATTGAGGACAGGCATTGAGAGCAGGCATTGAGAGCAGGCATTGAGAGCAGGCATTGAGAGCAGGCATTGAGAGCAGGCATTGGAAATTCTGATTTGAGGACGCATTGAGGGCAGGTGTTTAGCCCTCCTTTTAGTGTCTAATTTTTTTGAATAAATTTACCCGGCTGCCAGTAAAAAAGCGCAAAAGTTATAGAGCTGGAAGGCATGTGGACTGTTTCTATCCGTATTCCATGATTTAGCGATTAGCTCTAACTATAGTCTCGAATGTAAATATTTTCACTTACTTTATAACCACGGAAGACACCGAAAGCACGGAAGGATTGTGCCTCTACTTCCTTATTCCGTGCTTTCCGTGCTTTCCGTGGTTAAACTTTCACTTGATATTGGTGAAGGAATTTAGGTCTTTGACTATATTTATCAATCAACTTTCATGGCTTTATTGATTCTGAAGGGATGAAAAATGACCGAACTTAAAAAAACAGTAACTCTCGGACGCGGTGTGGTGCTCGCCATGCTGATGGTCATAGGTTCCGGGCTGCTGGGCCTTCCGGGCCTTGTGGCGGACGTCGGGACAGTGCAGGAAGTGGTCTACGGCTGGCTCCTGATCATCCTCGCAACAATGCCCCTGATCCAGATATGTGCCAGGCTCGGGGTGAAGTTTCCGTACTCGGGAGGGATTTCCCTTTATGCCAGGGAAGCTGTTGGAGAATGGGGAGGGTATGCGGTAACAGCCCTCGTTTGCGGCTCTTTTATGCTTGGAGAGCCTATGGTAGCTCTTATCGGCGGGGAATACCTGCAGCACCTCTTTGACCTTCCCCCATCCGGGGTTTACCTGCTTGCAATTCTTATAGTCACAGCCATGGCTCTCATCACGATAGCCGGGGTCAGGCTTGTCTCGCTCTTCAATTACGCAGCCGTAGTTGTGCTCCTCTTCCTGATTGCAGCCCTTACTTACTTTAACTTCGAATTCTTTGCCTCAGGTGTAGGATTTTCCATGGAAGCCCTTTCCGAAGGTGTATCCGCAATTGCAGGAGGGGATTTTGAAACCCTTGACCCTTATAATGTCTGGAAAATCTCAGCTCTCCTCTTCTGGGCTTTCCTGGGCTGGGAAAACATGTCTTTCGGGCTCGGGGAGCTCCAGGATCCGAAAAAGAACGTGCCCCGGGTTTTCTGGCTGAGTTTTGTCCTTACAATCTTCATCTACCTGATGCTGGCCATAACGAGTATTGGGGCGGATGCGAGTGGAGTCCCTCTTGCAGGAGCGTCCGGACTCGTGGAACTGGTAAAATTCACGCCTCCTGGGAACCTGCTGATCTGGCTGATGGGAATCGTGATCCTGGCAAACGTGACCTGCTGGAACTTTGCCTCCAGCCGCCTCCTCTACGCCGCCGGGAAAGAAAAAGTGCTGCCCGCATACCTCGGGAAGCTTTCAAAACACGGGCAGCCCCTTGCAAGCATTCTGAGCATGTACGTAATCTTCGTACTGGTGATCCTGGGAACTTGGCTGTTTAAGGTCCCGATTTCTTCCCTGATCATGCTCGTAAACCAGAACTTTCTTTTCCTCTACGGCTTCATCCTCCTTTCCTTCTGGAAGATCGAAACCGGATGGAGACGCTGGGTCTACTCAGCCCTTTCCCTGATCTCCCTCTCCTTCCTGGTCTCAGGCTTTACCTGGAAGATCCTCTATTCCGTGGCCCTTACCGGGCTTGGCTATTACGGTTTCATCAGGAAAAACAGGCGTCAAAAACGTGAAAGGGAAAACCGTGAAAAGGAGAGATGTGTTGCCTGATGTTCCTATCAATGCGTTGATGGATTTCCAGTGGAAATAATGCTTGATTTCAGCCGGCCAAAGAATATATATTGAAATGTGAAATGTACGGCGACGAAAAAATGACCGAACTCGGAAAAACAATAACCCTCTGGCGGGGCCTCGGGCTTGCAATCTGCATGCTTATCGGAACAGGCATCCTTGCGCTCCCCGGCCTGGCCCTTGATGCCGGAAATGTCTATGAGGCAGTCCTTGGCTGGCTGCTTATCTCTCTTGTCGCCTTGCCCCTTATTCATATCTGCGCCCGCCTGGGCCTGAAATTCCCCTCCACCGCCGGGCTTGCCCGTTATGCCGAAGAAGCCGTCGGCCCCTGGGGTGGGTATGCGGTTTCCTATCTGGTCGCAGGCTCATTCCTCTTCGGACTCCCCGCCGTTGCCCTGGTGGGGGCTGAATACGTACGGCAGCTAATACCCCTTTCGGAGCTGGGTATTGCCTTTTTTGCAATCCTCCTCATAATCCTGATGACCCTTTCAAACCTGGCTGGCATAAGGGCCATTTCCCTTATCAACTTTGCAGCCCTGGCCGTGCTCTTCCTGCTGATCGGCCTGCTTGTCCTCTTCAACCTGAACTTTTTCTCTGCAGGGCTCGAAATTGCCCTGGAAGCTCTGAAAGTGAGCTTGAACGGGAGCGCGGGTGTATTTGCGGGTATGGGTACAGGTGTGGGTGCGACTGCGGGTGCAGGTACAGGTGTGGGAGCAAGCGTGGACCCGAAGCACCTCTGGAGCATTGCAGCCCTCCTTTTCTGGGCTTTTCTGGGCTGGGAAAACCTCTCCTTTTCCCTGGGGGAAATCAAGGACCCTGAGAAAAACGTCCCCCGCCTCTACTGGCTGAGCTTTGTCCTGGTGGTCTCGATCTACCTCCTCCTGGCCTTCATCAGTGCGGGGGCCAAGGCAGCAGGAGTCCCTCTCCAGGGCGCAGCCGGGCTTTCAGGCCTTGTCCGTTTCACCCCGGGCGGAGACCTTCTGGTCTGGTTCATGGTCATAGTGGTCGCAGCAAACGCCTGCTCCTGGAACTTTACCGCCAGCCGCCTGATCTTTTCCGGAGGCAGGACCGGAATCTTCCCTGCAAGCCTGGGAAAACTGTCCGTGCGTGGCATCCCTGTGCCCGCCCTTGCAGTCCTTTTTGTCTCATCTTTTGCCCTGGTCCTGGCCGCTTACGTCTTCAGGATCTCGGTCTCGGACCTGATCCTGCTGGTAAACCAGAACTTCGTCTTCCTCTATGCCTTCATCATCCTTGCCTACTGGAAAACCGAAACCGGCTGGCAGAAATGGGTCTTTTCAGCGCTTTCCCTTGCTTCCCTTGCCTTTCTGGTTTCGGGCTTCACCTGGGAAATTGTCTACCCCATTTTCCTGATAGGGCTCGGATACTACAGGTGGACCGTTTCCGAAAAGGGGAAGCTGCTTGGGAAAGAAAAGCAGTACGTGGTTAGCTCTGATGAAAGTGAGCTGCCGGTTGGGCTTCAGCACTGAATGCTACTGACCGGAAGAGGCAACTTAAAAGCCAAACATCGCCTCCCTACAAATCCTGTTATGTTGCTCAAAATGGCCCCGCTTTGTGACCTGGCTTAAATTTAATTTCAAGTCAGGTTTTGATCTTCATATCGTGTCCGGGGCCCTCACCGCTTTCGAAGAAAGCGGCTTTTTCCATAACAACTGAGAATAAATAATTCCAAAGTATATTGCGTCTAACGGCACGATATACTTTTCGTCTCAATTCTTTTGGTGTGTGGTTGAGAAAAAAGCGGTACTGAAAGCAAAGCCTTCATGAAAGCCATTACATTAACTTAAATTTAATAGTTAAACTACTTCGATGTGTCCTCAACGCTGATTATACATTATTTGGAACAAAATCCAAAGTTTAATATAGATCACAATGATTTTTAAGAAGTAATGGAAGATTCAAAAAAGTCAGAATTAATCGATTTTTCGGTAAAATATAACGGTAAAGCCGTTGAATCAAACGAAATGGATGCTAATGCAGTTGCAACTTCTTTGTTGGGGTTGTCTAATGCAATAGAAACGGCGAATTCAATTCTTAATAGTTCTGATACAAAAATATCTATAAAAGTGCGTGGTTCTTTTAGACCTGGATCTTTCATTATTGATATCACATCTTTCTATAATATTCCACACCTCATTCAAACTGTTTTTAATTCCGGTAACATTGGAACGATTGCAGATGTTACCGCAATCTTAGGTTTTGTGGTCGCTTGTAAACGTGGTGCTGACAAAAGTGATGCTGATAAAAGTGATAACAATGTAAAAAAAGATAAAAATCAAACACTTATCTGGTTATATAAACAAACAAAAGGTAAAAAAATCCTCACGAAAAAATCACTGGATGTGGATAATTGTGAAATAACAGTGGAAGGTTGCGACAATCCAATAGTAGTAAATGTTAATATAGTTAAATTATATGAAAATAAAAAAATGCAACAAGCATTCGCGAATGTAGTTTCACCACTTGAAGATGAAGAGATGTCAGACATTACTTTTTTAGTGGATAGAAAGGAGCAGGAAAAAATATTAAGAGAGGAAAGAAGTTATTTCCATCTCATAGACACAGATATTATTGACGAAAAAGAAGATATCGACTCTTTTTTAATCACACAATCTAATTTTGAGGGAAAACAGAATGGATGGCGTCTGAGTTTTGTTGACTCTCCACGAATAAAAAATAAACCCGATGACTTTCCTGTAAAAATATTGGATGAAAACTTTCTGTATAAAGTTTTGCGAAAAGAAATAATCATCAGCAGTGTGGGAACGATAATGGAAGCAAGATACAGGATGATAACCCACAAAAATGAGCGTTTAACTGCGAGTTATGAAATAATAGAAATTTTGAATAAAGATGCTCTCACACATAATCATAATAATCATACTAGGCGTCCTGTGGGTAATGGTAAAAATTTGAATGATTTCTAAACCACAATAAACAATCATTCACCTACACCGCACATATGATTTAGGTCTCGTACATATCGAGTTTTATATACAACCTCATTTTCATATCCCGGATTTTGCCCTGTTGCAATTGATTTGAATTTTTCATCAAGTGTTTTAAGAATTTTCTGTGTCGTTTCTTGTTACTGTTTTTCAAATTTTGCTGTCTGCCGTTGCTTGTAGCTTCCTTAAACTTTTCTCTGTAATCGGGATCGGTTTTCAGATTTTCCTGTGCTCTTTCATATTTTCGCTGTCATATGACATTACCGTGCCAACATCGTGATAATGCAGTGAACTTAAATAACTTATGTTTAATGTTTCATCGACGTGTTGAATTTACCGGTTTTCTTCTTCTATGATGGTCTTGAATTCGTCTTTTATTGCTTGTCTCTCTGTGGTTGCCTATTTTAGTTTTTTAATCTCTTCTCTCAGTGCTTGAAGTTTGGTCCTTTCAACGGATACTCTGAAATAACCTGCTTAAAGTACCCTACATACTGATTTTATGCACTAATTTACCTGAGAATTACAACTGAACAAAAGGTTTCTACAAAGCCCAAACATCAGTGTTTTAAGGCCTGAAAACAAAAATCATGGTGTAAATCGGGAAAGGGGATAAAGGAGGTCAGATTACGTCCGTTCCCGGGCTTGGAAAAGAAATAACACTATGGAGAGGAGCTGCCCTTGCAGTTTCCATGATTATAGGCTCCGGACTTCTCGGACTCCCGGGCCTGGTCCTGGAAATCGGGAACCCCTATGAGGCTGTTCTGGGCTGGATTTTGATTTCCCTGGCAGTCTTTCCTTTGATCCGGATCTTTGCGACCCTCGGCCTGAAATTCCCGACAAGTGCAGGCCTTGCCCGCTACGCCGAAGCAGCAGTCGGCCCCTGGGGCGGCTATGCAGTTGCCTACCTGGTCTTTGGCTCGGTTCCCGGAATCCCTGCTCTCACTCTTATCGGGGCTGAGTATGTTCAGCGCCTCTTTTCCCTGCCCTTTGATTACGTTCCGTTTCTCGCCGTGCTCATTGTAACGACAATGACCCTTTTCAACCTTGCAGGCGTCCGGGCAGTTTCGCTCGTCAACTACGCAGCCCTGATGGTCCTGGTCCTTCTGCTCCTTGTGATTTCCGTTTTTAACCTGGACTTTTTTGTCACCGGTCTCTCCCTCCTCCCTGAAACTCTTTCCGGGGAAGGCAGCGTGGAATTCGAAAACCTCTGGAAAATCGCAGCGCTCCTCTTCTGGGCTTTCCTGGGCTGGGGCAGTTTTTCCTTCTCCCTCGGGGAACTGGAATCCCCGGAAAAAAACGTGCCAAGGGTCTACTGGCTGAGTTTTGCCGCGGTGGTCTTCATCTACCTCCTGCTTGCCTTTACGACAGCCGGGGCTGAAGTAAGCGGAGTTTCTCTGAAAGGGGCTTCCGGCCTTGCAGGCCTGGTTGAGCTAACCCCGGGCGGGAACCTGCTTCTTTTGCTGATCGTAATCGTCCTGGTAGCAAACGCAAGTTCCTGGAATTTCACAGCCAGCCGTTTACTTTACTCCGCTGCAAACGAGGGGATTTTCCCCGCATCCCTGGGAAAGCTCTCAGGAAGGGCGATCCCGGTCACGGCTCTGTTTGTTCTTTATGCAGTTTCCCTTATCCTGATCGCTGCGACCTACGTTTTCAAAGTCCCGATTTCAGCCATGGTGCTCATCGTGAACCAGAACTTCGTCTTCCTCTACGCTTTTGTGGTGCTTTCGTACTGGAAGCTTGAAACCGGGTGGAAGCGGTGGGTTTTTACGGGGCTTTCGCTTGTGTCGCTTTCCTTCCTGGTCTCGGGTTTCAGCTGGTGGGTAGTTTATCCGCTTCTGCTGGTGGGAGTGGGATACTGGAGGGGTGTGAAGAAAAAGAGAGGATTAAGTAAGAAAGTAATAAGGTCTAAATAGTGCCACTGTGTGAATTGAGGTTATATAGAAATTTATGTGGGAATTGTTGGGGTTGTTTATCTGGGAGTTTATTTGTCAGGGAAAAAGTGGAAGAAGGTAAATTTTGACTTGTTTATTTTAATACGTACAAATTATCATTTTTGTTTATTTTCATGTATTTTGTTATAATGGGCAGAATCACCTTAAAAATTTAATCTGTATCATTTGAGGAGTTGACAAAAGTTCTTAAAAACTCGACAACTTCACCAAAAACCAGTTCGAAATCAGGCAGGTCTTTCAGTTGATGTCCAAGTGAACTTTTCCAGGCTCCAGCGAAGTTTTCTTTTCGCTTAATAAGGGATTCTATGTTTGGTTTGACATCCTTTGTACTGCACTTTTGAGGAAAAATTTCTACTGCATCACTTATGTCAAACTTTTGTGGGATATACCAACTATCATAAAGATCCCTTGGTCGGGTGCGCTGAAATAGGGAGCGGAATTTCTCAGCCACAATTTCATTCATTGAATACACCAGCAAAGTCCCTGAACACTCGTCTGAATACAGATGTAAGAGTTTTCTTTTCACGGGAGGCAGGAGAAGGTTTTCGGTTCCATATTTTGTAATGTCAAGTTTGATCCTGAGTGGGCTGGTTCCGCTTTGTCTAAGGAGCCTGAAATACACATCTATCTGGTAACCATTGATGTTTTCTTTTGACCTGATCCTATCACTGAAGTTGATCCCGCTCTCTTTATTTGCATTTGATAGGGCATTTCTTATTATGTTTTCAAGTTTCTCCACGCTATAAGGTTCGAGAACCGTAAAGTCAAGGTCTTCGGAAAAACGGAAATCTTCGATGTATGCTTTGCGTATTCCGGTTCCACCTTTAAGCACAAGTACATCTGTTTGCTGGTAGAGGGATCTTAGTATCCATCCGAGAGCATAATCTTTTTCTATGGTGGATTCGGGAATCTCAAAAATCCTCGCTTTTTCCTTAATTTCAAAATCCCGGATCATTCCAGAACCTCAAGCATGCCTTCATCCAGATTATTAAGGATTTTCCATCTTCTGTTAAAATGTCCTCCATCTTTCGCGGAAGGATCAAGGAGAGGATAGCCTTTTGCGATGTGCTCTTCCGGGATTTTGATCGAAATTCCAAGCTGTTCGCAAAGATAGCCAAGCCTTTTGATTACCGCAGAGTTCCCTGTCCTCTTTGCATATTCCAGCACTCTTTCAATATTGATATCTTCTTCCAAGGCTTTTGCAACCTCAATGATCCCCCCACAGTATTTAGGATTCTCAAGACAATCAACGATTGTTTTCTCTGGGTCGGTGATAAGGACAAGGTTTCCCTCGATCCATACCCTTTCAATCCCGAAAAGCTTCTCCTCCTTAACCCTGATTATTTTGTATCTTACCCCGAAGACCTCAAGTTCCTGCCTGTTCTTCCTGCCCGTACTCTGAATAAAAACCGTCCCGGGAATCTGCTCCGTCAAACCGTGGTAGTTAAGGGAACTCCAGTATGAAATAACCGCAGGCTCAATGAGTGCGGAAGCAATCACAAACTCATGTACGGTATGTTTGCCTTTTTCTGCTCCCAGCGGGATTATGAGATACTTTCCCCTTTCTATGCGCTCGATCCAGCCTTCCTTTTCCATCCTGCTCAAAAGTACCCGTAAGCTTTCCTGCTTCAAACCGCTGACTTTTTGTGCATCTTCGAAAGTAAAAATGGGGCCCTTCCGCATGAGAGCGTTGAGAATTTTGAACTTTTCACTCATAGCAATACACAATAATTATCAATTTTAGCTATTTTTGTGTAGAATATTATACGCATCCAATTTTACAACTTATATCGTTATGATAATCATATTTGTTAATTATTGTGTATAAAGATATCTGGAATTAAAAATAGGAATAGGCAAAATTACCCCGGATCTCACCCTGTATCTCACTCCGGACCTCTGCCTGATCAGTTCTTTTCATCCTTGAATTTGATCTTCCAGTGCGACCCGTCACAAAACGGCTTGTTTTTTGAAGCTCCGCAGCGGCAGAGCGTGTAATGCTCTTTTGATTGCGGGACCGAACCGTCAGGGTCTTCCAGTTCGATATTTCCGACAACTTTGTAGAAACTGTCCTTGCAAACAGTAATTTCAGGAGGGGGGGTTTCGTCTTCATACGGCACCCCGTCTCTGGAACAGCTCAGGGCTCCCGACGGGCAGTTCCGGACAATCTCTTCAATTTCTTCAGGATCCGCAGCGTCCGGGTCGATCCAGGGCTTTCTGTCTACCCTGAAAACGGAAGATTCGTCTTTAACGCAGGATTCGGCGTGGGCGCAGACTCCCCTGTTATAATGGATTGTGATCTTCTCGCCTTTGTAATCTTTTACTCTATCAGGCGCCCGTTCTTCTTCTTTTTCTCCTGAAAACCCAATCTTTGAGTGAGCTCCGTCACAAAAGGGTTTGTTTTCTGACTTTCCGCATCTGCAAAGGGCCATTGACGGCTTTGTTTCAATGGATTCGCTTTTTGAATTCCTGAAGTTCTTCAGGTCCCTGACAAGGTACGGCCCATCTTTTATTACTTTTATTAAAGGTTTCTTTTCTTCGCTTTCTGAAACCATTTGTTCATCCCCTGTATTACATCCCCTCGTATTGCATTTTCCTGGTATTGCATTCCCTTGTTATTAAATTAGTATTTTCGGCTTAAGTACCTGCCCATGGCTTCTGATAACACGCACGTGTCCGTTTCCGGAAAAAAGAAAGGCCCTGGTTTATGACAAGGTTCAGGGCTTAATGGTAATTCCAATTTTGCTTGTTTCTGTCCCGGTATCGATTTCCAGGGCCCTCACCGCTTGCGTAAGCAAGCGGCCTTCCCAAAATTTCTGAAAAAACACACATAAAATCCTCAGAACAACAGGCACAAAAAATGAAAGTACACAAAACACACCTTCATGTCAATATTCTGATTTTTAAATTATCCGGACATATTTGTTTGATAACTTTCATACTATTTTCATTCATTTAAATATACTTCCTGGAAAAGCCGGTCGTCTTCGACGACCGGTGAGAACGCCGGTACCTAAAAAACAAATCGAAAAAAGGTTTTCAGGAATGCTGAATGGTGGAATTACTGCTACTCTATCCGGGTTGATTTAGATCGGTTTTCTACAAAGCCGATCTATTATGGGGATAAAAAAGGTTTTCGGGATCAGGTGACATGAGTAAACTGAAAACGGGTTACAGTCCCTTCAAAAATGTCACAGTTCACTCAAAACCCGGAACCCGAGCCCGGAACTCCGATACCCTGAGCCGCTGTTCCCCCGGTTCGCTGTCCTGCAGTACCCGGCGCTGCCTTCCCAGCTCCCTCCCCGCCTGACCTTGAGGGAGTTGCTTTCACTTTCCCGGGCGCTGCCGTCGGAAGGGGCCCCGTAATAGGAATCGTGCCAGCCATCCTGCACCCATTCCCAGACGTTCCCGTGCATGTCGTAAAGGCCCCAGAGGTTGGGGTTCTTCTGGCCTACTGGCTGGGTTTTGTCTCCTGAATTCTCATCGTACCAGGCATATTCTCCAAGGCTTGAAACATCGTACCCGAAAGAATACCTGGCGCTGTTTCCTGCCTGGCAGGCATATTCCCATTCGGCTTCCGAGGGGAGGCGGTATTTGTCGGATTTTTCCATCTCGTTGAGCTTTTTTATGAACTCTTGGGCCTCTTCCCAGGAAACCCTTTCAACCGGAAGGGAATCCCCTTTGAAATATGAAGGATTGTTTCCCATTACTTTTTGCCACTGTTCCTGGGTGACTTCGTATTTGCCCAGGTAGAACGGCTCTCCTATCGTGACTTTATGTACGGGACTTTCATCACCGTCCGTGCCTCTTTCGCCTGAAGGCGAGCCCATCATGAACTCTCCATTGGGGATCAGCACAAATTCCATTCCAGCGGAGTTTGTGTAAGTCTCCGGATTTCCGAGGTCTTCACCCCAGCCCAGGACTATGGCAGAAGCTCCCGCAAGAAGGATTCCAATGAGCATCAGGCTGAGGACAGGGACCGGTTTTCTGGACGGGGTGTCGGGTTTTTTCGCCGGGGACTGAGATGGTGGTTTTTTTGTGGGAGCTACCTTCTTTTCTGTAGGCTGTTTAACGGCTTTTTCTGCTGCGTTTTGTTCTGCTGCGTTTTGTTCTGCTGCCTGAACTATTCCGGTTTCTTCCGGCTTTTTTCTTCCCAGTTCTTCGTTCTCAGTACTGGCTTTTTCCTCTTCTTCGAGGAAACCTATTTTGCTCCGCTGCACCACACTCCCCTGGACATCAAGCGACGGTGCGTCAGTTCCTCCCGCAAAATTCGTATGCTGCACTACCGAGTCAATGATGTTTATGACCTGCTCCTTTTTGATAATTCCGATTTCTCTGGCCGCACCGACGTTCTGCACAAGGTGCCGGAGGTTTTCAAGAATTTCATTCAAAAAGCCGTTGATCCCGAAGGCTTTGTCCGAGTTTGCATGCAGGATGACCCGGATAATTCCTCCCTCTTCCAGGATAACGGCTGTGAGCAGGTAATAAGCCTTTTCGCCCAGGGACTCGCCTGCGAGGTAGAGGACTTTCCCATTTTCTATGGAAAATTCGTCAACTTTGTACAGCCGGTTTTTGCAGGTGTGGGACAGAAACTCCACGAGTTTTTCAGGAGAGATGTTTTCGAAATTGAGGCCGTGTTCGGCTGAATTCCCGGTATCGTAAAGCCTCAGGAACTCGGACCTTGTAATTGCTTTTTCTTTCAGGAAAGGACAGACGCAGTGGATAACCTTTGGGCGCATATCAAGGGTGTGCTTTTCCCAGCTGTGGTCTTTGTAGCGGACTGTTGCCCCTATCTCTTCCCTGTGGACGCAGCCGCGAGGTTTTAGCAGGAATTTTGCGGTTCGGGGGACTGACGGTGGAACTGTCCCGAGTTTCTCCACAATATTGCCCTCAAGCTCGAAAAGTGAATCATTGTAATCCAGGATGACCTCTAGCTCGGAAATGGCGGAACTTCCGGGGTTGGTCACACGGATGCCGAACTTCACCGTGTTGTCGGGAAGCACTTCATACCCACGTTTGATTTCCAGGTCCACAGGCTCAAAATCCTCCGCTTTACTATTTGTTATAATCGTAAAAGTAATTTTTGTTTAAAGTTAAAGGACGTTTCTGTATATGAACTCCCGCAAATCGATAACCATAGACGAGGGTTCTGGAATTATACAATTATATTGAGGAGGCCTATTTTGCGAGCTTGGTGCATTGAGAAAAAAGATGAGTGAAATTAGAGGGGTTCCGCTTTTATAATATCTTTGTTGGTTAACGATTTATTACATGTTATTTGTTCAAGTAGTGCCATTGAATGTGTTGTTTTGGAATCAGTACTTAGAATACAGTTATTGCGTAAAGGAAACCCATCAATACGCCGACTGAATAAATTAAAACACTTATCCTCCAATCGCCTAATTTCACTAAATCATCTTTTATAGAAACTATAGTAATGATTAAGCCTAAAATAGAAAACAAGAATATTGCAAAAGGGCTGCAGGAAGTACCAAGTATACTGGATATTGTTTTTATTGTATAAATTGCAATTCCACTTTCATCGGTTGGTAATCCTGTTGTTTGAGAAAATCCAACAACTATTCCAAAAATAAATCCATTTAGGGCATTGAGGATAATTCCCACTAAAATTGAAACCATGGTGTCTATTATTTCACTAAATATATCTACTCCTTCACTCATGTATTTAACATTTAACATTAATTCTCTTTATAAATGTTTTTGCAAACAAGTCATTTATATTACTCCAGCAAATTAACCCTCCAAATTTATTCGCCTTTGGGGATCTCGGCCCACTAAATTGATGTAATCATAAAATTATGCCATGAAATAGTTATAATTATATGTAAATAATTAATGTATGTATTCCGCAGAAATGGAACAAATGCTAAAAATTTCTGCTATAGAGGTTGAAAATTGGAAAACACATTCCTCACGATTTTAAAGCTCAGCCTGTTCGAAACCTTCTGCGTGACAGGTCTCCTCATCCTCATAGGCCTGATTCTTGGCATTATTGGAAACAGAGCCAATTTCTACATCCAGAGGGTGTTCGGCTGGAAAGGCATCATGTTGACCGCCTGGATAGGAACTCCTGTGCACGAATCCGGCCACCTGCTGATGTGCTATCTCTTCCGGCACAATGTAAAGGAGTTCAAGCTGCTTGCCCTGAAAAGGAAAGACGGGGTCCTGGGATACGTCCAGCACGGCTGGGAACCAAAGAGCCTTTACCAGAATATCGGCAATTTTTTCATCGGAATGGGCCCCATCTTCAGCGGCACAGCGGCCCTGATCCTGGGGATGTATTTGCTCCTGCCGGATTCTTTTTCCAGCTTTTCGAACTTTCTGGCCCTTGAGCCCACCCGGCTGGACTCTGAGATCCTGGGACAGATTTTCATGCTTACCGCCGAACTCTTCGGGAGCATCTTCTCGGCTGAAAACGTGAGTAACCTTAATTTCTGGATCTATTTTGCCTTGGCAATCGGGATTTCCTCTCACATCGCCCTTAGCAAAGAAGACCTGAAAGGGGCCTCAAGGGGCTTTGTTACGATATTCTCGTTTATTTTCCTGGTAAATGTGGTCGCCCTGCTTCTCAATGCAGACTTATCCGGTTTTTTCCTGGATATTCTTGCCCTCAATATCTATTTGCTGGCCTTCTCAATGGTTTCGATTGCCTTTTCTTCGATAAGGCTGTTTTTAAGCTTCTTTGCTTATGTCCTGGTTTACAGGATTCCCTGATACCGGGTCCCTGATAAAAATACTGATACGGGGTCTCTGGAAAAATACTGATACGGGGTCTCTGGAAAAATTAGTCGATAAAAATTACTGACCAGGGGCTATCTTATAAAAAACGATTTATAAATATTTCTTAAATGTAACCATTTGCCTGAACAAAATTTAGTATACAATTATCTACTCGATACGCTGATGGTATGAGAAAAGGTGGTATGCATTATGGCAGGCCGAAAAGAGCATTTGTACATCGGGGTAATGGTTTCTATCTTTCTCCTCCTGTTTTTAAATTCAAGAGGCCTTATCTACGGCTTTGAATTTATACTGCTAGCTATCGCATCCGCAGCAATAGGATCCAGGCTGCCTGACCTGCTGGAACCGCCAAGGGGCGGCTATCACAGGAAATTTTTCCATTCAATTCTATTCCTGATACTGGTGCTGTTATTCTTCATCTATACCTACGCAGAAGTCCTGACCGCTAACCCCGGGAACGAAGTTGCTTTCGGGCTCTTCTTTGCGGCGGCAGGCTATGCCTCCCATTTATTGCGGGACGCATTTACCCCTGCAAGGTTACCCCTGCTGGGGTTCTTTTACATCTGGGATGAAATCTGATTCCAGTGGCATTTTGGGGTTGAGTGTGGACTTAAACAGGGGGGAGGCTTCCGGGCAAAGCCCGGCCTGAGCAGGAATAAATTGTAGAAAAATAATTTGGAGAAAAGCCCGAAAAACCAGGATTAAAACGAAAAAAAAATGACGCTGAAAGTGTGTTTAAAATCCTCTTCGAAGAAGATGAAGGTTTAGGCGACTTTACAATCAGTTGTTAGGTTTAACCTGGGATGTTTGCTGATTTGCTTTTCGATTTTCAATTCTTTTTGCTCAGGCCGGACCTTCGGTCCGGGGATGCTGCCCCGGATAACTAGCAAGCATCTGCTAGAGCACCTCTTTTCAAATATATTGCAGTAAAACTCATTCTGGTTGTTTACTGTTAAATCTTGATCCAATTAACAGAATATCCGAAATCAGGAGGCCTACTGTAAAGTTCAAAAACTCGAAATATTTTACAGTAAATCGAAAAAAGCAGTTTACTGTAAAATATTTGGCTTTACAGTACTTTACAGTAAACTCCTTGTTGCTGTTTTTGAAATTTACGGTACAAATAATGATTTACAGGATAAAACACGGATAAGCAGATTAAAACCCGTACTCTTTCCCCGTCATCTTTTCGATCTCGATCTTAATCACGGCCACCTTCTTCACTTTCTTCTCATCAAACTCAAAGGGCATCTTCTTCCCGTAATGCTCCGAAAGGACGGTAAGCCCTTCAATTTATTACATGTAAAACAAGCTCTAGTAAAATGAAACGTTTTTTATAGGTGATCATGCCTAAAATAACAATGGAGCGATAAAATGGACGCAAAGAAAATGACCAGTGCGGTTCTAGCTATTGCCCTTGTTTTGCTTGCTATTATCTCTATTTTTGTGTACCTGCCAAATCCTTTCAGGTGAGTGACTGCAGGTCCTTGAGGAAATGGCTGTTTTGAGGAGCCAATGATGACACATTCAGCTTTTCATTCAGCTTTTATGGAAATGTTTATAAATAGTTTTTCTGAAACCGGTTTTCAAAGATCGGCATCCACGGTCCGATGCCGAAGATTTGGAAAAACCCATAGCAACCCTTAAATATAACAATCTCCCTCCATCCTTCCAATGTTAAGTTCTACCACAAACTACACGGAATTCAATTTACCCGTATCTGTAGTAGTTGTATTAGTGGTAGTACTATTCGCTTGAGCAAGAAAAAGAAATTATTCTGGCTCAAGTGTGCTGTTTTTGGTTAATATACTGAATAGTGCGTCCTGTGCCAGTTTGTTTCTTTCCGGGAGTTTGAAGATGGAAGAAATGAGTGGAGCAGAAGTCCTGATTAAATGTCTGGAGGACCTGGGTGTCAAACACATTTTTGGCTATACGGGAGCGGCAATACTTCCGGTATTTCATGCCCTCAGGCACAGTGATATTGAGATTATAGTTAATTCCAACGAGCAATCGGCAGCATTCAGCGCAGCAGGTTATTCAAGGTCAAGCAACCGGGTAGGTGTAGCCATAGTCACATCCGGGCCTGCCATAACTAACACGCTCACCAGCGTTGCTGATGCCTATGGGGACAGCATTCCCCTGCTTGTATTTGCAGGGCAGGTCCCTGAGCATAAGATAGGCACCGATTCTTTCCAGCACATTAACGTCAAAGGTATCTTCAGGGATGCAGCCAAAAAGGTCATCCAGCTCTCCAATGACGATGACATAGAAGCCATAGTCAAGGATGCCTATTACTTTGCAAAGTCAGGAAAACCCGGACCTGTAGTCATAGATTTCCCTCTTGACAAACAGATGAAAAACCATGAGTATCATGGTATGAATGTCAAAAGGTTCGAGGGAAGTTATCACGATGACAGGCACCTGTCTGAAGAACAATGCAAAGCCTTTTTTGAGCTGTTGCTCAACTCCAGAAGACCCCTGCTCTATCTTGGAGGCGGCTTGAACTCGGAGTCCGGAAGCCAGGCCATCAGGGAATTCAATGAGCTTTTCGGAATACCTTCTGTCAATACACTCATGGCAAAGGGCGTCGTTGACGAAAGGGATGACCTGAACCTGGGAATGCTGGGAATGTTCGGTACCCCATATGCGAACATGCTCATACAGGAGAATGACTTATTTTTCGCTATCGGGGTAAGATGGGATGACCGAGTTGCGGAAAAGGTCGGGTTTGCAATAGGTACTGACATAGCTTACATTGACATCAATCCCGAGAAAATGCATCAGATAAAAATCGAGCGCAGTCCGAAATTCACGTTCATAGGGGATGCTGCCACAGCGCTCAGAGACCTGCTTGACTATGCCAGGAAGCATAACATCTGTCTGGATATTCGGGAGTGGCAGATGCGGGCAAGAGATCTTAAAAGATCCTGGCCCCTGGATTACAACAGAACATCCGAATACATACAATCTGCCGAGGTCATTTCAATGCTTTCAGAATACGTTGACGGAAGCACAAAGATCACCACGGGTGTAGGCAACCACCAGATGCTCTCAGCACAGTACCTGCCAATGCAATGCCCAAAATCTTTCATGACTTCCGGCTCCTTTGGCACAATGGGCTTTTCCATGCCCACAGCAATCGGTGTCCACTATGCGAACCCGTATTCAGGAGTCATAGCAATCGATGGTGACGGCAGCCTGAGGATGAATCTGGGAGAACTGCACACCATCGCATCGCTGGACCTTCCAATCAAGATACTCATGCTGAACAACAGAAGTGATGGCATGGTTCAGAACCTGCAGGATACGGCTTATGAAGGAATGCGTACAGGAACGCAAAGGCCAAAAGATGTGCATTTTGCAGAGATTGCAAGGTCATTTGGCTTCAATTACGCAGAGAGAGTAAGCAGCAGAAATGATTTGAAAGAGAAAATGGAAGCATTTATGAATGCAGACGGACCCTGCTTCCTGGAAGCCTGCACGGACAGGGAAGAGGTCCTGTATCCGAAGGTCCCGGCAGGGGGCTCTTATAAGGATATGATCCTGGGACCGTACATTAAATCAACGTGACTATCTCAAGAACTATGTTCTGGAATCGCAGATATTGTGGAATCGCAGGGGAAACCGAAAGTGGAGTGCACTGATTATTTTCTTTGCGTCCATTTTCAATCCCGTAGATTAAGGAAATCCGGGCAATGGCAACTCGATGCTTTCCGAATCCCCTGGAAACCTGGTTCTTGAGAAACCTGGTGTGCGGCCTTATGCACACATCTTTTTTGGGTGGGGGAGCTCACGCAATTTGATTTTAAGAAAAAAGTTCAGAGCTCGGGATATTCAGTAAATTCCCTGGGCTTGCGGTCCACTGAGCTGTAAACCACATGGACTACTTTTCCGTTCAGGGTCCGGTTAGTCTGTTCAATACAGTAACTTTCCACGTACCCAATATCGATGCTTCCTATAACCACATTCTCCCCGGCAGTCATGGCAACCCGGCTGTCCTCGATGCCTGCAACCTTTCCCCTGTAGTTGCTGATGGGAGCTGTTTCTTCGGTATAAAAGCCGCTTTCATTTTCCATGATGACTTTAGGGGTGAAGGTTTCAGCTACATCAAATTCAAGCTCAAACACTCTGCCTCTCAGATAGAGCTCCAGAGTCCCGTTTGTAGCAGCTTTTTGGAAAGCGTCCGGGTTTGCGGTTACTGTATCGAAATCGCTGAAGATCTCGTAAAAGCGGAGAGAGTTTTTGTCGAATTCAACCCCTTCATAAACCGGGGCTTCACCGGAAGGGTATTTTTCGTACTCCGAGAGTTTACTATCCGGCCTATCGGGAAGTCCGGGTGCAGGATTAAGGAATGCGATTTCAGATCCGTACACAGGTTCTTCTGCTTCCGCAGCCGCTTCTGCTTCTGCTTCTTCATAAGCTTCGGGCTCTTTAGCAGTTTCTGCTTCTACCACAGCTTTGGATGCTGCTGTTTCTTCCTCTCCTGCCTCCTCTTCAAGGTCCGAGCAGCCTGACATTGACATGAAACAAAAAATTACGAGAATAAACAGTATCACACACTTCACTTTCATGAAATCTCCACAAAGATGATTAGCTTTAAAATATTTGTTATTATCGCAAGGCTTGCCTTGAATTTGTAGAGTATGAAAAAACGATTCGTGCCGGAAAAAATGAGGGGGTAAAGAAGCAATATATGGGCAAAAAAGTAACTTTAAGCACTACTCATCCAATTTCAGGCTCATCATTCTTCGTTTTCACTTCAACCAGCCTTACAACCCCACCGGCCCCTTCCCGGGCCATGTCCATCTCCACCAGGTAGGTGTAATCTGAAATTTCCTCAAGCCCTCCCGCTCCCGAAGCTCCCACGATCAGCGAATAGATCTTTGCGTTGTACCGTTTTTTTGCCTCCTCCCAGCGGGCGAGCACCAGTTCGTCGGAGACCTCGGACTTCCCGTCCGTGATGAAGAGCAGGTCTGCACCCCGAAAGTCCTTTTCTTTCAGGCTCTTTAGCCCGGAAGCAAGCGCGGTGTTAAAGTCCGTCCCGCCCCCGAAGGTGTAGAGGAGGAAGTTCAGGAACTTTTCCGACATCCGTTTTTTGCTGCTGAGCTCGATTTCCAGGTGCTGGGTTGTGGAAGCGAAGAGGATTACTTTCATGTCCCTGTGCTGGGCAAGCATCCTTTTTGCTATAGCAAGGACCGCGGACTTGGCAAGGGTCTGGGGGGCTCCGTGCATGGAACCCGAGGTATCGACCAGGGCGATCAGGGGGCCTTTGGGCTTCAGGCGGGGTGGGCCTGTGAAGTGTTTGCCCAGCAGCTGGTAGCTGAGGAGTCTGCCTTCAAGCATGTCCGCGTAGAACTTCCGCTTCAGGGTCGGGTTCAGGAGTTTTGCGGCTTCCATGGGAAGGAGGTTGTTCAGGGAGTCGGAGAAGCGGACGGTCTGGATCCTGTTTTTCCCGAAGGGTGAGTAGCGTATGCGGTCTGCCGGAGGGTCAAACTCCCTTCTTCCGATGAAATCCACTATTCGTCTGAGATCCGGGTTTTCTTCGAAAAAAGTTGAGAAGCGCCTGACCATCTTCAGGTGGACGTAAAAAGGCTCTTTTTTAAGTTCCTTTACGGAATAGCTCCAGTTCCTGCCCGGAAAGAGGAGGGCAAGGAGGTCGAAGAGGTCCAGGCTTTCTTCCATCTCCGAGATGAACTCGTCCATCCTGCGGTAGAGCCCTTCCAGCATGCCGTCCAGGAAAGCCTGGTAGCCGTCCATCTGCATGAAGTCCATGATAGCTTCGCAAAGAGCCGGCCGCCTGTCATTTAGATCCAGGTTTGGGTCCCGGGGCTGGCCAACCATGCCCGGGAGTCCTTCCCGAGGGCGGTTTCCCCAGAGGCAGAGGGTTTCTTTCAGGACCTTTTCGAATTCCCGGAGGACAGCTTCCATTTCAGGCCCGAGTCCCTCAGTGGAGGAAGTCGAAGCTGCCGAAAAACGTTCCATGACATCGTACACCAGCGGGAGGAGCAGTTTCAGGCAGGCAACCCCGGCTCCGGGACTTTTTCTCGCTATTTTTCGGAGTTTCGGCCAGGGTTTTGAGTTTTTCAGAGTCAGGAAAACAGGGTAAAAGGCTCCGAACTGCCCGATGAATTTTTCAGGGTCCTTTATTTCGTAAGGCTTTCCGAAGAGGATTTCCTGGGTGATTACTTCAGCAATCTTTTCCCTCAGGGAGCGGGGAATAGTCCTTGGAAATGCAACCGTGCTTCTGAGTTCGCCTTCCAGCAGGGATGCGGTCTGTTTCAGGACGGTTAAGGAACTGTGCCAGGGCCTGTTTCTGGAAAAAAAAGAGTAATTTTCCAGGGAGGTGTCGTTTAAACTGTTCAGGGGAATGTCCGATTTTTCCATACCAACGCCCTTTTCTTTGCTAATCCCCTAATTTATCCTCATTCAAGTTCATCCGAATCTGAATCCGAATCTGAATTATCGCAACTTGAACCTGGACCCCAGCCCTTTCATGAACCCTGCAGAGCTGTTGCTTGAATCCGGACCCGGGATTTTTGCTTTTGCTTCCGTTTCCACTCCTGCTTCCATTTCCGCTTCAGTGAGCCCTGAGGACCGGGTTTGCAAACCGAGAACGGAACGTATTTCCTGCATAAGAGCCCCAATTTCGGACAGCTCCTCACTTCTCGTGTCGTGCAGGAGGAGAGCTTCGTTCCGGTCAAGGGTTGAAAGCCAGATGTTTGCCTCCATCAGGTCCCTGAGAAGTTCGCGTTCTTCTTCAAAGCGCTTTTTTACACCCTTCACCCTGCCTGCCAGGTCCTCAAATTCATTCTCAAAAACTTCTTTCTGGACCGGGGACAGGGTGGCAGTTTTCCCCGAACTTTCCTGAAGGGAATCGATTTCCCGGACCAGGTTGTCGTATGGATAAATTCTGGAGTCACCTTCCCTTTTGAGCTTATAGCTGTGGTTCGGGTGTGTGTTGTGATGTGCATCCACTTCCTGCCTGAGGCTGAATTCTTCTCCGCAGCTGTCGCAGACGACCCCGATCGGCAGGTCATTTATCAGGGCTCTGCTTATGGCAGTCTTCAGGTCTTCAGCGTCCAGGCGCAGTTTTTCCGTGCTGATCCCGCCTGAGACTACAAGCTCAAAGACCGTTTTCCGGATTGCTTCCCGTTCTTCGGGGAGGTTCCAGAGCATGTGCTGGAGCAAAAAAACCATCGTCCGGTCAACAGTCGGGCAGCCGCTGCTGCAGGCTGCAACTTTCAGCACCTGGACTACCTTTTTCCAGCGCCGGTCCGAGATTTCGATTTCCCGGAGCTGGAGAGCTCGCCGGAGTTCGGTGATGATAAGCTCAACGTCAGGGTCAACGGGCACGGTTTCCGCACTGGCACGCAGCTCTTCGATCCGGGATACCGAAATTTGTAAGGCTGGTTCGAAGTCCCCTGGGGTCCGGAAAAGGAGGCTTCGGAAGTTTTCATCGTCCTGGATGTAGGCAAGCCTGTACCTGAAGAGGAAGCGGTCGTAAAGGGCTTCGAGGCTTTCGTCTTCTTCAGGAAGTTCATTGGATGCCCCGAAAACCGAGAGCAGGGGCACATCGACAATCTCCCTTCCGTTGTGGTATTTGTGCTCGTTCAGGATGGTCAGGAGGCTGTTCAGGATAGCGCTGCTCGCCTTGAAGATCTCGTCCAGGAGGGCGAGGTGGGCGGTCGGGAGGCAGCCGTCGATTTTCCGCCGGAACTCGTCTTCTTCAAGGGCTTTTAAGGAAAGCGGGCCAAAGATCTCTTCGGGGGTGGAAAAGCTGGTCAGGAGGTAGTTAAAGAAGTTTCCGCCTTCGATTGACTGGCAGACATTTTTTGCAAGCAAAGTCTTGGCGGTGCCGGGAGGACCCAGGAAGAGCAGGTTTTCACCCGAAAGGACGGCAAGCAGGGAGCCGTTGATTTCAGCTTCGCGCTCTTTGAAGTATTCCATGAATGCGTATTTGATTTCGAGGAGAGTATCTTTCAGGGTTTTGCCTCCCGCTTAGAAAAGTTGGATGATGTTTTGTAGATAGTATGGTTTTGTAGATAAGTATGGATTTGTAGATAAGTATGGATTTGTAGATAAGTATGGTTTTGTAGATAAGTATGGTTTTGTAGATAAGTATGGTTTTGCAGTCAATCTGGTGCAATCCTGCACAGGCAGTTTTTTCTAAAGTCTTTAGCCTGATTCTATTTTAAACCTTCCAATTCTGTTTTTCTTTTTCTTGATCGTAAGTTGTGTCTTTCCCGGGCGTCAGCGAGGCCTGCCCAAAGCAATTGCCAAAATGAAAAAGCACGTTTGAACTCAGCGAAAACCTTAAAGGAAATTTCAATTCTCTCTATCCAGCACTAAAATTTTGAAATTATGCATTCGAAAAGAAAAAATGCGGCTTCTGTTTTTAATTTTGTGTCTTTTTCATTTTATTTAGGGGCAAGCCGGTTGCTTGCGCAACCGTGGGTGGGCATGGGGTTGGGCTGCAAAATTGGAACCCCGACGACGATCAAAAGACAGAGTCCAAAAACCCACCGGAAACCTGTAAATTCGTATAAAAATGGACTACCTTCGTTTTTGCTCATCGCTAACTAAACTACCATCTTCAAGAGTAATTACTCTGTCAACATACTCAGTATGCCATGGTTCATGAGTTACCATTATAATTGTTTGGCCATATTTTTCATTCAGTTCTTTGAACACATCCAGTACTTGTTTTGAGTTTCGAGTGTCCAGGTTTGCACATGGCTCGTCAGCAAACAATATGTCAGGTTTTTTTGCTATGGCTCTTGCGATTGCCACTCTTTGTTTTTCTCCACCGGATAATTCATCAGGAATCCTGTTATGTTTTTCTTTTAGACCAACCTTATCTAATGCTTCAAGAGCAGTTTTGTAAGATTCCTTTCTTGATTTGCCTTCCATCATGGAAAGGATATAAACATTTTCTGCAGCACTCATTTCATTTATAAGTGCATAGTCCTGAAAGACATAACCGACCTGTGTTAGCCTATAATAGCTTCTTTCTGCTTCAGGCAAGCTGGAAACCTGTAATCCCCGAATGGTATATTCCCCATCTGTTGCGTCGTCCAGTAATGCCAGTATCCTTAACAGAGTCGTTTTTCCGCTTCCGGATGCACCCATTATTGCGACAAATTCCCCTTTCTTTATTTCGAACGAAACACCCCTCAGAGCCTTGACAGCAGTTTCCCCTGTCCCATAATATCTTTTCAGGTTTTTTACTGTGATCATTTTTTATCGACTCCAGATGGCTTTGAGTATGCTTTCTTTTGATACGCTCCAGGCAGGGAGTATCCCGGCTATCACCGATAGTGTAAGCATGGTAACTATGCTTTCGATAAGCAGCACAGGATCGATCTGGGGTCTGATTTCCATGGTTTCGTAAAATACTACCGGATTTGCCTGGAAGTAAAACATAAGTGAAAAGTACAAAACCAATCCTGCGAATATTCCTAAGGAAACATAGAACATGCTAAGGAATGCATAGGACAATACTATTGATCCTGGAGTAATGCCTACTGCTTTTAAAATACCGATCTCTTTTTTTCTATTAAGTACATTGATATAGATAATGATGAGGACCAGTGCTGCACCTACAATCAAACTCACAAACTTTGACATGATATTTATAGCACCCATGCTTTGCATTGCTTGCTTTATGAGAGTCTCTGACTTATCAGCCCATGTGAAGATTTGCTCATTCACCCCGGCTTCTCTGATTTTATCCTGTACCTGATCTTCACTCCCTTGCTTGTCAACCCTTACGACTACACTGGTAGCTTTACTCCCTTCCAAACCATAAACTTCTTCTATTTCTTTGTAATGAACTATGGCATTAAGATCAACAAGTTCAAATGTGCCTTCCATGATGCCTTTGACTTTATAGGTTCTCTTTACGCCATTGCTGTATGTTACATCAACAAGCGATCCTGGTCTTACTTCACCCAGGTTATCATATATTTCTGATCCGAAACCTGTACCTGCGATCATAGCCCCAATGATAATCTCGTCCCGGGAAAGCTCTCCTATGAAATCTCCTTCACTGATAATATAGGGGTATCGGGAAACTTCATACTCTTCCGTAGGAAGCAATCCTGTTATAGAAACTCCCACTACTTTTTGTTTATGTTCAATAGATGCTCCTACATCCAATCGTTTTGTTGCAGCCCTCACACCTTCGACTGCTCTTACTTTCTGCAAGACGTTATCAGCATTGTTAATGTAGGTGTTGTCGCCTGATGGTTCAATGACAATATCCCCGTAAGGGTAGTCTTGCATCATACCAGTAAATAGAACGGTCATTCCTCCTATCATTGATGGAAGGAATACCAGGTTCATAAAAATGAGTGAGAGAACAAAAACTATGAACATTAGTGTTTTTTTGTTTCCTCGTTTTATACTGCAGTATGCAATGAGGGCTCCCACCCTGATATCGTCAATCATGCTGGAAACCTCTCATTATTTTTTGTTGTTAGCAGAGTTCCCGCCGCCTTCCATTAACTGCTTAATTATCTCATCTTTTGACTTTTTTGTTCTATAATTATTGTAAATTAGTCCTCCGATAACTACCAGGATAAGCAATACAATTGCAACTGTTCCTGCTCCCCCACTACTTTCCAGGACTATCAGATTAATTTTCGTTTCAATTTGTTCTTCCCCAAAATCATCACTATACGTTATGGTTACAGGGATTTCGTATTCTCCGGCTTGATCAGCTATAAAAGTAATTACTGCAGGTCCGTCTTCATTCGGGTCAAGAGTTCCTATAAAGGATTCTTTTAATCCTTTGAATGGATGGTCAGCATAGACTCTTATTGAATTTATTGTCCTGTCACCAGAGTTTTCGACTCTCATAGTCAATTCTACAGTATCACCCATGTAAGGAAGAACAGGATCAACCTTTACAGACGCGAGATTCAAACTTCCTTTTTTGTCAAGCACGGTTATTTTAATGTCATATTCATCGCTTTGCTTGCCAAAATCATCTTCATACTCTATAGTAACAGGAATTTCAAATTCTCCAGTCTCGTTTGCCTTAAACTTGAATAATGCAGTTTGACTACCATTTAAGCCAAGAGTTCCAATTGTAGAATTTTTAATTCCTTTAAACTCATGGTCCAGGCTAACTGATACGGATTTTGCTATTGTGTCACCAAAGTTTTCTATGCCTAACCTTAAGTCAACCGTATCTCCCTCATAGATATATTCCGGATTGGTTTCGACAGAAGAGATTCTTGGTTCTGCATCTTCGCCTATCACCCGGATTTCAACTTCATAATATTTTGCGGTTTCAACGGGGATATTTGCATATGTTAATTTCATTTTTATAAGATGAGGACCAGGTTTAGCATCTGGAGTTGTTCTCATGTGGTATATCAGGTACCTTTCACTTGTACTATAAGATAATTTAGAAATATTTGTAACCAGGTCTTCCGTAACTATGATATCCGGGGGGATGCTGATTATTTCAAAGGTAATATCTTCAGGAGTTTTAGTACCGCAGCTCTCAAGATTAATCCCCAGGGTGAATTCTTTATCGATACCTATTGAACTGGGACTTATTTCCTGTAACTCTGCGTTTACGCATGCATAACTGGAAATTTCTGCTTCAGCAGTAGAGATTCCTGTTAAGATAATTGCAAAAACGAATAAGAGCAAATATATTAGCTTTGTATTTTGATTCATTTTTCATCCAACTCCACCTGAATCCTTTCAATGTATTCCGTAAGATTTTTAAAAATTAAATCTAATGCAACCATTTGCTGATAGTAATCTTCGATTAGTTTGAGCATTTCTTCAGAGTCCTTTGCCCTGTTCTTTTTGCATCTTTCAATTATTACAGGAAGATCTTTAAGCGCAGGACTGACAAAGACCTCATTCTTGGTTTTTATTGCATTAACGGTCATTGTCAACATATCTTTTTGAACTGAAAAGTACAATTTTTTTGAACCAGCTTTCTTTGTTTTTTCTACAAGTGTCATTCCAGTAAGCAGTTTCATTGCCGCACTAACTGCTGAAAAACTATACCCGGTCAGTGTAGAAAGCTCTTCTAAAGTTAGTGGATCTGGTTCAGAATGAAGTATTGCAAGCAATTTAGAGGAAAGTTCATCAAGTCCGTAGGATTTCATCCCCTGATATACAACATTCTCAAATTCTTCTTTTACTGTTTTCATTTCGACGCCCGATTTATACAATTTCCAGTAATTACTGAATATTGTGAAAATAGTAAATATACGTTTCTATTATGAAGGCTTTGCCCAAAAAATCAAATTCATTTTAATTGGGGATATACCTGAAAAACATCAAAAATTAATTCTATTTTTGGTAGATAGTTAGGTAAAACAGGAATCGTGATAGGAGTTACGCACTTGAGAAGTAAAAACAAGAACATGAGGCCTTATCAATAATATTATGATTTAGACAGTTTGGTTTCTCATGCCACTGGTTTTTTGTTCAACTGCGTAAGTCCTACGTGAGTAGAGTATTTATATCAATAACACCAATGACTGATTAGTCAATTTTTAAAATTGAGAGTTCAAATATGGATAAACAGGTTAAGGACAAAAAAACCGCAATCATGGACGTGGCCCTGAAGCTCTTTACGGAAAGGGGTTTTCACGGCACATCCACCGCTCAGATTTCAAAGGAGGCGGGGGTAGCCACAGGGACCCTTTTCAACTACTTCCCCACCAAGGAAGACCTGATAAACAGCCTTTATTTTGAGGTCAAGGGCAGGTTAAGTGCCTGTATAAAGGAAGGGCTTGATTCAGAAGCCCCTTTTGAGGGCCGGATGAAGAGGCTGTGGTCGAATTTCATCAGCTGCGGTGTGAACAAACCTGAAGAGTTCCATTTTATAGGACAGTTCAGTTCTTCCCCCTATATCACAAAAATTACCCGGGAAGAAGCGATGAAGGAGTACGAGTTCATCCGCGCTCTGGTAGAAGAAGGCTTCAGGAACGGAGAAATCGGAAATTATTCGATGGAACTGGCAATGATGATTCTTTACCAGTCCAGCAGGGCAGTGGTTAGTCTTATTCTGGACACCGGCCACCTGCAGGATACGGATGAAATCATCGAGGAAGGATTCGAGATCCTCTGGAGAGGCCTGGCTAAAAATTAATTTTTTGTATCCTCTTCAAATTTTAGGGAAAAAAGTAAATTTCACATAGGTATTGGAAATCGATAAATTTAAAGCAGTTGGTAAAACCGGCTCATATGTTCGATTTTACATCCAAAATGTGTAATAAAATTGTTACATAATTTTCTTGTTGGAAATTTCTCCCTTGAATTTGTAACAGTACTGTCATCCCGGCTGAAAAAATTAAAATTCTAAAAAATTTTGGCCTCATTCCTACATCTGAAACCCTGAAAGATCAAACAAATGAATCAGCACGGAAGGAAAAAACACACAAAAAAATACCTCTCAATGAAATCAACTCCCTGAAACAACCCTAATCCCGTTTCACAGAAATGAACAGAAAAACGGTTCACTCAAAAAAAGAAACCTGAAAAATGAAGCAGGTTTACAGGAATAATTAAAAAAAAAGGCAAACAAAAAGAGCAGCAATACTCAGGGAATAGTGATGAAATATGAAAGAAGTATCTGAAAAGGAAATAGAAGAATGGTTCGAAAAAAAGAGACTTGAGGGTAAAATTATGCGGAACCCCACCGAATTCCATAAATTCGGTCTGAAAACTCTCCAGAACAACGTCAGAAGAAACATCCTGCTCTCACTGGGAAGCGGGAAAAGGTCCCTTGAAGAAATAAAAGAGGACTTCAATCTGAAAGAATCCATGGCAAACTTCCATCTCAATATGCTCGAAGAAGCCCTTTACATCGAAAAAGAAGAGAAGGAAGGGACAATACATTATTCTCCGACCTTGCTGGGAGAAAGCTACCTGGAATACGTGGAGTTTGAAAAGTAAGAATCGGTATAGTCACGGCAATAAATCAAGGGGTATGTCCAGTAAAAATCATCTAACAGGAACAAACAAAAAAAGCCGATCTACAAAAAAGATAAAAACGGTCTACCCTGAAACGGAGCAGAAAAAAGCAAGGGAGAATCCTCTTCAATTTGTAGGGAAAAAGTAAATTTCACATAAGCACTGGAAATCAATAAATTCAATGCAGTTGGAAAACAGGCTTATGTGGCTGATTTTACATCCTAAATGTGTAATAAAACTGGTACATAATTTTCTTGCCGGAAATTTCTCCCTTGATTTTAAAGAGGGTATATTTTTCATCAAACATCAAGTGATTAGTCAATCACAACTCATATATACTACAAATTCTATATATAAATGACTGTTCAGTCAGTCATTGGTAATGCTATTGATACAATTCTAATATTCGGGAGAACAAAAACGTCAGGAATTATAGAAAACAAAAGAAAAGCCAGTGAAAAAACCTTTGAACTCAGTGAAAAGGTAACTGTAGAAAAAGTATCCTATAAGAACAGGTACGGAGTTACCGTTGCAGCAGACATGTACCTGTCAAAGGACATAGATAAGTCTAGAAAGTACCTGGCAATTGTCATAGGAACACCTTATGGTGGTGTAAAAGAGCAAGGTGCTGGTATTTACGCACAGAATATGGCAGAAAGGGGATTTGTTGCCATTGCATTCGATGAATCTTTCAATGGAGAAAGCGGTGGTGAACCAGGACATACTTCATCTCCGGATATATTTGTTGAAGATTTCAGCGCAGGAGTAGACTTTTTGGGAACACGTCCCTTCGTGGACAGGAACAGGATCGGAGCAATCGGTATTTGTGGAAGTGGAGCATTTTCACTTACTGCAGCTCAGGTTGACCCACGTATCAAAGCAGTTGCTACTGCAAGCATGTATGACATGAGCAGATTCCATAGATTTGGTTGGGAAGATTCAATGACTGACGAACAGCGTGCTGAAACTCTGGTTCAGCTGGGAGAGCAGCGTTGGAAAGATTTCGAGAATGGCACTCCAGAATTGCCTATGGGTTTCCCGGGTGAACCAGCTGATTCTATACCGGAAGGATTGGATCCAATTTCAAGTGAATTTTTTGAATACTACGGAATGGAACGTGGACATCATCCTAATGCAGGAGCCGCATTCACTATTACAAGTACCATGTCATTCATGAACTTCCCTTTGCTAAACTATATTGAGACCATTTCACCACGACCAATTCTGTTCATCATCGGTGAAAATGCTCACTCCAGGTATTTCAGTGAAGATGCCTATGAAAGAGCTGCTGAACCCAAAGAACTCTACATTGTTCCGGGAGCAAGACATATTGATCTGTACGACAGGACTGATATGATTCCGTTTGACAAATTGGAATCATTCTTTGCAAAACATCTATGTTAAAAAAGATGAGCAGAGCAGGGTTCCACGATCTGAAATTTGAACAATTATCTGGAGATGACGGGCTGGAAACTTATTTTTGGCCTGGTCTGTTAGTGATTAATCAATCACAATGCGGCTAAACAATTAAACAATTCAGGAGAACGAAAAATGCTGTACAGAAAAATGCCAAAGAATGGGGACGAACTCTCGATACTGGGCTTCGGATGCATGCGCCTTCCCGTAAAAGAAGACAGAACGATCGATGAAGAAAGAGCAAAAAGCCAGGTTCGCTACGCAATCGACCACGGTGTAAACTATGTCGATACGGCCTGGCCCTATCACATGGGTGCAAGTGAGCCCTTCCTTGGCCGTGCCCTTGCCGACGGCTACCGGGAAAAGGTCAAACTAGCAACAAAACTCCCCTCCTGGCTGGTTGAAAGCCGGGAGGAAATGGACAAATTCCTGAATGCCCAGCTTGAAAAGCTCAACACCGACCACATTGACTATTACCTCATCCACTCCCTCGCTGGCGAACTCTGGGACAACGTCGAAAAACTTGGTGTGGCTGATTTCCTTGACAGAGCAAAAGCCGACGGCAGGATTATCAACGCAGGCTTTTCCTTCCATGGCTCGGGAGAAGATTTCAAGCGGATAGTGGACGGCTATGACTGGGACTTTTGCCAGATCCAGTACAACTTCCTGGACGAAAAGAACCAGGCAGGGACCGAAGGCCTGGAATATGCAGCCTCGAAGGGCCTTGGCGTAATCATCATGGAACCCCTCAGGGGAGGAAACCTAGCAGGAAAGGTCCCGCCTGCAATCGAAGAGATCTGGAATGAAGCTCCGGTGAAGCGGACTGCTGCGGAATGGGGCCTTCGCTGGGTCTGGAACCACCCGGAGGTTACGGTCGTGCTTTCCGGCATGAATGAGGAAGCCCATGTAGAGGAAAACCTCAAAGTGGCGGGAGAAGCCTACCCGAATTCCCTGAGTGAAACCGAACTTGAGCTGGTCGGAAGGGCCGAGAAAAAGTACCGGGAACTCATGAAAGCGGGCTGTACCGGCTGCAGGTACTGTATGCCCTGTCCGCAGGGAGTTGACATTCCCGCCTGTTTCGAAATATACAACAACCTGCACATGTTCGGAGATGAAGACATGGCAAAGTTCATGTATGCAGGAAGGCTGGGTGGTGCCCTTGGAGGAGAGCCAGCATTTGCCTCTCAGTGCGTGCAGTGCGGAGAATGTATGGAGAAATGCCCCCAGCACCTTGATATTCCCACTCTCCTCGAATCTGTTGTAGAGGACCTTGAAGGGCCTGACCTTGAGCAGAGGGTCGCAATGGCAAAACAGATCCTGGCAGATAAATCCATAGACTGAAAATTCAGGTGATGGCCAGAAAATGACCAGAACCTGGCTTAAACTTTACCCAGGAACTTATCCAGATTCGGTATTTCGAAACCTAATCCTGATAGCTTGCTCGAAAAATTCCTGAGAATCGGGCATCTATCGGGTCTTTTTCTCTTTTTGGAACAGGGTGCATTTTCAGAGCAGATGCTAAATTCTCAGACAAATCTGAATTAATGGATAATTTTAAATAGTATTGTATCATCACGATGATTAATCATCAGTTGATTTTTCATCAATATGATTATTGACTATCAATTTATTGACTATCACTATAATAACTATTGCAATTTCATCTGATGAATTATCATCTAATAACTATTATCGGCTGAAATATCAGCCATCACAGCCCCGCAGGCCCCCGGAGGAAACATGGACCCTGAATGCATTAAGAAATTTAGGTTGCTGGATCTTGAATTCCGAACACTTCACAGTAAATTGTTTGAAGAGCGTTTTTTTCAAAAAATAGCCGCATCCGAAAACGCCGAAATCAAGGAACTTAGCAAAAACCAGCCTGCCGTTCTTACGATAATAGGACAGACTAAAGAAATCATGCCCTCTACCATCGGAAAATACGTCGGCATGGACCGGAGCAGCCTTTCACGGATGGTGGATTCCCTGGAGGAAAAAGGTTTTGTCCTGAGAAAAAACGATCCTGAAGACCGCAGGAAAGTCCTCATTTCCCTTACGGAAAAAGGGGAACGGTGCTATGAACTCCTGAATGAGATCTCAGAGGCGATGGCAGTCGAGCTCCTGAGCTTAGCTGATCAGCAGGATTTCAGGGATTTTGAAAAGAGCCTTGAAACAATGGTACGAGTCCTGAGGAAAATCGATTTGGCAACGGAAAGCGGAAAGTAAACCCGAAGTCCGTAACCCCCGAAAACATGGCAAAACTACAGAAATAATCAAAAAAAATTTAAAAATAATTGATGTCGAACTTTAGTTTTTAGTTTAGTATCCTTCACGGAGGAAAAACATGACCCTGAAACTTATCAATAATCTGCAGAAACTCGGCTTTACGGAAAACGAGGCAAAGATCTATGCCTCCCTTGTCTGTTTGAAAAAGGGAACTGCAAGGGAAATTTATGAAGCAAGCGGTGTGCCCAGGCCCAAGGTTTACAAAGTCCTCAGGGGCATGGCGGAAAAAGGATATGTCCGGATTATTGAAGGGGAACCGACCCATTTTATTTGTCTCCGTCCCGAGAAGTTGATTTCGAGGATCAGGGCTGATTTTATGCTCTCTTTAAACGAAACCTTCTACGGCCTCAATGCCTTAACCCTTGAGAAGGAAGTCCCGAATTTCGGAAAACCTTCAGAGATCGGAATCAGGTGTTAAAAGGAATTCCGGACAAAGTTCAGGTTGATCTGTTTGAGGCTTTTTTGCAGCAAAATCAGTGCTGGAAAGCTGTTGCTATTGAACTTTTTTAATAATACGAAAATTACCTGAATCAAAATTACCTGAATCAATATTACCTGAATCAATATTACCTGAATCAATATTACCTGAA
>JAENZL010000022.1:14934-23856 GCA_016841265.1 Methanobacteriota archaeon | reverse complement strand
ATTACCTGAATCAATATTACCTGAATCAATATTACCTGAATCAATATTACCTGAATCAAAATTGAGTGACGCAAGGGTTGACTTAATCAAGGTTGACTGAATCAAAATTGACTGAATCGAAAACCTGAAGAAATTAAATAATAATACAAGCCTCCAGAGGGGGATTCTATATAAAAAACGTTTTTGAAAAACTGGGCATTTTTATCCAGAGCAACCGTGCAATCATACTAGCGGTTGTGTTTATGCTGGTCCTGCTCTCTTTCCAGGGAGCACAATACATCGAAATGGCGTCCGGGACCGAGACCCAGGTGTCAAAGGATTCGCAGCTGTATAAGGACTACGACCATCTTTTCCTGAACACCTTCAGTACGGAGAGTGTTATTGTGATGGTGGAAGGAAATGATGTTGAAACAGTGGCCCTTATGAAGGCAGCCGATAGGCTGGAGCAGCAGGTAGAGAATATCCCGGGGGTTACTACGGTCTCAAGCCCTGCTTCCATCATGAAGCAAATTAATTATGCAAAAACCGGAAGGTCCAGGGTTCCCGATTCTAATCCGGAAGTCTGGGAAATGATAGATAGCTATCCTGAATATTTCGAGTCACTTGTGCTTGATGATACCCATATGCTCATAGCTATCGGGATCGAGGGGAGCAGCACGGACCAGGAGCAGGAAGACATTATCAATAATGTGGAAATCGCCTCAAAAGAAGCCGATTTTCCTCCGGGCTATAACCTGATTATCACAGGCAGGCCTTCTCTCATGCTTGACATTAACAGTGAAATGGGAAAGAGTATGGGTGTTTTGCTCGGGATTGCCGGTCTTTTGATGATAGTTGTCCTTTTCCTGGTGTTCAGGCATGTCAGGTGGGGCCTGCTTCCGCTCCCTGTTGTCCTGCTCGGGATAGTCTTTACTTTCGGGTTCATGGGATATGCCGGGGTGCCCATGACAATGGTTTCCATGTCTGCATTCCCGGTGCTGATAGGGATCGGGATTGACTATGCCATCCAGTTCCATAACAGGATGGAAGAGGAAATCCGGGGAGGCAAAAATTCGGCGCAAGCCCTTGTTTATACGGTCAAGCATACCGCTCCCGCTGTCCTGATTGCCCTGGCAATGACGGCTCTTGGCTTTGTCTCACTGTTCACCTCTGTCGTTCCCATGATCCAGGATTTCGGAAAACTCCTGCTCATCGGGGTAATAATGTGTTACCTGGCTTCGCTCTTTTTCGGGCTGGTTACCCTCTACACTTTTGACTGGGTAGCGCAGAAAAACATGTTTGGGATGTTTAAGAAGAAGGGGAACGGAAAAGGTGAAAATGACTCCGAGAAAGGGTTGGAAGATTTATCCGGTTCCACACCCGCAGGGCATGAACCCGGAGTTATTGAAAAAACCCTGAAAAAACTTACCGGGTTTACCCTCAAATATTCCACGGTAATTCTCGTAGTCGCGCTTTTGACCTGTTCAGCGGGGCTGTATGCCGACCGTTCTATTCCGATCCAGACCGATACAAACACCTTCATTCCCCAGGATATGCCTTCCCTGATCAACTACAAGCATATGCAGAGCATCATGTCGGGGTCCGGGGACCATCTGAATGTCATTCTGAAAGTTGAGGATAACAGTGATCCCGAACTGCTGGAGTGGATGGACGAATTTTCCCGGCATGAAGTAGCAAGTAGGTCCCATATCTATAGCGCCACAAGTATAGTGGACCTGGTAAAAGAAAGAAATGGCGGGACAATTCCCGGAACTTCAGAGGAAATTCAGGCAATATACGAAAAAATCCCGGAAAGCCAGAAGGGAACATATATAGAAGGCGGGCAGCTGCTCCACATTGACCTGGATATCGGGACTGCAATGGCCGATCTTGAAATTACGGGCATTGAGGAATTGCGAAACATTGTCAAGGAAGATATTGGATGGATGCAGCCGCCTCCCGGGGTCACTGTTACGATCACGGGGAATTCCGTGGTTATCATTGATATGATTGACGGGCTTACAAATGGCCGGAGCCAGATGACCTTGCTTGGGGTTTTCCTGGTACTGATGGGTCTTCTGGTGGTTTACAGAGACCTCGTAAAGGCCCTCTCCCCCATTATCCCCATGATAATCGTGATTGGCTGGTCAGGCCTGGTCATGGCGGGCATGGGTATTGCATATAACCCGATGACTGCGGTCATGGGCGCCCTGATCCTTGGGGTAGGATCCGAGTATTCGATTCTGATGATGGAACGTTACTTTGAGGAAAAGAATGCCGGAATGGACCCTGTGGACGCAATCTACCAGGCAGTGTCTACCACCGGAACAGCCCTGATAGCATCAGGAGCCACAACCGTGTTTGGGTTTTCAGCCCTGATAGCCTCGCCGTTCCCGATGGTCAGCAGTTTCGGGCTGGTTACGGTTATTGACGTCCTCCTGGCAATGCTTGTGACCTTCGTGATCTTCCCGCCCCTGATTATCCTGATGGACACTCACCGGGGAAAGGCTCCGGAAATTTTTGCGAAGATTCTAAGGAAAAATAGCCAGCCTGAACCTGTAAGTATCTGATAAGCATCCGATAAGCATCTGATAAGCATCTGAACTGAACTTTAATGAAAGCACCCAGTTGCTCATTCTAAAGAATCCGGTATTAAACAAACCCTGTATAATCCGGCATTAAACAAACCCTGTATAATCCGGCATTAAACAAACCCTGTGTAATTCGGCATTAAACAGGCTTTTTATTCACCGGGCTATACGTTTATATATAATTTAGAAGTTTATACAGAGTATATGAAAAATTAGAAAGAGATGGAATCATGAAAGAGGGGCGGGAAAATGACACTCAGCGCTAACAGGTATGTATGGAGGTTCCTGTTTGCAATATCCGTGTTTTTTGCAGGTTTTTTTTCGGTCCTGTTTTATTTTCAGGACATTTTCATAGTTCTTATTCTGGGGGCTATCCTGCTCCTGATCAGTGAAAAATTACTCTCCGGCTTCAACAGAGTAATGGACCGGGTCCCAAACCTGAACAGGAAGGCTATAGGTTTTTCCCTGATTCTTCTTTCCCTGTTTGCTGTTGTGGTTCTTATCAGCAGCCAGATGGATGAAATAGCGGCCCTGCTTGCCGAAGCTGCAAAAGTGCAGCAGGACTTTACAGGCGGGGCCTCCGCACTTTTAGGGAGTGAATCGGAATTTACAAGGCTTACGAAGTCCGGAGTTATCAAACCCGGCGACCTGCAGGCAGTTGGGAATACGATCTTTACCGAACTCACGGGAACTATCTCAAAAATTTCGTATTATCTCTTTGCAGGAGTCCTCATAATTCCCCTGATGTTCAGAATGTATTTCAAGCACCGGAATAAGCTTGCCAGCTACATTAGCGAATATGCCCCTCCGAAACATGCCGGGACTATCGACAGGGCTTTAAAGGACATGGGAAGGGAGCTTGAAGATTTCTTCAGCGCAAAGATGATTGAAAGCGCTGTTGTGAGCCTGATCTGCTGCACAGGCTTTTATCTTGCGGGGGTTGACGGCTGGTTTTTCCTGGGAGTACTGGCAGGTTTCCTGAACATCATCCCCTACATCGGCCCGATAATAGGGGCAATTCCTCCCATAATTGTGGGCTACCTGACCAGCCCGGAAACAGCCATCCTGGCAGCAGGCACGGTTTTAGCTGCCCAGCTTGTGGATAACTTCTACCTTATCCCCTTCATGATCTCCGAAAAGGTAAACATCAACCCCCTCCTGAGTGTGGTCCTGACCCTGTCCGCCTCCAAGCTACTCGGACCCCTGGGGATGATATTTGCAATCCCGATTTTCATCATATACAAAATAATAATTACCGAGTCTTACAAAGCACTGATTAAAATTTATCCTGACGAAGAATAACGGTTTACAGAATAACGGTTTACAGAATAACGGTTTACAGAATAACGATTTGCGGAATAACGGTTTGCAGAATAACGGTTTGCAGAATAACGGTTTGCGGAATAATGGTTTGCAGGGTTTACCCCGATACGAATAAAGGCTAGCAAGACTTGCAGGAGCCAGGAATTATGATTGAGGTAAAAGGTCTCTCAAAATCTTATGGAAAAATAAATGCAGTGGACAGCGTGGACCTCTCCGTCAAAAAAGGGGAACTTTTCGGGCTCCTTGGCCCGAACGGCTCCGGGAAAACCACCATGATAAAAATGCTCACGGGCCAGATAAAACCGGATTCCGGCTCTTTGAGGGTACACGGGGTGGATGTTCTGGAAGCTCCTCTCAGGGTCCGGGAGCTTGTCGGGGTAATCCCGGAGCAGGAAACCCCACCCAGTTTCCTGACCGCGGAAGAGTACCTGCATTTTGTTGCAAAAATCCGGAAACTTGAAGGGTATGAGAAAGCCTGCGAGCAGTGGTTCGAGTTTTTCGATTTCGGAGACCAGAAAAACGTGCTCTGCAAAGACCTCTCCCGGGGTACCCGCCAGAAGCTGATGTTTGCCCAGGCTTTCCTGCACGAGCCAAAACTTGCAATCATCGACGAGCCCCTGATTAACCTGGACCCGGTTATGCAGCGGAAAGTAAAGGATTTCCTCCGGGGCTACGTGAAAAATGGAGGTACGATTTTTATCTCCACCCATATCCTGGAAATCGCAAAAGAGATCTGCAGCAGCATCGGGATTATCTATAAGGGTAAACTCGTCCACAGTGGGCGCATGGACGGCCCGGAGCTAGAAGATAGGAACCTTGAAGAGTTCTTCCTTGAACTGGTGGGCCAGGGTTGTGAGTGCAGAGAACAAAGGGAACAGCTTGAAATGCAGGCACGGGAAAAACAGTTATCTAAGATGTCTGCATAATTTTGGGATTTGCGTACAGAATTTGGAATGTGCTTACAGAATTTGGGATTTGCGTACAGAATTTGGAATGTGCTTATTAAGTTGAAAACACAGGAATGATCGCCTATGTTTGACATTTTCAAAAGCATGATGAAAGAAGAATGGCGGATGCACTCCAGCCTCTTCGGACACAGCGGCTTTGCCCTCTTCCCGGTCTTCATCTTCCTCTTTACTTTCTTTGTGAGCCTGGTGCTCCCGGTCTTCAGGGAAATCGTTAGTGATGCCGGGATTGCTCTCGGAATGCACTACTTCTTCCTGCTGGTGGGCGGCATGGTAGGGGCTTTCGGGCTCATGGGCAGGGAGTTCATGAACCGGCGCTTCGGGCAGGCAAGCCTGATTGCTTATTCTTCAAGGACGCTTCCGGTTTCCGAAAGGGTCATTTTCCTGAACTTCCTGGTAAAAGATGTTGTGTACTACTTTATACTCTACGTCCTGCCTTTCGTTGCAGGTTTTGCCCTGGCGGTAAAATTCGTGCTTCCCCTATTAGTACTTCCTTCGGCTGCCGGAAGTTTCAAAATCCCGCTTCTCACTCTCACGCTTTCCCTTTCCTTTATGATCGGACTTTCGGTTGTGTTTTTCCTTTCCACGGTCTATGCCCATTCGGGAAAAGCCGTGCTTGCAGGCCTACTGCTGGCATTTCCTGCCCTGCTTTTTGCCTCCGGAAATTTCAATGGGGAAGTCCTGTACGCCCTTCCCGGGCTTTCCTTTTACCTGGCCCCTTCCGAAACCCGGCAGCTTCTGGTCTCGGCTTTCCTGATACTTGTTCCTTCTGCCCTTTCCCTCATCTTCCTGAAAGTGGACTATCCCCAGGTGCAGAAGGATTTTTCCAACTCCTTTTCCGGGCTTTCCACCCGTTTTGGTTCCTACCGCTACGCGGCTTTTGTTGCAAAAGACTTCCTTGACCTGAAAAGAAGTGAAGGAGGGCTTGGGAAAATTATCTTCTCCTTCCTGCTTCCTGTTACACTGGTTTGGGTGCTGCTCTCTGCCCTTGGAAACGTAATTCCAGCTCTCGATTCCCTGCTCCTCTTTTCTCTGGTCCTGGGAGTGCTTTCTTCCTCGATGTATAACTGGCTTACGGAATTCGACCTGTTTGCGTCCTATGCCTTCCTACCCCTGAAAGTCTCGGACGTGATAAAAAGCAAACTTGACAGCTACGCTTTCCTGAATATCGTCCCTCTCGTTTTCCTCTTCGGCCTCGGCTTAAGGACGGAGCCTTACACCCTTGTCCCCTCTCTGCTGGTCTTTCTCTCCATATCTTTCTACATGGTCACTGTACTCGTCTACCTGACGGGGCTTTACCCTTCAGTGAACCTTTACAATGGAAAGACCTTTGCCCTTTATGCCCTCTCAATAGTCCCGGTCCTGATCCTCAACATCGTTTTGTCGATCCTGAGCCCCTACTATTTGTTTGCGGACCTTGCGCTTGTGCCTGTAGCCGTTTACCTTCTCGGAAAAAGTTTTAGAAAATGGGATGGGGTGGAAAACCCGCAGTTTTGAGGAGTACCGTGATCTTGCCTGAGGTACATTGTCAGTGATCAGGAGGTTTTGTACTTGATGAGCATTATACATGGTGAGATATATACTTGGTAAGAACTTATGCTCGGCGGGAAACCATACTTATGGGGAACCATAACTGAGGGGAACTATACTTGAGGGGAACCATACTTTGTGAGAATTTGTACCTGACTTCAAAGCTAAGGAGAAAGAAACCATGCTTTCTGTTTTAATCACCCTGGTGATGTTTCTGAGATCATTAAACGACCTGCTTAAAAAACCGGAAACTCGTGCCCTCTTATTTTCCGTGGTTATGGTCCTTCTCCTCGGGACTTTTGTATACCACAACGTCGAGGGCTGGAGCTGGCTTGATTCTTTGTATTTTTCAGTCATCACACTGACGACTGTGGGTTACGGAGACTTTTCTCCGCAAACTGATGCGGGAAAAATTTTCACGATTATCTACATCTTTGTAGGGTTGGGAATTCTGTTCGGGTTTGTTAATGTTATCGGGGGCCATATCGTAAACAGAAGAATGGAACGCGTCGAGAAGAGGGAACAGAGAAGAGAGCAGAGATAACTCCAATTCCTCTGGACAACCTGAAAATACTAAGTGTAAAGATGAAATCTGAGAGGCAGGTCCTGACAGCGTTTAATGGATAGCAGTGATGTCTGCAGTTTTTCCTTCTGTTATTGCGATTAAATTGATACGTTAGCTTTTCTTTTTGCCCGGCTTAAGTGGATCAAAAAAAAGAAGGGGTTATCGATCTTCTTCCGCCCTTTTGCTCATCAGCATTTTCGGGTAAGCTGTCATTGCAGATATATTTTTAACCTTTTATTAATATATGTTTAAAGGGGGGATAAAAGTAGCGCTATATATTTTAGCCACTTTGATAGTGTTTTTCAAGACCTTAAGAGACCAGCTTAAAAATGAGGAGTTCCAGACCCTTATATACATTGTATTGCTGATTCTTATTACGGGCACTTTATTTTACCACAACGTCGAGGGCTGGAGCTGGCTCGATTCATCTTATTTTTCGGTAATAACCCTGACGACTGTAGGATATGGGGACTTTTCCCCTCAAACGGATTTGGGAAAAGCTTTTACAATGGTCTACATTTTTGTGGGGCTGGGGATCCTCTCTGGTTTTGCCACTGTAGTTGGAAAGCAGATCGTCGCTCACAGGTTGGAAAAAGTGGGAAAGGTTGAACCGGAACGCGAAGAATCAAAAGATTAATTCAGATTCTTAGAAACGATGCTGGCAACAGTAAATCAAAATTTTGCCCAATCAAAAGAATAATTAAGATAACGAGTTTCATAATATTATCTAAATGGGGGGTATTGTTATGAAACTCAAAAATAAATCCGTAGGTCTTGTATTACTTCTTACTATCGGGCTTATGACTGCGGCTGCCTTTTCACTCGGCTGTGCAGAACAGGAAACTCCTGCCGAACCTGAAGAAGCTACCGGGGCAGAGCCTGCCGAAACTACACCGGAAGATGCTGATCAGGCACTGGTTGAGGAAGAAGAGGTCGAGCAAGAAGAAGCCGAAATGGAAGAGCCTGGAATGGATGAGGCAGAACAGGAAGAGTCTGAACAGGAAGGGGCTGAAGCTACTCTGGCTGAGGAAATTAGTAACATCGAGTGGCAGTGGATCGAGCTTCAGGAACCAGGCCTTGCGGGCAAAACAGAAGTGTCTAATCCTGAGGACTACACTATTGTCTTTTCCAGGCATGGTACGTATTCCATCAAAGCCGACTGCAACCGCGGTGGAGGAAGCTACTCGCTTGAAGGAAACTCCCTCACACTGGGGGCAGGTCCGATGACGCTTGCCGAATGCGGACCCTTATCATTGTATGATCAATATGTTACGCTGCTCTCCGACGTAAATTCAGTGGAAATGGAAAACGGCCAGCTTGTCCTTTATTCCGGGGGCGAAGACAGCATGATGATCTTTACCAACGGAGGGGTGGTTGAAGGGATCTGAAACTTAAGAATCCGAAGTCCGGGTGAATTTCAATCTCATCTTCTGCTTTTTATTTTACTTTTTATTTTTCATTTTTTGCGATCTCGGAAGGTCTCAGATGGCTTCGGACAGCCGCCGACGTGAACCTTGCTAAAGCAACCTGAACTCTTTTGAAGATCGAAGAGCTCAAAAAAGCCTTTTAACCCCCATTCCGACTCCCGTTATCAGTTTAATTAAATGTATCTGAAATTAATATCTTTATATACAATAATTTGCAACACATAATTGGGGAGCGTATTTATCGGGGAAGTAAGTCTACCGTTGTATATTATCCCATATGTGTACATATGTGTGCACCCATTCTTATCTTAAATAATTGGGGGAAGGCTATGAAGAGGTTTGGTATTCTTGTGGCTGCAGTACTCATTGCAGCAATGTTATTCGTCTCCGGCTGTGCTGAAGAAAGTCCGGAAGAAGGGGTTGAGGAAGAAGTTCCTGAAGAAGAAATAGTTGTAGAAGAAGAGGAAGTAGTAGTAGATGAAGAGGAAGTAGTAGATGAAGAGGAAGTAGTAGATGAAGAGGAAGTAGTAGATGAAGAGGAA
>JAENZL010000022.1:13024-14924 GCA_016841265.1 Methanobacteriota archaeon | reverse complement strand
AGTAGTAGATGAAGAGGAAGTAGTAGATGAAGAGGAAGTAGTAGATGAAGAGGAAGTAGTAGATGAAGAGGTCCCTGAAGAAGGGGAAGATGAAATAATTGTAAAAGAAGAAGAAGTTGAAGAGGAAATCCCTGAAGAAGCAGTGGGAGTGGAAGGAGAATACAGCCCTGTCATAAACCCTGAGGACTTCGTAGAAGAAATCGATAACCTCTATTTTCCGCTGGTTCCGGGCACAACTTTCTTTTATGAAGGGGAAAGCGATGAGGGTGATTCTTTAAGAACCGAGGTTTACGTCACCGATGAAACCAGAGTGGTAATGGGAATAACCACCATCGTTGTCAGGGAATCGGAATATGAAGACGATGAGTTGGGAGAAGAGACCTTTGACTGGTACGCCCAGGACAGGGATGGAAATGTCTGGTACTTCGGGGAGGACTCCAACGAATATGAGGACGGAGAAGTCGTGAGCACCGCCGGTTCCTGGGAAGCCGGAGTGGACAGGGCCCAGCCAGGGATAATAATGCCGGGAGACCCTCAGGTGGGGGATGCTTACTACCAGGAGTTCTACCCGGGAGAAGCCGAAGACCAGGCTGAAGTGGTCTCTTTGAATGAGTCGGTCACGGTTGCTTACGGTTCTTTCGAAGACTGCTTAATGACAGGGGAATGGAACCCGCTTGAACCTGGCCAGGAAGAAAACAAGTACTACGCCTCGGGTGTCGGTCTGCTCCTAGAAGAAAAAGTGGAAGGAGGAGATGAAAGACTGGAACTTGTGGAAATTACTACTGAGTGAACAGGATTTAACCTTGAAGAAAATCAGTCTGGATAAGCCTCTGGAAACTGAGATCTAACTCGGTTCTGGAGGAATTTTATTCGGATTCCGTTTTCCAATTTTTATTTTTTATATATTATATGTTATGTCAAACCATTAAGTGATCATACCATCAAATAAGCTCACTTTTTCCTGTTTCCAAACTTCCACATTTCAATGAAATTATCAAGAAGACTATCGAGAAAACTCTCTTTGTAGGATATAAGCAGCTCAGCCGTAAGGTCCGGATCTACAATTTTAAGACTACTTATTCGCCCTACTCTATCTTTTTCAATGATGCCGGACTTCACCAGCTTATTAAGGTGCCATGAAACAGTGGAGGGAGAAAGCCCGACTGCGGTAGATAGTTCCTTATTGTTCGTACCGGGGTTCTGGAGCAGGTTTATCAGGATATGTCTGCAGCCTTTCCTCCTTAAAAAATAGATAATTTCCCTCTCATGTTTTTCGGGAATCCTTCTATTTACGAAATACCGGACGTATTCTTCATCTTTAAAACACGAAATCAGGTTATTCTTTTCGAGATAGTGAAGGTGGTACTGCAAGCTGCCCACTACCAGATCCAGCCTCCTTTCGAGCTCCCTTAGATGAATCCCCGGGGAATCTCTTATCAATTCGTAAAGTTTTTTTCTTGGTTCGGGCTCAAATTCCATCTTCACCCTGATCTTTCGTTAACATGGTAAGTGAAAAGAATATCAACATGAAATAATTGAGGAATAATGCTCCGGATTTCAGGATAAATCATCCTGTTCGGAAGGTACCTGAATTATTTACCGTTCGGTCCCATATCTCAAAGCTGTCTCGGGGTTGTAAAAGTAAATTGCAAAAGGTAGATTGCAAACAGTAACTTGAAAATATTAGATTACTAAAAATAAATGAGAAGGAATTGGTTTTATCCTGCTCATTTATTCAACAGTAATTTCCATGTATCCTTCCCCGATTATTCAGTAGTAATTTCCACGAGTTCCAGGCGCTCGCTCATTTTTACTTCATCCACCTCCTCTTCATCCACTTCGTCTTCTTCATCCACTTCGTCTTCTTCATCCACTTCGTCTTCTTCATCCACTTCGTCTT
>JAENZL010000022.1:0-13014 GCA_016841265.1 Methanobacteriota archaeon | reverse complement strand
TCTTCATCCACTTCGTCTTCTTCATCCACTTCGTCTTCTTCATCCACTTCGTCTTCTTCATCTACTTCGTCTTCTTCTTTTACCTCCATTTCAATTTTAAGGATCATTCCAACGTTCGGAGCATAATACTTGATTTCCTCTTCATCGGGCTCCAGCAGGTCCTTATCTTTAGTCTTAAGGACATCTTCAAAAGAGCCGTAGGGAACGGTGACATTTTCGTTCAGGGAGAGCACTTCGGCTATATCCACAATTCCTTCAAGCGGGGCAAATGCCTTGTAGTAGACATCCCCCAGCGCCGGGGTCCCTTTCATTATGATCCCTGGCTTTGAACCGTTTATTCCTGCCTCCCAGAAATCTTCGGAACTTATGGCCCCCCCGTCGTCATATTCGGTGGAGTTTTCCCCAAAGTACCAGACGTTTCCATCCTTGTCCTGGGCATAGCATTTAAGGCTCTCTTCGTCCAGTTCCCCGTCTTCGTATTCCGTTTCTTTGATAACGGTTGTGTTTACTCCCATTACCACTTTGCTTTCATTGCTAACATATACTTCGGTTCTCAATGTTTCGTTTTCGTCTCCGCTTTCGCCTTCATATACGAAAGTTGTGCCCGGAATTAGCGGGAAATATGGATTGTCAATTGTTTCGTTGAAGTTCTCGGGGCTTATTTCCGCACCGTAGTAAGTAATGACTTCCACAAGCTCAAGTCTCTCATCCCCGTTTTCTACTTCCTCTTCAAGGAGAAGGCCGACACCTGGAGCATAGTATTTGTTTTCTTCACTTCCGGACTCAAGGGGGTTCCATTCCTCTGTCTTCAGGCAGTTTTCAAAGAAACCGTAGCTGATATTGACCGTTTCGTTCAGGGAGAGCACTTCAGCCTGGTCTTCGGCTGCTCCTGGTGAGAATTCCTGGTAGTAAACGTCCCCTATTTTGGGGTCCCCTTTCATTATGATTCCAGGCTTTGAGCCGTTTACTCCGGCTTCCCAGGAACCTTCGGTACTGACAGGCTCCTCACCCTCATATTTGGTGGAGTTTTCCCCGAAGTACCAGACGTTTCCATCCCTGTCCTGGGCGTACCAGTCAAAGGTCTTCTCGACAAGTTCCCCATCTTCGTATTCAATGTCCTGGACAATGGTGGCGTTTACTCCCATTACCACCTTTGTTTCGTTGGTAACAAAAACCTCATTTCGAATGGTCGTGTTTTCTTCCTCGCTTCCGCCTTCATAAACGAAAGTCGTGCCAGGGATCAGCGGGAAGTAAGGATTGTCAATTACTTCAGTGAAGTTTTCGGGGTTTATTTCAGGATCATATTCCTCTTCAGTTACGTTTTCAGACCCTGTTTCAGTTACGTTTTCAGACCCTGTTTCAGTTACGTTTTCAGACCCCGTTTCAGTTACGTTTTCATACCCCGTTTCAGTTACGTTTTCAAATCCTGTTTCCGATTCCGGAGCAAGCACAACCACCGACCCGATAAGGATAAGTATCACACAAGTTGTCATACCGATTGTCAGTGCTTTTTTCAACTTTCAACCTCCTAATTTCATTTCACTGATGTGTTCCTATCTCTGGTGGTGGAAAAGTCGGGATTTTGGAGCCCCTGGTCCGTTTTCCCCCTTAAAACTCAGTTTCGCATTTCATCTAAAATTATCAGGCTAAAATCAGAAATTTCCCCAATTATTTTTCTAATTATTATGCTGTTAATGTATTGAATCCCCATGAGGTCTTGCAGCTTATAAGGCTAGATTTAATACCTCATCCTGAGTCCCCTGAAAGTTCGGTCCCACTTTTCCCCTTCATAATAGGGGAAATGGCTTCTAATAATGTTTCTGGTACATTACTCGAATATTATATTTTTTAAATTATCAGGATTAAAGCAGTCTTCCCCAGGTATTACTCTTCACCTTGATCTTTCTGTAACTTGGTAGGTGAAAAGAATTTCAATACAATAATTTTGAAGAATCTGCTCTGGATTTTAAAATAAAACTCCTGTTCGGAAAAGATCCCTGAATTAGGCAGATTGTAAACCGTAACTTGCAAAAAATAAATGAGGAGGAACCGATTTTATCCTCCCCTTTTATTCAGTAGTAATTTCCACAAGTTCCAGTTTCTCATCTCCTCCTTCCACTTCTTCTTCAAGGAGCAGGCCGACACCTGGAGCATAGTATTTGTTTTCCTCTTCGCCGGGTTCGAGGGGGTTCCATTCCCCTGTCTTCAGGCAGTTTTCAAAGGAACCGTAGGCAACTGTGACCTTTTCGTTCAATGAGAGCACTTCTGCCTGGTCTTCAGCTTCACCCGGGGAGAATTCCTGGTAGTAAACGTCCCCGACTTTGGGGTCTCCCGACATTATGATTCCTGGCTTTGAGCCGTTTACTCCGGCTTCCCAGGAACCTTCGGTACTGGCAGGCTCTCCATCCTCATATTTGATGGAGTCTTCCCCAAAGTACCAGACGTTTCCGGCTTCGTCCTGGGCATACCAGTCAAAGGTTTCCTCAATCAGCTCCCCGTCTTCGTATTCAGTATCCTGGACAACTGTGGTGGTAACTCCCAGGATTACTTTAGTTTCGTTGGTAACAAAAACCTTATCCAGAATTGTCGTGTCTTCCTCCTCACTTTCTCCTTCATAAACGAAAGTCGTACCCGGGATCAGCGGGAAGTAAGGATTGTCAATTTCTTCGACAAAATCTTCAGGATTTATTTCAGGATCATATTCCTCTTCGGTTAAATTTTCAGATCCTGTCTCTATTGGCTAGGAATCCTATCCTCCTTCCGTTACGTTTTCAGACCCAGTTTCCGTTATGTTTTCAGACCCTGTCTCTGTCACGTTTTCGAATCCTGTATCCGTTACGTTTTCGAATCCTGTTTCCGATTCCGGAGCAAGCACAACCACCGACCCGATAAGGATAAGTATCACACAAGTTGTCATACCGATTGTCAGTGCTTTTTTCAACTTTCAACCTCCTAATTTCATTTCACTGATGTGTTCCTATCTCTGGTGGTGGAAAAGTCGGGATTTTGGAGCCCCTGGTCCGTTTTCCCCCTTAAAACTCAGTTTCGCATTTCATCTAAAATTATCAGGCTAAAATCAGAAATTTCCCCAATTATCTTTCTGATTATTCTTTCTGATTATTATGCTGTTGATGTATTGGATCCCCATGAGGTCTCGCAGCTTATAAGGCTCGATTTAATACCTCATCCTGATTCCCGTGAAAGTTCAGTCCCACTTTTCCCCTGTCATAATAGGGGGAATGAGTTTTAATAATGGTTCTGGTACATTACTCGAATATTATATTTTTTAATTATTAGATTTCACTGCGCCCGATTTAAACAGTCTCCCGTAATTATCACGTCTGATGCTACGGTTTCAAAGAGATGGAATTTAAAAAAAAATGAAGAATTAGCTTGAAATAAATAGTGATGTCTGATCCGGCTAATGACAACTTTCAACTTTTAAATATTATTTTTTATTACCCGAGTTTCGCTTCCCGAGTTTCGCTTCCCGAGTTTCGCTTCGGGAGCACGAAGTCCGTTTCGCTGCGCTCAAGCGGACAAAGCATAAAGAATTTCACATCTTGTTTTTTATTTTTTGGCAGTTTTGGGGCGCTTGTGTGTACCTGGCCGAGGCAACCTGAATTATCTTGAATAAATAGAATACAGTTACCTCTACCCTTTGATCCAGAGCTACTTGAAAAGTTAGAGGAGGTGTTGATTGATTTTTTGTGAGTAATGTATACCCATCCAGATTTGTTATTTGGATTTATCTCAGCTATAGATTCCAATTTCGGATAAAAAGTTAGAACTTTTAAAGTTGGATGTGTATAGTTGTTTCTGATTTAGTTCTTAAAAGTAAACGAATGTAATTATTTTTAGAATGAGTCCAACAAAGACTGAATAAGTGAAGTTAATCATCGTTCCTGCTAAAAAATATAGAGTGTTTTCACTTTTCATATCCTCAGCTCTTACTATTGTTTTTGCTGTGAATATGATCGCTAAGGCTGTGTAAGCATTCAAGAGCATCAATGTAGGTATAAGCAAGTTTTCGCACTTGCCGACGATGAAGCCAGTATCTCTGATTGTCGGATCCGTCGGGATAACATTTTTTTTAACGTCACTTTCTCTTTTCGTTGAAACGTGCGACAAAATGAATTTAAGAACTACCCCGCTTGTTAAAATCAAAAATAAGTAACATATTGAGATTAGCAGAATGAATTGCCAATATGCATAGATATAGTTTGAAATATTTTCAAGGCTCATGGAATATCCCTTTGCTCAACATTCCTTCATTCAATAAAATATCATTGTAAAATTCTAATATATGATTTAGTTCCCCTTCCATTAAATTGATTTCTTCCCAGTTTATTTTTCTAAGGGAGTTCGATACAGCTTGCTGGGTTATTGACAACTTTTCCGCGACAAGAACCTGTTTTTGGCACTCAGTGTAATTTTCTGCGATTTGTCTTTCTCGCCCTGTCCATCTGGATTTATAAAATAATAATAGGTTTATCTGGCCTTTTAATAACGAATCAATGATGGTGTTTCCTGCGTCGATATCAAATAAAAAATTCGATTTCTTTAACTTCATAATTCTGTCTGTCGCTTCATGGATAGCCGGCCCGTCCATCTTTTCCACGTTTTTTGAATCCACCGCAGTATCAATAGTCCCATATACCATTGTGAAACGTATCTTCTGCGGAGAAATTAATTTCTGGATTTCAGTGATTATTTTGTAAATGCTTGATATCTTTTTCAAGACTCCTTCAATTTCATCTATACCTTTTATTATTTTGAAATTTCCGTAAATTTCGTCTTTAAAATTTTCATTAATGTACTTGCATGCATACTCCAGTTTACGTTGGAAATCATCCCTATCTTTTATTTTTCGGGAACCTTTTACGTCACCCTGCACAACAAAGAATTTTTTCTCCATGTTGAATACAACGTCCTTGCTCTCTTTTTACCAATCTGGCATAAAAATATGTATTTTCAAAGATCTGCCTGTATTTTGTCAATTTCAAGTGTAAATACAAGCTTATTTGCCTGTAACTAAAAATACAACTTATTTTGATTGTAATTACTTATACAATCATATGTATTTGTATATTGCTATCTAACCTACCAGGCTCGATGCCCTTCACATCTCTTGTTTTCAAATCTTATTTTTTATTTTTTGGCTGTTTTGGACGCTCGTTCGAGCTTAGCCGATGCAACCTTAATTCTTCTAAAATGGAATTTTCCTGCTTTAACCCTTTATCCAGAACCGCCCGAAACCCCCGGAGCCGATTTATTCAAATTTGATCATATAATTTCGTTGTTGGGAGGCAGGCGAGGTGAGAATAGCTGAACTTACCGGCGGTGGTTTTAGCGATTGCGGTTTGAGCTTCTACTAAATGACCGGAATGGTGTATTTGTCGTTATTTTCCGAGCGAAGCGAGGCCTTTTTCGTTTCTGCCGCTATGATTTAAAAGATGCGGAATTGAAAAGAATGAAGTATAGGCCTGAAATACAAAGCGATATCTGATCCGACAACTGGAGATTCAAGTCTGAATTTTCATTTTTTGTCGGTTGTTAGTAAGTCAACTAACAGTGGTTTTATTTGTTTTTCTTTTACTCTTTTTATAAATGATTTAAAGTCCTCATTTTCCTCCGCAAAAAGTGATACTGTTCTAGTATATAACATGACGGTTTCAGGTTTCTCTATTAAGACATTTTTAACAACAGTATACTCTCCTCTGTCATTCTTTTCTGATTCCGGATAGATCAGACAACATGCTTGTGATTCTGGGATTGCTAAGGAGTATGCAATCAATTGATAAAAATCAGCATTTGATTCATGCCTTTTATACTTTGCATCGATTATTAATGGATATTTCCCTGTTTTTTTATTTTTAATAATCACGTCTGGTCTTGTTATGATCTTTTTTTCCTTCACAAGTGTATTGAATGGTAATTGAGAAACTACCAGGTAGGTCTCTGAAAAATCAGAATCTTCATTAATCACTTCTTTTATCATTTCGGTGACAAAGTCTTCATAAACTTGCCACATGTTGACAATGAAATTGAAGCCCTTTGATTTTCCCTTATCTACAGACCTGATGAAAGATTCTTCAAATATTAATTTGGAAAAATCAATTATTGGCTTATAGTGTTGATTTAATCTGTTGTAAGAAACAAAATCACAATCTTTTTGAGAAATGCAAAAGTTTAGAGAGACTTCTTCTTTGAGATCCTTTTCTAATTTAAGTAGAGAGAATCTCAATTTTTCATTGAATCTTATCATTCCTATTAAAAGACTTGTTGCTCTCAAGACAATTTGATTTTCTAAATTATCATAGGTCAAATCATAATACTTACAACAAAATTTTGGTTTAAGCAGAAGATTGTGACTTATTTGTTGGTTAAAAAGTAACTTCCCCTTTAGGTATCTAAGGTCCTCTTCTCTCCTTATATAGGTTTTAAGAATTCCCTGATTGACAATTACTTCTAACTCATTAAGAAAGAGCCTTCCCAGGATGTCAAAGAAATTTGCCCCCTCTTCGATTTCAATTACTTTTAGTGGATCAAAAACAAAGTTATCTTCAGATTTCAGGAAACTCAACATGTAAAATAGGTTCGTTTTTACTTTTGTGGAGAAATGGACTCTGGCATTTTCGAGTTGAATTATTCCTGCATATGAAGTATTTTCAATAGTTGGGAATAATGTTTTATCTTCTCTATTTTCAGACCAATATAAATTGAAAGATTTTGGCTTTTCTCTTAAAAATTTAGCTTCTAAGTATGAGATATCATTTTCAGTTATTTCTGGAACTTGTTTTCTTTTATATTCCCCAATTTCCGTTGGATCATTCATTAGCAATCACTCTATTTAAGAAACCCAGTAGTTCCGTATAGTTTGAAAGATCTGAAATCCCAGACATCTGATTTATCCATTTAGTATCCTCTTCTTTTCTGAACAGTAATTGGTTGATTCGAGAATATTGACCGTAATAATATTCTTCCAGAAGAGGGAGAATTTCGTTTCTCCAGACTAAAGTGAGATCTTCTTGGGTCTGAACTTTGAATAAAAATGAGTGACCTATTTGTCTATCTCTACCTACTGAATGGTCATAGCATATTCCTTTGTTTATCTTTTCTAAAGCTTCAACAGATTTTTCAAGACCTTCTAAAACATTATTGCCTTCAAGAATCTCTTTGTTCTTTTCGAGGTGTTCCTTAACAACTGTATTCATATCCGGAGATTTCTCGATAAACCCAAACCTTCGTCTCAACGCAATATCTATCAAAGCAATACTTTTGTCGGCTGTGTTCATTGTACCTATTATAAACAGGTTTGGAGGCACAGCAAATTCTTCCTGGCTATAAGGGAGCCTTGCTGTTAATTCATTTTCCATTCCAAGGCGTTTATCAGCTTCAAGTAAGGTAATTAGTTCCCCGAAAATTTTAGATATATCTCCTCGATTTATTTCATCAATTATCAAAACAAATCTTGGCTTGTTTTCCCACCACTCTATGACTTTTCCGAGTTTTTCTCTTGGATGAGTTACATTAAAAGTAAGAGTGCTTATCTCCTCACGATATTTTTCCATCATTGTGTTGAGAGAGAAATTTTTAAGTTCTTCGTCTTTTTGGGTGGGATCGAGTGCACTTGCAATAGCTCGAATAACCATTTGTTTAAAAATTCCCTGTTTTAATTTGTATGCCAATCTTTCGGTAGATTCTCCTGAAGCTTTAACGTCAATTGTGATCCCTTCTACAAATTCTTCATAACTGTAAGAAGGGTGGAATGTGATGAACTCGATTTGACTTTTTTGCTTTAGTATTTCATATTCCTGGTTTATTTCTTCTTGGTTTGAAGAAAGCATAGGATAATCTTGAAAAATAGTCATAACCGATTGTTGCTTGGTTTGATAAGTCTTTCCAGTCCCTGGAGGGCCATAGAGAATAATTTGTTTTTTCTTAAGAAGTAGGATTGATTCTAAAGAAGGTGTAGATTTCTTAGTGATCCCCTCGCTTCTTTGTATCAAACCAGAATCCACATACTCAAATATTTTATTGAAATCACTATCACTTATTTGATGAATTGTTTTTATGTTAAGAACTTTGGGAAATTTCTCCAAATCATATTTTATAGGTTTAAAATTGATTTCAAAGTTATTTGATGTCCATTCAAGACCAATTCTTTGTCCGAACCTGCCATCGAAACCATTTTCATGAGATGTATCTTCATAGAATTCTTTTGAAATTCTTCCAATTCCGCCAATTGTATTATCATTAATGTAAACTATTACTTTGTCATCTTCTTTCATTTTTTTTATTAGCTTCATATTTGTAGTAACAGCGTTATCGGGTTCTGATCCTCTCTGGTATTGCATTGCTGCAATTGAATCTTTTTTGCAATATACCCATAGTTTTCCATCTTCATAATTTTTGGGAACTATAAATAGCCAATAATTAATACTTGTACTGTTTTCCCATATGAATTCATCAAAAAAGCCGTAATTAACTTCATTGATTGTTTGATTTATTTGTTTTAGCATGTCCCAAGCATCGAGGTAATTTTTACCATCCCAACCTAATTTTTTCAAATAACCTTTAACAGGCCCTGCTACTATGGGACATATTGTTGGATGAAGATAATACAACCAGGGAGAATAAATACCAAATTTAACGTGAGGAATCTCGTTGCTTTCAAAATTAAAAACTATTTCCCTAATTTCTTCTTCAGAATCTGATACTGCTACATCATGTAGAAATTCCCGGACAACAGGAAGTTGTATATCATTTAATCCATTAATGGCAGCTTTGCCTATACCAGTAAATCCTGTTTGGCCCATTTTGATAAATATATTGAGTATGTTGGTAGAACAGGATTCATCAAAATTCAATGAGATTATATATTTTTTAACATTTTCAAGACTGGATCCATGTCCAAATATTTGAATCAAAGCTGTAAGATTTTCATTGGTAATAGTATCTTTTTGTACCAATTCAATTATTATAGATCTAGCAAAATCAGCAAATTTAAGCTGTTCTTGTCTTTCCCCACAACTAGGTGTATTTTTAAACTTATTATATTCTTGCTTGATTATGCCTACTTCTTCATCAGATATTTTCATGAAAATCAATACTTATAACAGACTAAGTGTATAATATTTTATCTAAATATCTAGAAACGTGAATTTACTTTTGGGAAATAGACGATCAATTCATAGTCATTTTAAGAGTAGCTTCTAGCAATTAAAATGCTTTCAACACATGAAACGCTCCAAAAAATCCTTTTTAAACCAACCCCCTCGGCTGCTTCTCCCCCGGCACAACCGGCAGCTCCATCGTATTAATCAAAATAGGCCTCTCAATATCCTTCGCCCTCTCAATCACCAATTCCTTCCCTTTCTGCGTGAGAGCGAAAAGCGGGATTGCAACCGCCACCTGGACAAGCGGCTTTGCAAGCTCCCTGATATGTTTGGAAGCGCAGCTTATTACGATATCCGAGTTTTCCAGAAGCTCCCTGGCTTCTTCCCGGCTGACCCCTGTCACATGCACGGCAATCACGATCAGGTCAAGCCCGAGTTCGGCTTCTATTTCCCTCAGTTTTTTTGCAGTTTTGCCGTCTGCAATGGTTACTGCGATCCTTTTGTAGCCGAGTTCGGCGGCTTTCCTTACGCCGCCCGCCGGGTCGATTGCTGCGCCTGAGGGATCAAACACGACCCCTCCATTTTCCCGAATCCCTTTGATGGTTTCAGCGATTGGTTCGGTTTCGATCAGGCCTGACATCCTGCCTCCAATTCCCTGGACAAGGGCAGGGTTACCGGAGATCACGGTTCCTGCGCCGTCGCAGGCGGTTACGGTTGTTTCAAGGAAGCCTCTGCGGATCCCGCTCATCATTACTTCGGAGGCTCCGAAAGCCACGTAGGTGTCAAGTTCGAGGAGCTGGCGTTTGTCGGTAAATAGCCCAAAGTCGCTGATGCGGAACTCGATGTTTTTCCTGACTTCTTCGGGAGTGATTTTCCGGATTCCCCTCAGCTTGTCAAAAAGGGGGCACCATTCCACTTCCGGAAGCCCGACTTCCACGACTTTTCCATCTTTTACGACTACCCTGGCTTTCCCCAATAATTCCATTATATGAGGCATAACAGACACATCCTGTAAGTACTGAATAAAGTTTTAGTTGTTAAAACTATATATATCTATGACTATATATTGATATTTTTATCTAATATGTAGGCTCTCGCAATACATGTATATATATAGTATGAAGCCCATATATATAACAAGCAAAGAGTATAAGGTTTTTAGTTCTTTCTGTTTTTTGATCGACTGCAGACTACTGAAAAATGAATATATTATTCAAGGAGTGTTTTATGGAACTGATGGATTCTTCAATGACCGTTAGGCAAAAAAATTTAGTAATAAAGTCTCTCAGATATATGGATAGACATAAAAAAATCAGTCAGTATTGCAATGAATGCGGGAAGAGCTGGCCTGAATTATCCTTTGATGAGGCAAGCAACTTAACCAAGATGCTTGATAAAATGTCCTGGCAGTAACTATTCTTAGCTTCTTCCCTTTAAACTGTTTAACTTATTTTTCCGATCTATTTTCAAATTTGTTTTCCCTACCTATTTTCAACTTTTTTCACCAGGTTTCAAATTTATTCCCTGGTTTCAAATTTGTTTTTGCTCCATACTGTTGCTTTAAACAGTTTGAGACCGTTGGTATGCCGATAGGCTCCAGGTGATGAGTCATGAACAATAAAGAGTGGACAATAAGGAGTGGACAATGAGGAGTGGACAATAAGGAATGGACAATAAAGAGTGGACAATAAGGAGTGGACAATAAGGAGTAGACAGTTAAAAATTGAGACGAGAAGGCAGGACTTAAAGCCCCGCCCTTCCGACTATTGTGTCTGCAACCTGTTTTGCATCTTTGAATGGGAAATCCGCTTCAGTGAGTAATTTACCTGCTTCTCCCGCAGTAACTTCAATATCCCCGGCTTTACATGTGGTGTCTGCTCCCGCAGGGAAAGCAGCGAGCAATTCTCCGGGTGTGTTTATGGGAAACTTTGCATCCTTAAGACCTGCAACGATCTGTCCGTGAATTTCATCTTTTACAGCCATTTCTTTTTCCTCTGGTTTTGACTTTTTTTCAGTTTCTGGTCTGTTTGCTTCTTTGCAGCTTGATTTTCTCCGGAGAAATCATACCACAATCTCCCATTGGTTGGTTATTAATATATACTTAATCGTCATTGAAATGTAGTTAGTCTATTTCAGTGCACTACAAAGACTGTTAAAGTCATCCCAATACCTTTTCAGGGTTTTCCTGATTAGCCGCTTGATATCGAAAATAGTTTTTTGTTGACAAAATGAAGTGGGAATGTGAAGAAAAGGTAAAGGTAACTGGGAATCGATAAGAAAAGGAAAAATTAAGGAAAAATTAAGGAAAAATTAAGGAAAAATTAAGGAAAAATTAAGGAAAAATTAAGGAAAAAAAGTAACGACGGCCTTGTCGCCGCCTTAAATCAAGTCCTTCGGTTGCTTATGCTCCGGCAGTACAGGCAGGGCCATGGTGTTGATCAGAAGTGGGCTTTTGATATCTTTTGCCCTTTCGATCACAAGTTCCTTTCCCTTCTGGGTCAGTGCAAAAAGCGGAACAGCAGTCCCGACCTGAGCAAGGGGCTTTACGAGGTCCCTGACGGGCTTTGAGGCGCAGCTGGTTACGATATCTGAATTATCTACCAGAGTCAGGGCTCCTTCCCTGCTTAAGCCTGTAACATGGACTCCAATTACTATCAAATCAAGCCCCAGTTCGGCTTCGAGTTCCCTGCATTTTTTAGCGGTATCGCCAAAGGCAGCTGTTACTGCGATCTTCTTGTAACCAAGTTCTGCGGCTTTTTTAACTCCTGCAACCGGGTCCATTACGGCAGTAGAAGGGTCGAGCACGATTCCGCCGCGTTCCTGGATACCGTTGATTATGCCGTCGATTGGCTCGGTTTCGACAAGCCCGGACATCCTGCCGCCCATGCCCTGGACAAGGGTAGGGTTGTTGGAAATGACGGTTCCTGCGCCGTCACAGGCGGTTACTGTTGTGTCAAGCAAGCCCCTGCTAAGACCGGTCATCATAACTTCGGAGGCTCCGAACCCTACAAAGTCCTCGAGTTCCAGCTTGCGCTTGTCGGTAAACATCCCGAAATCCTTAATCCGGAACTCCATGTTCTTCTTAGCTTCCTCGCCGGTGATCTTCTGAATCCCGCGCATTTTGGCAAAAAGGGGGCACCAATCGACTTCAGGCTCTCCGACTTCCACGACTTTCCCGTCTTTTACGACGACTCTTGTTTTTCCCAGTAATTCCATTATATGAGGCATAGTTCCACCTTTAAAAGCTGAGCAAAAATATGATTGTTAAGAATTTTAAATCCGGTAAAAATTGCAGGTAAAGTTTGGGGTTGTTTACTTAATAGCTTATTGGTTTTGGGGTTTTGATTCTACCTCTGGCTTTTTATAGAAATGTCCATTGATCTGGCTTATGGTTTGAAGTTTGAGTCCCGGGGGAACATTAAAATGATCTAAAGCCGGAACCCCCTTTTTCCCTGAAAACCCTGATTTAATTAGTGACCTTTTTTTGTCTGCTTATCTGATTTCCGGGTTCCCCACCTGCCCTTTTCCCCGTCATCAGCCCCCGTTTGCGAAGCAAACGGCTTTTTCCGTGAAATTAAAAAAGAGAAGATTAAAAATCAGCCTTCAGACCCTTCAAGTTCCTTCAGTTTCTGCTCGCAAAAACCAGTTATCCTCGGATCTTCAATTGCCTTTCCTATCGCCAGGGATTGGCTCAAAAACTCGATTGCTTTTCTGGGCTCGCCCAGCTGACTGTATGCGTTCCCCAGATTTCCAAGGCGATTTCCTTCTCCGCGCCTGTCGCCGATTTCTTTAGCAATTTTCAGCGCCTGTTCGTGATATTCAATTGCTTTTCTGGGCTCGCCCAGATGACTGTATGCGTTCCCCAGATTTCCAAGGTCTGCACCTTCTCCGC
>JAENZL010000021.1:10192-60167 GCA_016841265.1 Methanobacteriota archaeon | reverse complement strand
TTTCATTGAAGTTATATATAAATGAAAAAATTAAACTTTAGGTGCCGAAAGCAGGCCTATCATTAAGTTTTCAACTATAAATTTAGTTAAAAAGAAGTGCTCCTTTTGTTTTGTGGGTACATGACAATTTGGGGCACCATATTTTTAGCAAAGTTATACCTATAAATTAAACGAGCTCATAGGGACTTTGACGGAGCTACAAGTTCCATTATATAAAAATACTCATTTTTGTCATCCCCTTTTAAAGTGAAATGAGTCTCTGGATTACAAATCTTGACCAACCTGATTTTATGCCTTCCTGTCCATATTTATCTACTACCCAGACACGCCATCTTCCAACTCGTGATTTGATAAAATCACATGTAAATGAATTTTCAACAATGGTTTCAACAGTGGTGTTTGTAAAGATGCAAGGATGCCATCCAGTCTCATCATTATATTGAATTTCAATTTTATATTTGCTAGCATTTAAGTCATGTTTCCAACTAAACTTGATTTTTCGTTGATTATCATAGAAAAATGTGCCATCGCTTGGTTTTAGTTGTTGTGGAGCTGGGATATAGTGTGAATAACGTGAAATTTGCTTCATTTCCATTGAGGAAATTCCCGATCCATATTCATCACCTTCAATGTTCACTTCCCTAAATTGTGGGTATTTTTGCCCTTTAAGGGCACCAGAAGTTAACAACAAAGGAGCTTTTTCATTCAACCATCCAACCAAGTTGTTCTTAGCAGGCAACTGATATTCGGGATATCCTTCACTTAGTTCAGTCCAACTCTCACTTCCAGAATAATTTTCCGTAAATATGCAGAATTCATCGTGGGTTTGATTTTGCGAAATTCTGAATTCATGAATTTTATGAGTATGTCCAGAAAACAAAGCAGCAACTGACTGACCAGATTCCTTTTTGAGTAAACTAAACAAAAAGGTTCTATAATTTTTATCTGCACAGGCAAAGTCAAGCAAACCACTGCGTTTTTTTCCTCTAAAGAAGTACCTGGTACTAGCTTGAGGGAAACCTGCTGATTTCAACGATGCAGAGAAACCTGCTGATTCCGCAATTACCGCTGCTGGAAGTCCACCCACCATTCCGGCAGGATACCAATTGGCAAGTTTCATTAGCCATAAAGTAACTTTATTAGGTATTTGATCAAATGATTCGTGATAAAACTCAGTAATTTCTTTTGGTATTTTTTGATGTTTTTCAGGATTGATTAGCGGCGCATGAGTGAAAACACAAATTAATCCACCTTTTTTTGAATTCTTTTTAGCTTCATCAACCAGTAGTATATCCTCACGGCTAAATCCTGCGTTATGTGTACCGTGTTCAACAGCATCAGTTTCAACTATATAATCAAAAATACCTTTAATATTCAATCCTGGAAGTAGAACATCTTGTCCCGTATTTAGTAAAACTAAGTGGTGTTTACCAATGTCAACTGAAAAACTAGGTTCATATGACAATTCAGTTAAATATTGAGAAAATTGTGGAAAAGTGGGTTGTAAGAATCTATAAGCAACATATAGGCCATGGGTCCTCCTCATGTACTTCTCTTTTAAAGGCTTATGTTTTTCAAGTAAATCAATATATTTTTTAGATCCTAGTTTGGTATTTAGTCCTGTAGCTTTTTCATTGTCTTCCAAATCCTCATCGCCTACAGGAGAGTCTACAGTATATCTCAATGGTGGTGCAAAACATAAAAAATCATGATTACCAGGGACGACAAATAATGGGCACCGAAGTGGTTCCCCAAGATTGTCAGATCCTGTGATTATTGAGTGGAACTTTCTAAAATTTGATTGATTTGGAGGAGCTATATCAAATAACATATCTGATTGCCAGTCTATTAAATCTCCAGTAATAACTAGAAAATCTATATTGTTAGAGTTGGCATAGCTTATTATAGCACGCAAATGATCGTTTGGATTACGAAAATTACTTAGCATCAAATGTTTTTCCACATCTGTAAGTTGAGGATGATCTAAAATATCATCACCAATCGTATCGTAGAAATCTGTAATATGACTGTCAGTGGCATGAATAAATTTTATATCGTGCTCATCAGGTAATTTTTGAGAAATATAGACACAATGAAAAGCTGTATAATTTCCTAAATGCAGATTGAACATTCTTTGTAATCCTTCAGACTCAACTAATTCATTTATGTGTTTAGGTTGAAGTTTAAGTTTTACTTTAAAGTCAGCAATTATTCCACAACAAGCTTTAAATTCTGTATTACTGAATGGGAACTGACTTGGGTTTTTATTAAACACTTCATTCCTTTTTTCATTATACATTTCTTTTGATTTAAAGTAATTATCTCTTGCTGTAAATAGTGATAGCAAATCAACTATACATGGCCATTTTCTTCTTGTCTCAATATCCTCAATAAAAATTTTATCTTGAATCTCATTGAAAGCTTTTTGCACATCGCCTAAAACACTTTTTGTTGCAATGGTAATCCAAAATGAATTGAGATCGCTTGGTTTTAAAATATGAGGATGTCCTAAACTCGGTTCAACAATACTTAACTTTGCAGGTGCATTTTTGTATTCAACAGAATAATAAAATGAATAATATGCCTCATCTTTAGAAAATGTAGCAAGTCCTTCACCAATAGTTACATACTTTATTTGTTTTCCAAGATTATCATCTTTATCAAAAAGCCAAAGAAAATTCACATCTTCATCGTTAACACTAATTTCAACTTTTTCACCAATCTTTACTGGAATCTGCTTGTACAGATGATAAGTTTCACCGGTATTCAAATCATGTGGTCCCCAGACAGTATCACCATTAATTTTTATGTATATTTCATCCGCCTCACACCAATCTTCAGTTACATGACAAACAATTGTTTTGACTATTAGGGTAGCATCTGCCTGTTTAACAGAAAGATTGTAATCAGAATTTTCATTCCAGCCCAGGTTAATACCACTATCCAATACCGAAGAGCGATCAGAATAAACAAGGAATTTATTATTCGAACGATTTTTCAGCTTAATTCTACCGGTATTTTGATCAATAAATATAGTCCAGTTATATGGGTCATTCTGAGGAATAGATGACTGATCTCGAAGCCATCGAAGATTAATTCCCCTACCACGTTTTGCATGTACAACATAATCATGCTCCTTCAAATTATATAGAGCAACCTTATCTCCAGATTTAATCTCGGGTTCAACGTGACTGGTGTCTTTTTTCCTTATAAGTTTCCACTGATAAATTGGTTTTTCTGACCATACTAGATCGATTCCATTAGCCCGGTCCCCATATTTGACAAAACCATGGTCTACAATCTGCAATGAGATAGGCGTATTAGGCAAAATTGTTTTGGCTATTAAGGTAGTATCCGCCTGTTTAACAGAAACGTTGTAATCAGAATTTTCATTCCAGCCTAGGCTAATGCCCCAAGAGCGATCAGAATAAACAAGGAATTTATTATTCGACCGATTTTTAAGCTTAATTCGACCGGTATTTTGATCAATAAATATAGTCCAGTTATATGGATCATCTTGAGGAATAGATGATTGGTCTCGAAGCCATCGGAGATTAATTCCCGTACTACGTTCTGCATATACAACATAATCAGACTGCTTCATATTATACAGAGCAACTGTATCTCCAGATTTAATCTCGGGTTCAACGTGACTGGTGTCTTTTTTCTTTATAAGTTTCCACTGATAAATTGGTTTTTCTGACCATACTAAGTTGATTCCATGCGATCGTTCCCCATATTTGACAAAACCATGACCTTCAATCTGCAATGAGATAGGCGTATTGGACAATATTCTTGACCCCATCTTTACAACTCCCACTAAAACAATAGAATTAACTTATATCGATAATACATTTATACTTGATATTTTCTATAAATGTCCTACTTTTCTATTTCTCTTAAAGTTATAACCTTGCACCTTCAGCGATAATGGCACCGTAATAGTTTTTCTCAAAAACGGATTTTTCAATTGTGGCTTCTTTCATCTCACTTCCCCAAGTCCACAATGATAATTTCAAACTCCCATCTAAATATTCCTCAATATCTGAAGCGAGTACAACGAAGTGATTGGGGAAAGCACTAAGAATAAAATCATCTGATTTCTTTTTACCTTCTTTCACCTTCATCTCGATCAAGATGTGAGAATTAATGAGCAGAATAATGTCTTTTGAGGGAGTTAATCTGAGACTAAGTGCATGATCAATTCCTTTAACAAGATAGAAATTAGCTTCATCTTTCACCGTAGAATAGAGTTTCGTTGCCTCAAGAAATTCTTTCACCTCGCCAGGCGTAGTGGCGGCAGATACATCTTCTTCTGGCTTGCCTTCATAGTCGAAATATAAGTTCTCTGAATCTCTAATAGATCCCAGAATCATCCAATCGGCTTCAGGTGCTAATGTTCCCCCGTTAGCCTGTTTAATAGCTTCGTAGTCTTCGCCCAAGAGCGAATCGTCATCAGGTTCAACTTTGTAGTCATTAATATTACTTTTACCCGTATCGTACAGCTTACAGGCAAACTTGGCTACAGCAAGAGGATCACGTTCCAGCCAAATCCGGAGGAAAGCCGCAGGACCACAAAGATTGAGCCCATCTTGGTTAACTTTTGTGGGATTTTTGATAAGATCTGCTAATCTTTCAAACACTTTAGTGGCATCGATTTTCCATGGACTCGTTCTTATGCTGGATTTATACTTGTCCATATAGGCAAGTGCTTCTTCTTTTTTTCCCAGTACACTTTTGTTTTCAATAGAATAAAAAAGTAAATAAAATGCATCATCTCCAGTAAATTCAACTTTATCTTCTCCAAAATTAACATTTATTACTTCTTTTCCAAGATTATCATCTGGATCAAGAGAATCATGATCAAACAATTCGATTTTTACTTTATCCCCAATTTTTACAGGAATGTTTTGATAGACATTATATAAATTGCCAGCCTTCATATCATAAGGTCCCCAGACCTTGTCCCCGTTTACTTTTATGTAAATCTGATCAGTTTCAGAGTCTTCGGTTCTTCGGCAAAAAATCTTTTCGAGCACGAGAGTAGCATCTAGCTGTTCATTTTTTTGCTTAACAGAACTGTTGTAACCAGAATATTTATTCCAGCCCAGGTTAATACCCCAAGAGCGATCAGAATAAACAAGGAATTTATTATTCGAACGATTTTTAAGCTTAATTCGACCGGTATTTTGATCAATAAATATAGTCCAGTTATATGGATCATCTCGAGGAATAGATGATTGATCTCGAAGCCATCGAAGATTAATTCCTTTACTACGTACTCCATATACAACATAATCAGACTGTTTCATATTGTATAGAGCAACTATATCCCCAGATTTAATCTCAGAATTTTTAACCTCTGATTCATTTTTATTTTTAAGTATCCATTGATCTAGAGGAATATTTGTCCATACTAGGTTAATTCCATGCGATCGCTCTCCATATTTGACAAAATCATGGCCTACAATCTGTAGAGAGAAAGGACTGTTATAGAATATCTTTGACCCCATCTTTACAACTCCCACTAAATCAACCTGATTAATTTTTACCTGCAATCATTTCTAAATATAATATAGTATTTAAAAATTTAATTATATATACGTTTTGAAACTATATTTCTAAAAAATATATTCACGTATTTTAAGTAAAATTTAGAGTCCACATTCGACAGGTAATCTATACATCCTGGATTCCCGCCCATTCATAACGAGGTAGCCGGGTTCACCCTCAGATCAAGGTGTACAGCTGTTTTTGTTTTTCCAGCATCTCGCCTACTCAAAGCGATTTTCCTGGCTGTTCGAAGCATTCAATGACATCGAGTTTGTCGCCACGCAAGTTCTCTAATCGTTATGTACAAAATAACACAAAACGAGGATAAATTAACGCTCCGATACAAAATATCATTTTAAATTTTTAAGTAATCAACGCTCCAATATACGATAATCTTTTCAAATTTCAAGGGATATACAATCAAGTATTGCTGGGCTCGTTATGAACCGCCGGGAATCTAGGATACATTACGAATAATTTTTTACATTGATGTTATTTTATATTTCAAAAGTAGACTCTGGTCCAAAATCTAGTGATTTTTACATTTTTTGATTGAAACAATGAATTTGCAGGAAGAATTCGTTCTTCAATCTAACTCAATATTCGGCATCTAACGACTTCAATCAAGAGGGCGTGTTCAATGGGTCACAACAAATTTCAAAATCCAGTGATTTTTTAGTTTACACCAATCACTGGATTTTGGAACTGAGTCCAAAAGTAACACCCAATATATTTAGATTCCATCAAAGTTTTCAGTGTACCTCGATTGACGGAAAAGAACCTTTTGGAGAACTACTCTTCTTTTCTAGCTTTTTTGTGCTTGGCCCTTGAGAGGATTTCATGGTATGTCATAATGACGGGGGTCCTATTTTCCCAGCACATTTTTCCAGAAAATCTCGGGCTATTTCCAGCTCCCGGAAGATGAAGCAAAAACACTGCTTAAGCTTCATCCACTTTCACCACACCCGTGAAGAGCTGTGAAAAAATTCAAAGCTGTCTACCGCTTCAGGAGAAAGCCCCACCTCTTCAAAAATCTCCCTGAACACCGCCTGGTATTCCTCTTCAGGTATCGTATCCCCACTGCTTCCCGGAGGCATTACTATTTCGAGCCTTACCTTTCCCGAGGCATCGAGTTCAACTATGTACCTGTTCTCCTTATCATAAGTCACTACCCTTGCCTCCGGGACAAAATAGCTTACTGAACCCAGCCTCTTGCCGTCCTTTAAAAATACTTCTTCCGGGCCAAAGCCTGCCATGGGATACGTATAAACACTCACAGTAGACCCATAAGTGGATTCATCACTATTTTCCTTGAGATAGGCATATACAGCCGGGAAGTCCGGAGATTCGTTCACCTGTATTTCGGCGTCCCAGGTCTGGTTTTGTGCGGCTTTTTTCAGAGCCTCAAGATACTTTTCCGAAGCCTCCTCGTCCAGCCCGAAGAGGAGACCGAGTTTTTCCAGCATCCAGGCATCCGGCGGGAATTCAGATAGCTGTAAGGAGGATTCGGGGTCGGAGTGGCTGAGGTTCGAGATGGCTACACAGGTTCCGGTTCCTGTTCCGGCTTCAGTTTCGGAGTCGTTCTCACAGATGAAGACCATAAGTTCGGAGTTCTCGTCATAGTTAAGCCTGATGTTCTCCACAAGAGTAGCACCTCCGAACCTTTCCCGGACCTCAGGGACATCCCCGGGCTCAAAGCCAGAAAAGTTTCCGGGCCAGGGCCAGGAACCTTCCACTTCATAGCCGGCGTTCTCCGCGTTCGCAAGTGCGGAACTGTAATCAAGAGACCCGATGTCAACTTCTTCGGAATAGTACCAAGAACTGTCAACAAAACTAAACAATAAGAAAGGGCCGAAGATACACAGCGCAAGAAGGAGGGGAATGAGGAATAATAATATCAGTATGGTTTTTTGCTTATTCATAAAGCTCTCAACTCCGGGAAAACATCAGTAAACTGAGGAGGCTGTTAGTATTCCGAATTACGGGTCTAATCTTAAAAAGATCGGAGATAATATCTTTTAGTTTTCCATAACACTACATTATCCATGCTAAAATAATAAATAAGTTAGGTTATTTTGCAAAGTTTTGAGTAAAAATTGTTCCGAGCACCAGCAAGGTTAGCCAGAAAAAACTGATCGATTCGCAAGCCTTTTTAATTCGCTTATCGTAGAATCTTACGTATCGATACAAGGCACCAATACGATGTGATAGGTTCTAACCACAGCCATGGCTAGAACTACGCAATTCCAACGCTTATCATATCCTGGCCATAGGTGGGGGGTACCACCTGTGGCTATGGTGCCAAAAGATCTCATTTTAAAAAGAAGTAATAATTTGTCGGGCTTAAGGAGCAAAATACCGGAGCTATTTTTCTGCTACTTGATCGAACTTTCCCGATGCAACCGGAATGGTATCTACCGTCTTTTTTATTCCGAGCGTCAGCGAGGCCTGCCCGAAGCAACAGCCAAAATGAAAAACTCACGCCAAAAAATGAATATCTGGAAAGAAGAAAATCGACGGTAGAATGAAGTGACAAGGACATTTATAGTCAATGACTCAAATTCATTTCCTAATCTCAAGTGAAATTTAACCACTGAAAGCACGGAAAACACGGAATAAAGGGAATAGGGTACAATTCTTCCGTGCTTTCCGTGTCTTCCGTGGTTATAAAATAAGTGAATATATTTACGTCTGGGACTACAGATGATACGTATTCAAAAACAAAAATTATGGCTTTAGTTATTGTTTCTTCATCCTTTTCATTTAAATTAAGGACAAGCCGGTTGCTTCGCAACCGTGGGTGGGCATGGGATTGGACTAAGAAAACGGCCCCATGTAAGCTCCCGGGTGGATATCGTAATAACCTATAACCGTAGCGACCGCATAGAAACTCAGGTTGTGAGTAGAACTTCATAAGTAATCGAAATGGAGGTAAAATCATGAAAGTAATGGCCATAAACGGAAGCCCCAGAAAGAAATGGAATACGGCAACCCTGCTGGAAAAAGCCCTTGAAGGTGCGGCTTCGGAGGGCGCGGAAACAGAAATTATCCACCTCTATGACCTTAATTTTAAAGGCTGCACAAGTTGTTTTGCCTGCAAATTAAAAGATGGAAAAAGCTATGGGAAATGCGCAATGCAGGACGAGCTGACACCCGTGCTGGAGAGGTTGAAATATGCTGATGCAGTGATCCTTGGATCGCCCATATATCTCGGGAACTCTACGGGGGAGATGAGGTCATTTATGGAACGCTATATATTTCCATACCTCGTTTACTCCAATGAGTTGCCCACGCTCTATCCGAAAAATATCCCTGTTGGTTTTATCTACACGATGGGGGTAACGGAAGAATACATGGATATGTTCGGGCTCAGGAAAACTATTGAAGTGAATGAATATATGACGAAGAGAATCTTCGGAGATTCCGAATCCCTGTGCAGTACCGATACCTACCAGTTCGATGATTATTCAAAGTATGTTGCTGACATGTCTGATCCCGAGGAAAAAGCAAAAAGACGGAAAGAAGTGTTCCCGATAGACTGCGAGAAAGCCTTTGAGATGGGGGCCAGGTTCGTAAAGCGACAAAAAGCCCTGTAAATTGTCACCACATTTACTTTTTATATTTTGTCTTTTTGTTAGCTTTTTTTACTTTTTCATTTTGTTTTTCCTTTGTAAGACCTCTCTTGCATGGAGATTAACAGGTTGGGGAGGAGTAATTCATACAAAAATTCAGGTCAATAGACCAGAACGTCCAGGTCGGAAACTTTCCCAATGTTGATAAAATCCCTATCCCTGGAAACAATCTTTTCCGCCCCGTTTACAATGGCTATGCCTGCTATGAGGATAATTGGAAAGGACAGGGGTTCCTGAACTCAGGGATCTAAATGTTTATAAAGTTGAATATGCCATTATACGTGTATGCCCAATGAAGATCTAATCCAGAAATGGCTGGATGAAGGCACCATTGATCACACTCAGGCCCGGAAGATGAGGGCTGACCTTGCCGAATACAAAAGGGAACGCAGGTCAAAAAAGCAAATCGTTGCCTTTTCGACCATTGGGGCAATTTTAATCGGGATTGGTGCTATCCTGTTTGTGGCTTCCAACTGGGAGAAAATCGGAAATACAGTCAAGGTCCTGCTGCTCGTGGGAAGTACTGTGGGTGTACATTATGCGGGTTATCATTTAAAATACGAGAAACAGAAATACTCCCGGGCAGGTTCTGCCCTGATTTTCCTCTCAGCCCTGCTCTTTGGGGCCAGCCTCTTTTTAATTGCCCAGATCTACAACATCAACGCCAATAACAGTACCCTTGTCCTGATCTGGATCCTGGGAGTTTTCCCCCTGGTCTACGGCTACCTGTCTGCCCCGATCGCAGGGCTTTGCTCCCTGCTCCTTTACCTCTGGATTGGCCTTCTGTACGGGGAGATGACTGACTTCAGTAAATTGATTAACATATGGGACCTCTACCTCATATCAGGCATCGGAATCTATTTTATCGGGACTTTGCATGAGCTGGTAGAAAAAGTAAAACATGCTGCAATACCGTTTAAGTTCATGGGGCTGCAGGCTGCACTCTTTGCGTTATTCACACACACTTTCAGACTTTGGGAATACAGAGTTGAAAAAATAGTTCCTGTACTTTACGCTTTTCTGGGAATCCTCTTCCTTGCGGTTCTGCTCTCAAGACCACTCCGTGAAAAGCTTACAAGCTTTCAGACAGATGCGAGCATGTCCATAATTGCTTTATTGATGGCAGGAATCACTCTCACAACAATATATGTTCCAGCATCGGAAAAAACTTACATGGTCCTGTTCAACATCATCTTCCTGGGACTTTTGACCTTCCTGCTGTATGCGGGATACAGCACTGAAGACATCGGGATCATCAACACCGCAATGTTCTGGTTTATAGTCCTGATCTTTGCCAGGTACTTTGACTTTTTCTGGGAACTGCTTCCAAGGTCACTCTTTTTCATGTTTGGAGGACTTGTCCTGCTGGTCATGAGCCTGGTTATGGAAAGAAAAAGAAGGGAGTTAAAAGCCCAGTTTACCGGAGGGGAACAATGAAAATCGGCGTTTTGGAACATCAGGGCTGTGAGCCATGGGCTCTTTCAGGAACAGGAGGAATCTGATGAGTCCAAAGAAAATCTTTTATCTCACTGTGGTCTTCTGGCTCCTGATCTTTTCAGGCTTTATTGCCTACAAGGAATACACCCTCAGGACCGGCACGGAAGTCACGCTTAAAACCGTTCCCGTAGACCCCAGGGACCTCTTCCGGGGAGACTACGTGGTCCTTAATTATGAGATCAGCACCCTGGACCTCGATGAAATCCCGGCTGAAGATCATTTTGAGTACAATGACCCTGTATACCTGGGCCTGGAACTGAAAGACGGTTATGGAGTCCCAAAAAAAATATACAGAGCCCCCCCCAAAGATGAGCTCTACATTAGAGGCAAAGTAAAGGGCATATTATACGAAGAAGAACCTATTCCGGAAGAAGAAATCATGCCGGAAGAAATAGAAATATCTGAAGAAGAACCTGTTCCGGAAGAAGAAATCCCGATAGAAGAACTTGTTCCGGAAGAGGAAATATCCGCTAATAAACTTATAGTTGAGTACGGCATTGAGAGCTATTTTGTGCCGGAAGGCAGGGGACACGAAATAGAAAGTTCGCGGTGGGACGGAAAAGAAGTCGATGTAGAAGTTGTTGTCGACAGGTTTGGAAATGCAGTAATTAGAAATCTGTTGATTGATGGGGAAATAGTGGAGTTTTAATGAGAATAGCTTATTTGTCCCGAGCGACAGCGAGGCCCACCCGAAAAACTGATCGATTCGCAAGCCTTTTTAACTCTCTCATTGTAGAATATTATGTATCGATACATGGCACCAATACGATGTGATAGGTAATCTGACCACAGCCATGGCTAAAACTGTGCAATTCCAACGCTTATCACATTCCAGCCATAGGTGGGTGCACCACCTGTGGCTATGGTGCCAAAAAACCTCATTTTAAAAAGAAGTAATGATTTGTCGATTTTAAGGGGCACAATACCGGGGCTATTTCCTTCTGCTTGATCGAACTTTCCCGAAGCATCCGGAATGATATCTTCCGTCGTTCTTGTTCCGAGCGTCAGCGAGGCCTGACCAGAGCAACTGCCAGAATGGAATGATCGCAAAAATGAACATTCCAAAAGAAAAAAATCAAGGCACTTCGAGGACACGCCTTTTAGACGATGTGTATTCGAAAACAAAAAAGTAGCTTCTTTTTTAATTTCTTTGTCTTATTCATTTAATTTGAGGGCAAGCCGGTTGCTTCGCAACCGGGTGTGAGCACGGGGTTGGACTACGAAAACGGCCCCCTGTAAGCTCCCTAGCGGATCTCGTAGTAACCTATAACCTTAACGACCGCATAGAAACTTAGGTTCATGATTATAATTTCAGAAGGAATCGAAATGGAGATAAAAATCATGAAAGTGATTGCCATAAACGGAAGCCCCAGAAATAAATGGAATACAGCAACCCTGCTGGAAAAAGCTCTTGAAGGTGCAGTTTCGGAGGGTGCGGAAACCGAAATAATCCATCTCTATGACCTTAATTTTAAAGGCTGTACAAGTTGTTTTGCCTGCAAATTAAAAGATGGAAAAAGCTATGGGAAATGTGCAATGCAGGACGAGCTGACACCTGTGCTTGAGAGGTTGAAAGATGCTGATGCAGTGATCCTTGGATCGCCCATTTATCTCGGGAACTCTACGGGGGAGATGAGGTCATTTATGGAACGCTATATATTTCCATACCTCGTTTACTCCAATGAGTTGCCCACGCTCTATCCGAAAAATATCCCTGTTGGTTTTATCTATACGATGGGGGTAACGGAAGAATACTTAGATATGATAGGGCTCAGGAAAACTATTGAAGTGAATGAATATACGGCGAAAATTATCTTCGGAAATTCCGAATCCCTGTGCAGCACTGATACCTACCAGTTCGATGATTATTCAAAGTATGTTGCCGACAGGATTGACCCTGTGGAAAAGGCAAAAAGGCGAAAGGAAGTGTTCCCGATAGACTGTGAGAAAGCCTTTGAGATGGGGATCAGGTTCGTAAAGCGACAAAAAGCCCTGTAAATTCTCACAACTTTTACTTTTTGGCTTTTGTCTTTTTGTTAACTCTTTCTCTTCTTTTTCCTTGAAAGACCGCTCGTTATGACAGCGGTGGTCACACTTTCGCCCACAAATTCCCGGGTTTTTCCACGCTCCTGAAAAAGTCGATAAGGGTGCTGGTGTCGAGTACTATCATATCCTGATCCTCGAAAGTTTCTTTATTTTTCTGGAATCCTCTTCCAGCTCCTCCAGAAGTTTCTCGTCTTTCAATGCACCGAAATAAACCGACAGGTTTCCCTTTTCTTTCACCAGCAGGTGGTCAATAACGTCGCTGAAACTTTCTCCCTTTCGTTTTGCACTTTTTAGCAGGTCGTATGTGTCTTCCCGGATTGAAACCGTCTTTCTACCCATGTATATGTATAATGCATGTACAGAATTATGGGTTCTTCGGCTGGACCGGTTTTCAGGCAGTTCAAATTCCCCTCTTCTGCAAAACAACCCATGCTCCCAGGACCAGAGTCCCACAGCCCAGGGCAATCCCCCCAATCACCGGAATTTTGTTTGCCCAGTCCAGGGAAATCAGCCACATCCCGACAGCTCCCAGCGTGAAATATGTGAAGATCAGAAGGGAGGATGCAGACCCCACATCCCTGTCGACCTGCTCAAGCACAAGGTTGTTGCTCGGCGGCCGGCTCAAGCCCAGGGAAAACGTAATCATGAACATGGGAAGGGCAAAACTCCAGGGGCTGTGATTTCCGGAGGTGAGGATAATAAGCCCGCCCAGGAAAATGCCTGCAAAGCCGATTGTCATCAGGTGCCTGGAGTTGACGGTCCTCATTAAGCGGAGGCAGGAAAGGGAACCTACCATCAGGGCCAGGGCGTTGAAGGCAAAGAAGTAGCTGTATTTCTGCTCACTAAAGCCAAAACTGTTAATATAGATGTCAGAAGAGCCCGCAATGAAGCTGTACATCGGAAGGAGGCTCGCCGACATGACAAGGACCATGACTATGTAGGAAGGATTGAGCAGCAGCCTGCCGTAGGTGTTCATTACCCGGGAAAGAGGGGTATCGGACACCCGGGGGAGGGTTTCAGGAAAGTGGAGAACTCCAAAAAAACCAACAACCCCGAGGAGCGCTTGCACAAAGAAAATCCAGGGCCAGGAGAAGTCTACAAGGATCCAGCCCCCGGCGAGAGGGGCCAGCATCGGGGCAAGTGCCATAATGATCGCCATGTGGGCGAGAATCCTTTCCCGCTCCGGGCCTGAGAAAATGTCTTTGGCCATGGCCATTGAGAGGGAAGAGCTGGCAGCTGCCCCTGCAGCCTGCAGGATGCGGAAGAAGATCAGCATGGGAGCGCTGGACGCAAGGGCACAGAGCAGGCTTGCCAGAACGTAAAGCGTAAGCCCGGCAAGAAGGGGGCGGCGGCGCCCGAAGCGGTCGGAAATCGGGCCGTAGAAGAGCAGGAAAAAGCCATAGGTGGCAAAAAAGCAGACCAGGATCAGGTTAATAACCGAAAGGGGCTGGTTCCAGGTCCTGGCAAGGGAAGGGATTGCCGGAAGGATCATGTCCGTTGAAACCGCAGGAAAGGCGGTCAGAAGTCCCAGAAGAGGCACAACTCCCTTTAAGTCCCCGCCCAATTTTAGGTTTAAATTTTCTCCTTTTTGCTGTAAAGACATTATGAATTCCTTTTTCGTTTTTAGTGGATAAATGAGTTTAAATGAGTTTGATAAATGGTTGCATGTGAAACTAAAACGATGAGTACAGGATACCGGAATAGTATTTAATAGTTATCAATGTGAACGTGTTAATCTGGTGTGAAGAGGGCTTAACTTTTTTGAAAAAAGTTTTTAAAAAAAGCGTTGCCAAATCCCAAAATTGAACCTACATCTCATTGGAAGGACCTGCTAGTGAAAGATCTGATTGTGATAAATCAATTGAAAAATAAGAATACAGAAGCCATTAAAGAGCTTCTGTGCGGACAAAATTTTTTATGGGTTTTGGTTTAATCACTGGCTGTAGAGCTTAATTCTCCCCGAGCCATTCCGCAACTTTATCGGGGTTGTTTTCTATCCACATCGCTGCAGCTTCTTCGTCCGATGCTCCTTTTTCGACTTCGTACATTACCCAGTTCATGTCCTCTACTTCCCAGTGGAAGCGGTCGAGGATGGCGTATGCCCCGGGATTGTCTTCTTTAAAGCCTTTCCTGGCAATAGTCCCTATGTACTCATCGTCTCCATAGACATTTTTCGGATCATCGAGATATTTGAGGTCCCAGCGGGAGAATTTCCAGTGTGGGGTCCAGCCGGTGATGACAATCCATTCTTCGTTTTCGATTGCGCCTTTCAGCTCGGAGAGCATACCGACTTCACTGCCAGTGACAAGCTCATAGCCCTCAAGCCCGTAGTCTTCTATAGCCTGCCCGCTCATCCGGACAGTGCCTGAACCGGGTTCAATGCTGATTATTTTCCCGTCGAACTCTTCGGCATGGCCCTTCAGTTCGTCAATCGAATCAATCGGGACATATGAAGGCACAATCATGCCTATACGGGTCCCGTTCATATTGTAGCCGAGCAGGTCCAACTGGTCCCCGTACTTTTCCATGTATTTTTCATGGCATGCAGGGATCCAGGCATCCGTATAGCAGTCCAGGTCTCCAAGGACTACTCCCTGGTAGGCTACCCCGATATCTACGAAATCGAGTTCTACATTGTAGCCGGCTTCCTCAAGCACCTGCTTGATTACATATGAACTGGAATAGGCCGTACCCCAGGGACCAACACCCACAATGACAGTCTGCTGCTCGGGGGCCTCTTTAGAATCAGTATCAGACTCCTGCCCTTCTATTTCTTCCGAATTTTCGGTGCAACCCGAAACAAGCACTGCAAGCAGGGTAAAAATACATAGAAGTACAAAAAACTTTGATCTGTTTTGAGACAGAGAAATTCCTCCTTTAACTAATATTGAAAAGTAAATCCTGCAAGTAGTGAGGGGCCTGCCCTGAAAAACAAAACCACATAAGCCTTATGCTATGTTTAAGCATGACCTACAAAACAGCATTTTTACAGCCTGCTGCCGCAAAAAGCCATGAGAAGATCCGGGACATGCCGTAGGAAAAATGAAGCCCGACCGTCAGACAAGCGGCACCTTAAAAAAGAGGGTACACAACCAAAACTAATACATATTAAAAATCTTAGAATGCTCGTCTGGCAATATCTTCATACTGAGCAGTTTTGTAACAAATATCTCTGCAATGAACAGCCACGGTATGAACAATTTCTCACTATTTTCAGGAAGTTATTGCCTTTTTTCCTTTTCAATATGATTCATACCACATCATTTTCTGTGGTTATGTTTTCTGATTTTGCTGGTACACACTACTAAAATAATAACATATATACCTTATGTTTCTGCCATAAAAATTAAAATAATGATATCCTTAAATAATATAAATAATAATATTAAATGCTGTAAATTTCATAAATAAAGATAAATTTCCGACCCATTACTTTTAAGTAAACCGGAAAGTTAACCTTATACAAACATGAAAAACTTAAGAAAATACGGAAACCCTCCGTTCGATATAGGTGTTATCCACGGCGGCCCGGGAGCCCCCGGAGAAATGGCTCCTGTCGCCAGGGAACTCTCCTTTTCTCCTTACCCCCATCCTGACCATTACGCCTATCCTGACCGGGCTGCCGACTCTTTCGAACCCCCAATCTCCGGCCGTGGCGTCCTTGAGCCTCTTCAGACCGCTGTAACCCTTGACGGCCAGGTGCGGGAGTTGAAAGCAGTGCTGAATGAGCATGCTGCCCTTCCGGTCACATTAATCGGTTTTTCCTGGGGGGCAATGCTCAGCTATATTTTCACAGCCAGTCACCCCGAGTTCGTAAAAAAGCTCATCCTTGTCGGAAGCGGCCCCTACGAAGAAAAATATGCTGATAGTGTCAGGAGGACCCGGGGAAGCCGGCTCAGCAAGGGCGAATGGAAGGAAACTTATTCCCGGATACCGGCGTTAAATGAGCTCTCCAATGGAAACAAAAACGCATCCTTTACAAGATTCGGGCAGTTGATGTCCCTTGCTGACTCATACGACCCCCTTCCCCATGATGACGAGGTACTGGAGTACCAGTATATAATCAATAAAAATGTCTGGGGAGATGCAAGCAAGTTGAGGAATAACGGAAAACTTCTGAAACTCGGGAAGAAGATTCGCTGCCCGGTATTCGCGATCCATGGGGATTATGACCCGCATCCTTTTGAGGGAGTAAAGGACCCTCTTTCCGGGGTCTTGAAGAACTTCCAGTATGTCCTCCTGGAGAAATGCGGGCACAGGCCGTGGATTGAGAGGGATGCAAAAGATATGTTTTATGATGTGCTCAAGGGTGAAATTTAATCAAAAATATAGCAAAAACTGAAGAGTTTAATGCTGTTTTATACACTGTTGCTGCCATTTCAACCCTTGAATACTCCTTATAATTTTCACTCTTTTTGGAAAGATATATCAGGGAATATCTCTAGTTTATACAAAGTTCATGAGTTTTCATATTGGATGAGGGAGTGTCCAACATTAGCAACAAAATACCATCTTTGCTGTTATTAATTTTGATCTGCATGCTGGCCCTCTCCCCTGGCTGCTCCGGAAAAGAGCTGATTACGGAGAAACAGGTGATCACATTCCATGATGTATTCGAGGATGAAAACGAGAACTGGAAAGCAAGATACGAGTTGAACGAAACCCATGTATTCATAACAGCAAACCGCAAAACCCACAATTACGGAGAATACGATGCCCGCCTTTCCGTAACTTACAAAGGCAACCTGCCGGAGTCCTCTACCCCAAAGCGAATTCAGATATCTTATGACACACGTTACGGTGGAAGCGAGCGAGTTGACTATTTTGATCGAAAAGAGTACGTCCTCAAGTCTTATTCCAGGAGTGGTTCGATAGAGATGCGGTGTCCCGTCTATGCCGAGTGGGGTTCGGCAGGGATACAGAGGCTCAGTTTGCTTCATAAAATAAACCCGGTCTGGATAAAGGAGCAAATGCCCGTCTTCGGGCACACGATAGGCCCGGTTTGCACCCCATACAAAACCGTTTATGTCCACCACGAAGCCTCAGGCGGCACTAAAATAGACAAGAATGATACGATCAGGGTCACAATAAAACTGGACGGAGATACCGAAATCCTGGAATTGAAGAGTGCTCAATAATTATTCCGTACTCCCGAAGGCAGTAAGGCGCTTGCCTGCACTGAAAAGAAGTAACCGGGATGGTATCCCCCGTCGTTCTTGTCCCGAGCGGTAGCGAGGCTAGCCCTCTTTGACAGAGAAGATTCAAAAGATGAATGAAAAGAAAAAAAGATAGGTATTAACCCATTTTCATAATCAAACGACCACCAATGAATATAATATCTTATCTTTTATTTTTTAACGGTGGCGGGACACCTGCATACGCTTAACCAGAGCAACCTTTGTCCTGGTAAACAGTAAAAACCTGAATTATTTCATATCGTTTAACCGAATTCGCCGAATTCACTGAATCGTCTTGAAGTATTTGTCGATTTCCTCCCAGTCGATGATATTCCAGAAAGCGTCTATGAATTTGCCCCTCTCATTCTTATAATCCAGATAGTAAGCATGTTCCCATACATCTATAACCAGAAGTAACGGGAAATGCGGGATCAGGTTTACATTATGCTTTTCTATCTGCATGAACCCGAGCCTTCTGGTCTCCCGGCAGAAGCTTAATGCTGCCCAGCCGGAACCTTCCACACTTGCTGCGACCTGGGCGAACTCCTTTTTAAACCTATCAAAAGTTCCAAAGTCCTCCTTGATCACCTCATACAGTTCCCCGACAGGTTCTTTGCTTGCCTTTTCCGGGGTAGTCATTTCCCACCAGAAATAGCTATGAAGGACGTGCCCCCCCATATTGAAAGACAGGGCTTTTGCAACTGCTTTAGAATCAAAATCCGTGTCTTCTTCCCTTGCTTTATCCATCATTTGAAAAAGTAAATTCATATTATTCACATAACCCTGATGGTGTTTTTCATGGTGTATCCGCAGCTGTTCTTCGGAAATATAAGGTTCCAGGTCCGCATAACCAAATTTCAAAGGCGGTAATTTATACAATTCTTTAGCCATATTCATCCTCCCCTATTCGTAATTAGCTGGTTTCACAAAATTTGTTCCTGAAAGTCTGAACTGTCCAGTCCAGGAAAATTCCATTTACAAATCTTGCCAAGCAGCTTCCCCCTTGTGCTGTGTTAACAGAGAATCTATGTTTCAAACTACTCTGCTGTCGTATCTCTTCGGATGCGTATTGAATTGCCATCTGGCAATTTTGGATGCAGGGTGTAGTTTTGCTGGTATTTATATTAAAACGGGAAGATATAAGCTTATTGGAAACTCTATATAGAAAATAGGGCTGATGAATTTATGAAAAATTTATCGAGATGTTTGTGTCGAAATTATTCGTTCGGGAAATCATAAAGTTGTGGTGGATTTGCAATTAAGGGGTTTCAAAAGGTGAAAGTATGGAGAAATGATTCAAGTGACTACAAGGTTAGCCCGCTTTGACAAAGAAGATTCAAAAGGTGAATAAATGGATGTAAATTACCCACTCGAAACAACGAAGAGCCGTAAAACTTGCACTTGCATATGAATGAGTAAAAAACATAAAACTGGATCTGGGGCAGGAAAAAAGTGAAAAAAAGTGAAATTTTGCCGATGGAGATATCTTATGGAATCCCACACAGGCTACTCAATTTTTCCATCTGCTGCGCGGCAAATTTTTTAAACTCTTCGGCTTCCATGACAGGGAATACTTCGACCTTGCATAAGTCAGTAAATGGGAAATTGTAAGCCATATAATCTTCAATGGTCTCTACGTCATATAGAGTGATTACACGTCCTCCTCCAGCATCAAACCACTGGTTAATGACTTTCAACCCATCTGGAAGCTCCAGGCTTTCCACCAGTTCCCATCGTTTAAACAACTCCATGCCCTGTTCAGGCTCAAATGTTGTTATGTCCAACAACAGCATATTTTCCATCCCCCTATTGATTTTTTAAATTTATTCTTAATTTTATATCCAGAGGAATATAAAATAGAGACGTTATATACGTTTCGTAAAAGGGATAGAATATTTTTAATGAGAAAAATAATGTGGAGTCGTGTCATTTTCAAATCTTGTTTTTTATTTTTTGGAAGTTTTGATCGCTTTTGTTAACCGGCCATAGCAACCAGAGTTTTCGTATAAAAAATCGAATATATCCGAACCCAACCTTCCGATCCTAAACCTCCCAAAATCTCGAACCTGGCATGATCAAATTTGATCTGATAATTTTGTTAATTGGAACGCGGTCAATTTTGAACTACTTGAAGAACTCATCTCGGGCCAGTTTATGCAGAGTTATGGATGGAAAAAAGAAAAATCCAAACTTTAACCTACCACTTTATGCATTCACTACTCCAAAAATGCTCATAAATTCCGAAAATTATCTATTGTGTATTGAACAAAATCACCAAAGTGGAATCGAAAAATATAACAAAGTTTTGATTCATCATATAGTACCAGAGAGCTTGAGCCTGGTGCCTGTTCACTAAAACGAATTTCTGCATATCATTGCATAAATCGAAGGGATAATATGAAATTCAAAACTTTGATTTTTTGTACACTTTTGTCAGTATTAGTAGTACTTTTATTGTCTTCAACGGTTTCGGCAATTGAATACAGAAAAGTTGACAGTGAAATTAAAGCGGAAGATATTTTAAAACAAATAGAGAATGGGACAGATATATATCTTGAAAACTGCAGTATAGTTGGGGAATTGGATTTAAGTGAAATAAATCTTGAAACGATTCCAAATCCAAACTATTATGAATTATTGGAATCAGAATTCATCGATGAGGAACTATTGCATTCTGTCGGAATAGATGACAAAATAAAGGTTGTCAAAAGCAACATCACAATACAGTATTCTATTTTTAAAAATAATTTCTATTTCGCGAATGCACTTTTTAGCAATTCTGCCGGCTTCAAGGGGACGAATTTTAACAATCCTGCCGGCTTCACGGGGGTGAATTTTAACAATTCTGCCGACTTCAGGGAGGTGAATTTTGGTAATTCTGCATACTTCTGGGAGGCGAATTTTAACGATGCCGACTTCAGAGGGGCAAATTTTAACGATTATGCTTTTTTCGGGGGGGCAAATTTTAACGATGCCGACTTTGAGAAGGTGAATTTTGGTTATTCTGCCGAATTCGGAGGGACGAATTTTAACGACGCCGACTTCAAGGGGGCGAAATTCAACGACGCTGACTTCAGTGACGCAAAATTTAATGATGCTGACTTCAAGGGGACGAATTTTAACGATTATGCCAACTTTGGGTGGGCGAAATTTAACGATGCCGACTTCAGTGGGGCAAAATTTAACGAAGCTGACTTCAGGGAAACCAATTTTAGCGATTCTGCAGACTTTAAGGAGGCGAAATTTAACGATGCCTACTTCTGGGGAGCGAAATTTAGTGATACTACTGAACTTGTGGGGCCAGATACATCTGAAAATTTGATTTTGGATGGAAAAAATAGTCAAATATTCATGAAATATTACAGGAATCAGGGACAATATGAGGATGCAGACACTGTATATTACAACTACAGAAAAGAGTGTCAAGCGCATCATAAAGAATGGTACGAAATATCAAAGTGGATAGACCTTATTACCTGGTTCACCTGTGGCTACGGTGTACGACCTTCACATACACTCTATTTTGGGAGTACTGTTGTAATATTATTTGGCTTTATTTATTCAAAAGGGCCATCAATATCCCTGGCCAAACATGAAAATAAAAAAATACCTATTAGGTTTTATTTTAAGGGTCCGGGAATTTGTAGATTGGTTAAAAAAGGTGATAATAAATCTCAGGAGGTATCCTGGAAGGATGCTTTATATTTTAGCTTGACCACATTCACCACTGTGGGTTATGGAGACTGGTATCCAGAAGATAGCATGAGGAAATGGGCAACATTAGAGGGATTACTTGGCTGGATTACGCTTGGAATATTTATGGCAACACTTACTATTGTGTTGATAAGAGTTTAAATATGGAGAATAATTAAAAATTGTGGTGACGCACCCCACAGCGAACTGTGGGGTATTCACTTGAAATAATTATATTATCCCTCACTAAGAACTTCCACCCTCTCAACCCCTTCTTCTTTTTCCTCACTCCCAAACCTCCGGTACTCCCACCACAACAACCCAACCGCCAGCCCAAACGCCATAAAATCCGAAATCGGAAACGAAGCCCAAACTCCATCCAGCCCGTAAACCCTCGGCAGGACCAGCACAAGCGGGAGCAAAAAAAGCAGTTGCCTTGCCAGCGAAAGGATGAAAGCGGGCTTCGGCATCCCGAGCGCCTGGAAAACGGTGGTCCCGATGACCTGGAAGCTTATGAAGGGCAGGACCAGCACGACGATCCTCATGGCATTGGCCCCGACAGCCGCCAGTTTGGCATCAGGGCTGAAGATGGAGAGGATCTGCGCCGGGAAAAGGAAGAGAACCAGGAAACCTGCCAGGGAAAGGAGGGTGCTCAGTTTCAGGGCGACCTTCACGGACTCTACCACTCGCGAAAACTGTTTTGCCCCGTAGTTGTAGCCTATGATCGGCTGGAGGCCGAAGGAGATTCCGAGCATCGGCAGGAAGATTAACATGATCAGGCGGTGGATGATCCCGGAAGCGGCAATCGAGACGTCCCCTCCGTAGGTCCCAAGGGCGTTGTTCACGAAAATCATCATGATGCTGTTGGAGGCTTCGATAATCAGGGGACTCATCCCGATGGCAAGCATCTCCCTGCTTATGCCGGGGTCGGTTTTAAGCATCCCGATTTTGAAGGGCACGGAACCTTTGCCTGCAAGGAAATAACGCAGCAAAAAAGCCATGGACACAAACTGGGCTATCACGGTCGCAATCGCAGCCCCCTTTACTCCCATCCCAAAGCCGAAAATGAAGACCGGGTCAAGGAGGATGTTCAGGCCGGCGCCGAGCAGCATTCCAAACATGGCATAGCGGGCGTTGCCCTCAGCCCTCACCAGGTCTTCGGCAGCAATCCCGAGGGTAAAAACGACCGAGCCTGCCAGGGTGATTTCAAGGTAGTCCCTGGCATAGGGCATGATCCCCTCGGTTGCCCCGAAGAGTTCCAGCAGGGGGTCAAGGAAGTACAGCCCGACTGCCGTATAGGCGAGCCCCAGGAAAATGGCAAGGGAAAAGGCGGTCCCGAGAGTTTTTTCGGCTTTATTGAGCTCTTTTGCCCCTAGCGCCCTGGAAGTTACGGACGCACCTCCGACCCCCAGCCCGATTCCGATTCCCAGAGCCAGCATCTGGATCGGAAAAGCAATCACAAGCCCCCCGATGCCCTGGACGCTTTCTTCGCCAAGGGCCTGTCCGACGAAGACCGTGTCCACTATATTATACAGGGCGTAGACAAGCATCCCGAGAATTGAGGGAGCCGAGAGCCTGAAGAGGAGGCTGCTTATTTTTTCCGTGCCTAAAAAGCTGCTGCGTTCGTGTATGCTGATAATCTCCTGTTATCGACTGATGAATTGATGGATTTGTTTGGAGGGTTTCCCGTAAGCAGGAAATGTATAAAGAGTTTCTTATGAAAAAAATGAGAGATCGTTGGGTTGACATTCACATGTGGCAGTGGAACAGAAAAAACCGCGCAGAGCCTCTTTTTTACCTTGAATAATGGAGTAACTGATGAGTAATTATTGAATTACTGATGCCGGGTATAAAGCTTCCTTCTTGTGACAATTAAGATCATTTTTTAAATCTGATTGAATAATTAATTATTAAAATAATTGTGTGGGTAGTAAACTTTACAGGCCAGTAACCAGACCTGAAACATGAATTCAGGTGTAAGGAGACAGACTGATGGGTGCTTACAGAATGAAAAAATATCTGCTTTTCTTATTTTCACTGCTGTTTTTTATGCAGGGCTCGGCTTCGGTGCAGGCTGCAGGCGTAACGGACCAGATGGGTGATTTTGACTATCCTGACATTACGGGGCTTGCCGCTGAAGCCAGGGACGGTTACCTTTTTGTGGAAATTGATTTTGCAGAGAGTCTTGATGGAGAAGACTGCGCAGGTGCGGTCTTTATTGATACTGACAGGAACCTGAAAACCGGGTACAATGACGGAAACGGGGCAGACTATGTTTACTCTTTCAACGTGATGAGTATAATCTATTCAGACCCGATCATCTCTGTGACTTTGAATGACGACATGGTGAGTGAAGATACTCTTTCCATTTCCGGCAACCAGCTCTATATCGCAATTCCCCTGAGCATGTTAGGAAACGATGATGGGGACATGGACCTTTTTGTTGCAAGCCATACGGACCTTGTAAAAGCCCTCTTTTTTGACAGGGCTCCCGACTACGGAGTACTGAACACCAGGACCGGAAAGGTCAGCATACCCCTGCAGGCAGGGGAACTTGAGGGAAGTTTCCAGGACAGGCCCGGGGATTCGGAAGGCTCGGACATTACGGGAATCGACACCTGGGTGCACGACGGGGTCTTTGATATCCTGGTCACGTACAGGAATAGCGTCGATTCCGGGGGCAGCTTTTACGGGGAAGACCTTAACGGCTGGGTTTTTATCGATGCGGACCAGAATATTGAAACCGGTTTTACAAATACGGAACAAGTCCCGCCGTCCTTTGGGATTGACTACCGTCTGGACTATACAATCGGGCCTATGCTCGGGACAGACGCAAGCTTGAAGACAAAAAACGAGGACTCGGAACTGACGAAAATGGGGTATACGCAAACCAGAGGCATCCCCCTGGGCGTACCCTATAACGACGCCATGTTCGCAGTTGCCGGAAACCAGGTATTTTTCAGGATTCCCCTCGAGATGCTTGGCTCTGACGACGGGAAAATGAGCCTTGTAGCCGACTCCTTCACGGTTGATGAAGCCCTTTCCGGGGAAATGGACCAGGTCCCGGACTTCGGGGAAGGAGCCCTTGATACCGGGACAGGGAGGCTAAAGCCCCTTTTCACATATACCGAAAACCCCTCTGCAGCCCGGGACCCGACAGGAGATTCCACAGGTTTTGGCTATGATGGGGACGACCTTACTTCGGTCGAGATCGGATACTCCGGCAATATCATGCTGCTAAAGATCACATACACCGAACTTGAACTTGATGACGGAGCCATCACTACCGTACTCTTCAACACAGACCAGGGAGCAACACCCCTTCCAGAATACATGCTCGTGTATTCCCTCTACAACGGAAAACTCGACGCAGACCTTTTCGGGGACGTGGACGGGAACTACGGGGTAAGGGAAGCCGGGCACCTTATCAGTATGAAAGGCAACACGATGTACCTGAGCCTGCCTCTTGAGTTCCTGAAAGATGAAGGAAATATGGATATCTACGTTGAAACAGCTCTCGTGCCCAGTAAATCCGATATCCCGCTTACCGAACAGAGCAGGGAATGGATGGCAGGAGAGGATGTAAAGACCGGGACCGGGGAAATACATATCAACCCCGACAAATTTGGCAGGACTATTTACGATAGGGCACCTGATGCCGGGTTTATATCCATTTCAAAGCAAGGGACCGTGCAGACAGGACAAAATCAGCCTGTGGCTGCCCCAGAGCACAGAGCCGCACAGGATGAAACTGGAATGGAAGGAGCAAATGACGGAGCCCAGAACCCTGAACAAAGCCCGAACCCTGGAATCCTTCTAGCCGGGCTGGCGCTGCTTGCAGGAGTGTTTGCCTTAAACTTCAGGAAAGACTGACAAAGGATGATTGAATACGCAAAACAGAAATAAAACTGCAAAACCAGTTAAGGGTATGAAAATCCTCACATTCGGAGAAGCCCTCTTCGATATCATCAACGGCTCAGCCCATCTCGGAGGGGCTCCCTTTAACCTTGCAGCCCACCTCGCGAAAATCGGAGAAAAAACGGGAATAAAATCAGGAATAAGATCGGGAATAAGATCGGGAATAAAATCGGAAGCAAAACCTGCCGTGATTTCAGCCGTAGGAAAAGATGAACTCGGGAACAAACTCTTGAATGAGGCGGGAAAGCTCGGAATTGACAGCTCATACATATCCATCGATGAGAAAAGGCCCACCGGATCCGTTACTGTGGAACTGAAAGAGGAGGGAATCCCGCACTTTACGATTCACAAAAATGTAGCCTGGGATGCAATCAAGGTTGACGCTGAAAAAACGGATTCCCTTGCTGCGGAAGAATGGGACGTTTTTTGCTTCGGGACCCTTGCCCAGCGCTCGGAAGCAAATAGAAATACACTTCAGCGGCTGTTTTCAGTCCTCAGGGCAAAGCACTTTTTTTACGATGTAAACCTCAGGCCCGGTTTCTACGAAAAAGAGTGGATTGAAACTTCCCTGGCGGTTGCTGACATAGTGAAAATGAATTCGGAGGAAGCCTTTATAATTTCCGGGCTGCTATTTAATACTCCCACGATCTGCACCTGCGAGGATTTCTGCCGCCTGCTAGTTGAAAAGTACCCCTGCATCTCAATCATCTGCATAACGAAAGGAGCCGGGGGAGTAGCGGTTTACCATAATGGAAACAATGAAGGCGCCTACGAAGAAATCAAAACAACATCTATAGAAGTAGCCGACACCGTAGGAGCAGGAGATGCTTTTTCCGCAGGCTTCCTTTATGCTTACTTTTCAGGCTGCAACTTTTTTGAAGCCGCTTCTTATGCCTGTGCCCTCGGGACTTACGTAGCATCGAAACCCGGCGCAGTGCCTGAATATTCGGATGAAATAATCGAGAAACTGAAGGGATTAAAGCCTGAACCGGTCAGGTACCGGAGCAACCATTAACTTCCCAACATCAGCAGCAGCACACGCAAAGCGCAGCTTTGCGGCCTTTCCCAAAGTTAAAAAAGAAAGAAGAAGGGGTAAGAAAAAAATTAACCTTAAGGACCCAGCATATTCTCACGCCAGAAATCCGAACTTCGTACCTGAAATTATTTTCCCCTTTCTTCACAGCTGCAATTTTTAATCTATTTTTTCCGGAAGATGTGATTACGTCTCAAACCAAAAACTTCATAGAGTAATTTACTCACTTTCTGCTTCTTGGCCAACATCTTTTAAAATCACTTATTCTACTGTATCTTTTTCATCATTTTACAACAGCAAAAGCCGCTCGCCTGAGGCGAGCGTGGCTGGGCACGGAATCTGGAAGCCAGCGGTTGACCTGGGTTTAGATTTATTAGAAAAATTTTGAACGTGATACTGTAATATAGGATTGCTCCTAAATATTTACACTAAAAGTTTCAATATTCGATTTTTTGTTCAGGAGGGGCTAATTGATGAATGATTCAACAGAGAGCACGGAGATTGGGATGAAAAAAGTGAGAGTGAAAGTCAGGGGAATAGAAGCGAAAGAAGATCTGAAGAGCCTCGAAGAGTACAGCAGTCTATTAAAAGACCTGGACCCCGAACTGATCACCCCTGAAGACGAAACCGTCCTGAAAAGAGCTTTCCGGCGTGCGAAGGAAGAGCTAGGGCCCGAAGAGCTGGTCAATTGGTTCACCTGGTATGCTGAGCCCTTCTACCGCTCAGCTTCCTGGAGATTGCTCTCCCCGATGTATGAACAGGTCCTGGATATAGCCGAAGAGAAACTCGGGCCCGAGCACCCGGCAACAGCAGCAGCCCTGAACGGCCTTGCGGGGATCTACAGGTATCTGGGAAAGTATGAAGAAGCTCTCCCCCTCTACACCCGAGCTCTCGCCATCCGGGAAACGAAAACCGGCCCCGATAGCCTTGAGACCGGAAACACCCTCTGTGACCTTGCAGTCCTCTACTTTTTCATGGACAAAAAAGCCGAAGCCCTCCCCCTCTACGAACGAGCCCTCGAAATTCATGAAAAAGTCTTCTCTCTCGAGCACGCCGAAAATCCCGAATACCCCGGGAACCTGGAAACCGTCAGGACCCTGAACAGGATGGCGTTTTTCTACAGGGGCACGGAAGAGCCTGAAAAAGCCGAAGAGCTTTACCGCCGGGCTCTCGAGCACCTCGAAATACTCAGGGAAGCCGCTCCGGAAAACGTAAAGTTCCAGGCCTACACTGCAGGTACCCTGAACAACCTGGGCGTTTTGCTTTCGGAGGAGATGGGCCGGATGGACGAGGCAGAGGAAATCTACGGAAGAGCCCTCAAACTCCAGGAAACGTCCCTCAGCCCCGATCACCCTCAGGTAGCCCAGACCCTGAACAACCTGGGCCTGCTCTATTACAATACCGGCAGCCCTGAAAAAGCCCTCGCCCTCTACACCCGTGCCCTGGAAATCTTTGAAAAGCTCGGAAAAATGGAGCACATGGGCTATGCCAACACCCTGAACAACCTGGCAGGCGTCTATGTCCGGAAGCGCAGGTGCAAAGAAGCCCTGGAACTCTACGAAAAGACCCTCGCCATCCGGGAAAAGCTCCTTGGCGAAGAGCACCCTGAAGTTGCCAAGACCCTGAACAACCTCGCCGAACTCTACCGCCAGATGGGCGAACACAAAAAAGCCCTCCCCCTCTACACCCGCGCCCTCAAAATCACCGAAAAATCCCTCGGCTCCGAACACATGGACGTCGGCACAACCCTCAACAACCTCGCAGGCCTGCACGAAAGCATGGACGAATACGAAACCGCAAGCGAGATGTACGAAAGGGCGCTCGGCATCATTGAAAAGGAGTTAGGAATCGACCACCCTTATTTCAAGATCACGAGGAATAATCTGCTGGCGCTGTATGAGAAGATGGAGAGAAACGATAGATAAGGCAAACAGAAGACGGAAGGAGACTGAAGGAAGACTGAAGGAAGACTGAAGGAAGACTGAAGGAAGACTGAAGGAAGACATAAAAATTCTTTCAAAAATCAGTCCGACACATACAGGACTTTCCCCTACCTGCTGCAAAGAACTTCTTAAGGCGAATACAGAACTGAAATTGATGCGAAAAACAGGGTCATACAGCCGCCTGGAATAATCTCAACTTTTTGCTGGCAGCGAACTGTTAGTAAGATCATATAATGTTATCCATTTGGTCTAAAAGTTAGAATAATTGACTAAGAACTTAGGTATGTAATAACATTTTGTGTTAAAAATAATATATACCTCGAGCTCCTAGTATAACTTGCGTTCTCATCTCTTTAACATCAACTAGCGAACACCTACACAACAAAAACCATACAAGATAAAGAGATAAGAAAGAGAAACTCACACCCCCCCGTGAGCCAAATATCTCAATAACTCTTCCAATAAAAAAAATCTTCCGTTTTTTTTTCAGATGGGAACGCAAACATTCCTCCTAAACAAACCAAGTTTCACTTACTCCTGATCAATAAAACACCCCCCACTTTTAATTTTTTATTTTTTTTGGTTCAAGTTAAGGGATATACACTCATCCAGGTTTTGGTTTTCAGAATTATATTGGGTTATTACATCTCATTTTGATGCAAAAATTCCGAATTTTAAAGCCGGGTGAGTATATTTGAGTAAACCGGTGCCTATGATGTTGATTTTTAATTCAGTGAACTGCCGGAATAGCTGTTTTTAACCTGTTTTTCACCAAGCTTTCACCGAGCGCAAGCTCGGGTCTTTTTCCTGCCTGGTGCAAAGGGCTTCTTATGGTGAATGCAGAACCGGAATTGATGTGAAATGCAGGGTCATACAGCCGCCTGGAAAAATCTCAACTCTTTACTGGCAGCTTACTGTTAGTAAGATAATATAATGTTAGTGTTTGGCCTACATGTTAGAACTATTAGCTAAGAACTTTGATATTAATAACATTTTGTGTTAAAAATAATATATACCTCGAGCTCCTAGTATAACTTGCGTTCTCATCTCTTTAACATCTTCTAGCAAACACCTACTCCACTAAAAACATCACAAGATAAAGAGATAAGAAAGAGATACTCACATCCCCCCGTGAGCCAAATCTCAATAACTCTTCCCAGAAAAAGGAAAATCTCTCCGTTCGGACCTCCTAAAAAATCCGATCGGAATTTCCAGGTTTTTTTTAGATGGGAGCGCAAACTTTTCTTCCAAAAACGAAGCAAATCTCACTTACTCCTGATCAACAAAACACCCTCCACTTTTAATTTTTTCTTTTTTTCTTTTTTTCTTTTCAAGTTAAGGGATATCTTTGAGTAAACCGGCGCCGATGATGTTGATTTTTAATTCAAGCGAAGCTGCCGGAATAGCCGTCTTAAACCTGGTTTTCACCTGGCTTTCTCATCTGGCTTTCTCATCTGATTTTCACCGAGCTCAAGCTCGGGTCTTTTCCCTCCCTGCTGCAAAGGGCTTCTTATGGTGAATGCAGAACCGGAATTGAGGTGAAAAACAGGGTTGTACAGCCGCCTGGAAAAATCTCAACTCTTTGCTGGCAGCTTACTGTTAGTAAGATCATATAATGTTAGTATTTGGTCTATATATTAGAACCATTAGCTAAGAACTTTGATATTAATAACATTTTGTGTTAAAAATAATATATACCTCGAGCTCCTAGTATAACTTGCGTTCTCATCTCTTTAACATCTTCTAGCAAACACCTACTCCACTAAAAACATCACAAGATAAAGAGATAAGAAAGAGATACTCACATCCCCCCGTGAGCCAAATCTCAATAACTCTTCCCAGAAAAAGGAAAATCTCTCCGTTCGGACCTCCTAAAAAATCCGATCGGAATTTCCAGGTTTTTTTTAGATGGGAGCGCAAACTTTTCTTCCAAAAACGAAGCAAATCTCACTTACTCCTGATCAACAAAACACCCTCCACTTTTAATTTTTTCTTTTTTTCTTTTTTTCTTTTCAAGTTAAGGGATATCTTTGAGTAAACCGGCGCCGATGATGTTGATTTTTAATTCAAGCGAAGCTGCCGGAATAGCTGTCTTAAACCTGGTTTTCACCGAGCTCAAGCTCGGGCCTTTCCCTGTTTTTGACGGAGAAGACTTCTGGTTTTGTAATTGAAGGAATTTAGGTAGTGTAATATAATGCAAGTTCATAACACATTCACAGATTGGAAATTTTAATCTAACCTGCATTTCTGGCGGTGGAAAAATTGGCAGTTTGTCCTACACCTGTATCTGAAAAAGAAGATCGACCATTTGTTGACAGAGAAGAATTCATCGAAGCATTTGAAACCGCCTTCCAAAATATTGGCAAAGAAGATTACAGCGTTCTGGTTTACTATGGGATAGGCGGAATCGGCAAGACCAGTTTGCGAAAAGAACTGCCAAAAAAGCTTGATGAATATAACGAAAAATACCAGAATACAGGTGTTATCTGGGCTACGGTTGATTTCAGCATAGAGTCCCATAGACAAATGGATAAATTTCTTGGAATCTTGAAAAACGAATTGGATCAAAAATGTGGTGTCAAATTCCACTTATTCGATATTGCACATGCAACATACTGGCGAAAAGTCAACCCTCAGATTCCCCTTTCAAGAGATGGATACTCCGAAGACAGCATTGTAACGGATCTTCTTGATTCATTTGGCGGTCTTTTCTCAATAAATTACAGCAGCATAAAAAGTGTTGTGGAAAGAGCACCTGATCGTTTTAAGGAATGGTCTTTAAAGAGAGAAAAGGAAATCGCAAGACTCCCAGATATGGAAGCTCTGGATATTGAAAAAATGCTTCCTGTATTCTTTGCACAAGACCTCTCAGACTACTTGCAAAATACTTCAAAATCGGCAGTTATCTTCATAGACAGCTATGAAGCTCTCTGGGAAAAGGAAAGAGGGCAGGGAAGTTTTAATTCCCGAGATGAATGGATAAGACAACTTATTGGAAACCTGCCAAAATCATCCCTTTGGGTAATCTGCGGAAGAGAGGAACTCCGCTGGGAAGAAGCCGACAAAGACTGGAATAATTACCTTAAGCAATACAAACTCGAAAAACTCCCTGAAAAAGATGCCCTTGACTTTCTTAATCGCTGTGGAATTAAAGAAGAGAAGATTCAAAAAGTAATAATTGAGGGTAGTGAAGGTGTTCCTTATTACCTTGAACTTGCTGTTGATACATACACCGAAATCTCAAAGACCAGTTCTCCTAAACCTGATGATTTTGCCAAAACTCGAAGTGAAATCTTTGACAGATTTATGAAATACCTGGGAGTTCCGGAAAAAGAAACCCTGAAAGTTCTTTCAACTCCCCGTTTCTGGAATAAAGAAATCTTCACAGCATTAATCAATAATTTCAATACTGGTTATCCCCTCACAGCTTTTTCGGAATTGAACAGATTCTCCTTTGTCCAGGAAACCGAAGGGAAACTCCAATTGCATTCACTCATGAGAAAGAGCCTGCAGGTTTACCAAGCTCAAGATTTGAAAAAAGAAGCCCACAGCTTTATGTGTACTTATTATAGTAACCAGATAAAAGACATCGACATCAAAACAATCACTCCTGAACACGAAAGCGCCCTGGCCGAAGCCTTTTACCACGCAAAAGAAGCCCTCGAAGCCGAAGAACTATTCAACTGGTTTACTTCCACCTCAGATCCTTTTTACAGAGCCGCATTCTGGCAATTAATTATCCCAATTTATGAAGAAACGCAACAAATACTGGAAGCTAATCTGGAACCGGAACACCCACATGTTGCCAACTCGCTAAACAATCTCGCAGTACTCTATCATCAGATGGGAGAGTACGAAAAAGCACTACCACTTCATCAGCGGGCACTTGACATTCGTGAAAAGGTGCTGGGTACACAACACCCACATGTTGCCAACACGCTAATCAATCTTGCAGGACTCTATGAAAGAATGGGGGAGTACGAAAAAGCACTACCACTTTGTCACCATTCACTTGACATTCGTGAAAAGGTGCTGGGACCCCAACACCCATCTGTTGCAGAGGCCCTCAACAATCTTGCCGAACTCTATAATCAGATGGGAATGTACAAAAAAGCACTACCACTTTATCAGCGTGATCTGAATATAAGTGAATATGTACTGGGTCCGCAACACCCACATGTTGCAACAACCCTCAGTAATCTCGCAGTACTCTATGATAATATGGGAGAGTACGAAAAAGCACTACCACTTTATCAGCGGGCACTTAAAGCTCAGGAAACTGCTCTTGGACTTGATCACCCTGATGTTGCTCAAACTCTCAACAACCTTGCAGTACTCTATGATAATATGGGAGAGTACGAAAAAGCACTACCACTTTGTCAGCGGGCACTTGACATCCGTGACAAAGTACTGGGACCTCAACACCCATCTGTTGCAACAACGCTAAACAATCTCGCATTACTTTATTATGATATGGGAGAGTACGAAAAAGCACTTCCACTTTATCAGCGTGATCTTAAAATAAGTGAAACTGTTCTTGGACCTGATCACCCTAATGTTGCTCAAACTCTCAACAATCTCGCAGCACTCTATCGTCAGATGGGAGAGTACGAAAAAGCACTACCACTTTATCAGCGTGCCCTTAGGACTCGTGAAACTGTTCTTGGGCCTGAACACCCTGATGTTGCTCAAACTCTCAATAATCTCGCAGAACTATATCGTCAGATGGGAGAGTACGAAAAAGCACTACCACTTTATCAGCGGGCACTTGAAATATATGAAAAGATGCTCGGGCCGCAACACCCATCTGTTGCAACAACCCTCAGTAATCTCGCAGTACTCTATGATAATATGGGAGAGTACGAAAAAGCAATCTCATATTATAAACAATCTTATGAAATAAAAGAAGAAGTGCTTGGATCGGAACACCCTGATGTTGCTCAAACTCTCAATAATCTCGCAGAACTATATCGTCAGATGGGAGAGTACGAAAAAGCACTTCCACTTTATCAGCGGGCACTTGAAATTAGTGAAAAGGTGCTCGGGTCACAACACCCTGATGTTGCCACCACACTAAATAATCTCGCATTACTCTATCATCAAATGGGAAAGTACGAAAAAGCACTACCACTTTATCAGCGGGCACTTGAAATTAGGGAAAATGTGCTCGAGACGCAACACCCACATGTTGCAACAACACTAAACAATCTCGCAGAACTCTATCGTCAGATAGAAGAGTACGAAAAAGCACTACCACTTTATCAGCGGGCACTTGAAATTAGGGAAAAGGTACTTGGGCTGCAACACCCACGTGTTGCAGCCTCACTAAACAATCTAGCAGGACTCTATCGTCAAATGGGAGAGTACGAAAAAGCACTACCACTTTATCAGCGGGCTTTCAGCATAGCTATGGAAAAATTGGGACAAAACCATCCGAACACCACAAGAATAAGAAATAATTTCCTGCAATTCCTTCATGATATGGATGGGGAAAAGGAGGATTAAGCTCCTAATCCTTAATTTGAGGGTAGAAATCGCTGAAATTAAATTCGGTTTGATTTTTTTCGGTCACCAATTGCTGCATGGCTGATGTTTTCGTTTCCATTTTTTGGCAGCAGGCTGGCTCTAGCCGCGCCGGGGCGCGGGATAGGAAAGACGGGAGATGCCATTCAGGTTGCTTCGGAATGATCTCAACCGATTCATCGAGACTCGCCAGTTTATTCTGAATTGAAAAAAGCATTCCCGAAACAATGTTCTTTTTCAATACTTCCCCGTCATCTTCGCAATCGCCTTGTGCACTCCATGTATACTTATCCCGCTTCCGAGGTACAACATCGGGCACCTTTCGGTCACGCATTCGAGGTCCTGTTCTTTGCAGACGGCAAGGGCTTTTTCGGTTTCGGTTCTCCAGTGGAACCAGATTATTTTTGCGCCTTTTTCTTTAAGGGCAGGGAGCAGGTCGGAAGGTTCGCTTTTTGTTACGCCGATCACAACATGGTCGATTCCCACGGGCAGGTCTGAGACGCTTTTCAGAGAGTCGGGGTCCGGGGAGTCGGAAAGGTCGACTACGTAGACATTTTTCTCCCGGTTTTTAAGTTCGGCTACAGTCCATTTCATGGCAGGCTTTGTTTTGTCAGTGATGATTGCAAAGGCTTCTGCGTTCCAGAAGTTTTCCCTATCGGATGTTGTCTGTTCCATTTTGAATTCCCCCGTATTAGTTCAGATTAATTCCTGAACTAATATTCTCTTCGTTTGTATAAAATTGTGATGTGCCGCTGAGCGTCAAAGGAATAATTTTTTAAAATTGTTTTGAAATGTTTTTGAGATATTTCGGTAAAGAGTTCCGTAAAGGGTTCTAAAAAATCATTTTAGAGTATGCTGGATAACACCTTTTTTGGCAGTCATGTAGGACTTTTCTGCAAGTTCCGCACTTCCCTTTACTTCCACAATTTCCATGTTGAAGGTGCGGGCAAACTCCCGGACATTTTTATTGAAATCGGGGTCGTATGAAAGGCCGGTATCGAGTTTTACAAGCCGTGAGTATCTCGGGTCCTTCAGGTAATTATCGTCGAGATTCCGGGATTTCCTCCTTTCTTCTGCCATCTCTTTCCAGGCCGAAGCCCACATGGGCGTGAAGTAGAGGGCGCCAGTCCCCCTGCAGGCGTACATGGTTTCGTCGTAGGCGGCGTTTCCCCCGAGGGCGGCGCTTATGCAGTCTGCCACGACTTCCCCGTTTCCGTCTTTCAGGCAGTAAAGGGGGCACTCAAAGCCCGAAAAGTCCTCTTCCAGATTCTCAAAGGCTTCTCCGCAGCTACAGTAAAAGATGAGGATTCCGTCCGAGAACGCTGCCATCTCCCTGATCTTTCCGTAGACTTCAGACTTAAGGAGGTCGAGATCGTCATGAAGCCCCAGCCTGAGCGGGTTTACGACCACCATTACCCTGTGAGCCGCTTTGAGCTTCATTTTCTCGTGAATTTTCCTGAAAAAAGGAAGTTTGAGCAGGGGTTTTGCAATTGTCATGAAGCCGGAGCCGGAGCCGGAGCCAGATCCGTGTCCTTTTCCCAGGAGAAAGGGAACTCTGTCCAGGGGTGCTGTTCTATGCAGGCAGTTTTCGGACTTGAGTTTCCGGAGCAACCCGAAACTATCCCTGCTTTCTACCACAATCAACTGCTCCAGTTCCCTATCACTCGAAAGGACATGGGCAAGCTCATCCTCAAACATCCTGCAGGCGATAATACTCAGTACGGGCATGTAAGAACCTCTTTACGGCTGTTTTTCAATTTCCGCTTTCTACTTTCGATTTTCATTTTTCAGTTTTTCGGCTATTATTTGATTTCCGCTTTCCGATTTCAATTTACCGGTTTCAGTTTTCCGGTTCCAGTTTTCTGGTTTTAGTTTTCCGGTTCCAGTTTTCTGGTTTTAGTTTTCCGGCTATTTTTTGATTTCAACTTTTTCTATCAATCTTTCCTTTTTACTTCTTCACTCAAGCAGAAGAATCCCCACGCACACAGTTTTTTCAGGGTTGCAGAATTCAAGCTCAATACCTGTTTTTTCCAGGATTTTCTGCAGGTTGATCCCCACGGCTCCCCTCCCCGGACCTGCTTGAGGTTCAGAGCTTCGGGTTTTTATGGGCTATGGGAAATGCCTAATGACTGCTTATTTCTTCAAAATGATGTGCTAATGTTTTCGGTCTCTCAGGAACTGTTTTGTAAATTTTGAAATTATATACCAACATTAATATATACAATAATATCAAACTACGGAACATATTTCATATTAAATTCAAAAATCCATATTAAGTCTGGAGTCTGCATATATCGTGGACTTTGAAAATTATTGCGGAATTCGAACATTATTGTGGGATCCAGGCGCAGTAACTGAGGGTAATAAAATAACCAAAAATGACCTTTTTCCTGAAGATGGGCCTGATTTTTTCCGATTTACGGTAAAGAATTATTACCTGTTGATCTTTGTGGACTACATGGAAGTCTGTTTATGAGTGGAATAGACCGTGAAAAAGAATTATGGAATAAACTGAAGAATTCCTGGAATTCATTGCCTGAGATTATAAAATTGACTGGTTCTATTCTGGGTATAATTATTGCTTTTAATACTTTGATTTCCCCCGCAGCTATTGAAATCGATTCTTTTGATTCAAGCCCGGAACTTATTGAAGTTGGAGGAGATTCCACTTTAAGCTGGGGGGTTTCCGGGGCTACGGATATAACTATAGAGCCTGGTATCGGAATTGAAAACCCGGAGGGGACATTTGAAGTATCTCCTACCGAAACCACTACCTATAAGCTTACAGCTTTGAATGATGACGAGGAAAAAGTAGACTTTTGCACGGTTACGGTTGAAGAGGAAGCTCTGGTTATCAATTCCTTTGATGCGGAAACGGACCTTGTCGGGGAAGGAAATAGTCCCGTTTTAAAATGGGATGTCTCCGGAGCTAAGAACGTTACTATAGAACCCGATATCGGAAGCGTAAATCCCGTAGGGACAGTTCCCGTGTCCCCTGCTGAATCCACCACTTACCAGCTTAAAGCTTCGAGTGGGGGCCAGGAAGAGATAGCTTCCTGTCTTATCACGGTTGAAAATAAGTTGCCTTCCATCAACTCTTTCAATGCCGATTCGGACGTTATCGGGACAGGAAATAGTTCCAATCTAGTCTGGCAGGTTTCCAGTGCTGAAAAAGTTACCATAGAACCCGACATCGGAACTGTAGGTTTAAATGGCAGCCAGCATGTGTTCCCCAATGAAACCACCGATTACACCCTGATAGCCACAAACGAAGCAGGAAGTGTCGAAGCTACCAAAGTCGTGTTTGTGGAAGGCTCCTTATCGTCAGGCTCAACTTCCTCTGACTCTTCATCGGATCTCACTTCCTCAGGACTTTCATCCTCAGACTCCACTTTGTCGGATTCCACATCTTCAGACTCCACAGCTTCTGACTCCATATCTTCAAACTCCACTTCATCCGATTCCACTTCATCCGATTCCACTTCATCCGATCCCACTTCATCCGATTCCACAGCTTTGGACTCCACTTCATCGGACTCAACTCAGTTGATCTCCATTCCAAAACAACTTTATCCTGCTGATGGAACGGTATTCAATCATTCCCCTCGCCTGACAACACTTGAGTGGGAGGCTGTTCCGGATGCAGCGAGTTATACCGTGGAAATCGATTCATACTCCAACGAAACCGATACGTGGCTTTCGGAATCCGGCGAGCCCTGGATAGTCTCTGACATAAATGAAACCACTTACACCTTTGAATTTCCCGAAACCGATCAGGGCAGGTGGCGCGTTTGGGCTGTTGACTCGACGGGGCAGGAAAGTGAAAAAAGCGAGTGGTTGAATTTCAACTACGAGGTTTAATGTGGAAAACAGTTCGATGTACCCCGTTGATGCGTGACCGGGCAGGTTAATATCCTGGTTATCGGGTATCTGATGTATATTCTCAGGTATCTGATGTATATTCTCAGGTATCTGATGTATGTCACCGGGAATTTAGCGTACTGGTGAGTAACTTACTTTGCCATACACTAATCGATTAAATGGCAAAACCGGGAATGACTTCCAGGTAGCTTATCAAAAACTTTGCTTCAAAACACTATAATCAAAAGCAGGAGCTGATCCGGAATCAACCCGGGATCCTGTTTATTTAGCATTTTTTCCGACCCCGATCCTGAATTCTGTTTCTCCGAGTCTCTTAACCTCGATTTCCCCTTCGATTTGTTTCACAAGGGTGTTTACCAGCTGGAGCCCGAGGGTCTCAGGGTTCGCAAAATCGATGTTTTCCGGAATACCTGGTCCATTGTCAGAAATGAGAAGCATGAACCGGGAATTTTTGCAGCTACCAGGATTTTCTTCAGGATTTTCCGTTTTGTAGAGTTTGATCCGGATTTCCCCTTTTCTTCCATCGGAAAATGCGTGTTTAAGGGAATTGGATATGAGTTCGTTAATGATGATTCCCAGTGGGATTGCGGTGTCCATATACAGGTAAACACCTTCCTCTAAATCCATTTGAAGGCTGATTTCAGCGCGTTCCAGTTTATAGGAGCGGAAGAGTTCTGCCGCAAGTTTCTGAATGTATCCCGTGAAATCAAGGGTTTCCAGGTCTCCGGACCTGTAAAGTTCCTCGTGAATCATGGACATGGAAATTACCCGGTTCTGGCTTTCGCGGAAGGCTTCGACAACCTCCCGGCTGGTGAATTTTTCGGCCTCAAGGTCGAGAAGGGAGGAGATAACCTGCAAATTATTTTTGATGCGGTGGTGAATTTCTTTTTTACGGGTTTCTTCGGCTCGCTTTATGGTTTCCTCTACGAACTTTTTTTCGGTGATGTCATGAATAGACCCCTGGAATAGCCAGGGCTCTCCCTCAGAATCACGAATATTCTGGATTACTTCATGGACCCACTTCTTCGTTCCGTCCCTGCGCAGGATCCTGTATTCATTCTCTATTACTTTTTTGGGGTACTCTATCAGTTCTTTCTGGTTCGCAAGGAGTTGACTCCTGTCTTCAGGATCAACGAGGTCAAGAAGCTTGATTTTTCCGCAAAGAATTTCTTCCGGAGAGTAGCCGAGAATTTCTTCCACAGCTCCTTGCATCATCACAGGAATAAAGTTCCTGTCCAGCTGGAAACCGACCCCCTTAAAGTTTTGCATATACGTGCGAAGGCGTTCTTCACTTTTTTCCAGTTTTTCCCGGCTTTGCTTCTTTTCCGTAATGTCTTTCATCACACCCAGAGCCCGGTATACTTTTCCTTCTTCGTCTTTCAGGATAATCGAACTGATTTCCACGTAAATATAGCTGCCATTTTTTTTCCTGGCCCAGAATTCCTGATAAAATTTATTCCCGGTTTTCAGGGAATATTCCAGGGCGCTCCATACTTTATCTATTTCTTCGGGATGGATAAGGTTTCTGAGGGCAGGCAGGTTGACTTTGCTTAATTCTCCGGGGGCGAAGCCGGTAATTTCCTCGATTGCTCCTGCCCATTCAATTTTATCTGTCTTCGTATCAATATCAAAGATCAATTGCCCTGTCTGTTTGGCGACGTAGAGGAACTTTTCTTCGATTCTCTCCAGTTTTTGCCTGGAATGTACTTTTTCCGTTATATCCTTAAATACTCCAAGCGCCCTGTAAGGGCGTCCCCCTTCGTCTTTTAGAAAAATAACATTTGTTTCCAGATGAACATAGCTCCCGTTTTTCCTGCGCAACCTGTATTCTTCATCGATTACCTCCCCTGTTTCAAGGGAAGAATCTATAATCCGACTGACCCGTTCTCTATCTTCGGGATGCAAAAGCTCTTTGAAGGCTTTCAGGTCGATTTGCTTGAATTCTTCCGCGTCGCACCTTGTAAGGTCCTTTATTGCTCCTGCCCACCCAATCTCCATTTTTTCAATATCGGCATCAAAGAACATTCTACCGGTTTTTTCAACAAAAAACCGGTAATTTTCTTCCCTTTTCAGGCTTTGTGCAAGACTATTGTCGGAGAATGGCAGTTTTTCTCCCTCATGAAGTTCGGGATACTGGGATTTTAAAAAGAGTTCCATTTCTACTTCATCCATACTGTCAAACTTCCTCCGGCTTCACACTTAATAAGTTTTTTATTGTTTAAATAATCTTTCAAAGTGGTTTTCGACTCAATGCAGCTTTCGCATCAAAGTCGGTTCCGATGTTCAAGGACTGGTTTTCGATTACCTTTCAAACCTTTCAAACCTTTCAAACCTTTCAAATTGTTCAGAAACTATGTTTCTTATGAACTTTCATGGTAAAGGATTCAAAAATAATGTATATAGATAAAGGAATATCCGAAATCCAAAATTTTCAGCACTGAACTCTTCAACACCGAACTCTTCAACACTGAACCCTTAAACCTTTTTATGTTGGAAATCACTAAGGAAGAGTATGAGCTTCAACACCGAACTCTTCAACACCGAGCTCTTCAACACTAAATATTTGATACCAAATTTCATGTGCAGCGTTCTAAAACGAATTACAAGGGGCAGGTAATAAGCTGTGTACGGATGGATGGGAAACGTCCTCAGAGTGGACTTAAACAAGCAAAAAGTGAGCACTGAAGAGCTGGACCCTGCTGTCTGCAGGGACTATATCGGGGGAAGGGGCTTCAACTCAAGGACCCTTTTCAAAGAAATCAGACCCGGGATAGACCCCCTGGGACCTGAGAACGTCGTCTGCCTGGCAACGGGACCTTTTACTGCCAGCGGCCTGACTTCCTGCAGCCGGGTGGAGGTCAGCACGCTTTCGCCCTACAGCGGGATTCTCGGGGATGGGAATGCGGGAGGGAGTTTTGCCCATTTCCTGAAGAAGGCGGGGTATGACCAGATAATTATCGAAGGGAAAGCGCAAAGACCCCTTTACCTCTGGATTGAGGACGGGAATGTTGAATTGAGGGACGCTTCGGACCTTATGGGGCTGAGCACCTGGGAGACTGCCGATATCCTTTACGAAAGGCACGGGAAAGATATCAGTGTGGCAGCAATCGGGCAGGGTGGGGAAAACCTGGTGCGTTTTGCAACCGTCATGTTTGACAAATACAACTCTGCTGCCCGGGGAAGCGGTGCTGTTCTGGGTTCCAAGCGCTTAAAAGCCATTGCGGTCAGGGGGACAAAAAGTGTTTCCCTTGCCGCCCCGGACGAGTTCAGGGAACTTGCCAGGGAGGACCGGGACTTCTTCTTAAACGACCCCTTCCAGAAGGAGGTTGTAGCTGTCTACGGGTCCCATATCGGAATGCTTCACTGGGCTCCGGGTTTCAGGAACTATGAAAAATATTTGTCGGAAGCCGATGTCCCGGAAGCCCTGAAACCGGAAGCCTGGAAACAGTTCGAGACTGGAAGGTCAGCCTGCCGGAGCTGCGTGGTCCCCTGCAAGAATTCCTTTAGGATCCCGGAGGGAAAGTACAGGGGAGAAACCGGAAAAGCCCTGGAATACGAGTGCATCTTTTGCCTGGGAACCAACTGCGGGATTACCGAGCCTGTGCCCATCATGGTCCAGGAGAACCTTGCTGATAAGTACGGGATCTGTGTCATAGCCCTGGGAAATGCGATTGCCATGGCAAAGGAGCTCTACATGCGCGGGATTCTTACGGAGCGGGACACGGGAGGGCTGTCCCTTGACTGGGAGGACGCCGAAACCCAGATCGAGCTTGTCCACAGGACGGCTCTCAGGCAGGGGTTCGGGAACCTTGTGGCGGAAGGCATGTACAGTATGGCAAAAATCCTCGGGAACGGGGCGATGGATTACTGTTATCACGTAAAAGGCCTCAGTCGCGGCCCTTACCCGGCAGGCGTCTTCGGGCTTTCCCATGCAACATCCACCCGGGGCGCCGACCACCTGCGGGGCCGCTCCTGGGCTTATGGGGAAAACGACATGTCCCTCTGGCCGGAACTGGTTGAGAACGGGCATATCCCGGCGGAAGACGAGGTCAAAACCCTTATCCTCTCGGAGCAGGTGACAACCCTTACGGACATGATCGGGCGCTGCAAAGGAGCCGTAAACAACTGGGCAAGCGCTGTGCCCCTGGTTTCCAGGTACCCCCTGCTCGAAGGCGTGGCAAGGCTGCTTGGGGCGGCCACTGGCATGGAATTTTCCGAAGAAATCCTGAAAAATTCCGCTGACAGGGTATATCTCCTGGAGATGGCCTTCAACGTCAGGCAGGGAATCCGAAAGGAACACGCCCGACTTCCCTTGAAACCCGGACTTGCCGGCACCCAGGCCGGCGACCTGGAACTTGCAAAACACGAGGTAATGCTCGACAAATACCATACTCTAAGGGGCTGCAAGCCCGAAACCGGGGTTCCCACCCGGGAAAAACTTGAATCCCTTGGGCTCGGTTTTGTTGCAGATGAACTGGAAAAAGTACCTGAGAACCCCGGAAGTTTTGGGGAATGGGACGGGCCTGTCCTGCGGGACCTGGAAACTTACCCGAAGGGCACACGCCGGGCTTGAGTTCCTCCCTGTCTTAATTTTCTTCCTGGCTCAGGATTATCTTTATTAGATAAATTGCCTAAAAACCTCCCATCAAACCATGAAACACAAAAACAAAAGTGGAACCGAAAATCCTCCTAAATGGGATCCTCCGGCTCCTGCAACTGTTTACATCAAAATCAAGGACATCCCCTACGAGACCTTCAAGACCCGGCTGAACCAGGGCCTCGTGACCACCGAACTTGACCAGATCCGCTACCGGCTGGAAAGGCGCGTCTACTGCTGCGGGACCTGTTCGAAATACGTGGACGAGTACTGTGTCGTTACGAGCAGTAGTCCGGAACCTGGCGGCATCTGCAAGGCTTTCGTGCCGAAACCGGAGTTTGTCTACACCGATGTCCGGCCAGCTTTCGGGAAGGACGGGGAAGATACGGGATTCAAATACCTCGCAGAAGGTGGCGTTCAAAGGGATACCGGGAAGGTCGGGGAGGCTGGAGCAGAGGAATGTAAAAGTCCCGAAGCCCTGTATGAAGATGGTCTGGCTCTTTACAAGCAGGGGCGGCTAAAAATGGCACTTGCAGCGTTCGACAGGGTGCTTGCCGAAAAACCGGGGCATTTTGCGACCTTGTTTTATAAAGGGGTTGCCCTTCTGAAGCTCAAACGCTATGAAGAAGCCCTGACAGCTTTTGAGACAGCCCTGAAACTCAACCCTGGACACGCCGCTACCTGGGCAAATAAGGGAGCCGTACTCGTAAAACTTGAACGTTTTCAGGAGGCACTCGAAGCGTTCGAAAAGTCCCTAAACCTGAATCCGCTCCAGAAAAATGCCTGGAATGGGAAAGATGCCATGCTAGTGCAGGTCCGCCGGTCCAGAAAAGCCCTGGAAACATACGAACAGGCCCTGAAAACAAATCCCGAAAACGCCGCAGCCTTGTTTGAAAAGGGTAAGCTCAATTTGAAACTAGGAGAGCAGGAAAAAGCCCGGGAAGCTTTTGAAAAAGCTCTTAAAAGAACACCTGACAACGCCGAAGCCTGGTACCTGAGAGGTAAAGTCCTGTTTAAAATGGGAACCGGGAAAGAAGCCCTTCATGCTTTTGAAAAGGCAACCCGGTTGAAACCTGGTTACGCTGCAGCCTGGTATGAGAAAGGCTGTGTTTTTCTGGACCTTGGAACTGGCAGGGGAGCGGAAAATGCGTTTAAAATCTCAGCGGATTTGTGGGAAAGCACCAGGGAACCGGAAAAAGCGGGAAAAGCCCGCGATAAAATTCGGAAAATAAGGCAGGATAGCTAAAATTCAAGGGCAGGATAGCTAAAATACGAGGGCAGGATAGCTAAAATGTGAAGTGGGAATTTTTTACCCGCTTTCACAGGTAGGCGTTTGTCACATAACGCCTCATCATCCTGTGACTGTTGAAATAGTAGGCTATCATGCCTATGGAATTGTTGATGAGCTTGAACCACTCGTCTTTCCTGTCGTAGTACATGGGGACGATGACGTAGTAGAGTTTGTTGTAGAGGTCGTTGAGTTCGTAGAGCCTGCAGTCTTCTTCGGAGAACTCTTCATCGGGTTCCGGGCCTATGGCCCAGCCGGTCACACCTTCTATCCAGCCTTCTATCCACCAGCCGTCGAGGACGCTGAAGTTCACGACTCCGTTATGGGCGGCTTTCATGCCGCTGGTGCCCGAGGCTTCGTAGGGGCGCTGCGGGGTGTTCAGCCAGAGGTCGACGCCTGATACCAATTTTGCTGCCATTTCCATGTCGTAGTTTTCCAGGAAGACAATCTTCATTTCACCTTTTAGTTCCTCGATATACCTGAAGATTTCCCGGATCAGTTCTTTTCCTGCTTCGTCTCTGGGGTGGGCCTGGCCTGCAAAAATCAGCTGTATTCTGCCTATATTGTTCACTTTCCTGAGCCGCTCAAGGTCGGAAAAAATGAGTGTTGGCCGCTTGTATTCGGTCATACGCCGGGCAAAGCCTATGGTAAGGGTCTCGTAGTCCATGCCGACTCCTGTTTCCCTGTTTACCTCATCGATCAGGGCTCTTTTGGCGCTCCTGTGTGCAGCCCAGATCTCATCGTCCGGGATTCCCCCAACCCTGACCAGGAGTTCGGGCTCGTTTGCCCAGCCCGGGAGGTAGCGGTCGTAGAGTTCCCGGAAAAAGGGGGAAGTCCAGGTGTAGGAATGGACTCCGTTTGTGATTGACTGAATCTTGTACCCCGGGAAGAGTTCCTGTGAAATAAGGCTGTGCCGTTTCGTGACGCCGTTGACGTAGTTGGAGAGGTTCAGGGCAAGGAGGCTCATGTTCAGCCTGTCCTCCCCTCCGAATTTCCTGAGGACTTCGAGGTCTTTCCTGTCGGTTATCAGCTCTTCTACAAGTCCGTAGTCAAACTTATCGTGTCCTGCTTCTACAGGGGTGTGGGTGGTAAAGATGCAGCTTTCCTTTACGTCCGTAACTTTCAACCCGTTACTTTTGAGGAGTTCCAGGGCAAGAAGGCTTGAATGACCTTCGTTCATGTGGTACTTCCGGATTTTGAAGTTGAGGGCTTTGAGCATCCTCACTCCTCCGATCCCGAGCACCATTTCCTGTTTGAGCCGGTAGCGCTGGTCGCCTCCGTAAAGGTAATCGGTTATGCCCTTCTCTTCGTCAGAGTTCGCTTCTACGTTCGTGTCCAGGAAAAGGATAGGGACACAACCGCCTGTCAGGCTCTTGCAGTTGTAAAGCCAGGCCCTGATCTTTACCTCTTTTCCCCGGATGTTCACGCTTACTTCCGGGGGAAGCAGGGTCATGAAACGGGAAGGGACCCATTCTTCTTTTTGTTCGTGCTGACTGCCCGAGTCTTCAAGCACCTGCTTGAAGTAGCCTTTGTTGCATATCAGGGTTACAGCTACAAGGGGAACTTTCAGGTCTGCGGCAGAACGGATGGTATCCCCGGCAAGAATGCCCAGGCCTCCGGCATAGGTCGGGATTTCATTCAAAAGTCCGATTTCCATGGAAAAATAAGCAATATTCTGTCCCTTCAGTACTCCCTCTATGTCGTCCATACCGGACCAATCCCCCTTTTTCATTGTTTTTTTAATTCTTTAATTAATTCTTTAATTAATTCTTTAAAAAATTCATTATATTCTTCCCAATGCACTTTTCCTCTGTGCTCTTACCTCTTATATGCCTTTTCGCTTACCGCAGGCGGGCTATTAAAAGGTATATATTTGTTGATATATCAAACTGCCCTCAAAATAGGGTCTTTTTGTGCTTATGTCCGGTTTGTCCCCATTAACAGGGGTAGAAGCAGGGAAAAATGGAATGTCATAATGAGGAATCGCAAAATGGAATTTTTTTTTCTGAATTTGATTTTTTTGGAAGGGTTATCTTTGGAGAAGATATTTTTCTATCACTTAACATAGAAAGGCTTATTTACTGATGGTTTTTAACTATTATTAAATATATAATGTTATTATATTATACAGGTGGACAGAAATGCCCGGAAGCGTTGTGTATCTCCCTCCTGAAGATCCTGATGAAAGTGTAAACTGTCATTTAAAAAACGTAAAGTCACTAAAGGAAAAGGCAGTAAAGGATAAAGATTACACGGTAAGGCGTGAAGCGGTCCTCAAGCTTGCGGACAAATACAGGAACGACGCCAAAGTCTTCGAGATAGTCAGAGAGAGAGCGATTAAGGACAGTAACTATACGGTTAGAAAAATCTCTCTTCGGGAACTGGCAAGGGTCTGGAACGAAAAGCCGGGCATTCTGGCGCTGGTTCGGGAGCGGGCTATCGAAGATGTTAACTATGAGGTCCGGAGGGCTGCTGTAAGGGAACTTGCAGCTCACTGGGGGGGCAGGCCGGAAACCCCTTCCCTTCTCCGGGACTGGGCGGCAAACGCGGAAGACAAGTTTGTCCGGAGTGCGGCCATTCAGGAGCTTTCCAGGCGCTGGGGGACTAGCTGCTGTACCTTTGACTTTGTGAAGGAATTGGTGTTGAGGGAGAAGGATTCTTTTGTCAGGACCGTCGTAGTCCAGAGCCTGGGGAAGTACTGGAAAGAAACTCCTGAGACTTTTCTGCTCCTCAGGGAAAAGGCGCTTTTTGATGAACATTATTCGGTCCGGAGTGCGGCCGTCCAGGAACTTGCCGGAGGCTGGCGTGATGAAGACGACACTCTCCTCCTTATAAGGGAGGGGGCAGTAGTAGATGAGCATTATTCGGTCAGGGGAGCTGCAATAAAGGAACTTGCGGAAGGCTGGCCGGACAAACCCGAAACACTGGAACTCCTCAGGGAAAGGTGCCTGAGTGATGAGGATAATATGGTTAGGGGAATCGCTCTCCACATGCTTGCTTCTGTATGGTCCGGAGATCCGGAAGTTTTTGATCTGATACTGGAAAAGGCCGTGAAAGATAGCCATTACTCAGTCAGGAAATGTGCCGTCGAAGAGCTTGCAAGAAACTGGCATGAAAGGCCGGAAACCCTGGAGATGATTCGGGACAGGCTACTCAACGACAGTGACAATTTTGTAAGGATCACAGCAGTCCAGGAATTGGCAAACAGCTGGAATGAAAATCCTGAGACCCTCCCTCTGGTCAAGAAGGTGGCTCTCATGGAAAAAGACGAGTTTGTGAGGGAAGCGGCAATACAGGAGTTAATAGACGGCTGGCAGAGTGAGACTATAAATGAATTCGTAAAGAAGCTTAGCATCCGGCCAGCTTTTTAAGCTGTTTTTCTCTCTAAATTTCTCTTATTTTGAAAACAGTCTTGCCTTTATATATTTTTCCCTCTATTTTTCTTCTCCTTGACAGGGAGCATTATCTTTTTTTTCCGCTTTTAGGGGGCAGCATTATGAAAATGAGGTAAAATCAAATCAAAAGCTATTTAAACTATCAAGCAATATTTTCCAATTGGAGCAAAAAATCTAAATAGGTGAAATTTTCTCATATTTCTTGCTAAAACCCCGTGCAAAAGTGGAGAGTAAAATGGCTAAAATGGCTTCGAATTCAAGTAAAAATGGTACTCACAAAAGGTTAAAGGCCAGCAATTATATGAATGAACAGGCGCTTTGCAGTTCCCTGGAAATGGCAAAGGAGCTCATTTCGGTTATAAATAAGGTGCCTGTGACTGTTTTCCTCTGGAGGCCCGAGAAGTACTGGCCCGCCGAGTTCGTATCCGAAAACATCAAGCAGTTCGGGTACACAATCGAAGAGTTTACCTCAGGGAAACTCATGTACGGGAACATCGTGCACCCGGATGATCTGGAAAGGGTCGAAAGGGAACTTTCCAGGAGGATTGAGGAAGAATACGTGGACTTTACCCATGAATACAGGATCCTTACAAAGTCCGGGGAAGTGCGCTGGGTTGAAGAGAGGACCTTTATCGAAGCCGATGAGAATGGGGTTGTAAAGTACCTGAAAGGTATAGTCCTGGACATAACCGAACGCAAACGGAAGGAAAAACTGCTTTACATCCAGCGGGACCTCGGGATAGCCCTCAGCACCTCGGAAGACCTTCATGAAACCCTGGAATTACTTCTGGATTCCTGTCTCCAGATAGATGAAATCGATTCGGGCGGCATATACCTGATCGATGAAGAGACCGGTGACATGTCCCTTGGAATTTACCGCGGGTTTTCTCCAACCTTTATCGAGCATGGTTCCCACTACAGTGCCAGTTCTCCCAACGCCAAGCTTGTGATGATAGGGCAGCCCGTTTACAAACAGCATATAGACCTTCTGCTCACCTCCAGGGATGACGCACTCAGAAGGGAAAACCTGAGGGCAACTGCAATCATTCCTGTTAAGCACGGAAAAAAGGTTATTGCTGCCTTTCACCTCGCTTCCCAGCTGGAATATGAACTCTCCGACAGCGTACGCACCGTCATCGAGACCATTGCTACCCAGTTCGGAGTCTTTATCTCCCGAATAAGACTTGAAGAAAAATTAAAAGAGTGTGTAAAAAAGAGAAACGAGGACTGAAGGGCTTTAAAGGTTCTTGAAATAAATTGTTCTTTTTAATCCTGAATACTTGAATAAACTTTAGGCTCTTTTTCCCGCTATTTTTTCTGTTCTGGTTGGGCATGTAGCTTATTTGAGGTTTTTGGCTTGTGCCAGCTTATCCTGGCTCAGGTGGCTTTCACCTGAAACTCGGAAGAATAAGGGTTGTCCCGCTTCCGGTCATTGTTTTTGCTCCGGAACTTTCATCCAGGCTGGCCGTAACTTTCAGGGGCGCTTCTTTGCAAAAGCAGTTTTTCAGGTCAAATTTTATTATCATTTCATGACTGTCAAACACCATCACCAGATCAGTGTACCCGTCAGCGGAAATGTCCTCGTATTCAAATGAAAGCGGCTTGACGGATCCCTCTGTCTTTTCACAGCTCATAGCAACCGATTCAGTCTGTATCTGCGTAACATCAAGTTCGTCTGACCCCAGGACTGCGACCTTTAATTCCCCCAATTCCATCGTCTTCAGGCAGTTGACATTCTTGTCCGGATTCACCATGACCTCCACATCCAGGACAGTTTCCTGCTCCTGGCCGTCTCCCTGGTCCGGGCTTTCCGATGTTGCGCTTCCTGCAGGATATGCTGCTATCGATATCATTACAAGCACTGATATGAAAATGCGGATTTTCCGGTTTAAAGATGCCTTTTGCGCTTCGGCGTTCATCGATAATCTCCCCCTATTTCAAAACAATGATTTCGAGGTATATATATCCATAAGAAATTATAATATACATATTATATTCTTTGAGAGATGTGCAAAAGCCCCCCTAAAAAGGGATGAAAAATAATGAATGTGAATTTTTTATAGGTAAAATTTATAAATTTGATTTATCTACACTATATGGGAACATTTGTGTGGGACACATCTGTGGTCCGGAAACCTTTGTTGAAGAAATTCAGTTGAAGAGGTTTTACAAGAGATTTTATGAGTGGAATTAATGAATGTAATTTTTGAATTCACTAATGAATTTAATGGAGTATACAGCTGGGGGAACAATGAAAGAAGAGCTCAAGCAGAAGATTAGCGAATACCTTGCAACTCATTTTTACCTTAACCTTGCGACCGTGAGCCCGGAAGGCAAGCCCATGGCCCACACCATGGCCTACGTATCCGAAGATACGAACGTATACCTGGCAACAAACCGAAGCACCCGGAAAGTCCGGAACATCATGCATAACCATGCTGTGGCTTTTACCGTTGACGAAGACGATCCGGACTGGTTTGACATGCAGGCACTTCAGGTGGAAGGCTTTGCCTCGATAGTGGAATATGAAGGGGAAATGCGGAGGATCGGGGAAATAATGGCAGGAAAGTTTCCTATCATTGCGGATATGCCCCCTGACCCTGACACGATACTCATAAAGATTGTTCCTGATATTGTCTATTACCTGGATTACAGTGTGGAATTCGGGCACAGAGAAATAGCAACTTTCTGAAAAGTATCAGAGTAATTTGAAATCTAATAAGGAGAAGCATAAAGTTAAATTATCAGGTATTTCTTGATAATCAGGTATTTCTTGATAATCAGGTATTTCTTGATAA
>JAENZL010000021.1:263-10092 GCA_016841265.1 Methanobacteriota archaeon | reverse complement strand
ATCAGGTATTTCTTGATAATCAGGTATTTCTTGATAATCAGGTATTTCTTGATAACAAGACCGGTTTATCCGGTTTTCTTTTTTGAAAAAAAATTAATTAAAAAGAAAAGATGAAACAGAAAATGCGAAAAAGGAAATGTAGAAAAAATAAAAACGTATTTTATCTCTTCTACTTTCACTCCGGGATCAGAACAACATCGATTACGTGGATGACACCGTTGCTTGCCTCAATATCTGCGGTGACAATGGTCGCATCATTTACCATAACCGTGTCATCGGTTGCGGTAACGGTGAGTTCCCCTCCCTGCATGGTTACAATGGACTCCATTCCAACGACATCTGCTGCCATGAGTTCCCCGTCAACCACATGGTAGAGAAGAACATCTGTCAGGGCATCCTTGTCATCAAGGAGGGCTTCAAGGTCGCCTGGCGGAAGAGAGGCAAAAGCCGCATCTGTAGGAGCAAAGACTGTAAACGGTCCTTCCCCGCTCAGGGTCTCTTCAAGGTCTGCCTCCTGAACTGCGGCGATAAGGGTGTCAAACTGGCCTGAGTCCACGGCAGTTTGCACTATATTCATTCTCTGTTCTGCTTCTTGTGACGCTATTTCTGCGTCAATCGCTTCTTGTGTTGCTTGCTGTGCTTCGTCTATTTCTTCTTCTGCTTCTTGTGCTGTGTCCTGTGCTTCTTCTTCTGCTTCTTGTGCTGTGTCCTGTGCTTCTTCCGCTGTGTCCTGTGCTACCTCTTCCGGGGTATCCGAACAGCCGGAAACGAACAGCATAGCTGCAATTAGAAGAACTGCAATTAGTCCGATTTTCTTAATGAATCTCCCCCCTTTTTAAATACACTTAAATTATTTTTACACATGCATATGAATCTATATTCTGTATGAAAACATATACTATGTGATATACTTTTCATACACTATATATTCGATTTTTTATATAATCTTATCTATGATTTTAAAAATTACAGGCTTTTAAAAGCTTTGTTTCTGAAAATAGATTAGTAAATTTGTTTAGATAGCTTTTTAAGGTCATTAGAGGGTTTAATTTCATCTACAGTCAAATGATATCGAATTGTCTTCTATCCGGATTGCAGTATGGAACTCAGGTAAAGGGAATTGTAACTTCCTATGTATAGAAAATAATAATTAAAAAGTAAAAATAAAAAAACGAAAAAGTGAAAAAATTTAATAATTTTGCATTTTTCTTCTCTGAGTAATTACTTCCTATTTGATTTTCACTCAGGTGGGAACAATACCGCATCTATTGGGTAAATGAATCCATTGCTGGTTTCAATTCTGTCCCCTATTATGTTTGCGTTGCCTACCGTTATAGGATCGCTGGTGGGGTCAACTGTAAGTGTCCCTCCCTGCATGGTTTCAATGGATTCAATTTCAGTGATATCAAGTTCCCCTTCAGCCATATGGTAGAGAAGGACATCTGTTAGTTCTTCCTCGTCCCGAAGGTTGTAACGCATTTCTGACGGAAGGGCTTCAATAGCCTCGTCCGTCGGTGCAAAGACTGTATACGGTCCTTCCCCCATCAAGGTATCTTCAAGCTCCGCAGTCTGAACTGCTGTGGCAAATGTGTCAAAATTGCCTTCTAACTGTGCCGTTTCCAATATATTCACTTTCGATATATTCATTTCTTCTTCAGCCATCTCTTCTTCGCTGATATTTTCTTCAGCCATCTCTTCTTCGGTCAGGTTTTCTTCTTCAGCCATTCCTTCTTCGGCTTGTTCAGTCATTTCTTCTTCAACTACTTCTTCGTCCTCTTCCGGCATCTCTTCTTCAACTATCTCTTCGTCTTCCGGCATCTCTTCTTCGACTATCTCTTCGTCTTCCGGCATCTCTTCTTCGACTATCTCTTCATCGGTGACTTCATCTACCGGTTCTGTCGGTGTTTCTTCTGGAGTTTCTTCCGGAGTTTCTTCTGCACAGCCGGAAGCGAATAGTATAGCTGCAATTAGAAGTACAGCAAAAAGTCCTATTTTTTTAATGATTTTACCCCCCTATTTGATGCACATAAATTTGCTTGCACGTATCTATATGGATCCATCTGTATGGATTCATATACAATGTGGTATATTTTCATATTCAATATATACCATTTTTTATATAATATTATCTACTTAAAAACACGGTTTTGAGCAAATTCCAGGCTTCTCCTTTCTTTATTCCTGAAAATAGATCAGGAACCAAGTTCAGCTCTTTTTCTCAGGATCTCAAGGAGCTCTTCAGCATTGATAAGCATAATTTCAGTTGCGGCATTTGAAAGTTCTTCGGTACACCGGGCTCTTGAAAAGACCTGGCGCCCGGAAAGGTCTTTCCAGAGAGGGGGTAGCAGGTCTATGGAATTTGCCATGCCTGCTATCGAATCTGCTGCCGCGTACAGGATTCTGTTTATGCCCGAAGAGATAAGCCGGATAAGGCACATGGGACATGATTCCAGGGAGGTGTAGAGCGTGTAGCCTTCAAGGGTGGTGATTTCAGGGTGCTCTTTTTCAAACCGGTTTACCACTACCATCTCCCCGTGCAGGTCGCTCCTGAAGTAAGGGGAATATACCAGGTTGTGCCCCATGACAATGACTTTTCCTTCCGCATTTATCAGAATACTTCCCACTCCGTAGTTTCCTGAGTCAACGGATTTTAAAGCCAGCACGTCCGTTAGCCAGGCATAGGGATCGTCCTGGTATTCCGGCTGAAACCTGTACTTGCTCAGCCATTGTTTCCAGGTCATAATCTTTTCGTTTTTCGAGTCGATTTTTCCCAGTAATTCGGATCCGAGTTCCCTGATTTCCTGAATATCCACTTTTATTCCCCCATTTTTAAAATCGATATTTCCTAAAGGCTTTTACGTTGTTTAAGGTCATTCCAGTACACAAATAGAACCTTTGGTACAGAATTCTGACGCTTAACTATATAAATTTGTACTGCACACCATTATTCGGTGAATATTATGGTACAGTTAAATGAAGATATGAAAACCGCATTTTCAAAGGTAAAGATCTTTCCTGTAGCTACCGCTTCCAAAGAGGGGATCCCCAACGTCGTACCTATAGGCTTCTGCCTGCTCATGGATGACGAAACCATCTGGATTGCAGACAACTTCATGGTAAAGTCCCTGGAAAACCTTGAGGCAAACCCCAACGTCGCAATCTATGTCTGGGGCCCTGAAACCGGAGGTTGCTTCCAGATCAAGGGTGAAGCCGCAATAATTAATTCAGGCGAGAAATTCGAGAAGATGAGGGAGATCGTCCACTCAGCAAAACCCGGACTTCCCGCAAAGAACCTGGTCGAGGTCAAGATCACAGGTGTCTTCCAGTGCGCCCCGGGACCTGAAGCCGGGAAGAAATTGCTCTGATAGGGTTTCCTACACTGGCTTGCTTTCTTGGGGAGTTTGCAGCTTCCCACCTAAAAAAGGTCTTAAGCAGCCTTGGAAAACCTACTGAAACCTTAAAATCCCTTAAAATGCCTTAAAAACCGGATTAATCGGGAAAACCGGATTAATCGGGAAAACCGGATATAAGCCGGAAAACCCGGATAAAACCGGAATAAGTGGAATACGGGCCCTTAATATTCTGGAAATTCTGAGGTGATATGATATGGGAGAAAATAAGGAGAAACCTCCTGTTTTTTGCGAAAATTACTGCGTGGTCTGCAGGGGGGCAAGGGCTGGCAACAGCATATGCAAGTCAATCCAGAATCTGGAGTTGAAAATCTTTGGGAAAAACGGCTGTATCTGGGGGTCTGCAAGGACAAAATATTACGGGGTCACCCCGGATAAGAAGATCCCTGAAAAATTCAAAAAATGAACATTATTTAAGCCCGGAATGGTAAATTAAATGATTTTCAGGGGGATAACCTTATTTCAGTTTTCCTCCTGTCTGATATCCGGTATTTAGCCTTTTTCCTTTTAACAACTTCCTTCCCGGTTTGGGCTTTTGCAGTCGGTTTACGCTGAAGGTCTGCAGCCTTGGTCCGGCATATTCGAACATGATTTACCTGATATTTTTGGTATTTTTTATAAAACGGTTATTTGAGGCTTCTTTGATGACAGTAATGAGCATTCTATCATGTAAAGTTCTGGAGGATGAAATCCTCTGGATTCTGGAAAATGATCCGTCAATCGATGAGGTCATAGTGGTTGAAAATGGAAACTCCGAGGGGATCCTGGAGAAAATGGAAAATTACGGTTTTTCGCATAAAGTCCTTTCTCCGGACGAGGTTTCGGAACTTCCTCAAAATGATGGAAATGAATCGGAAAATTACACTGTACTGGTCTGCCTGCTTGAACTGGGCCTGCACGCGCGGCCTGAAAATTTGAAAAACAAAGCTTATGAGACCATAGAGAAGTTTGCCCCCTGTTCTTCCGGGATCCTGCTCTTTTACGGGCTTTGCGGAAACGTGCTAGGGAATGTGGAAGAGGACTTTGCTTCCCGCCTGCCGGCCTGTCCTGTCCGGATCCTCAGGGATAACGCCGGAAGGGTTGTGGATGACTGTATCGGAGCTACTCTCGGGGGGACCGAGCAGTATCTTAAAGTGCTCAAAAGTGTCAGTGATGTAGGTACTTACCTTTTTACTCCCATGTTTTCCGCAGCCTGGAAGGAACTCTTTAGCATTGACAAGCTGCATAAAGACCCAGAAAAAGCCCTAAATCTGATGAAGATGACCCACGAGATGACGGGGTACGGGAGGGTAGCGAAACTCAATACAGGCCTTTCGTACACCGAAAACTTTGATGCAAGGATAAGGGACTTTGCGGATATCTTCAGCTTTGAAGTAGTGGAGCTGGAGCTCAAAGGAAACCAGAAAATATTTGATAAATGTTACAGAGAGCTTAAAGCAGAACTCCCTAATTGAATTCAAGATTTGAGTTCAGACTTTAATCTGGATTTGAATCCAGGCTTTAATCTGAATCCGGATTTTGGATTTGAATTTGAATTCCTGACTAAAATTATTTAACTGATCCGGAATTGAAATCTGTAATTCTTTATACAAAGCGTGCCTTAAAGCCCCATACCCGATACCAGGGTGCAAAGCTGAGGTCTGGAAATATGCCCGTCTTAAGTATCATTGCCTGTGGAATGTTTGAAGATGAGCTTACATATGTTTTGTCTCAAGACCACGAGCTCAAGCAGCTGATCCTTGTGGACAACAGGGAGTGTATGGGGCTTATCCGAAAACTTAAATCCGAAAACTGTATCCCGAGGACAGCTCCCCTTGACAGGGTTCCGATGCTCCTTAATTCCGGGCACGGTTCGGGTTTCAGGTTTCTTATGAAACCCCTTATGGTGTTTCCTTTTTTCCGAAAATTGCATGAAGATATGAGAATTAAGGAAGGGCAAAAGGTAACAGTGGTGGTAAACGTGCTAAGGCTTGCCCTGCATGCCGACCTGGAACTCCTTAAATCCGAAGTCTACAGGAATATCAGGGAAATGGCTGCTTTTTCGGATGGGGTCCTTATCTTTTACGGCAGCTGCGGACATGCTCTGGGTAAACTGGATGAAGATTTTGCAGACCTTGGTTGTCCCCTTTACTTTATGAAGGACGGTTCCGGGGAGACTGTTGAAGACTGCATAAGTACCGCCTTCGGGGGAAACGACGCCTACGCTGAAGCTATGCTCTCCTGCCGGGGGACAGGGGCTATTTACCTGACTCCGATGTGGGTTTCGAGCTGGGGCCAGATGGAAAAGGAAGGCAAAAGTTCCGTTGATTTTGACAGTAAATACCTGAATAACCCAAGATACTGCGTAGCAGGAAAAATTGATACCGGCCTTGGATATGATCCGGATTTCCATAAAAATGTCCGGGAATTTGCCTGCAGGTTCAACATGGAAGTCAGGAAGATGAAGGGCAGCGTGGAAATCGCTAAAAGGTCCTACGAACATGCCCGGAAAGCTGTTACCGGGACTCCGAAATAATATGCCTGACTACCAAATGGGACGGAAGGAATTAATCTAACAAAGAGTGTGAAAAATGGAAGATGAAGCAAAGCCTGGAAAAATTGCAGTCGTCAGATGTGAAACTATTTCTGAAATTTGTTCCGAGGCGGGACCTTCCTCTTCGATACAGGAGTGAGTTTTCTTGATGCAGATTGCCCTCTATGGAAAAGGTGGAATTGGCAAGTCCACGGTTTCCGCAAACCTTTCCGCCGCTCTTGCTGAATCCGGAAAAAGCATCCTTCAGGTTGGCTGTGACCCGAAAAGTGATTCTACCCGTTTGCTCCTTGGAGGGAGGAAGATCCCCACGGTGCTGGACTATCTCAGGAAAACGCCTCCTGATAAACAAAGGCTTGAAGGCTTGCTCTTCAAAGGTTTCAAGGGAGTTGCCTGCGTGGAAACCGGGGGTCCAAAGCCAGGAGTAGGCTGTGCGGGCCGGGGAATCCTGAGCAGTTTTGAGGCGCTTGTTCGGCTTGGAGTCCGGGACGTCCCCCTTGACCTTGTCCTTTACGACGTACTCGGAGACGTTGTCTGTGGCGGTTTTGCAGTCCCACTCCGGAGCGAATATGCAGATGCCGTTTTTCTTGTTACTTCCGGGGAATTCATGGCTATATATGCGGCAAATAACATTCTCCGGGGCATCAAAAATTTTGAGGATTCCTCCCCCCGGGTTGCGGGAATTATCCGGAATAGCAGAGGCCTTGAAGCCGAAGACCAGCGGATTTCAGCTTTTTCAAAGGCTGTGGGGCTTCCGGTTGTCGCCTCGATTCCCCGCAGTGAAATTTTCTCCAGGGCAGAAAAAGCCGGCAAGACACTGGTGGAAGCTTTCCCAAAATCCGAAAACGCTGAAATTTTCAGGGAACTTGCCAGGTATGTGGAAAAGATCGGAAAGGACAGGAGTTTGCTTTATCCTGCAAAACCTCTGGAAGATTGGGAACTTGAAGAACTGGTGCTCGGAAGGAAGCCGGAAGATAGTGCATCGATCTTCATGCAGGAGGAACTCGAAAAGGAAGCAGGGGGCGAAAGTGGGTTCGAGGAGGATGCAGGACGTGAAGGTGGGACTATTAATGAGCCTGAGAAATACCTTTGTGAGGTATGTGGAGCCTGCGAAGGGGAAGCTGAAGATGCCAGTGGTTCCGGAAATCTCTCCTGTGCGGACTCTCCCCGGGTAAAGTCTGCTTTGGGGAAAGAAAAAGTTCCTGTTTTGGGTCCTTCCGGGTCCGGGCCTGCTATGCTAAAGCCTCCCCTTTACGGCTGCGCATTTGCGGGCGCGGTTACTGCCACTTTCCAGGTAAACGGGGCTCTTACGGTCCTCCACGGGCCGAGGAGCTGTGCCCATATCATCTCGGATGCGCTTGCCAGTTCCTTTTTAAGGAGCGGGAGCTTCAAGAAAACCGGAGTTAAGGGCTTTGAGGGGCAGGCTTTGCCAGAGCTCCTGTCTGTGGATATGGAAGAAGAAGATATCATCTTCGGGGGGCTTGAAAAGCTTTCCTGCAGGCTGGAAGAAGCTCTTACTTCAGGCTGTAAATTGCTTTTTGTTGTGAGTACCTGCCCTTCGGGAATAATTGGGGACGATATCGAAAAAGCCGCCTTGAAGATGGAGCGTCTTTATCCCGAGGCCCGGATTTTCCCTATTCCCGTGGACGGAAACCTTACCGGGGACTTTTCTTACGGGTTCTTTGAAGGGTGTAAAAAAGTTGCCGAACTTATCGACTCTGAAGTTGGGCCTGAAGAGGGCCTGGTCAACATTATCGGGGAGCGGAACTTCTCCCCGAGAGATGAGGAAAACTTCTGGACCATGGAAAAGCTTCTTGAAGGGCTGGGGCTCCGGGTAAACTGCCGTTTCCTGAGCAGGGCTGACCCTTCTTCTATCCGGGATTTTAAGAAAGCCAGACTCAATCTCCTTGCCCACAACAGTCTTGAAAATCGGATGCTCAGGGACTACCTGTCCGAAAACTTCGGGTTCGACTTTTTCGAGCATCCCTTCCCCGTGGGTTTCAGGGACAGCAGCCAGTGGGTAAAAAAGCTTGCAAAAAGCCTTACCCAGGAAAAAGATCCCGGACCTTTCCTTGAAACCCGGGAACAAATGTACAGAGCCGAACTCTGTAAATACTCTCCCCATCTTGAGGGAAAAAAGGTCCTTGTTGTAAGTTACAGCCAGGATATAAGCTGGGTCCTTGATACGGTCCGGGACCTTGGCATGGAGCTCGTTAAAGTCGGTATCCGGGCTTCTTCTTTTGGAAAAGACAAAGAGCTGGCTCCTCTTCCGGAGGACATTCCGATTGTGGATAACTATACGGACCTGCAGCGGGCCGAGGACATAAAAAGCCTTAAACCCGACCTTGTGCTTTCGGGCTATGCACCCCTTATCCCGGAAGAAGATGTACACTGCGACACCATCCCGTTCTCCCCGAAAGTGGGATTTATGAGCGGGCTCGAACTTGCGAAACGCTGGAGTCTACTGCTTCGCTTGCCGGTGGTTGAAGGCTGGAAATACGATGTAGGTGAAGAGGAATGATATTTTCCCCGGATGCTTTTACGGCTTCCATTCTGACGGTTGAAGGAATTAAGGACGCATCAGCCCTTCTGAACGGGCCTACGGGTTGCAAGATCTATCACAGTTTTCTTTCGGACAGGCATTTCCCGAGGGGCGCTTCCCATGACCCCATGGCTTTCCAGGGGGAATTTTACTTCGGGCAGCTGAGGGTGCCCTCAACCTACCTGGACTGGGAAGATTACGTCGAGGGGTCTCTTGACAAGCTTGAGAAGCTCCTTTCCACGGTTGCGGAAAAAAACAATGACCTCCTTGCGGTTATTAATTCTCCTGGGGCAAGCCTTATCGGGGACGACCTGGAAACCGCCCTGAAAAAAAGCGGGGTGAGTGAGCGCTGTTTTACGGTGGACTGTGCAGGCTTTTCCCTGCCCGCTCCGATAGGCTTTGAAAACACCGGGCTTGTTCTCCTTGAGCACCTTGACCTGAAGCCGCTTCCCCGGAAACCTGACAGTGTGAACATCCTGGGGCTTTCCATCCTGCATAAGCACTGGGAAGGCACGGTAGCCGAGCTTAAAAAGCTCCTGTCCCTTCTCGGGCTGGAGGTCGGAGCCGTGCTCTTTGCGGACACTTCCGTTGAAGAACTGAAAAACTCAAGCAGTGCTGCCTGTAATATCGTGCTCTTCCCCGAGTACGGGCAAAAAATTGCCGAATGGTACCGGGAACGCTTTGGAATCCCGGCTGTTCTCTCTCCTCTGGGAGTTCCGGTTGGGTTCGATGCTACCGAGCAGCTGCTGAGGGAACTTGCAAAATGCCTCGGGATTGACCCGTCCCCTGCCCTGAACTTTGTCCGGGCCGCCAGGAAAAGCAGCTATTCCAAACTCGCACGCTACCACTCTTTCTCCGGGCTCCCCAAGGGGACGAGCTTCTCAATAAGAACCGAGGCCTCGTTTGCCTATCCGCTTGCTCTCTGGCTCTACTCTTACCTCGGGATGGTTCCCCTTGCGGTTAAAACCCTTCCCGGAGGCAGTCCGGGGATCGAAGCCTCCCTCCGGGCATTTTTAATAGAAAAAGGTTTTGAAAATGCTTATGACCGGGAGCCTGAGTATGAAACAGCTGACATTGCCTTTGCCGACGGCTACACCCTCGGGCTTTTGAAAGGGCTGGGGCGCTGTAAAGCAGGTATAGAAATATCCACGCCTTCGGAAGGGTACATCGATTTCATCCCTAAAACATATATGGGCGTCGAGGGCACCCTCCTGCTTCTCGAAAAAATTATAAACGGAATACGTTCTTCCCTTTAAGGGGGTATTTGCATACCTCCTTAAGTTCTGTTTCATTTAAGTTCTGTTTCATTTAAGTTCTGTTTCATTTAAGTTCTGTTTCATTTAAGTT
>JAENZL010000021.1:0-253 GCA_016841265.1 Methanobacteriota archaeon | reverse complement strand
TTAAGTTCTGTTTCATTTAAGTTCTGTTTCATTTAAGTTCTGTTTCATTTAAGTTCCGGGCTATCCAAATTCTCAACTTTTTTTACATCAACTGTCTAAAAAGGGCTTTTTTTTGGTACCTCTTTTTCGGAGATTTTCATATTCGTTGTTTAATAATATTTAAATAGTTTTTAATGTAATTATAGTAACACGTTCAGGTCTTTATCTCCGAAGGCGGGAAGACTCCTTCCTCGGAGGCCGCAGGCCGACAGGT
>JAENZL010000020.1 GCA_016841265.1 Methanobacteriota archaeon | reverse complement strand
TATGTCTGTGAATATGTCTGTGAATATGTCTGTGAATATGTCTGTGAATATGTCTGTGAATATGTCTATGAATATGTCTGTGAATGTTGCTGTTCCATGTTAATTTATGATACTAACAGGAGTTGGGGGGAATTTATGTTAATCAAATATCGAAAGTTCGGAATACTTTCCGTAAGCCTGATGATACTGCTAGCATGTGCGGTGGTCGGGCTTGCTGCAGATCCCGAGGGGTCTGAGGAATCCGAGAGTCTGCCGGAACTGCCGCTTATCCTGAAAGGTGAGCTGAATGTAAATGGGGAACCTGTTGTAGCTGGTTCTGAGATCCAGGCTTACTATGATGGTAAATTGATTGCAAAGAGTACTGTTAAAAACGAAGGGGAATACGTTCTCAATCTGAACCTTGCCACTGATGATTATGAGAATCTCGGGGACGTGGAATTCTACATTGATGGAAACGCAGCCGATCTGGAAATCCCTGAAAGCGAGGTAGCTGATGTCGCAAACAATGATGCCCCTGGCTCGATTGTTGAATTGGATGTCCAGGGTTCGGTTTCTCAACCTTCTGAATCTTCCGATGATTCCGACGGTTCCGATGATGGAGATAATAAAGGTGCTGCAGTTGTGATATCCGGTAAGAATGTTTCCGAATCCTCGGTAGAAAATCCCGATGAAGCTGAATCTGAAGAAAACGTTGATAATGGACTGGAAGCCGGAGAAGGCATTGAAGCTGATGCAAAGGCAAGTTCCGAAAGCCCTGATGCACAGACGACACCTATATGGGGAGCTCTTGCCCCTGTAGCAGTACTCGGGGCTGTCCTGATCATCAGAAAAATGAGGGCCAAATAATCCTTTCAGTTTTTAAAGCTTCGATATGGTTTTCCATATTTTCATATTTCCTTTTTTTATTTCTTATCTATTTTTCTTCAAAAAGGTATCAGTAGCTTATCTACTCTCAAACTGTATTAATATTTTTATACTGGGTGATTACTTATACTTTTTTCACCATCTGTTTATGTAGCAATTGTTACATTATTTGTACTGTTTGCTTACTGAAGGGGGGTTTAGCATTAAGGTTATCGGATTGGTAGGTAGTCCTAACGTTGACGGAAATACTGCAAGGCTTGTGAACGAAATTCTTGCCGGAGCCGCAGAATATGGTGCAGAGATAAAGATGTACAACCTGGCAGCTCTTGATATAAAAGGCTGTGATTCTTGCTGTGGGTGCCAGGAAAGCGGCAAATGTGCAATTGAAGACGATATGCAAATTCTTTACGAGGAAATCCGGACTTCGGATGCGGTGGTCCTGGGTTCTCCTGTCTATATGTGGCAGATGAGCGGCCAGACTAAAATATTTGTTGACCGCCTGATGGCTTTTCTGAGGCCGGACTTTTCAAGCCGAATTAAAGGGAAAAAGCTCATCCTTGCCTTTACCCAGGGCAACTCCAACAGGGACGCTTTCTGTTCTTATTTTGAATACACAGCAGGGCTTCTTTATTTCATCGGATTTGATGTCCTGGATACGGTCGTTGCGGCGGGTACTGATATATCTAAAATTTCAAGCAGGCCAGAAGTGCTGAAAAGGGCAAGAGAGAGTGGGAGAAAACTGGTTCCTTCCCTCACAGTGGCTTTTGCGGCAGCCAACCTGGGTGCCCAGAACGCCTGAGTTTACCGTAATTGTTTTTCCAAAACGATTTTTCCTTTTCCTTTTTCTTTCTCTTCGTCTCTTTTTCTTTCCAGAGAAATTTCCTTGTTTTCTGGGGAATATTTTATTACTGTCTGCTTCATTTCCTTAATGCAGTTTTCAATCCGGTTTATAAACCGGTTCATATATCAGGAGAATACTACGGATGAAAGTCTTAGGATTAGTCGGAAGCCCTCGCGAAGGGGCTAATACTGAAAAGCTTGTAAATGCAATTCTGGAAGGAGCTGCGGAAAACGGTGCAGATACAAAAATATACAACCTCTCCAAACTTGACCTCAACCCTTGCAAGGGTTGCATGACCTGCAAAATCGAGGGAAAGTGCGTAATTGACGACGACATGCAGGAACTTTATGAGGAAGTCCAGGCGGCAGACGCAATTGTGCTCGGGTCTCCTCTCTACATGTGGGAAATCACCGCCCAGACCAAACTCTTCGTGGACCGCCTGGTAGCCTTCATCAAACCGGACTTCTCAACCCGCCTCAACATGCCCAAGAAGTTCGTCCTTGCCTACACCCAGGGGAACCCTGATCCGACCACCTTCAAACCATACTTCGATTACATGGAAGGCCTTTTCTCTTTCCTGCAGTTCGACGTCCAGGGTAGCATCGTCGCAGCCGGGACCCGTGAAAAAGATGATGTCCTCGCACAGGAAGCCGTCCTTGCCAAAGCAAAGGAAATGGGCAAGAACCTGTAAACCCATAAAGTAACCCATTTAGCCGCAACGTTTAAGAATTATAATTCTATCTTTATGGTAGCCGTGGGAATTCCGTCTCCCACTATTTTTTTTTCAAATTTTTTTCTTGCTTTTTTTCACTCCTTTCCATTCTTTTTTAGTTTCGAGGTTTCTGGCAACTTTTCCTGAGACGAACACTTAACTAGCTTCCTGCTCATAATTCTTCAAAACAAAAGGTTGAATTTCCAGGATAGACTGCTATATTCCAGGGAAGGATAGTCAGATGAAAGTACTCGGATTGATAGGAAGCCCGCGCGAAAATGGAAACACCGCCACCCTTGTGAATGCAATACTTGAAGGTGCCGCCGAAAACGGGGCAGAGACAAAAGTCTACCACCTCGCTAAAATGGACCTGAAAGCCTGCAGTGGCTGCATGTCCTGCAGAGCCGAAGGAAAATGCGTCATTGACGACGATATGCAGGAACTCTACGAGGAAGTCCGGTCCTCCGATGCCCTCGTTATAGGTTCCCCTATCTATATGTGGGAAATCACAACCCAGACAAAAGCATTTATCGACCGCCTGATAGCTTTGACCTGCTGGCAGCCCTGTGCAAAACCCGAATTCGCCCCACTTATAAAACTAAATACAAAACTCGTCCTTGCCTACACCTACGGAAATCCCAACCCAAACAACTTCAACCAGTACTTCAAGTACATGCAAGGGCTCTTCAGTTACCTGGGCTTCGATGTCCAGGAATGTATCTGGGCTTCGGGAACAGTAAACCCCGACGATATCTCCCATCAGTCCGAAGTGCTCGAAAACGCAAGAGAAATCGGAAGAAAACTCTGAACTTTTTTTCTTTTTTTTCAGATTTTGAACTCACAAGTCATACGTCATTGAACTCTTCAGGATACTCCACAACCCCGCTTACCCCTTCAAGCGCCCCTTCCTTCAACTCCAGCGCCATGAATGCTTCTTCGGGTGCCCCGAAAGGATCTTTGATCCCCCATTTGCTTGCCGGCTCAAACCCGAATCTCGGATAATACTCCGGGTGTCCGAGGACAATTACTGAACCGTACCCAAGTTTCCTGCAGGCTTTTCCAGTCGGGGCACGAGTTTACCTCATTGCAAATTTTTGTTAACAAATCTCGGTTCATGCTATCTTCCCGGTTATTTTTCTTTTTAGGGAGAACTGCCAGCAAACTGGTAGAGGCTCTAAATTACCTGTGTTTTTCTAACTCTGTTTTGATAAGTGTTTTAATATTTTTAATGTTTCTTTTTCAATCTCAAAACTGTTTTCCATATGAATCCACGTTAATATGTGAGGGCAAGTTGCAAAAAAAGAACCAAAAATACACTTAAAATGGGCAGTGGTTTACCGGGAGAATCGTTTTCCCTTTCAAAATTCTCCTTTCAAAATTCTTTCTCCTCCTCAACAGTCCACCTGTGCTGACATTCCCTGCACTGGAAAGCATGTTTCCGGATTTCAACCCTTTCGGATGCGTTGTATTCCCCGCTTATGGCAGTGTTTTTCCGGTCGCCTTCTGAGTGGACGTACCCAACGTTTTCTTCAGGGCCTCCGAAAGCCGAGGTTACAAACTCACGGCTTTCTATCCCCAGGTACTTTTTCGTAAAAAGCCGCTTGCAGTCCGGGCACCTGTGCCGGCGGAGGAAAATAGTAAGGGAAAGGGAGAACATGAAAAGGGTGGAAAGGATTGCTGCGGCTTCCAAACCCTTATTGAGCCTGCTGACCATGATGGGGCTAAGAACCATAAGCATGAAAGTGATGGCTGAGATCAGGCCTGTGTAAAAAAGAGGGTCTTTGTGGCGAGGAAGGGGTACTTTATGGTTCATCCATTATTATCTTACAAACTATTGTATATGTTTTTTCTGATGCGAAATTACGGTTCGGGAATTATGGTTTGGGAATGGTCCGGATTCTCCAGGTGGACGGCTTCAAGATAACCCTATTATATATGGAATGTATAATTGTCACGATACTAAAAACGGAGCCCTGACCTAATGATCCCTCTTTCCCGTGCCGGAAAAATTGCCCTCAGCAGCATTTCTCATTCCAAAATGCGCTCGACCCTTACAGTGCTCGGAATCGTTATTGGTGTTGCCGCAGTGATTGCAAACGTGTCTCTTGGAGGAAGCTTTAATCAGTATTTTACAGATGAGGTCTCTACTATCGGGTCCAACTTTATTTATATCGAGGGCATGGAAACGAACCTGTTTTATGAAAATGAGAGGCAGATTATCGAAAACACGCCCGGAATCGAGGAGGTTTCGGTGCTCAAGCAGCAGTCAGGGGTGATCGGGTTCATGTCCCAGGCAAAAAACGTTCCGGTCTATGGGGTCTCGGAGGAATATGAAGAGGTTGCAGTTACACACCTCAGAGCCGGGAACTTCGTCTCAGACAATGACAAATACGTGGCAATCGTGGGCTACGACGTGGCGCACGAAAAATTTGACCGGGATATCCGGGTCAGGAATTCCATCGACATTACTTTCAGGGTAGGGGAAGGGGAGACAATCACTAAAACTTTCAAGGTAAAGGGAATTATCGAGAACCCGGACAGTGCGCTTGTCCAGGGTTTCAACGACAACGATGCCGTAATGATCCCCGTTGACGCCATGAACGAAATGCTGGGGGAAACGGACTACGGTGGGATCTTTGCCATGGCCGAGGACCTCGCGACCATTGAAGAGACCTCAAACGAGGTGGACGAGCGCCTGGCCCGGAACTTCGGGATTTCCGAAAGGGACCTTGAGGACAAGGATTCAAGGCCCTACTTCATTATCGACCAGGCAGAAATCCTGGAGCAGACCGACATGATGGCAAAATCCCTCAGTTCTTTCCTGACCGCTGTCGCCCTGATCTCTCTTCTGGTCGGCTCCATAGGGATCATGAACATCATGCTGGTAAGCGTGACCGAGCGGACCCGGGAAATCGGAATCCTCATGTCCCTGGGCTTCACTGGCTTTGACATCCTGTTCCTCTTCATGGTTGAGTCCATCCTCCTGGGTGTTTTCGGAGGCATCATCGGAGGCGCGGTGGGCATTGCCGGTGCCTACAGTGTGGAAACCCTCCTGAACCTGCCGGTAGTTTTCCCCTTCAGCCTGATAATAGCTGGTTTCCTCGTGGCTGTAGTCGTAGGCTTTGTCTCAGGCGTCTATCCCGCAAGAAAAGCCGCAAAGATGAAACCTGTAGACTCTCTGCGCTATGAGTGATATCCAGCCAGGTCTTGATCCAGGCAAAAATCGACTGGTTTATTTCCGATCGTCTATTTTCTCGATTTTGCCACTGCCTGAAACCTGAGTGTTGAATTTTTCCGGGTTTCCCCAGTAGAACACACTCCCGCTCCCGGCGATCTCAACGTCCAGCTCCCTGTCCGTGTAAACCTTTGCATCCCCTGATCCGTATATTCTGACTCTGGTTACTTCAGTCCTGAGCCCGAGGGCATCCATGTTTCCGGACCCGTCTATTTCTATTTCATGTGTGGCGGCATCGCCTTCAAGGAGGAAGTCTCCTGAGCCGGAAACCTGGCTCGCCAGGGAACTTGCGTTTACTTCCATTTCAATATCTCCGGAACCTATAATTTCAAGTTCCAGGTTTTCGGAATCTATCGGCGTAGTTCCTGTTATATCCCCTGAACCGCTGAGGGAAAGGCTCCGGACTTCGTTCATCCCTGCATAGACCTTAATTGGCTTCAGGGGTCGAATGCACTTTTCTGCCCTGATTACCAGGATCCCATTTTCCACACTGGTTTCCAGAAGGGGGAGAAGGTTGTCTTCGGCTTCGATTACAAGGCTGCTTCCATTACCCTGTTCTACGAAAATATCTCCTGATATTTGGGAATCCACGCTGTGATAAGGTTCAACGTTTCGGCTTTCCTCTTCCACGTTTCCTGATCCCGGTTCACATTCATAAGCCGCACACCCGCTTCCAGCCAGCACTGCGGCCAGTAACACAATTCCCAGAAAAAGGAATGAGACTCCTACAGGCTTTTTTCCATTCTCCTATCCAACCTGTATTTCTTTCTTTCCTTTCTTTCCTTCCTTTTCAAGCATCTTTTCCAGCCCCATTTCTTTTCCACTTACAGTTTTGTCTCTTTTGATCTCGGTCTCTTTTAGTAATCCCTCTTAGTAATCCCTCTTAATGATCCCTTTCAATGCCCCGGATTTCCGGGTATTGGAGTTTCGGGCATGGTAGAGGAGAACACAGTCATAGCACTGTTTACTTTGAATTTTTTATCTATACCTTATTTGACTTTTGAGCTTTAAATAGCAGGGTGCGAAAGGATACCACAAATCCGAATTTTCAACTGAATAAGAGTACATAGAAATTTCCTGGATAATCAGGTATAAGAAAAGCCGAGTACATAGAATACCGAATATAACTAAACTGAATGTATGGTCAAGGATGCAAATTCCTTCCCCGATCTCAAGTGAAAGTTTAACAACAGAATATACAGAAAATACCGAATAAAGGAAATAGGAAATAGGGGTACAATCCTTCCGTGCTTTCTGTGTCTTCCATGGTTATAATGTAAGTGTGAATATTTGTGTTTGGGATTATAATTTCCATTGAATCTAATTACGATTGAATCTGAAGGGGGATGGGGGGATTACCATCTATATATAATGCTGAATATAATTAATATTGGATATTATTAAGCTGAACATCAGGAAATCATATAATCTAAGCTGAATATTATTTGAAATAACAAGATCATGGGGGTCATTGAGTGTTACAGGAAACAACTGAGAAAGCGGATGATGAGTGGAAGACAGTTCTCACTCCCGAGCAGTATTACGTCCTGAGGAAAAAGGGTACTGAAAGGCCCTTTACCGGAAAGCTGTACTATAACAAGAATAAAGGGGTTTACACCTGTTCCGCCTGCGGCCAGGATCTTTTTTCCTCTGATACCAAGTTCGAGTCCGGGACCGGCTGGCCAAGTTTCCTGGACGTTATTTCCAGCGACCGGGTTCGGCTCCTGGAAGATAATAGCTCTTTCATGCACAGGGTTGAGGTTGTTTGTTCTCGCTGTGGGGGGCATCTGGGGCATGTCTTTGACGACGGGCCGAAACCTACAGGGAAACGCTACTGTATAAATTCCGTATCACTGGATTTCAAAGAGGCAAAAGAAGAAAATGCTGAAAGCTGAATATGAACTGAAAGCTGAATATGAACTGAAAGCTGAATATGAACTGAAAGCTGAATATGAACTGAAAGCGAGAGCTTGAATTGCAGAACCTGTATAGGGGGGTGAGTTATCTGAAAATCGGAAAAACCCAGGTGGAACTGGCTGGTTTTCTCGTATTTTTTATTCTTTACCTGCTTATTTTCAACCTGTTTTTCCGCCTTAGAGGGGGCGATTCTCCTATCTTCGTGCCAGGGACCCTGCTTTTCTCTCTACTTGGTTACTGGCTGGGCGGCTACCTGTACGACAGGTACCTGAAATGACTTTTGATAGGAGCTTCCGGGAATTTATGGGATTTTCCGGGGGCGAGTAGGTTCTGAAGCTAGGGCTCCTTAGCTCTCTATAATCTCTATAATTGGCATTTTCGCAAATCCTTTATTATAGATCGCGACAATTTCCGGGACAGATGTTGAAAGCAATCATTTTTGATGTTGACGGCGTCCTTGTGGATTCCATGCAGTTCCACACCGACGCCTGGATCGCAGCCTTCCGGGATGTGGGCATTACCATTAAAAGGGAGGACATTTACGAGATTGAGGGCTCGAACGGGTGGGGGATTGTCAGATCCATCTTTAAAAAGGAAGGGAGAATTCCTGAACCCCATCACCTGAAAGAAATCCCCCTGAAAAAAAGGATGATTCTTGATTTCGAACGGATAAAACCTTTTGAAGGCATTGTTGACATGCTGCAGGACCTGAGTAAGTACTTTACCCTGGCACTGGTCTCAGGCTCCGACCGCAAGATAGTTGAAAAGATGATAGAGCACTTTTTCCCCGGTATATTCGAGGTTACAGTTGCCGGGATTGATGTCGAGAACGGGAAACCTGCCCCGGACCCTTACCTGAAAGCGGTCGAAATGCTGGGGTTCGAAAAGGAAGAATGCATTGTTATCGAAAATGCTCCTCTGGGCGTGGAGGCAGCAAAAGCTGCCGGACTTTACTGCGTGGCTGTTCCCAGTACGCTGGGACCTGAAAAGCTGCAGCACTCTGACCTGGTGCTCGAGAATCACCCGGCTCTTTTGAGATACCTGAAAAATCTAACTCCTTCTTAAATTATCTCTCCTTGCTTTGCTGGGGCCTGGAAAATAGCTTTTTCAGGATGCTTTTTCTCTAATTTTTCAGGGCATTTTTCCCTCACTTCTCTTTCGAGAAGTCTTCTCACGGCTGCCGGGCCGTCCAGCGTTTCGGCAAGTTCCTTTGCTCGCCGGGTCTTTCTGGCATATTGCTCTTCTTCTAGTAGCTCCCGGATGCAGGCAAGGATGGTCTCAGGGCGGGTGAGGTAACTCAGACGCTTCCCGCAGCCCATTTCTTCAATCGTACTGGCGTTATTTTCCTGTTCGTTGTGTTTTTCATCCGGGAAAGATAGGACCGGGAGCCCGAAAGCCAGGCTCTCCAGAAGGGTCCCGTGTCCTCCTGCAGTGATTACGAGGTCCGAACCTTTATAATAGGGAAAGGGATTTTCCGTGAAGCCTGTCAACTTGACGTTCTCCGGGATTTCCGGGAACTGGGAGGGGTCGATCCCGGGGCCCGTTATGAAGGTATAGTTGATGCCTGGATCCAGTTTTGCGGCTTCGAGCACGCTCCGGAATATTGCTGCCCGGTAACCGAAAGCCCCGATGGTAGAGAGAATGTTTGGGTGAGGGAGCGTTTTTGCCTCCACTTCCCCGTATTTCCACCGGATCAGGGGGCCGCTGAAAAAGATTGTGTCATTGATGTCCCTTGAGAGCACAAAGTTTCGCCGGTTGACCGAGTAGGGGAGCGGGTAGTCCGGGACTATGATCCCGTCCACGCTTCTGAAGATGCGGGCATAAAAGCTTTTTACAAGCTTTCCGGCCAGCCCTACAAAGGGTCCTTTATTCCGGAAAAACTCTGCCATATTGAACTGGTGCCCGATAAAGTAAACAGGGATTTTCCTGTATTTTGCCGCAAGAATGCCCAGGTAATACCCGTCGGAAAGTACGACATCCGGCTCGAGTTCTTTTAGCAATTTCAAAATTTTCCTTACATCTCCCGGGCTGGAATTTTTGAGGGTTTTTGCAATGGACTTTCTCATGTTCAGGGTGCCTGCCTTTCCCACAAGAGTCAGTTCCGGGGGGATTTCGCATGCCATGTATCCTGTTTTTTCGACCAGGTCCTTTGAGTAGCCGTATGCCCCGAAGTACACGTTATGCCCTGCGGACAGGAACTCTTTTCCAAGGGCAAGGCAGCGGCTTGTGTGTCCCAGCCCTTCCCCACACATTAACAGCAAAATTTTCATTCGGTGTAGCTCCTTCTCTTCTCCAACCCATGGCTTCTCTCTGCTTTAATTCTTTCTTACTGATTCGTTGTTTAAAAATATCTATTTTGGGGGTGGTTTCGATTAAAACCCGTGGAATTCATAGGCAGCATTATCTGGAGAAGTGAAATTGGGCAAAATCGGGTGGGGTTGGGAAATGGAATTGAAGACTAAATCGGAGTCAAAGTGAGGATTAAATCGGAGTCAAAGTAGGGGTCAAATTGGAGTAAAATCAGAATCGGAATCGAAGTAAAAATGAGCTGAAGTTGGAATCGAAATCGAAGGAAAAGTAGAGTGGGGTGAAATGAGATGAAATTGGAATCGAAAAAAAAGAAAAAAAAGAGAACTTGAGGCTTAGAAGCCGTAGTTCTCAGGCAGGAATACTTTGACTTCGCTCTGGTACTTGGTAAGGCAGTCGTCCATGAACTGGTCCATGTCGTCAGGGAGGGCATCGAGGGCTGCTTTTGCGTCCTTGAGTGCGCCTGCTTCGAACCTGGAGATTGCGAGCTTGCCTGCAACACCTTCTTCGACAATGTTGCAGCATTCGATTGCTGCGTTCTTTGCCCTGAGGTAGATGTTGTCGCCGTCCTTGACGATTGCTTCTCCGACCTTGTATGCGTTGTCGTATGCAAGCACATACCCCTGGGGGTCTCTGTACCTGTCAGAGAGCATGAACATGTCCCTGAGGACCTTTTCGTTTCCTGTCTCAAGTGCGGTGTTCATGAGGGCACAGTCGTATGCAAGGGATTCTCCCCAGCACTGGACACTTGTACCGCCGAATTCGCCGTGGTACTCAACGGATTCGTTGGACCAGACGTCACAGCACTGCATGATGAGGTTACCCATGACATCGGAGTGGGCGCAGGTGGAGGTCTTGCCTTCCTGAGCCATTGGCATGCCGGTGATGGACTTGACGATGACGTTTTCGTAACCACAGTCCTTACCGGGACCCACTGCGCCGTTTTCGTATGCAGCGAGGGACCTGGGTGCGGAAATTGCCCTTGCGATGATTGCGAGGGTGTGGGCGAGGTTCTTGTCGAGCAGTCCGCCTGCAATGAACATTGCGGTGTTTGCCTGGGCACAGTCTGTGTCCCCTGCTGCAATGGTGCCGGTCTTCTTTGCAACTGCTGCGATGTCGGACCAGATCATGTCCATGTCAAGGGTGCCGAGACAGCCGATGCCGTAAAGCATACCTGCGATATCGTTCCTGAGGATTGCGTAGTCGAAGACTTCCTTACCACCCATGCTTTCCACGGAAAGCAGGTCAGCTCCGTTTTCTGCGCACTTCTCGAAAGCTTCCATGAACACGGAGTACTTGTCTCCTCTGAGCTGGAGGAAGTCCCTGTTTTCACGGATGTCACCGATGGTGTGGCGCAGTGCGCACTTGATGCCGTATTCATCATGGTATTCTTCCATGATGGTCTTCTGGGCGTGTGCGACTTCTGCTCCCCAGTCGGGGTTGTTGGACATCTGCTGGACGTGTTCGGTTTCGAGGATAACTGCGGGGAAACCGACCTGGACCATTCTCTGCATGATGTCGGTGGTGATCCTCTCATATTCCTTGATGAGTTTTTCCTTGGATGCACCGGCTTCAGGTCTGGGGGCGTAGTTAACTTCAGGAATTGTGTAGCCAGCACCGATCTCGAGGCCGAGACCTGTTTTTACTGGGTGCTTGGTCTTTCCGAAGCTCATCTCATCTGCGCTTTCGTATGCCATTGAAGTGTATCTGTTTGCTACCATCTATCTCGCCTCGATTAGTGCTTGTGGAATGCTTCTCTTAATGCTGCAATGTTGGAACCTGCAATGATTGCATCAGCGATCTTGGGTGCGTCTGCGGCTTCTTCTCCGTAAACACCGAGTTCATACTGTGCAACGAAGTCCTGGTTCACTGCGCCGCCGCCACATGCGAATGGGACATTGAGGCCTTTCTCGACCAGCTTGTCGTTGACTTCCTTGAAGGCGTACATGGTGGTGGTCATGAGTGCGGTTCCGGTGACCATGATAGGCTTGTTCTCTTCCACTGCTGCGACGACTTCGTCAACAGGGCAGTCCCTTCCGAGGTCAACAACGTCGAAACCGTTTGCCCTGAGGAGTGCGGTTACGATGTTCTTTCCGATGTCGTGAACGTCACCTTCTGCTACGTGGCAGACAACGGTTCCCTTGGTTTCAGGGGCAGTGTCGGAGTTTTCCTTACAGAATTCGATTCCATCGAGCATTGCGTCGGCGGACATCATAACGTTGGGGAGGAAGATGACACCGTCGTCGTAGAGCTTGGTGACAACAGCCATTCCGACCATAAGTGCATCGTCAATAAGAGTGATTGCTTCCTTGCCTGCATCGATTGCTGCCTGGAGTCCCTCTACGACGTCGTCTTCTTCACCCTCAAAGATGGCTTTTGCGATTGGGTAGATGAGTTCGTCTTTCGGATAGAGTTCTTCTGCGGCTTCTTCAGGAGTCATTTCCTTTTCCAGAGCCACATTGTATCTGGTTAAAACTTTTTTTAAGCTTTCTTCTGTAAAGTCCAGCATATTTTTAACCTCCATTCTAATTTCAGCAAAAAAAGGTCCCGTTATCGTAGCCGTAAATGGGGTGTGCGGATCCCATCGGGCACCGGGAGTTTCCGTTAAGCTGTAGGGGCATTTGTGCCTTTCTGTGGTGCGTACTCCTGGAAAGCCCACAGAGACTTCTGTTAAAAACAGGTGTATTTTAGGACTTCCTGCTGTACATACCTGTGAAAGACTTTTCCTCCACTTGATGCTCCGGATTTTTTCCTTTTTTCGAACCTTCCATGCCCATATCCGGACATGTAATGCACAGCATAACGTAGCATCATCAAATATACCATAAACGACGGGAATTTTTTCCGGGTTTCGACGGAGACACACGGGTCTAAAAATTTTGAACCGGGTATGTGACTTCCGGGGGCATTATATTCAGGGGGCATGGCTCCGGGTCACCATGCTCAAAAATTTATGGGTTACTTTTCAACTCTATGTGAGAAGACCTTTGTATTGTGTGGGGGGATACTCATAAAATATATTTTGTATCCCTGCATGTGCAGATATAAGCCTGAAGAGTGTGCAGATATGGGTGCAGATTAGAATGTGCAGGTTGTAATTAAGGACTCAAATTCCTTCCCCAATCTCAAGCGACAGTTTTACCACAAAAAACCTGGAAAACATGGGATAAAGGAAATAGGGCACAATCCTTTCGTGCTTTCCGCGTCTTCCATGTCTTCCGTGGTTATAATGTAAGTGTAAATATTTACGTTTGGGACTATAGAATATATAATATCTAAGTCTGTAACATTACAAATCTAAGTCCGCAACATTAGTGACACTTGATTACATTTTGTATTATCTGGGAATGCTTGGGTACACCTGGTCAAAATTAGTCTAAAATGGGATAATCTGGTGGAAATTCTAAATTCTTCCGGGCAGTGATAAATGGGTGCATATATGATAAAAAATAAATAGGGAGAAGATAAATATGATGTATGGTGAGATCGGGTCTGAAATGATTTCATACTAACACTAAAGGGTCTCTGTGCCTGTTTCAGGGGATAAGTCTGCTCTGTGATCTTTTTTGGAAAAAAATTTTTAGAACAGCTACCTTAAAAATTTTAAAGTTTCAGTTTTCATTAACCCATTTGCTGAAATAAACCCAATTAAAAATTTTGATCTCCCTGTTTAGATTTCTGTCTACACATTATATATTAATTGTATCTGTTTTCGTTGTTCTAATTGTCTTTTTATGGCTCTTGATGCTTTTTTTCTCTTGTATCTTCCGGGTTTTCCTCTCTCTTTATTCTTTTATTTTTGCTGATAGTTTGCTTCTTAAATTATTCATCCATATTTTTTTATATAAATGTGATGTGGATTATTCCTGTCTGTGATAAATTTCTACACTCCCTGCTTTTAGTCATACATGAGAGGGAGACATCCGAATTTTCTGTTTGCCTTCGGGAGGACCCTAAATCCTGTGTAGTAAGGCACTCAGATGATGAAGCGTATTATTACCCTGAAAACCCCCAATCCTAAAAAACAACGTGAAATCAAAGTGGTTTTTATGCAATTTGAGTTATTAGATGTCGTATTTCGTTCCAGAAAAAGAAGTGACCTGCTTTTGCTCCTGGGAGAGAAAGCCAGAACAATCGAAGAAATAAAAACCATTCTTGACGTTTCTCCCACAGCCATCTTGCCTCAGATCAAAAGGCTTACAGACAGCAGCCTTGTGGTTCAGAGGGAAGGGTATTATGAATTGACTGGCCTGGGTGAAGAGGTTGTCAAGAAAGTCCGACCCCTTGTCGATGTTCTGACCCTGCTCGAGCGAAACGACTACTGGCTGGAGCACGACCTTAGCGGAATTCCCCAATATCTGCAGGACCGGCTCGGAGACCTCAAAGACTTCCGCCTGATCGAACCTGACCCCTGCCAGATTTTTGAACCCCGAACGGAAATCGTAAATTTCATTTCGGCTTCAAGTCATTTGATGGTTTTCTCTTCTTTTTTCAGGCCCGAGTTCCTGCCTATTTATTCCAAGCTCGGCAGGAAGGGTGCAAAAGTTTCCCTGATCTTAACTGAGTCGGTACTTGAAAAAACCCTGCATAATTATGAACGGAAGCTTAAAAAATTTACAGATATGCCCAATACCGAACTTTTCGTCTGTAATGACGGGGTTAAGCTTGCCGAACTTATCGTATCTGACCAGGGGGCGCTGGTCTCCCTCTTTGCCAGCAACGGCAGGTTCCACCACGATTATGTGGTCTGTTCCGGCTCTCAGGCTCTTGAATGGACCCGGGAACTTTTTGAGTTCTATAAATCCCTTTCCGGGTTAATCGAGAACTCAAGGGGAATGGAACGGTTTTCCTGCACTTCCGGAACCGACTTCCTGTCCGAATCTCCTCTGTTCAGTTTGCAGTAACGGGTACGAAAGTTTCTAAAATGGCTCAGGAGACAGTTTTGTCTCTCTCCTGACTCCCGGTTTTTCAAAATACACTATGCTATTTCCGGAGGTTGATTCGAATGACCATGGACCTGCAGTTGATTGATACGATTTTCTTTTCGGAAAAAAGAAAGAACCTTCTCATGTTCCTGATGGAGGGGCCTAAAACTATCGACGAGATCAAGAAGGAACTCGACGTCAGTTCCAGCCCTATCATGGCCCAGATCCGGGTCCTGCTAAAGGACGGGCTTCTGGTGCAGAAAGAGAACCGCTACGAACTTTCAGTCAAAGGAAAGTTAATTGCCCCCAGGATGCAGCCTCTACTTTCCACCTTCCGGGTTTTTGATGAGAACCATGAATACTGGGCAAGCCAGGACCTGTACACCCTTCCGCAGCACCTCCGGGAAAGGCTCGGAGAGCTGGGGTCATGCCGGGAAATCGTGCCTGATAGGACTCATATCTTCGATTATCCTCCTGAGATTATGAACAACCTGTACAGGGCACAAACAATCATGGAAATATCTTCCTTTTTCCGCCCGGGCTACCCGGGGCTTTATCTGGACCTTGTCCGGAAAGGCTCCGAAGTCTCAATTGTCCTTGACCGGCCCATATTCAAAAAACTGGTCTCGGAGTACAGGGCTGATGTGGAAGCTTTCATAAGCATGGAAAATGCAAGCCTCTATGTCTGCGAGCATAAAATCGAACTTGCTTCCAGCCTTGTAACGGACCGTTTCACTTCCATCTCCCTGGTTTCCAAAGACGGGAGATACTATAACCACGAAATGGTAAGCTTTGAAGAAAGCGCCTTTGCCTGGGGACAGGAACTTTTCGGTTACTACAGGGATATGTCGAAACAGATTACCGGGCTCTAATTATATTGAGCTCCAATTATTGGAATAACTTTTACAGTTACTTCAATGCCCTTTTATTATTGGAATAATTTTTACAGTTACTTCAATGCCCTTTTATTATGGGAGTGACCTTTATAGTTACTTCAATACCCTTTCATTATGGGAGTGACCTTTATGGTTACTTCAATGCCTATTTTTTTGTCCTTTTTTGTTCCCAAAGTTTAAACTAATCCTAAAACAGTTCCAGAATCTATGAAAAAAAGAGGCTTTTCTCCTGTCCTGGACGAAAATACCGAAATTATGGTGCTCGGCTCCCTTCCGAGTGACGAGTCCATCAGAAAACAGCAGTACTACGGAAACCCGGGCAATGATTTCTGGAGGCTGCTCGGGGGAGCACTTGGTGAAGCTCTGCAGGAAATGGAGTATGAAAGGCGGCTTGAGAGCCTGAAAAAACATGGGGTCGGTTTGTGGGACGTGTTCAAAGCCAGCCGGCGGGAAGGGAGCCTTGATGCGGGGATCAGGGATGAAGAAATGAACGACTTTTCAAAACTGAAGGAACGGGCTCCCGAGCTCAGGTTGGTCTGTTTCAACGGCAAAAAAGCGGGAGAATACGAGCCCCTCCTCAGGAAATTGGGTTACGAGACAAAAGTTCTCCCCTCCTCAAGTGGGGCAAACCGGAGGTATTCGAAAAAGAGAATTCAGGAGTGGAAAACTGTTTTCAAGAGCAGCAATTTGTAATGGCGGGGTATTAATCGTAACATATGGTAATAAATGGTAATTAAGGAACGTAACTCCTTTTCCCTCGTATTTTCTGGCAGCTTAGTTATTCGACCTCAATGGCTTCTGAAGTGCAGGTCTCTTCACAGGCCCCGCAGTCCACACATTCTTCTTCATCCACAACGGCAAAGCCCTCTTCCTCATCAAGAATAATTGCTTCTACAGGGCACTCTTCCATACAGGTCCCACAGCCGGTGCATTCTTCTTTATCGACTTTTGCTGGCGTTTTCTTTCAACTCCTTTGCTTCGTTTAAGGATAATATGGTTCTTTTCATATTTATTTTATTCCCTTTATATATCTATGTGCCAGCTCCTCTTTGTTATTTTTCCTGTTGATGGGCTTCCTCGCCTGAGCTTCAAATTCGTCCCTTTTTTCGGAAATCCTTTTTAGGAATGTTCTCTCCCGCTTTTGTCCCATTTTTAGAATATCGGGGTAAATTTTTTGTACACATATTTTTATTTTTTACTTTCTTTTCTCCCCACTGTCAACTATAATCAAAATAAACATGCCAAAAATTGTCATACTAAATTCCCTGTTCAATTGTTCTTAATGGTGAAAATATCTTTCGAGATGAATGTTAAACTGTCAATTCAATTCTAAATCCAATTCTAAATCATCCGGATCATTTACTTCCTTCAGGCAATAAACATTCTATATATAATTTTAACAAAGTATTTATGTAAAATGTTACTAACTTTCCATGCGACTTCATAAAATAAAAAGAATGTAAACTCTGCTACAAATGTCTAATAACTTTTCATAAAATTGAAAATCAATACTCGGGACATTACATGGACATATCCACAAAAGACCAAAGATGGAGGGGCATGGCCAGGAGGATAATGCACCATTCCTCAATTTACTTCCTTATTATAATATTTACTACCTCTGCAATCGGCTGCATTGAAGATGAGCCCTCTCAAAATGTTTCTGATACTCTTCCGGAGGATCAAAACGATTCCGGGACCAACATAAGTGAAAATATAGAGAATACGCTGGTCGGACACCAAATTGTATACTATGACATAGCCGGTGAGCCCAGGTCTTACAACATATCCAAAAAAGATATTCGTAATATTGAAAAGTCCGAATCGAACGGTGAGGTCATATGGATCGCAACAGTCGGGTCCGGTATGCAATGGGAGATACACCTCAACAGTACCGGCGAGTCGATCCTTGAAGAAATCCAATTATTCAGGACATAAAGAAGGTGTTAATATAAAAACGGGAATCTGTATCTTCTTATTATTTATATTCTTATTATCCACAACCGGAAGCGCAGTCTCTGATGAATTTCATTCGAGCAGTGAAGCTATTTCTGAGGCACAGGTGAACACCGGGCAAGGGGCCGTGAACAAAGAAGCCCTATTCGCAGCAAAATACGGACCTGACTGGAAAGTTTCGATAGATGCGGACTCAAACCTGCCGAGGAGAATGTTGGGAAGCAGTATCGAGCTTACAGGAGTTCCCGAAGGGGCAGAGCCTGAAGTCCGGAAATTCATTGCTGATAACAGCCAGGTCTTCAGTCTGGATTCCGCAGAACTGGAGCTTATAAAAGAGGACCATGACCCTTCGCTATATGGAAAAGGCAGTGGTATAAGCAACCTTGTCTACAGGCAGTCGTATAAGGGGATCCCCGTATATTCCTCCAGAGTCGGAGCCACTGTAAACGACGGAAAACTCGTGGCGGTGGATTCCAGCTACTTCCCCGATATAACAGCCCCAACGGAAGCTTCAATAGATGAAATGCAGGCTCTTTCTGCCGCAGGCAGAGATCTTGGTATTGATATTGCAGCACCTGTTACACCCCTGAGTTCGGTCTCGCTGGACGAATTTTCCAGACCGGATTCCGGGCATGCCTCCGAGAAAAAAGTTACCAAAGCAGAGCAGGTTTCCCTTGTGATCTATCCTGTGGAAAACGAAGGAGGCTATGAATATCACCTTGCCTATGAAATAGAACTGGCACCCCTCAAGAAGCCTCTAAGCGCTTGGGTTTATTTTGTGGATGCAAATGACGGGCAGGTCCTGTACAGGTACGACCGGATGATTCCCCTCAGTATTAACGGGAACGTGACCGGCACAGTGTACCCCGAATGCCCTGCCGATACCCCTATAAACGTTCCTTTCCGGAACCAGATAGTATCGGTATTTAATGAGTCAAATAAAGTTCTCTTTTCTGAAAGATTTAACGATGCCACAGGGTATGCAGTAACTTCCAATCCTATCGACCTGACCGGTGCGGTCAATTCCAGATTGAATTTCAGCACCAGATACGATATAGAATCAGAGTATGATTATGCACATGCGGCTATTTCCGAAGACGGGAATTTATTCTATTTCATAGGAAACTTTACCGGAAGCCAGGATTCCTGGACAGATGAGTCCATAGACATATCAAATTATGACGGGAAGCAGGTCTGGATCGGGTTTTTTTATGTCACCGATGAATACGTTCTCGGTGAAGGCTTCTACGCAGACAACATCACAGTCTCCAGTGATAATGGGGTAGTGTTTGCTGATGACCTGGAAAACGGTGATGAAAACTGGGACTTTAATATATTCAGTCTGAAATTGATGGGCTTCAATCCAATAACAACCACGGATGGGAACGGCTACTATAACATCACAGGTCTGGAAGAGGACTTTTACATATATTCGGAGTTCAGCGGCCCCTATGTGAAGGTTATCAATGAGGACAAAACGAATACCTTTGTTGAATTTAACCTGAGCTCTCCAACACACGACTGGGACTGGACTGACCTGGATACGTCCTATGAAAGGGAAGAGTCCAATGTATTCTACCATGTGAATGTCATCCATGACTATTTCACAAAGGGAAGTCCCTTTGACATACATTCCATGGACTATCAGGCAACTGCCACCGTAGAGTACGGGTCGGAAAGCGGGAACGCATTTTCGGACGGGACTGATATCTATTTATTTGCGGCAGGAAACGGGTATGAATCCACGGCCGTCCTTAGCGATGTTATCTACCACGAATATACACACAGCGTTGTTGACCATGTTTATTATCCGACAGATCTGCCGTATATAGGTGAATCCGGAGCCCTTAACGAAGGCTGGGCGGACTATTTTGCATGTACGATTAACAATAATTCCATAGTCGCGGAGGGATTCTATGTTAGCAGCGGTGGCCTGAGAAACATAAACAATACCTATCGGTATCCCGATGATATGTCTGATCCTCCTGAAGTTCATGCTGACAGCCGGATTATATCGGGCACCATGTGGGACCTCCGGGAGCTTCTGGGCGCTGAGCTTGCTGACGAACTGATCCTCAGGGGCATGAAACTCGAGCCTCAGGACTTCCGGGAATACCTTGAAGATATACTGATAGTTGATGATGATAACGCCGACCTGAGTGACGGGACGCCTCATATCAATGCTATCTGCAAAGCATTCTATGTAAACCACGGAATAGACACGGAATTCTTCGATTCCGTCGCTCCGGAAGTTTCAGGGAAATCTCCTTTTGGCGGCTCATATATTTCCAGCAACACAACACCCATAGCCGCCAATATAACGTATTTGATCGACGTAGACCCTTCGTCAATTTGCATGACGGTTTCCGGGGAAGCTGCCGCAGTGACAAAAACAGAAATAAACAAAGGTTACAGGGTCAAAAACACCCCTTCCGTGCCATATGGGGACGGTGAAGTCACGGTTTGTTTAAATGCATCGGATGCTGCAGACAACTATGTTTCCCACACCTGGTCATTCTTCGTGGATACAAAATCCCCTCTCTCAAATACTCCGGATGATACGGAATTTTCAGCAAACAGCACCACGTACTTCACAGGCTGGAAACTCTTTGACCTGTATCCGGGATACTACCGGGTATTATGCGATGGGGAAGAGATTGTACCCCCTGCGCAGTGGGCAAATGATACGCAGCTCTCAATCCCGGTGAATACCGACATCGGGATTGGGGATTTTAACTACACCATTCAATACAACGATACTGTCGGAAACTATGGCGAGCAGGACACTGTTATCATAACCATTGATTTCTTCCCTGCTCCAAAAATCAACATAAACTCCCCGGTAGACGGCTATTCAACAACATCCGGTTCAGTAACGGTTAGTGGAACTGTAAACGGCACAGGATCATTACCCTCGGTTACCGTAAACGGGGTCGATGCAGACCTTTTCCTTGAAGGTTTTAATGGCACATTCTCACAAACAGTACCCCTATCGCTGGGCATAAACACAATATCTGCAAATGCCACAGATGCTCGCGGGAGCACTAACAAAACTTTCATAAACGTCACAAGAACCTCACTTTCAACAGATAGTGGCGGAAGCAGTGGGAGCAGTAGTGGAAGCAGTGGCGGTGGCGGAGGGGGTGGATCCCCCGAACCTGCGAGTAATGTTGAGATCAAGGAACTTTCCCAGCAGTTCGTGACAAATGGGAACCGTATAAGGTTCGCGTTCACGCAGGAAGTTACTCCTGTAGTTTATGTGGAATTCGATGCCAGAAGAAGTTTTGGAAAAACCACAACCATTATAGAAGAACTGAAGGGAAAATCCTTCCTGACTCCTGCCGAACCTGATGGAGATGTCTACAAGCACCTTAATATCTGGGTTGGAAACGGGGGTGTGGCAACCCCGGTAAATATCGACAACCCTGTCATAGGGTTCAGGGTGGAGAAAGCCTGGCTGGAGATAAATGATATTTCAGAATCCTCTATCAAACTGTGGAGGTATAATGATAATGTGTGGAATTTACTCCCCCCGGAAAAGGTCAACGAAGACGATGAATATGTCTACTTCGAGGCCGAGACCCCTGGCTTCTCACCTTTTGCCATAACAGGTGGCACACAGGAAGAGCCTGGCGTAGAGGTTAGCAGTCTGGAAATTTTCCCTATGAAAAATCAGACCGATGCTTCGGTCGAGCCCCGGGGACAGTCTGAATCCGGCGAGGACGTTGAACAGCCCGAATCCGGAGAAGGAAATGTGGCAGGCCTGGATTTCAAATTCGTAGTGGGGCTGCTTGCCTGTGCATTCCTGGTTGTAAGGAGGAGAAGCTGAGGCTTCCCTTCCTATTATTTATTCAAAAAAATTTTAAAGTTCTTGTACTTATAAAAATCCTTTGTCAGGGGATGTGGAATCTTAATCTGTAGTCATAGCCTCTGGCTTCCTCCGGGAGCTTTTCCAGTTCGGAGTATATGCCCTTCACCGTCCCTGTCACCTTACCGTCCCTCCGTATCCTCCGATGGAAGGTTTAACATGTCCCACAGCTGTTTGGAAAGCAGGGAATCTTTTTTTGATAAATTCATCAAAAGGTCAATAAGTTCTGATTTTTCCATCCGCTCCAGGTACTCCTTTAACTCTGTCCGACAAACCTGATACGAATTCCGGGTCTCCCCTACTTTCAAGGCAGATCCCTGTCTGGCCATTATAAGCAGCGTGCCCCCTTCGGCAACAACGGGAATTTCCTCTCCTATCTCTACAAGTTCAAGGTATTCAAGTACGGCTGCAACCCCGTGTTTGCAGTCATGTTCAACCGGACAGGTACAGGTGGAACTCAGTTTCCCGTTTTCCAGGGAAACTTCCGTGAAATATGTTTTCGTTCCCTGCACCCGGGCAAGCAGCCCTCCTTCCTGAGTACGTTTTATTTCTTCTATCCGGCCTTCGTCCTGGTACTTCATTCCTTTTGCGGTGGCTTTATCTCCTGCCCAGGTCTGGAAGTCGCTCCATTTGAAGGCCTGGAAGGGGTCGGGATTTTTGCTTTCCAATGGCATAGTAAGGTATTTCCATCTATATTATAAAAAAGAGCAGCTGGGAGGGATAACTGCCCAGGGTTCAGCGTTTCTCCGGTGAATTTTCAAAGTACCTGCCAAACACTTTCCTGTCTGAGCTTTCTCGAATGCGGGAATTCGATACTGTTTTAATATATGTAGTTACATATACCCTTTATATTCTTTGATCTTGTTATCTGTCAGGTTTGTTCACATGGTGGCAACATTTAGTTGTCAAGATTTTAGGGAGTGGTAGGAATGAATTTCATCTCTGTACTGGCCTCGAAGGCAAGAGAAGATATGCGTTTGCGAATTACGCTAATTAATGGCGAAACTATAGAAGGGGATGTCATTGACATTAACGACGAGGGCGTACTCGTTATAAACAATGATGTATTGTCGGGCATTTCTTTCAAGATGGTCGGAGTATGGCAATTAGGCCTTAAATATACTAATAAGCCCGATGACCCTCTCACTCCGAAAGCAGCTCCCATTTACGCTGAGAATGAGATAAATGATTCCTGTCTGCCTGAAGGTCTGCATGAAAGTCTAAATGAAAGTCTAAATGAAGGTCTACCTGAAAGTCTACCTGAAAGTCTAAACGAAGGTCTAATTGAAGGTCTGCCTGAAGGTCTGCCTGAAGGTCTGCACGAAGACGACGTTGAAGTTTTCCTGGCCGGCTTTTCCCCTTATAATGCAGTTCTTTCTGACATAGAACCAAATAAGCACGTCCCCACACCGCCTGATTTTCTCCATAAGGAGGGGAAGGATACTGATCGGAATATGTGGGATAGCATTCTAAGCCGTTATCAGAATGCTGAGGTAAATAACAACCCGGAAAATCTGGAATTGTTATCTGAAGAAATGATTTTTCTGGGGGGCAGATACCCGGGGTCGGGGGTCTTTTACTATAACGCTGCCTGTTTTAAGTTGAAGTGCTACAACTATCCTGATGCGGGCCAATTGTTTGAGAGGGCGTTTAAGCTCGATAAAAAAAGTGAGTATATTTATAACGCTGCCTTCGCCTACCTTCATGAAGAAAACAAGCCGAAAGCCCTTGTCAGTCTTGGGATATATTTCTGTATTGAGAACCCCCTCTCAGACATAAAAATGTGGTATAAATTCTGTGATATTGTCAAAGAGACCGGGGACTACTATGTTTTCAAAAATGTCCTGCATGAGGGTTTTATCAAATTCTGCTCCCCCGATGAAGAATCCGCCGATTTGTTGAAGCTGCTGCTCCAGTCGGTTGTTTATGTATTTAAGGACGTAAATCTTTTACAGGAGAAACTAATCCCCCTCCTTCGCTTAATTAAAAATAACAACTGGGACCCGGGCTGCGAGCAGGTTAAGCTCTATATGGATCTTTTTGATGAATTAACGGACGTTCCCGGCTTCTGTAAGCTCAATGATTCTTTTGATCGGATGGCCCTGCTCTTGAACTGCGAAGATTGGAAATGTGGTCCGGGTTTCGGTCCCGAGCTTGTTAATTCCGGGGATGGCGTGGGGGATGGATGCGCAAATCCAGAGAACCTTGAACCTCCCCTTGAAATGTACGTTTCTCCCTCAGGTCTCCTTGTACCGGGTTTTATGTCTCCGGAGAGCCCCGGGTTTGCAAGTAAAGGAAGCTTCGAGTTTGCAAATAGGGGGGGTCCGGAGGGTTCAAACGAGGAAAGCCCGGAGTTTTCAGGCAAGGATGAGGATGGAATTTCATTATCAGAGCATTACTCTACAGGCCTGAAAAGCGGGCATATTTACCGGACGATTCCTCCGGGCAGGTATGGTTTTTTGAGAGACGGGGACGGGAGGGAATATCATTTCAAATACGAGGACGTTTTGGGAAACGCAGGGTATATTGATAGTGCTACTGAGGACAACCAGTTTCCCGTATTATTCAAATCCAGAGCCAGTAACCTGGAAGATGTGGCCACTCCCAATACGGCTTATATCGTCTTTTCCACGGAATTACTGGATAACATCATTGCTCTGGCCAGGCAATTTGCCCGGGAAAAGGATTACCCTCATGCAATCCTCGAATTAAAAACCGTACTCGATTACGATCCTGATAACTTCGAAGCCGGAAATTTGAACGAAAGGTGGGAGAAGTTATACGAAGAAAAGTACATGACAAATCTTGACAAAAACAAAATTAATTTTGAACCTAAAAATGAGGCTGAATGGAGGCATAAAGCCGATCTTATGCTTAAGTTGGGCATGTGTCAAGAAGCTCTGGATGCCTTTAATCATGCAAAGTCGGGGATGTCGAGTTCTCTTTACGGGCAGGGTATTGCATACCTGAAAACGGGGGCATATGTCGAAGCTGTTGAATGTTTTAAAAAAGTCCTTGTAAAAAATCCCCTGTATTACCATGCCAGTTATGCCAGAGGGGTTGCTTACCAGCGCCAGGGGATGTATGAAAGTGCCCTGGAAGATTTCAATGAGGTCGTAAGGCTCCGGCCTGACTATCAGGATGCCTGGAAACAAAAGGCGTTTGTACTGGACCAGCTGGAAAAGTTCGAGGAATCCATAGAGGCATACGATATGAGTCTGGCCCTGGTCCCCACGGACTGGACTGCTCTTTCCAGAATGAGTTCGGTCCTTACCAAACAGAACCGGCTCTCTGAAGCAATGGAATGCGTAGAAGAAGCTTTAAGGCATGTCCCTTACCACCCGGATTCCCTTTTTGCGAAGGGATATATCTTCCAGAAAGAAGGCAAACTCGATAACGCCCTGGAATGGATCGAAAAGAGCCTTGAATATAATCCGGGCAATGTAAAAGCCCTTACCAAAAAAGCGTATATCCTTGCAAAATTAGGGAACCATGGGGCTGCGGTCGATGCAATTGAAAAAGCCATCCACCTGAACATGAATAACCCCAAGACCTGGTATTACAGGGGGGTCATTTTCCATTATTCGGGGGATCATGAAAAAGCAATCTCTTCATACCTTTGCTCTCTCGAGCTCAAGCCCGGGGTAAAACGGGTAATCTCCTGTAAAGAAAGAGCTGAAAAGGACCTGGCTCTTTCTCTTAAATTGGTTCAGGAGGCAAATGAGGAAAAAGCGGTCCCTTTGAATTCCGGTCCCGAATTAGATGAACTTGTCTCACAATTCAATAAAATTCATTCTCACAGCAGCGAATAAATTGCGAAAAATTGTTATTTTATTGAGTTTCATGCATGTGGTTCTTCTTTGAAAAGGTGTTCTGGCTGTCACCACTGTCCTACATTACGGGGACTGTAATACCTGCCCTTGCGTAATTACGTCCAGGGCGTAGTGAACATGGAAAACTATTTGTATTAATTGTGAATCCTCACTTTGTTTATAATTATAGGGTGACCGCCTCGACAGCCTCTACAGCTCAGTCCGGGAAAAGATGGATGAACACGAATCTGATGGGTAAAGACATATGAGCAATAAGCAGACTCATAACCAGAATCCGGAGCAGAAAGCCAGGGATGATATCGATAGAAAACTGAACGATTCCGGCTGGATAGTGCAGGATAAGACCAGGATCGATTGGAATGCTTCCAGGGGCATTGCGGTTAAGGAGTACCTGACTGATGTGGGGCCGGCTGATTATGTACTCTTTGTTGACAAAAGGCCCGCTGGAATTATTGAGGCTAAAAGGGACGATGAAGGCCACCGCTTAACTGTTGTCGAGGAACAATCCTCCGAGTATGCTGCAAGCACGCTAAAGTACCTGAACAATGACCCGCTTCCTTTTGTGTACGAGAGCACCGGGGCACTTACACGATTCACAGACTTCCGTGACCCGAAACCCAGGTCAAGACCTGTTTTTTCTTTTCTCCGCCCCGAGACATTTGATGAATATATCAAAAAGAAACCTTTGAGGGAAAGGTTCCTGGATATACCCGAATTGCGGACCGAAGGGCTGCGGGACTGCCAGATTACCGCTATCTTAAGGCTTGAAAAATCCTTTAAGGACAACCGCCCGAGGGCTCTGGTCCAGATGGCAACAGGTTCCGGAAAAACCTATACTGCCATAACCTTCATCTACCGCTTACTAAAATTTGCGGATGCAAAAAAGGTGCTCTTCCTTGTCGATACCAAAAACCTGGGCGAACAGGCAGAGCAGGAATTCATGGCTTATGTGCCCAATGACGATAACCGCAAATTTACCGAGCTGTACAATGTGCAGCGCCTGCGTTCCAGTTATATCTCCTCGGACAGCCAGGTCTGCATTTCCACAATCCAGCGGCTGTACTCTATTTTGAAGGACGAGGAGCTTGACGAAAAAATCGAGGAAGAAAACCCGGCTGAGAAAGGGTGGCAGCCAAAGGAACCGCTTCCGGTTGTGTATAATGAGAAGGTTCCCCTTGAAGAGTTTGATTTTGTGGTCATAGACGAGTGCCACCGTTCCATATACAACCTCTGGCAGCAGGTGCTGGACTATTTCGATGCTTTTTTGATAGGTTTGACAGCTACGCCGGATAAACGCACATTCGCGTTTTTCAATGAGAATGTGGTGAGCGAGTACAGCCATGAAGAAGCTGTAGCAGACGGCGTGAATGTGGGCTATGATGTGTACACCATCGAGACCGAGATCAGCAAAAACGGGGCAAAGATCGCTGCGAAGGAGTACGTGGACAAACGGGAGAAACTTACCCGTAAAAAACGCTGGGAACAACTGGACGAAGCTGTCACCTATACTGCTAAGAAGCTGGACAGGGATGTTGTCAACCCCAGCCAGATCCGGCACGTAATACGGACATTTAAGGAAAAGCTGCCTGAGATCTTCCCTGGCAGAGAGGAAGTTCCAAAAACCCTGGTCTTTGCCAAGACCGACAGCCATGCCGATGATATCATCAATATACTGCGGGAAGAATTCAACGAAGGCAATGCCTTTTGCAAGAAAGTAACCTACAAAGCGGAAGAAGACCCCAAATCGGTGTTGTCAGCTTTTCGCAATGAGTACAATCCCAGAATCGCGGTTACGGTGGACATGATTGCAACAGGTACGGACGTCAAGCCGCTGGAATGCCTACTTTTCATGAGGGATGTTAAGAGCCTTAATTATTTTGAGCAGATGAAAGGCCGGGGTACACGGACCCTGGGCTATGATGACCTGAAAAAGGTGACAACCTCGGCTGTTTCTGCCAAGACGCATTTTGTAATTGTGGATGCCGTGGGCGTTACAAAGACCCTGAAGACCGACAGCAGGCCTCTGGAACGCAAGAGGGCCACCTCACTGAAAGACCTGCTGGCAGCAGTAACTTTTGGCGCTCAGGATGAAGACCTTTATGTTTCCCTGGCGAACCGTCTGGCAAGGCTGAACAGGCAGATAAGTGAGGACGAAAGAGCCACTTTTGCTGAGAAAGCAAACGGAAAAACTATCAACCAGACTGTTAAGGACCTGCTCAGTGCATATAACCCTGATATCATTGATTCCAAAGCAGTTGAGGTTAAACAACACCAACCGGAAATTCAGGACGCCGATGCTCAGAAAAAGGCACAGGAAAACCTGATTGATCTTGCCAGGTCTACCTTTTCCGGAGAGCTGAACGAGTACATCGAAAATGTCCGCAGGGTCCATGAGCAGATCATCGATACCTTGAACACCGACACCGTGCTCAGGGCCGAATGGGACAAAGACGCTGTGGCAAAAGCGGATGAACTGATCATTGATTTTAAGGCATATATGGAAGCTAACAAAGACGAGATCGCAGCCCTGAGAATCTTCTACAACCAGCCCTACCAGCGCAGGGAAGTCACCTTCAAGATGCTAAAAGAAGTCCTGGAAAAGCTGAAACTCGAAAAGCCCCATTTCGCTCCCTTCAGGGTCTGGCAAGCTTACGAGCAGCTGGAAAAGGTAAACGGCAATTCCCCGAAAAAAGAGCTTATCGCCCTGGTATCCCTCATCCGCAGGATAACCGAAATCGATCCCGTTCTAACAGCCTACGACCAGACCGTAAACCGGAACTTCCAGGACTGGGTATTCAAAAAACAGGCAGGAACCCTGAAATTCAATGACGACCAGATGAACTGGCTCCGAATGATAAAAGATTATGTTGCTACCAGCTTCCACCTGGAAATAGACGACCTCGATTACACTCCCTTCGATGCCCTTGGCGGGCGGGGCAGAATGTACCAGCTTTTCGGGGACGAGATGAATATGGTTATTAGCGAATTGAATGAGGCGCTGGCGGCGTGAGTTCGGAGAAAACTGTGGTGAAACTGTGGTGAAAAGTTGGGAGAAAACTGTGATGAAACTGTGGTGAAACTGTGGTGAAAAGTGGTGTGAAAAGTGGGGTGGAAAGTTGGGGGAAAATAATCGGATAAAAGCAAATAAATAAGCATCTTGCGGTGGAAAATTGATCCTAAAAGAGGAGAATAGGTTGGGAGATAAGTTGGGAGAAAAGTGGGGTGAAAAGTGGGGTGAAAAGTGGGGTGAAAACTAGCATTCTGAGGAAGTTCATAGACTTTCTTTTGATCACAGTTTTCATTTACTGGTGGACATGACCTCAAGTACGTAAGGAATGTATATTATTAATGAATTGTTATTATTAATGGGGCGTTATGATGGGCAGGCGAAGAGCATGGAACGCTTCTCTTTACTTTTGGAAGAAATAAATAAAGACAACAAGTGAATAATATATTGGGAGTTGAGGTGTATGGGAATAGCTGAAGAAACGCAAGTTCCAAGGAACAGGACTTTTGTGGCGGCAACGGAAATAAAAGGATCTAAGATCCTTACTATTAAAGATGAAGAACTCGGAACGATTAAAGAAGTCATGATTGACTCTGAATGGGGAAGAATCGCATACTTAGTATTTGCTTGTGATTGTTTTCTTGGTATGAAGTGTAAATTCTTTGCCATTCCCTGGGGAGCTCTTGAAGCAAGTCGAGGAGCTTATACCCTTAAAGTTGATAAGGAAGCATTCAAAACGGCAGAAGGCCTGGATAAAGATGTGTGGACTTTAAATCGTAGCGATTTGGTTAAAGTGTATGAACAGTATAATGTTCCTCCTTACTGGGAAGTTTAAAAGCTCATTTTCGGTTGATGATATGATAATTGTTGTTTCCGATCCGATTTTCTTACCGAAGAAGACAGGAAAGACTTGAGGTTCCCGGAAACCTTACTATTTTTGAAGATATGCCCTTTTCCATTGAATAATTTATTTCAGTCAAATTTATGTGCCTTATTTCCTTAAAAACCTGTTTTATCTGTTTTCCTTCTAAATGAGGTTCATATAATGGCTTTTTAGCCATGTATGGGGGCCATAAGGCTTTTTTTTAAGAATGTGAAAATTAGTAAAGCATTTGATGTGCACACTGATCTACAGAGTATCTTACTGATTATTTACAGGCAGATTCAGCAAAATAACGAACTGCTTATATTACGCTGGGTAATATAAGCGTCAGTATTTTATAACCGACAGTATTTTGTACTTTAACTTACATATAATATATTGTTCACAAGGAACTAAGCTGTAAAATGAAGCAAATTGAGGACAGAGTAAAACCTGATCTCGAAATCTACTTCATTGACGCGTAAGCTGTAAAATAGAGCAAATTCAGGACGGCTTGAAAACCGACTCGAAATCTACTTCATTGGCGCGTAGCTATAAGTTGGAGCAAATTCAGGACAGAGTAAAATCTGATCCCGTAATATACTTCATTATGGCGTAAACTGCGAGATGAAGCAAATTCAGGACGGCTTGAAAACCGATCTCGAAATCTATTTCATTGACGCGTAAGCTTAAAATGAGGCAAATTCAGGACCGCCTGATAACTGACCCCGTAATTAATACTTCATTGACGCGTAGCTATAAGTTGGAGCAAATTCAGGACAGAGTAAAATCTGATCCCGTAATATACTTCATTATGGCGTAAACTGCGAGATGAAGCAAATTCAGGGTAGTCTGAAAGCTGATCCCGTAATCTACTTCATTGACGTGTAAGCTTAAAATGGAGCAAATTCAGGTCGGAGTAAAATCTGATCCTGCAATAAACTTCATTGTTGCAGACCAAACCTTGTGAACCCCTTATTCACTCTTTTAATCAAAGTTAAAGCGTATAGATGTTGTTTCCTCTTTTTTTACTGTTTTTCTCAACTTTTCGTTTTAGATATTTAACAAGCAACGTCATTATACTGTTTTGAGACAAAATGAACAGAATTCTTGCCGACAGACACTTCCACAGTAATAAGAAAAATATTTTCACTTTAGAAGGATGAAAATTAGTGAAACACTGAGATTGTCAGAATAATTCTTAACATTCGCAATCCCACTCATCCCCGGTTAATTTTCAATGGTACACTATTTTCGAGATGCTTTTTCTTTGTTTGTGACTCTAATACAGGCATATATGCCTTTATACAGTTTAAATTTCTTATTATATTGCTGAAAGGCATAAGTAGACAATTATTTAATCAACTGCCATCTTAAAAGTACTTCAAAATTGATAACGTTCGAATACAGAATTATGTGAGGCTCTGGCGGCGTAAAAATGGAAGAAAGAATTGGATGGGTTGATTGTCTTTTAGATGAAGTCATCATTGAGATGAAAAATGGAAGCTCTTCTAAGCAATTCAATGAAAAAATCGGATTTCCAATTACAAGAATTGAAACAATATGGAATGAAACTATTGATTTGAATAGGGTAAAGTATATTGTTGAAAACGATACAGATTTTATTGAGAAATATTCATTAAAATATGGCGACATTCTATTGAGTCATATAAATAGTGATGCGCATTTAGGGAAAACAGCTATTTTTAAGAATCAGTGCAAAATATTAATTCACGGAATTAATTTACTTCTATTGCGTCCGAGTTGTCTCATAAATGCAGATTTTTTAAACTACCAATTTAAATTCCTACGAATACAAGGAAAATTCATAGAGGTAGCTCAAAGAGCTGTAAATCAATCTTCAATAAATCAAAGAAAACTCAAAAAATTTGAAATTATTTTGCCTCCACTCCCCGAACAACGCGCCATAGTCTCCAAAATCGAGCAGCTTTTCAGCGAACTGGACAACGGCATTGCCAACCTCAAACTGGCACAGGAACAGCTCAAGGTGTATCGGCAGGCGGTGCTGAAGAAAGCTTTTGAGGGAGAGCTTACGAAAAAATGGCGGGAGCAGCAGACTGATTTGCCGGATACGGGGGATTTGTTGGAGCAGATTCGAGTAGAGCGGGAAGAAAGTTATTATCAAAAACTGGAAGAGTGGAAAAAAAAGGTAAAAGAATGGGAAGCAAAAGGAAAAGAAGGTAAAAAGCCCACTAAACCCAAAAAATCGAAGGAAAATAAATCTCTTACAGAAGCGGAACTTGCAAAATTACCAAAACTGCCAGAAGGATGGAAATGGACAATAGCTGATGAGATATTACAGCCTAATCGAGAATGTGCCTATGGAGTTTTGCAACCCGGTGATGATTTACCTGAAGGAATTCCTTTAGTACGTGTTGGAGATATAGTCAACGGAAAAGTTAATACAAGTAAGTTGAAACAAATTTCTTCTGATATCGCCAATAAATACAAAAGAACATTCTTAGAGGGGGGCGAGCTTTTGATATCTCTAGTTGGTGCAATTGGAAGAACAGCAATTGCACCAATTAATATTAAGGGTGCAAATGTTGCAAGGGCTGTTGGGGTAGTTCCAATATCAAAACTCTTAAACCCTTATTATATAGAGTATTTCTTTCGTAGATCAGAGAAAATTCATGAATTAACATCCCAAGCACATGAAGTTGCAAGAAAAACGCTTAACTTAGAGGATGTCAAGAAAGCTACAGTTGCTATTTGTTCTATAGATGAACAACAAGCCATCGTTCAGGAAATCGAAACACGCCTTTCAGTCTGCGATAAGATAGAGCAGGATATAAAAGAGAATCTGGAAAAAGCCGAAGCACTGCGGCAGAGTATTTTGAAAAAAGCGTTTGAGGGGAAGTTGCTTAACGAAAAAGAGCTGGCAGAGGTTCGAGGGGCAGAGGATTGGGAGCCGGCTGAGGTTTTGCTTGATAGGGTACAGGCCGAAAAGACAATCAATGGGAAGAAGGGCAGAGCATGATTTCAGAGCAATTGAAGAGCATCATAAGGGATGGTGAAGGCCTTACCATCGAATTTAAGGAGTGCAGGACAAAGCTGAATCGTGATGTGTATGATAGTGTCTGTGCTTTTTTAAATCGCAATGGGGGACATATTGTTCTTGGAGTTGATGACAATGGAAATATCACAGGAATTGATGCGGATGCTCTGCCACAGATCAAAAAGGATCTTGTTACTGCCCTGAATAACCCTCAGATAATCAATCCTCCTCTGTACATATTGCCGGAAACCGTGATGATTGAAGGAAAAATCCTTCTCTATCTCAATATTCCTGAAAGTTCGCAGGTTCACCGCTGTAAAGGAAAAATATTTGACAGGAATGAAGATGGGGATCTGGATGTTACCAATCATCCTGATGCTGTGGCTCACCTCTATATTCGAAAACAGAGTTCATTTTCAGAGAACCGCATTTATCCCTATGTCAGATTGGAAGACCTCAGGAGTGACCTTATCCAGAGAGTACGGAAAATGGTTCGGGCAGAGAATCCCAATCATCCGTGGGCAACAATGACTGATGTGGAACTTCTGAACAGTGCCCGTTTGTATCAGCATGATTACCAGACCGGCAAAGAAGGTTACACTCTCGCTGCCATTCTTTTGCTGGGCAAAGACGAAGTTATCCAGAGCGTCCTGCCCCATTTCAAGACTGATGCAATCCTTCGCAGAGTAAATCTTGACCGGTATGACGACAGGGACGATATCCGCACCAACCTGATCGAAAGTTATGACAGGCTGATGGCTTTTGTTGCAAAACACCTGCCTGACCCGTTCTATCTGGAAAAGGACCAGAGAATCAGTTTGAGAGATCATATCTTCAGAGAAGTTGTTACAAATATACTCATCCACAGGGAGTACATAAACGGTTTTCCTGCAAAATTCATAATTGGAACTAATCAGGTTGTTGCGGAGAATGCAAACCGTCCGCATGGGCATGGCAGAATAAATCCTTCCAATTTCACACCATACCCTAAAAATCCGGTAATTGCTCGCTTTTTCAAAGAAATCGGAAGGGCAGATGAGTTAGGCTCAGGTGTCAGGAATCTCTACAACTACACACGGATTTATTCCGGTGGAGTTGACCCACAACTTCTTGAAGGAGACATTTTTAAGATCATTGTTCCTGTTACCCCCCAAGCTACCCCCCAGGCTACCCCCCAGGCTACCCCCAAAGCTACCCCCCAAGCTACCCCCCAAGCTGAAAACGACAAGATCAACGCATTATTAGAGTATTGTATTGAACCAAGAAGCAGAGAAGAAATTCAAGAGTTTATGGGATTAAAAGACAGGAAGCATTTCAGAGTAGAAATCTTAAATCCACTTATTCAAGAAGGAAAACTCTTCCTCACCATTCCTGAAAAACCAAGCAGCCCGAATCAAAAATATTACTCTTATCTCAAGGATTCAAACCATGTCTGAAAATACCTCATCCATCGTTTCCAAAGTCTGGAGCTTCTGCAACGTCCTGAGGGACGGGGGCGTGAGCTATGGCGATTATCTGGAACAGTTGACCTATCTCATATTCCTGAAAATGGCTCAAGAGTACAGGAAGGCACCGTATAACAGGGATATTGGCATCCCGGAGGAATATACCTGGGATAATTTGAAACAGCAGCGTGGAGCGGAACTCGATACGCACTACAAGGGGCTTTTGGAAGAGCTGGGGAAAAAGCCGGGGATGCTGGGGCAGATTTTCCTCAAGGCGCAGAACAAGATCAGCGACCCTGCCATGCTCTACAAGGTCATTGATATGGTCGACAAGGAAAGCTGGGTCATGATGGGCGTGGATACCAAGGGCGAGATCTATGAAGGGCTCTTGCAGAAGAACGCAGAGGATACAAAAAGCGGAGCCGGCCAATACTTCACCCCCAGGCCGCTCATCAAGGTCATGGTCCGCTGCCTGCAGCCCGAACCTTTGAAAACCATAGGCGACCCCTGCTGCGGCACAGGCGGGTTCTTTTTAGCAGCTTATGACTTCCTGACCTCAGAGCACCAGCCGGACCGGGAACAGAGCCGCTTTTTGAAAAACAAAACCTTTGGCGGGAACGAGATCGTAGCAGGGACCCGCAGGCTTGCCCTGATGAACATGTTCCTGCACAATATCGGGGAAATCGACGGGGAGCCCATGATCTCCAATTCCGACGCTCTCATCGCCGACCCCGGCTACCGTTACGATTACATCCTCACCAACCCGCCCTTTGGAAAGAAGAGCAGCATGACCTTCACCAACGAAGAAGGCGAACAGGAAAAAGAAGAGCTCACCTACAACCGTCAGGACTTCTGGACAACCACAAGCAACAAGCAGCTCAACTTTGTGCAGCATATCCATACGATCCTCAAAACCGGCGGGCAGGCAGCAGTGGTATTGCCGGATAATGTACTGTTTGAAGGCGGAGCAGGAGAAACCGTCCGCAAAAAGCTTCTTGAGACCACCGACCTGCACACAATCCTGCGCCTGCCGACCGGGATCTTTTATGCGAATGGCGTAAAGGCAAACGTGCTTTTCTTTGAGGCAAAACCCGCAGCTAAAGAGCCCTGGACAAAAGAAGTGTGGATCTACGATTACCGCACCAACGTGCACCACACCCTGAAGAAGAACCCGATGAAGTTTTCGGATCTCGAAGACTTTATCAAATGCTACAACCCTGAAAACTGCCTCAGCCGTACAGATACCTGGAGTGAGGAATCTCCCGAAGGTAGGTTCCGTAAATTCAGCTATGAGGAAATCGTGGCAAGGGATAAAACGAACCTGGATATATTCTGGCTCAAGGACAAAAGTCTCGCTGATCTGGACAACCTTCCGGACCCTGATATTCTTGCAAACGAGATTATTGAGAATATGGAGGCTTCGCTGGCAAGTTTCAAGGAGATTATGCTCACAATTAATGGAAACGGGGACGTGAATGAGAACGGTAATTGAATAGGGGTGTCTGCTTATGCAGACACATTATAATTGCCGGAATTTCGTATACAGAAGGTCATTCCGCTGCACAAAACTATTTTTATTTGATACCACGTTACACTTATAATGATGATTGACGCCGATAACTACCGACTCCTTGAAGAAAAAGCAAAAACCCTTGGTGCAAAAGCCGTCAGGCTGATCCCTGCAGAAACCATCATTGTCGAGGACCGGACGATCTTAAAGTGCATATTCGGCTGTAACGGCTACGGAAGCCGGGTCTGTCCCCCTTACATCCCAACCGTGGACGAGTTTAAGAAAATGCTTGCCGACTATGACTGGGCTCTCCTCGTTGAATGGAAATCCGAAAACGTCTTCACCCGGGAAGTCAGCGAAAACTTCATAAAATTCAGTGTTGAACTCCCCGAAAACGAAGAAACGAAACGCCAGTTTTTTGAAAACCTGAAAAACGTGTTAAAAGACCGCAAAGAAACAATCCAGCCCGGAGTTCTCGAAATCGAAAAACTCGCCTGGACTCTTGGCTACAACACTGCCTTTGCCACCTTCCCCGGCATGTGCGCCTGGTGCGCCACAAGCGACTATTCGGATGTAAAGTGCGCAGGCGCAGCCGGTCCCTGCCACCACCCCACCCTCCGCAGACCCTGCCTTATGGGGCTCGGGGTTAGAATGGACAAAACGCTTGAAAAACTGGGAACCCAGCTCCAGAAGTTTCCAATGGACGATACGGCTCCATCCCCTTATACACTGGTTTTGCTGGATTGAACAGGGGATGTCCCGAATGCAGAGTTTTTCTTTTTATTTACCAAATAGGAAGTGTGGATTGATATGACTGAAAGGCAAGTCGAAAGCGTGGTTGTCGAAATTCCAAAAGGAAGTCGGAACAAATATGAGTACGATAAAGAAAGGAATGTGATTAAATTCGACAGAATGCTTTTTTCTTCAATGATGTATCCCTGTGATTATGGTTTTTTTCCTGATACTCTGGCCCTTGACGGTGACCCTTTAGATGTCCTGGTTTTAATGTGGGAACCTACATTTCCGGGATGTGTGATAGATGTACATCCTATTGCATTATTTGCCATGGAAGATGATAAAGGAGTAGATGACAAAATACTCTGTGTTCCAAAGGGTGACCCCTTATGGAATTATATAGAATCAATCGACCAGGTCCCTCCTCACCTCTTAAAAGAAATCACTCACTTCTTTGAAACTTATAAGAATCTAGAGCATAAACACGTGAAGGTTATTGGTTGGGATGGTCTCGAAGCAGCAGTCAATATAATCCAGGAAGCTAAATCCCGGTATATTGAACATAATAATAAGTAATGTATAATCTTCTATAAGTGATATAGGCAGTCTTATTATCAGTTAATTTTTCATTTTTAATATTTTTATATGCTCACTCCATTAAAATACAATTAGAACCATTTAAATACTACTTTTGAATAAAAACAGTTTTAGGGACCGCAATGCCAGTCTATGAAAATATGAAGTTGATTCTTGAGGAGATCGGAAACACAAAGCTAGTTTGTGTCACCAAGACGATTAAACCTGCAAGGATAAACGAAGCTATCAGAGCCGGAGCCACTATCATCGGAGAGAACCGGGTTCAGGAGTATGAGGACAAGTGTACCGATATACTGCCCTGCGAGACACATCTTATAGGCCATCTACAGACAAATAAAGTCAAAAAAGCCGTAGATCTCTTTGATCTTATCCAGTCGGTTGACTCCCTGAAGGTAATACGGAATATTAACAGGAGAGCCGGAGATATCGACAAAATACAGAAGGTCTTCCTTCAGGTTAACATAGGCAACGAGTCACAAAAATACGGATTCGGACCGGATGAGATTAAAAAAGCAATAGATGAAATTCACTCTCTCGGGAATATCCGTCTGGAAGGCCTCATGTGCATTCCTCCTTTTCTACCCTCTGAACAAACCCGTCCCTATTTCAGGAAAATGAAGGCCCTTTTTGATGAAATGAAGCAGGAAAACCGGGACAACATAGATCTCAGGGAACTTTCAATGGGCATGTCCAATGACTACAGGATTGCCATCGAGGAAGGAGCCACGATGGTGCGCGTGGGTTCTGCCATATTCGGGGAGAGGAAGTACTGAATTTGTTTTCTGAATTTGTTTTCGGCATCAGATTTATTTAATACTCTGCATCGCCACAAATTCTCCATCTTTTTGCTTCTGGAATCACGGTTTCATTCCCTCCATGTGAGAAGAAATCATATAAAACAGCAACAACATCTCTAAATAATGGAATACCAGAACGAAGAGTTTGAAGCGGAAACCTTTAAAGATATTGATCTTACAGATGTATCTTTCAAAAATTCAAGGTTTATTGATTGTGATTTTGAAAACTGCAACTTATCAAACGTCGATCTGGATAACACCAAATTTCAGAATACAAGATTCAAGAGCTGCAAAATTCTGGGATTGGATTTTTCAAAATGCAATGACTTTATACTCGCTTTCGGATTTGAAGATTCTTTTCTTTCCCTGTCAGTATTTTCCAACATGAATTTAGAAAATACCGATTTTACCAATTGCCAGATATATGACTGTGATTTTGTGAATACCAATCTTACAAATGCGAATTTTAATAATTCCGATCTTAAGAATAGTCTCTTTAAAAATTCGAACCTTAGCTTTACATCGTTCAAGAATGCAAAAAATTATGATATAAATCCAAATAACAATTTTCTAAAAAAGACAATATTTTCCATCCCTGAAGTTATCTCCCTTTTAAACATCTATGACATTGTACTGGAATAAACCATTGTTTTAGCTTCTCCTGGTGACGAATTTAGTGCAGATTCGGTAGTTGTACAACCATTAAGTAAAATATGTGATTAAATGATAATTATTAGCTTCTTAACAGCATTGATTTTAACAATATTAATAGAAGAGACTGTTATTTTTCTTCTCGGTTACAGAAATAAAAACACATTCTTAGTAGTCTCTTTAGTCAATGTAATAACAAATCCAATTGCAAATTTCATTGTAATGGCAAACAATATTTTCAATATCATAAAGCCTGATATTTCATTGGTAATCATTCTTGAAGTCTTGATTGTTTACATTGAGTGGAAAATACTGGAATACGCTCTTCCAAATCAGGAAAAACAATCCTATTTAATCCTTTCAATAATAATGAACCTCGCTTCTTTTTTAACAGGCATAATACTATTCGGCCTGCCATAGAATTATATATCAAAATCAAGCAAAATAGCTTATGCCTTCTGACTTTACAAAAAATCTCACAGTTTACGGATTATCCCACGCAGCAATCGATGCAAGTTGTGCTGCAGTGGCATTTTCATTATTATCTTCAAAATCAATAACTAATGAATACTTTATCCAGCTAGTCATCATGTATAATGTTATTGCTTTCGGCTCCCAGACTTTAGTCGGCCTTCTGGTAGATAAGTATAGATGTCCAAAACTCTCAGCAATTTCCGGTTCTATTATAACAGCATCAGCAATACCTGTCTCTTTTCTATCGCCCCTGTATGCAATAATCCTTGCAGGCATCGGAAATGCCCTATTTCATGTAGGCGGCGGGACAATAAGTCTCAACCTGACAAAAAATAAGGCAGCAGCACCAGGGATATTTGTAGCTCCCGGAGCATTAGGACTTTTAATAGGAACGCTTTACGGAAAAAGCGGATCCTTTACAACCTGGCCGTTGCTAATAATAATTGCTATTCTCTGTGCCCTCATGTATTATACAAAATATCCGGAAATAAATTACAAAACAGACGAGAAAATAAACACAAACTATTTTGAATCAATCATACTCTTGCTTCTTATGACAATCATAGCAAGATCATTACTCGGCTCAGTGGTCGTTTTGCCCTGGAAATCAGACATCTTTCTATTAGTAACACTAACCTCAGGTATAGTCCTGGGAAAAGCTTTCGGTGGAATTATGGGAGATAAATACGGCTGGCAAAAGGTAGGAGTCATATCTCTTTTAATATCTGCTCCACTACTCGCATTTGGAGCAGCAATACCAGAGGCAGCAATACTCGGAATTTTCCTCTTCAATTTTACAATGCCGATTACTCTGGTAGCAATCTCAAATACACTTCCAGGAAGACCAGGCTTCTCATTTGGCTTGACGACACTGGCATTAATAATCGGAGTTCTTCCAACATACGCAGGCGCAGGCAGTTCCCTGTCACAAAGTCCTTCAGTATTCGCGATAATCATTAGTTCAGCAATAGTCCTGTATTATGCACTATTTTTATATAGCAGAAAACTAAATTGCTAAAAAAGAAAAGAAAGTTAGAAGGTACAAAAATGAAAAAAGCAAATATTATCATAATATCATTGTGCCTAAGCGTATCCATTTTACCATCAGTCGTTCGTGCAGACATGATTTCTCCAGGGGCTACTGCTGCCTTACTATTGATTATTATAGCACCTATAATTGGAATAATTGCCCTAATTGCCTGGCTGGTGATTAGAAAAATTAAAAAAGATTCTGATTCTAAAAGAGAGCCAGAAATCAGATCCTAATGCCACAGAAATAATTTTTCAAGAATACTGGTTATATTCAGTGGAATACTGGTTTGAATTGTAATTATTCTTATTGTTTTAGTATCAAGGATATTTGATCTGAGTTATATTTTCTTCTGAGTCAACTGGAAAATTAATTTCTGTTTTAAAAAAATTAGGTCTTATCCCTTGAAGCAAGACTTGAAGCATTAGAAAAGGAAGTCTATAAAACCTCTATATCCGAAAAGAAATAAAATACAGAGAGTGGGCCCGCTGAGATTCGAACTCAGGACCTCCACCGTGTGAAGGCTAAGCATAGCGATTCTAGTTCTAATAAGCCAATAATCACTAACCTTAATGATTTTTGGAAAGCCCATGAAAATAGGTTCAATGCATGGTTGAAACTCAAAGATCTCTCTGAGCGTACTAAGCGGAGCTATTTGAGTTTATTGATCCGATTCTTTGAGAATAATGTGATTCACAAACCAAATGAATTCAGGGGTTTGCAATTGAAAGATAAAGAATCTCGTGGCCTAAGCAACCTGATTAACTATTGTGAGGATGAAGAGATTGATAATGTATGTGGGTGCAGTATAGAGAAGTGGAGACTTTTCATCAAGATTAAAAAATCGGGAGAACTCTGATGCATAGAAATCGATTATATAAATCTCAGAACTGAAAACCAGACATAAAAATAGATTCATCTCAAAGTTCTGAAGTTCTTTTTTAAGAAAGCTAACACATCACCTAAAACATGTTCATGTAAATCAGTATCATTTTTACTTTCAACCTGCACAACTGCATATCTTTCGGGTATTAATTCTTCTTTCAATAAAGTACCCATAGCAGGAATGCCATTATGCTTCTCCTCAAATACTTTACACTTAAATAGTAAATTATTCTCAATTGCATGTTTTAATTCACTGGCAACACTATCGGTATTACCCCTACAAGTGAAAACAAGTATGTTCAAATCAGCGAGCTCTAAACAATCATAACTCTTTTCAAGGTTTGGGCTAACTGATTTTTCATTAGAGGGGAAATCTTCAACAATATGAGTATCAATATAACCTTTACCTTTCAAATAGTCCCTAAGTTTGATCAAACGATCTTTTTCTCCCAAATACTCTCCGTCCGATGGTGGGTTATATGCACCATAGATGATAATAAGAATCTTACTTTTGAGAGAAAGAATAGATTCTTCTTTTTGTTTTTGAAAATTATTCCATCTCTCTGAAACATTTTGGGAGATCACACACTCGAAGTAAATTTTACAATATAAATAAGTAGTAGTAAAATCAATTATACTATGGTAAATCAAATTATACGCAAACTGACAATCTAAATGTAACCACATAATCTAGTACAGGGGATGATTATGGCTACATACGAAAATGAAAAAATAAAAGAGTATGCGAATGAAATGCCTTATGAACTTAGGCTAGCAATGGATGCCTTAAGTAGTGATATAGGATTAGCTGCTTTTTTTGTCCTTTTCAAATATGGCGAATTGTCTTTTTCACAAATAAGGAGTGAATTAGAAATTCCATCAAATTACAGCAGTAAATTAGCATATCACATCAAAAAGCTTCAAAAAAGTGCATTAGTTAAAAACGAATATATCAAAAAAGAAAACGTAGACAGTTATTCTTTTTATGATATCACAGAATTCGGAGAAGGAATAATCAACAATTTGATGAATACAATTAGTGTGCCTCAGCTAACTGATCTTCACATGTCAAAATTGGATGAAAAATCTACAAGTTCAATGACAAGAATGCGTTCAAAATTAGAAAGCAACCAAGAAGATAACATTACTATAGCCAATGCATATCCCTCTGATGGATGCTTCAAAATTCCGGATCAATTTAAATATACTGTGGCATCTACAACATCCTAAATATCTAGTGCATAACATGATAAATAACTCTATTTTGTCTTGAGGTGAAATCATGGAACCAGATGTAAGAATTAAATTCAGCAACACTCCACAAAAAGTAAAAACAACAAGATCTGAAAATTACAGGGAGATTACGCAAGATAGAATTTATGCTGGATTCAGGGAAGGCTATTTTATTTATATGATTCAAAATGAACCACTTGATACTAATAAACAAGAAGAACGAGAGGAAGAATATTATGTTGATGAGGTACAAGTCAAAGTTTCACCTCAACAAATAGTTAAAACATACAAATTGTTTGGTAAACTCATCGAACAGTATGAAAAACTCTATGGGGAAATCAAGACTCTAGAACAAATAGTTTCTGAAAACCCAGATTTAATGGAAGATTCTTAATTGCAATCGAACATATCTGGATCTATTTGTGAACTATAATATAAAAAAAGAATAGGACTTACGCAGTTGAAAAAAACCAGTAGCAGAAGCATCAAACTGTCCAATAAATACTATTCTTAGCAAGCTCTCATGTTCTTGATTTTACATTTCAAGTGCGTAACTCCTAAAGAAGTAACTTTTCATGTTTTAGAAGTATGGCTAATGATGGCGAGAAATTGTTTATTTAAGTAAATTGCCAACATTTATCTATTTATAATATCTGCTTTCTTGCTGTCTATATTGCCATAAATTAGAATGATTGTAATGTCTACCTTTACTTAATGATGTAGTCAAATGATGACGCTTCTAAATAATGAGCAGTTACGATTACCTCGGTTGTGCGCACAACTCGCAGGGGATCAAGCATACGTTTTTCTGTGGTTGTACAACTCAAAAGTAATTCTGACCTCTAATCAAGGCTTGAGGTTGTAGAAAAGAAGCTTTTAAAACTCTTAAAATCGCAAAAAAAGAAAAGTGGGCCCGCTGAGATTCGAACTCAGGACCTCCGCCGTGTGAAGGCGACGTCATAACCGACTAGACCACGAGCCCATGGTGTATAAGGAAACCCCTGAGGGTTGAGCAACCATAAAATAGAACTTCTTACGTATAAGCTTATCGCCTGTTTGTCGGTTTCGGGCTTTCCCTGACCGGTTATACTGCTCTTTTATGGTGAAGCCGGATTTCTTGCGAGTTCTCTCTTTTTCCAGGTCTCCCGGCTCAGCCAGACCGCAGGTTATATAACCGTTCTTTGATATCTTTACAGTGGTAATATCATTACACTGATATTTTACTGTATACGGCATAAATTTTCCTTTATACGATACATTTTCCTTTATACCGCAAAAAAGCTTCATCCCGGTTTACATGATCGAAATACTGAAAATCCTCTTCTGCATGCCCTTTCTTCTCTATTCATGTTACTCCGACCTGAAGGCCCGGCGGGTCTCCAATAAGGTCTGGAAATACATGCTAGCTTCGGGCTCGGTCTTTGTCCTCTATGAACTTGCTGCGGGCGGGGTTCCCTATCTCAAAGCCCTTCTCATTTCCGGGGTAATCGTGTTTGTTATCGTTTACATCCTTTTTCAGTTCGGAGCTTTCGGAGGCGGGGACGCAAAAGGGTTGATCGTGCTTTCCATTCTCATTCCCACTTACCCGGTCTTCCGGCTGGGCGGCGAATTTTATCCCCTGCTCGGCCTTCCTCCCATCGGGCTCTTTACGTTCACGGTGCTCGGAAATGCCCTGCTCCTCACAATCATCGTGCCCCTGGGGATGTTTTGCTACAACCTCCTGCACTTTTCTCCCGAGATGCTCAAAAAGCCCTTCTACATGTTCATAGGGTACAGGACCGCGATTTCTTCCCTGAAGAATAAAGAGCACCTCGGCCTGCTCGAGAAGTTTGAGATGGATGAAGCCGGAGAATTGAAAAGGAGCTTTGCCAGGGCAGGGCTTAACTTCGATGCAAACCTGAAGCCCGAACTTGAAGAATACCTGAAAAAAGGTTTGATTGGAAACGATGTATGGGTGACCCCGGGTCTCCCGTTCATGCTTTCGATTACAGCGGGTTTTATTGCCGCAGTTGTGTTCGGAGACCTCCTGTTTTACATAATCATGCGCTTGATGCTTGGGTGAAGGTCTGGAAGGTGCCGGTTCATGCCAATCCCCGATCCGGCAGTTTCTTTCTATTTTTTCTTTTTACCTTTTTTGTACGACCATAAGCCCGTAAAGGATAGTTTCTGCAATCGGGGGATTTTCAGGGGTTCCTTTTTCAATCCTCTCTTCCGGGTAGCCGAGGTTTTCGCAGGTGTAGAGTTCCGCGGAAAGGCCCATTTCCAGAAGGACTTCGGCAACTTCCCTTGAGCCGAATTTCGCGTCGGGAAGCAAAAAGACATTCCTCCCGTTTTTCAGTTCCCGGACCAGTTCGGCTTTTGCGGGCTCGAAGTCCCTGCCGTGGGCAGTAATTGCTGTGAGGTTTGTAAAGTTCACTCTTGTGCGGGCACAGGCTACCTGCATTGATGAGATCCCCGGGATTATAGTATCCTTTTCTCCTGCAAACTTCCCGAGGCCGGAAAACATGGGGTCTCCCGTGGACAGGACCACGGCGTCGTCGGGCAGGAGGTGGAGGGACTTGTAGTCCTTTATCGTGCTTGTCTTGCAGGCGATGTATTTCTGTGCAAGTTCAAGAGCCCGTTTTGCGCCGTAAATGATCGATGCATTCCGAATCGCCTCGATCCCTTCTTCCGTGAGCATGCCGGGGCCGACCCCGACTCCTACCACTATCATGTTTTTTTACCTCTGTCCGCTTTTGTATTTTAATTCTCACTCAATTCTACTCAATTCTACTCGATTCTAATTCTACTCAATTTTACTCGATTCTACTCAATTCTACTCAATTCTCACTCTCGCTGTCCATCAGGACCGAGCCGTCCCGTTCGATGACAACAATCCTTGCGCCATTCCCTTTTTCGATTGCCATCTTGAAGGCTTCTTTCAGGCGCTCATGTTCCGGGGCTTTTTCAAGCATCTCTACGACTGTTGCATAGCCGCTTCCTTCGAGCATCTGCGGGTTGCCCCATTTCAGGACAAGGCCAGGAAGGCCGCAGATCACAATATCTCCCGAGGCCGCCCCGAGCCCTTCGGAGATCCTGCTCCCTACCATAACCACGGTATAGTCAGGGAAAAGCATGTGGGAATAGCGCATCCCTATGCGCCCGGTGGTCAGGACCACTTTGTCGGTACAGCGGATCAGGTCCCCTTTCATCTCGCCAAGGTGGTCGTTCCAGGGCTCGACAAAGCCAGTGCTTCCGAGGACTGAAATCCCGCCTTCGACTCCTATCCTGCTGTTCAGGGTTTCTTTGCCTACCCTTTCTCCCTCAGGAATCGAAATCGTGACTTCCGCTCCCCGCAGGCCCAGTTCTTCCACGGCTTCCTGCACCGCGGCTTTGATCTGCCTCATGGGGTTTGGGTTGATTGCAGGCTGGCCCTTTGGGACCTGGAGCCCGTCCCTCTTTACAACCCCTATGCCCTTTCCGCCAAGGATACGGATCCCGTCAGCTTCCCTGGCTTCCCCCACGAAGTCAAGGCCGCGGGTGATGTCGGATTCGTGGTCGTTCCGGATCTTTCTCACAACGGCACGCCCTGAACCCGATTCGCTTACTTCAAGGTATGCCCTGAGCCCGGCAGGGGTCGGGACGGAAACGTGGTCAACTGTTTTTTTAAGGGAGAGGACCGCGGCTTTTGCTGCGGCAGTGGCAGTGGTCCCGGTTGTGTACCCGCGTTTCAGAACAGACCCGTCGCTCAGGACGACGATCATTCCGGATGCCACTTTTTCTTCCACTTCTTCCCTGGGCATCCCGGTGTGGGCTATCCATTCTTCCGGGATGTCAAAATTGTTAACGGGATCTATCATGGAAGATATTCAGGGGTTTTTTGTATAAATATATTGATGTGAAAATTTGGAAATGGCCTGAATTTCTCCTGCCTGAATTGAAAATGCCCTGGATTCTATTCTGCCTGGACCTATTCGGAATTTACACTGACAGAAAACATCCTGAGCAACAAAAGAAGTCCGAAAACAGTTTTAAGAAAAGGGGTGGCACCATTCAGGGGTGTTGGGGATATTTCATTCGTTTTTTCTGGAAATGGGGGGTATCCAGGTTTTGGGAATGGGGGGTTTTCCATTCTCTGATGGGGGTTGGTGTGTGAAAAATAGCCCGGAATGGTGCCTATACAGATGCCAGTTCTATTCCTGACACCTGTTCCTAACTTTTCAGTTCTATTATATATATGTTTAGCAAATACTTCTGTTTTTTTTAAGTGTGTCAATTGTTGACATGGGTAGTAATTGTTAGTCTATATATCCGGTATATATTCCCTTTGATCGTGTTTTTCAATCCTGGCAAAATAAGCTCTTGTCCCTGAGAGTTTAATTATTTGGTTTATGTTGGGGTGCGCAGCCCTGCGGGTTCACTGGATTCTGGCAAACATCCGGTCAAGTTCCCCTCTTGTAAAGGTGAGGACCGTTGGCCGGCCGTGGGGGCAGGAGTAGGGATTCTCCGCTTGTTTTAGCTGCTCCACCAGTTCTTCCATCTGCCGCAAACTGCAGGCTGCTCCCCCTTTGATTGCCGCCCTGCAGGCCATGGTCTTGCAGACCTGTTCGGAAACTCCCGTGTCCTTTTTGATCTTTCCGCCCGCAAGCAGCTCCGAGATGAGGTCGTGGATAATCCCCGGGTCTTCCAGACGCCCGAAAACGTCCGGCACGAAAGTCACCACATAGGTGTTGTCCCCAAATTCCGAGATTCCAAAACCGTGTTCTTCAAGGTAGGGGATGTATTCTTCCATGAGCACCTTTTCTTTCGGGGTCAGGTCTATTGTAATCGGGGTGATCAGTTCCTGGACCCTGTTCTTTTTCATCTTCAGGATCTGTTCGTAGAGGACACGCTCGTGGGCGGCGTGCTGGTCGATGATCACAAGGTCCTCCCCCTTTTCGGCAAGGATATAGATCTTTGAGACCTGACCGATGATCCGGAGGTTTTCAAGGGGGTCAGTATTAGCTTTTTTATTTGCCTTTTGCGCCGGGTATGCCCTTTCTGCCTCTTTTTCTGTCCCCTTTTCTATCCCTTTTTCAGTTTCCTTCTCTGTCCCTTTCTCAGTTCCCTTCTCTGTCCCTTTCTCAGTTCCCTTCTCTGTCCCTTTTTCAGTTCCCTTCTCTGTCCCTTTTTCAGTTTCCTTCTCTGTCCCTTTCTCAGTTCCCTTCTCTATCCCTTTTTCAGTTCCCTTCTCTGTCCCTTTCTCAGTTCCCTTCTCTATCCCTTTTTCAGTCCCCTTCTCTGTCCCTTTCTCAGTTCCCTTCTCTATCCCTTTTTCAGTCCTTTCTTTTCCTGTCGCCTTTTCCTCTTCCTTTTCTTTTCCGGCTTCTTTCATTTCATTCTCGCTGGTAGAACCCAAAAGCCGCTCCGACCTTTTCAGCCTTCTTTCGGTATCCTTTACCGGATAACTGTAGGTTTCGGGCTTTTCCCTGAAGAGTTTGCTTCCGCCTGCCGGAACTTCCACGTCTTTCTCTATGTCTTTTCCGGAACCATTTCCGGGCTTTTCCGAAGCATCCGTTTTTTCAGGGAACTGCACCCTGCTCTCCGGTTCCCGGACTTCCAGGGTTTTCTGGTGGGTTTTGCCTTCCTTTTCCCTTATCTCGGGAGCAAGCCCGTGTTCCGAAAGAGTCTTTTCCACAGCTGCAGTCACTGCATTGCTGATTTTCTCTTCCCTGCTGAAGCGGACCTCCGCTTTTCGCGGGTGCACGTTTACGTCCACTTCCTGCGGGTTGAGGGTGAGGGAGAGCACAGCTACAGGGTAACGTCCTTTTGGAATTTTCGTATAGTAGCCCTGGCGGATGGCTGCGTTTACGGCTTTTGAGGTCACAGGGCGGGTGTTTACAAAGAGGAAGAGCTGGTCTCCGGTCCCCCGCGTAAGTTCGGGTTTTGAGATGCAACCCCGGATAACAACGTCTCCTGTCAGGGATTCCACGGGAAGCATGGACCTGGCAGTTTCAGGGCCGAGCAGGTTTACGACACTATTAAGGAGCTCGCTTGAGGCGGGGTTTCTGAGGACGGGTTTTCCGTCGCTGAGGAGCGTGAATGAAATCTCAGGGTTTGCCAGGGCGAGTTTCATGACAATGTCCGTGATATGGGCAAGTTCGGTCCTGTCGCTTTTCAGGTATTTTTGCCTTGCCGGGGTGTTGTAAAAGAGGTCTTTTACGTGTACAGCCGTTCCCGGAGCCGTGCCGGCATTCGAGCTTTCCAGTACCTGTCCTCCGTGGATGACCACCTTCGTGCCTGCGAGTTCTTCGGGGGGGCGGGTCAGGATTTCCACTTTCGCGATAGCAGTAATGGAGGAGAGGGCTTCTCCCCGGAAACCCATGGTGGCCATACTGTCCAGGTCTTCGATTTTCGTAAGCTTGCTTGTTGCGTGTTTTTCATATGCGAGCAGGGCATCTGCCCGGCTCATCCCGCAGCCGTTGTCCCGGACCAGAATCGATTTCTTGCCTCCCCTCTCTACCTCGATCCGGACCTCGGTGGCTCCGGCATCGATTGCGTTGTCTACCAGTTCCTTTATGGCGGATGCGGGACGTTCGATCACCTCCCCGGCTGCGATCTTATTTATTGTATCCTTATCAAGGATCCTGATTTTATTTCCCTGCCCTTCCATGCCTCGTTCTCCTTTTTTCATTTCGTGAGATGTAATTTGCTAGCTCTTTCAGTTCGTGATACTTAACCAGGCATCTTTTTCCGTTAATGAAATTTAACTCAATATTTTTTTCCGTTAGTGAAACTTAACCCAGCAACTTTTTCAGTTCGTGAAGCTTGTTCATGGCTTCAAGGGGAGTCATATCGTCTACATTCAGCCTTTTCAGGGCAACTTCCACGGGACTTTGCCTGTTTGCCTGCGCCTGGGTCCCGCCTCCGCTGCCTGGGTCGAAAAGCAGCATCTGGGTGTAGCGCGTGGCTGCCTTGCCTTTTTTCCTTTTCCCGTTTTCCCCTTCTTCGGCTTCTTCAAGCAGGTTTTCCCGTTCCAATTCCTTCAGGATCTCGTTTGCCCTGTCTATCACCTTTTCCGGGACTCCTGCAAGCCTTGCAACCTGGATCCCGTAACTCCGGTCCGTTGCCCCCGGGACGATTTTCCGCAGGAATACCAGTTCGTGGCCTTCTTCTTTTACCGCTATGTGGTAGTTTTTGACCCGCTTTAATTTTTCTTCAAGAGCTGTCAACTGGTGGTAATGCGTGGCAAAAAGGGCTCTTACCCCGACCTTTCCCCGGTTGTGCAGGTACTCGACCACGGCTTTTGCGATGCTGTACCCATCGTAGGTGCTTGTCCCTCTCCCTATCTCGTCCAGGAGGACCAGGCTTTTGGGGCTTGCGTTGTTCAGGATGTTTGCAAGTTCAACCATCTCCACCATGAAAGTACTCTGCCCGCTTGCCAGGTCGTCAAAGGCCCCTATCCTCGTAAAGACCTGGTCCACGGTCCCGATGGAGGCATGGGACGCCGGGACAAAGGAGCCTGCCTGGGCCATGATGGCAATCAGGGCAGCTTGGCGCATGTAGGTGGACTTTCCTGCCATGTTCGGGCCCGTTACCAGTAAAAACTGCTTTTCCTTGCAGTCCATTTCGGTGTCATTGGGGACAAACCCCCCGGGGACGGTATTTTCCACAACAGGGTGTCTTCCGTCTCTGATCAGGATCTTGCAGTCCTCGGTCAGCTGGGGGCGGACGTAGTTGTTGTTTTCGGAAGCTTCTGCAAGGTTTGCGAGCACGTCCAGGGTCCCGGTGCTTTCCGCTGTCTGCTGCAGTTCCCTTGAGTAGCCTGCAACGGTTTTCGTGATTTTTGTGAAGATCTCGTATTCCAGCGCCACGGCTTTTTCGTTTGCAGAGAGGATCAGGCTTTCTTTTTCCTTCAGTTCCGGCGTGAAGAAGCGCTCGGCATTGGTCATGGTCTGCTTTCTGATGTAGTCTTCGGGCACCTGGGCGCTGTTAGCGTTGGTAACTTCGATGTAGTATCCAAAGACCTTATTGTACCCGACTTTCAGGGACTTGATCCCGGATTTTTCCCTCTCTTTTTGCTGGAAAGCGGCAATCCACTTCTTGCTGTTGCTTGCAATGTCCCTCAGTTCGTCCAGCTCTTCATTGTAGCCCTTTTTGATCATCCCGCCTTCCCTGACCGTTAGAGGTGCTTCGTCCGCGATTCCCTTTTCGATCAGTTCCGCCAGGGTTTCGAGTTCCGGGAATGCTGCGAGTTCCTTTCCTATCTCTCCCAGGAGTTTCGAGCTGGTTTTTTCGAGCAGGCAGTCCCTTACGGGCACAACGGCTGTCAGGGATTTTTTCAGGGCGACAAGGTCCCTTGCGTTGGAGTTCCCGTACACGATGCGGCCAACCAGGCGTTCGATATCCCGGACCTCGGAGAGCCAGTCCCGGATGTCATAGCGGAGCAGGGCGTCTCCTGCCAGTTCTTCCACGGCGTCCAGCCGCCGGTTGATAAGTTCGACAGAAAGGAGCGGTTTCAGGAGCCATTTTTTCAGAGCCCGGCTTCCCATGGGGGTCTTTGTGCTGTCCAGCACCTTGAAAAGCGAGTTTTCATTCCCGCCGTCCCGCACGTTTTTCACGATTTCCAGGTTGCGCAGGGTTATTGCGTCGAGCACCATGAACTCGGAGTTCGAGTAGGTTCGCAGGGTGTTTATGTGGGCAAGGTCCCGCATCTGGGTGGTCTTTGCGTATTCCAGGGCCGCCCATGCCGAATATACCGCAAATTCCAGGCCTTCACAGCCCATCCCTTCCAGGGTCGAAACCCCGAAGTGTTTCTTAAGCATCTCTCCCGCTTCTCCGGGCCCGGAAAGTTCGGGGGCGAATTCGTGGACAATGGTCTGGTCCCTGAGCCTGCCTGCAAGTTCGGGGTTTCCGTAAAGGGAAGGGGGCAGGATACACTCTGCCGGGTGCATGCGGGCAAGTTCGCTCATAAGCTTTTCAAAACCCTCAGAGTCCCTGAACTGGGTGGTTAAAAACTCCCCTGTGGATATGTCCAGAAAAGAGACACCGAGTTCCATTTCCCCGGGGTTTTTGTCGCTTTTGCCGCCTTTGCCGCTTTTCCCGGCTTTATCTCCTTTCTCGCCTTTGCCGCCTTTGCCGCTTTCCCGGCCTGCTACTGCCATCAGGTAGTTATTCGAGGCGTCGGAAAACATGGAGGAATCTATGGCTGTCCCCGGGGTCACCACCCGGACAACACCCCTTTTTACGACTCCCTTTGCCTGTTTCGGGTTTTCGAGCTGCTCGCAGATTGCCACGTTGTACCCTTTGTTGATCAGCCTCGGGAGGTAGGTGTCAATGGCATGGTATGGGATTCCCGCAAGAGGCATCTTTTCCCCTGCCTTATCCTTCCCCCGGGCGGTAAGGGTAATTTCCAGTTCCCTTGCGATTGTCTTTGCGTCTTCCCCGAAAGACTCGTAGAAATCGCCCATCCGGAAGAAGATGAGGGCATCAGGGTATGCTTGCTTTGCTTCGTAGTACTGGCGCATTGCAGGGGTCATCTGGTCATTCATTTTTTATTCCACTGTAAGCTGTTAAGTCGATTTGGTATAAAATAGAAAGTCGAGTGCAGTTAGTAGGGTCGAATTATCCCGGTAAATTATCCCCGGTAAATTAGCTTAAATCTGCTGCCGCAGCCCAGCCGGTGTTAGCTATTGCCGAATTGCTGCAGCTTGAATTTTATGCTTTTTGAATGCTATTCCTTTATGTGAATCCTGCTTCTTATATATAATTTAACAATTCGGAATTGTAAGTCAATCAAAGGAGGAACCTGTTCTGAACCGGGAAAAATTGATTGAGGTCTGCCCTGTCTGCGGGAATTCGGGTCTCTACTACGAGGTCGGCGGGTATGCCGGCAAAGTCTACCACTGCAAGGAATGCGGGTATATGGGAGCTTTCATTGTAGAGGGGAATGAGGAAATGGTTGAAAAAATCCGGGAAAAGTATAAGCGTGAAAAGGGGAAGGGGGAAGAATAAAATATTTAGTAATTTTCTCGGTCTGACATGCTTTTAATTTTTGTATGATGTCTTGGAGCTTAACATTTACAAAAGCTGTTAATACTGGGATTTATAGGTTCATGCCATAATGATTTGAGAGACACAATCGGAAAGAAGTAAGTTTATACATTTTTGACTTATATCCATATTTATGAACCTGTTTAAAAAAATTATCTCATTGCTTTTTAAAGAAAATGGGCATGAAAGTGCCCCCAATGAGCATTTGAACAAAGAAAATAAACATGAAAGGGCACTCAATGAGCATTTGAAATCACTGGGAGTTAAACCCGGAACTTACGATGCGTGGATCAATATAGGTCTTGTTCTTATCTCACTTGAAAGATATGAAGAATCACTCAAAGCCTATGATAAGGCATTAAAATTGAATGAAAATTCTGGGGAAGCATGGGGAAATAAGGGTTTTGTCCTCTTTAAGCTTAAAAAATATGAAGATTCCCTAAAAGCTTATGATAAGGCATTAGAAACAAACCCGGATCTTGCTGAAACCTGGTTTAATAAAGGTCGTGTACTTCAAAAACTGGGTCTGAATAATGATGCATTGGCTTGTTATGATAAAGCTCTGGAAATCACTCCTAAATACACAGAGGCTTGGTATCAAAGAGATAATCTTCTTGAATCATTCAAATAGCCGAGTTTTCCGCAGATGTTCTTCAAAAATCTAATTTGAGATACTCATTCAGAACTAATATGTGTATAGAAATATTTTTAACTGTTTCTGTCTTTTAGGACATCATGAGCACTATTACAAGTTCCTCTATTCTGTTCATATCGGGGGAACATCTCCTTGCATATCTTTTATTTTTTTTACTCTGTATCTTCTGCATTTTCTATTTATTTTACAGGAAAAAGAGAAAGTAACATTTGTAATTCTACATCTTTAATCTTTTTTGAATCATTTCTACCACGCTGCAAGGTTTTTGAATTAGTTTTTGGATAAACGGGGCTCTCACCGACCGTCTTAGCGGGCGGCTTTTTCCGATAAATTGCATGGGAAATGAAGAAATGCCATCCCTGAGCGTACACTGTACGAATATGAACTCCTGAAATATGGAACCATGAAAAACAAGTCTAACAAATATGCTGGCAAGATACAATATATCGTATTTGGAATGTCACAGCTCGTGTATTTTTATTTATTTTCTTTTTTTTCAATTTTTCCTGGAAAAGCCGCCTGCTTCGCAGTCGGTGAGTGCCCCGGGACCTGAAATCCGGACTTAAAAACTGGAACCGGGTTTTAACGATCAATTCGAAAAAGGTGGGAGTTCACATGCTTAAGTAGTAGATCTCGATTAGATCTCGATTTGGGGATTTTTTGTTTGTAGTCTCATCTTCCTCTAATATTTTGCATGCTTCTCTAAAAAATTAACAAGTGGTGTAATAAAAGCCAACTTTTTTAACTAAGGGCTCTCTTACTTGCAATTGTTGGCAAGTTATTCTCCCCTCTGTACAGTTATTTTTAAAAAACCCCTTAAAATGTGATATATATGAAGCTTCGCGTTGTAAGTTCAAAAGAAGAAATCGATACATTAAATGAAAGTGAAGAACTCATTCACTTTGCATTCAGGCCTTCCAACAAAGATATATTCAAACTTATTATAAGGTGCCCGAATGTAAAAGCGATCCATGTCCCTTCTTCATACAAGAAAACCATTTCCAGCTCTGCCCAGATGTACCTCTCAATGCAGGACATTGCCTTACTTGAAGGTGATGTATGGGGCCACAGGAAAGACATCAATGAATATTCGGAAGTTTCCCCACATGTTTTTGATCGCATAAAGGAACTAAAGTCCGAAGGGCTTTCAGATAAGGATATTATTGGAAAGGTTAAGTTGGAGACCAAACTCAGCCCTGACTTTATAACCTTTATTATGTCTATCTGATGTTTTTTAAAAAATGCATGTTGGCCGATTAAATCCTGATCGGTTTTCATTTTCTTTTTTTCGGGGGCTGTTTCTGATATTCCTTATCAAAATTCAGTGAACTCCTATTCTTAAAAACCGAAATCCTACTCTTAAAACGTGATTATTTTTTAAAAACCGAAATCCTAAAGTCAGAACTCTCTGTGAGAAAAACAATTAGAAAACGAAAGTCAGAACTCTCTGTGAGAAAAACAATTAGAAAACGAAAGTCAGAACTCTCTGTGAGAAAAACAATTAGAAAATAAGTGTTTGATGGGGCCGCTGAGATTTGAACTCAAGTCGCAAGACCCCCAGCCTTGCAGGATGGACCAGGCTACCCTACGGCCCCGCAGAGTAGAATTTGCTTCTTAGATGACAATTCTTGGTTTGCTTGCCATCGTAAACTATTGTAATCAAATATGTAGTATAAATGTATATCGGTTGGGAAAGGGAATCCGGACTCAATCTTATCTTTTTTATTAGGTGGTGGGCTGTGAGGGACAGTTATCTTCATTTTTTTATTTGCCTTTCTTTCCTCGCTCTTTATTCTCAAAAACCGGGGCCTGAAGGGCCATTCAGGAGCGTTTTTGCCCGGAGAACCCTCTGGATTATGGTTATGTGGGAAAATACGGCTATAAGCACAATTGCCCAGCCCAGCAGTCCTGTCAGGGCTCCGAAGGCGAGGATGAGCATCCTTTCCGTGCGTTCGGCTAACCCAACACTGAGCTTCCGGCAGCCTGCGGATTCTGCCCTGGCGCGGGTGTAGCTTACCAGGAAAGAGCCTATCAGGGCAAAGCCTGCCCAGAGCCAGCTTTCAATCCCCAGAATGGGTGGAAGTGCGAGTTTTCCATTTACAGCCCCGGCTATGATCCCGAGGAACATCAACCCGTCGGAGTAGCGGTCGCAAACCGAGTCAAGCACTCCTCCAAAGGGAGTGGTGGTGCCTTTTGCTCTTGCGACTCCCCCGTCAAGAGCATCGAAAACTCCACTAAAAAGAATCAAAAGTCCCCCTTCAAAAGGCCTGCCAAGGGCAAATGCCGCCCCTGCGACCACGCTCACCGCAAACCCCAGCAGGGTCAGGGTGTTCGGGGAAAGGGGGATTAAACGGGCTAGAGGAGTTATCTTATCTCTTGCGCTGTTTTTCAGCTCATTGAGTATTCCAATCCCTCCCTTTAATCTCCAATCTCGAATCTCCAATCTCGATATTAATATTAACTCCTGAATGTCTATATGGATCTTAATCTATATATACTGGATATTGCACTTTTGGAGATTTGCCTTATCTTTTTTGGGACGATTGGTAGAGCTGCAAGGTCTTTAAATAATCTCTCCGGGTCTCCGATAAACTTTTGAAGGGTGGCTTTGTCTGAAAAAGTAGATTCTTATATTCTGAATTTCTATAATTCTGAATTTCTGAAGTTTTGCCGTTCCGAAGTCCTTTAATTTCGAAGTCCTTTAATTTCGAAGTCCTTTAATTTCGAAATTCTGAAGTTTCGTCATTCTGAAATGACATGGAGATGAAAAAATGGATCTTGTAGACAATCACAGGGCAAAGTGCACACAGTGTGGGCAGTGCCTGGACGTTTGCCCTCGTTACGATGACATCGATTTGCTTGAACGCTTATATGGATATCTGGAAGGGGACTCTGAAATTGACCCCGATTCCCTCCTCGGCTGCCTTACCTGCGGACTCTGCGGCGAGGCCTGTCCCGAGGACCTGGGAATTAAAATGCTGATTTCCCCTTCCCGGCAGAAGTGGGTGAATGAACACGGCCTTACGGGCCGGCAGACATTGATGGACCCGGATGCTGATAATAATCTGGTGAAAAAGATTGCTGAAATGAGCGAGGTTCCCAAATTCCGGGATGGGAAAGGTTCCGTGGTATATTTCCCTGGTTGTGCCGGAGGCTACATCAACACCAATATGGCAAAAGCTGCCGTCGCCCTGTTTGAAAAAGCCGGGGTTGATTACACGGTCCTGAGCGGGGTGGAGTACTGCTGCGGGGCGGTTTCCGCAGGTGCGGGTAACCCGGGGCCTCTCCGCCGGAATGGGCAGAAGAATATCGAAGAAGTGCGGAAAAGGGGAGGAAAAATCCTGGTAACTGCCTGTCCCGGCTGTTTCAAGGCTTTCAAAGAAATGTATCCCAGGCTGTTTGGGGATCCGGGTTTTGAAGTCCTGCAGATTTCCCAGTACCTCGAACGCCTGGTCCGGGAAGGCAAACTCAAGCCCGAAAAGGTCCTCGAAAACAGGGTATTTTATCACGATCCCTGCCACCTTACCCGGGGAATGGGCGTGTACCGGGAAGCCAGGGAACTGCTGGAATGTATTCCGGGAACGGTTCTTGCAAACAAAACGCCTGAAAACTCGGCATGCTGCGGGTTTGGCGGTGGGGTGCGGATCAACTACCCCTCCGAATCCATGGCCGTGGCATCGGACCGTTACAGGGTTGCGGGGGAATTGGGCTGTGATCTAATCATAACCAACTGTGCCGGCTGCATGCAAAACCTTGTGGAAGCCGGGCTGGCCGGGGAATCCGGGAAAATAGAAGTTTTTGATCTTGCCGAATACCTGGCTCTTAGTTTCGGAATTGAAATCGAACGTGATGATGAGGAACTGCTGGAAGTTGTCAACAGGGCTTACAGGCTCTGTGTTTCAGGTTACGGTGGAAATGATTCTCCCTAAATGATTTTCCTGATAAAGTACGCACAAGCAATTTTTCGTGAACTATATATTCGATCTCAAGTCGGTGAATGTACCATATATTTCGATATGTTTTGCGCAGGAATCTGAGGTGATCCTTCCCCCTGTCCTTTTTTATAAAACTCCTCCTTTCTCCTCTGCAATAACTATTTTTTTATCTTTTTTTGCCCGGTTCTGTTTTCATTTATTTCATAGTCTTATCGTCAAGATCTATTTTCTACAGACATACTTATTTTTTTGTTTGAATCGCCTGCTCTCTAACCGACTATTTCTAATATATAATCTTTTTGTTTTTGTGTTTGGTATGGTGAGGCACATCATATTTTTTCTACCGAGGGTTGAAAGGTCGATTGAAAATTAACTTTTTTTCTTTTTTCTTTCGGAAAATGTATAAATATTTGAAAAAACAGTATCTAGGGATGTCACATCTTTATGGTGATTTTAAGGTGGATGGATTTGCCAGCTCCTAATCTGGCTTACAATTCCAAATTCCTGTTAATTCATTTCAATTCTCGTGCACTGTTCGTCTCGTGAGAAACGTCCGCGTTTGCATTCTCATATTTATATTTTGTGTTTTATATTCGATTGTACCAGCCGAAAAATTTCCGTTGAAACCTCTCTACCACAAACTATTTATGTATCTGCTATTTTTGGATTTCCGTTCTGACAAAATATTTATACTAGTAAAAAGAACATCTGCTTTGGAGATATTTGTATAACTGAGTTCTAAGCCGGGAAGATAAATGGCAATTGAAATAAATTCCCTCAGCTAAAAACTTGTGAACCCCAAAAATGTGATGGTCATGACTTTTCTGTCATGATTTCCCCACATGTGGTGATCACGGACTCCCACCTGTGATGACCATAAGATTTTCTCGTGCGGACCTTTCCCACCATATGAAGCATGAGTTAAGCGCCTTAATCATCATGATTAATCGTGATTTTTTTGGTTTTTTGGGTCGTCTCTGAAAATACTTCTTAAAAATAAAAATGGAGGATGCAATTATTAGCAACGAAGAATTGCTTCAGGAATTATCTGATGCGATCGTCTCTTGTAAGAAGGACGTAGTGCTCGCTGCCGTAGAAAAGGCAAAGGGCGTACTGGAGCCTTCCGTAATTATCGACAACGGACTCGCAGCAGGTATGAATAATGTAGGTACTCTTTTTGAAAGAGGTAAACTTTTCCTGCCCCACGTAATGATGGCTGCAGACGCAATGACCGCAGGGGTCGAAGCCCTTAAAGACCTGATGCCTGAAGGCTCAGAGGGATCAAAGATGGGCGTCATTGTGAACGGAACTGTGGAAGGAGATGTCCACGACATCGGGAAATCCATTGTATCCACTATGCTCCAGTCCGCAGGTTTTGAAGTGCACGACATTGGAAGAGACGTGCCTATCAAGAACTTCATCGACAAGGCAAAGGAAGTTTCCGCAAACATGGTCGGACTGTCCGCTCTTATGACCACCACCCTCCCCGGGCAGAAGGGAGTTATTGAACTCCTGAAGGAAGAGGGCATGAGGGACAACGTCAAAGTCATGATTGGCGGGGCACCTGCAACCCAGGCATGGGCTGACAAGATTGGCGCAGACTGCTATGCTGAAAATGCAAGCGAAGCTGTTTCCAAAGCAAAAGAACTGTTACTGTAAATAAGAATTTTTTTTCTGAATTTTCCCATTCTTATTGGAGGTTAAAAAATGGCACAGAACAATGCAGTTGCTGGCATGAACGCCCTTAACGGCGTAGAACTTAATCTTTTCACCAACGACGAACTCAAGGCAATCCACTACTCCACAATGGAAGTCATGCAGAACCCTGGTATCCAGGTCTCTGATGCAGAAGCAAGGCAGATTTTCAAGGAAAACGGTTGCGAAGTCGACGAAGAAACCCAGGTCGTAAAGATCCCTGAATACCTTGTAAGAAAGGCTCTCCAGCTTGCCCCCTCAAGGTTCACCCTCTGGGGCCGCGAAAAGAAGTACAACACCCTTATGGAGTGCGGCGGAAAGGTACACTGGACCTGCTTCGGTACCGGTGTCAAGATGTGCAAGTACGAAGCTCCTGGCAAGTACTCCACCATCGACTCCGTTGACAACGACATCGCAGAAATCGCAAGACTCTGTGACTGGGCAGAAAACATTGACTACTTCTCCCTCCCTGTTTCCGCAAGGGACTGGGCAGGCAAGGGCGCACAGGACGTCCACGAAACCTTCACTTCCCTGACCAACACCCAGAAGCACTTCCACCACATCGACCCTGTCGGTGAGAACGTCGAGTACTACTGGGACCTCGCAGTCGCATTCTACGGCGGCGACGCAGAAATGGCAAGAAAGAGACCCCTTTTCTCCATGCTGCTCTGCCCAACCAGCCCACTCGAGCTCAGTGTCAATGCCTGTCAGGTTATCATTAAGGGTGCCCGCCTCGGTATTCCTCTTAACGTCTTGAGTATGGCAATGTCCGGCGGATCCTCCCCGGTCTACCTCGCAGGAACCCTCGTAACCCACAACGCCGAAGTTCTCTCCGGTATCGTGCTCGCTCAGCTTGCTTGCCCAGGCGCTTCCTGTATGTACGGCAGTTCCACCACCACCTTCGATCTGAAGAAGGGTACGGCACCTGTCGGATCTCCTGAACTCGGCCTTATCAGCGCCGGTGTTGCAAAACTCGCACAGTTCTACGGTCTACCTTCCTTCGTTGCAGGAACTTAGTCTGACGCCAAGGTTCCGGATGACCAGGCTGGCCACGAAAAGACAATGACCTGTCTTCTTCCTGCCCTCTCTGGTGCAAACACCCTCTACGGTGCCGGAATGCTTGAGCTTGGTATGACCTTCTCTATGGAACAGCTGGTAATTGACAACGACATCATCAGGATGACCAAAAAGGCAATGCAGGGAATCCCCGTCAACACCGAGACCCTGGCAGTTGATTCCATCCAGAAAGTTGGTATCGGAAACAACTTCCTTGCTCTCAAGCAGACCAGGCAGCTTGTGAACTACCCCTCCGACCCGATGCTCATTGACAGGCAGATGTTCGGAGACTGGGAAGCCGCAGGTTCCAAGGACCTTGCATCTGTCGCACACGAAATCGTTGTAGACGTTCTCAAGAACCATGTAATTCCGGAACTCGATGCCGAAGTCCTCGCAGCAATGCAGGCAGTTGTGGACAGGGCTGACAAAGCCTTCAGAGGCGAGTAATTCTAAATTCAAGATATTCAGGAGATCTAAAAATGGCAAACGAAGCGATTATTGCTAAGGCAAAAGAATCAATCACCGAATTCGATGAAGAAATGGCTGAGGAAGCAGCAAGGGAATCTCTTGCAGCCAACATGGACCCTGTAGAGCTCATTGAGAAGGGCTTTACCGCAGGGATGGAAGAAGTAGGGGCACAGTTCGAACAGGGTACCCTTTTCCTCCCCCACGTGCTTGCAGCCGCAGAAGCAATGAGCGTAGGTATGGAAGTTATCAAGCCAGAAATGGAGAGGCGCAAATCCGAGACCAAGAGCCTCGGATCTGTTGTCATCGGAACCATCGAAGGTGACATCCACTCCATCGGCAAGGACATTGTTGCCTCCATGCTCAACATTGCAGGTTTCAAAGTAGTGGACCTCGGCAGGGACGTTGCAGTTTCCGCCTTCATCGAAAAAGCAAAGGAAATCAAACCTACTGTTGTTGCATCCTCCGCCCTTATGACCACCACCATGGTCACCCAGATCCAGATCGAAGAACAGCTCAAGGAAGCTGGAATCCGCGACCAGATCAAAACCATGGTCGGCGGCGCTCCGGTCACCCAGGACTGGGCAGACCAGATCGGTGCTGACATCTACGGCGAAAACGCCACAGATGTTGTCAACAAGATCAAGGCACTTGTAGCCTGAAAAACGGTTTCGAAGCACAGATGGTGCATCTCTATGGTGCATCTTTTCTGTGCAACTTTTTATTTTATGCAGTCTTTGCGGAGCCTATAACCGTGGTTATAAAAAACGCTCTTGCAGGTCATACCAAAAGCTCTACGGGAATTTCCAGAATTGCAATTGAAAAACGGTACACTGAAAATTGCAATTGAAAAACGGTACACTAAAAATTGCAATTGAAAAACGGTACACTGAAAGTTGCAATTGAAAAACGGCAAACTAAAAATTGCAATTGAAAAACGGTAAACTAAAA
>JAENZL010000019.1:53338-64827 GCA_016841265.1 Methanobacteriota archaeon | reverse complement strand
TTCCTCACTCTCAGGTTCTTCCTCACTCTCAGGTTCTTCCTCACTCTCAGGTTCTCCCTCACTTTCAGGTTCTTCCTCACTTTCAGGATCTTCCTCACTTACCTGAAATGTCTCTGTGAATTTGTTGTTCGCCTCATCATTTTCCTCTACATACGCTGAATACCCGTCCCTGTCCTCCATGTCGATGTAAGCTGTAATCTCATGCTCACCTTCCAGCATTTCCTGATTAACGGTCCAAAAAAGCTCGCAAATACCTGATTCCCCGGGTTGGAGATCGCCAACCAATTCGGACCCGACCGGGAAATCATCAACATAAAGGCAGATGTAGAAATCCCCACCTGCATTCAGAGCGCCCTGGTTAGCGTATGCTACTGAAAAAGTGATTTCATCCCCGGTTTTTGGGGAAACCGAGTCCAGGCTAATGTCCTGGATTATCAGGTCAGGCAGTTCTTTGCTTACCTGAAACGTCTTCGAGAAGTTGTTGTTCGTCTCATCGCTTTCCTCGACACCTCCCGAATCCCCGTTTTCATCCTCCATGTCGATGTAAGCGGCAACTGTATGCTCCCCTTCCGGAACATCCGGGACATCCGGAACATCCGGAACATCCGGGTCAACAGTCCAGGAACATTCATAGCTTGAAGATTCCCCGGGCTGGAGATCATCAACCCATTCATAAGCGACCTGTGAATCATCGACATAAAGACTGATATCAAAACCATTTCCCGTATTACGGTTCCCCTGGTTGCCGTACATTACTGAAAAAGTTACTTCATCCCCGGTTTTCGGGGATTCAGGCATCCATAAGATATCTTCGACAAAGAGGTCGGGTTTTTCGTTTCCATTTACAAAAAAATAATCCTCAAAATCATTATTCGACTCATCAGTTTCGGAGACCTGGCCGGAGGCGTCAATCACCGCAATAACGGAGTGTTCTCCGATTTCCATATCCTCCCCTATATGAAATAAAAAATCGGCACTTGCTCCTTCCCCCGCGCCAAGGGGAGACACATCCATCTCTTCTTCCAGGGTTCCATCAACAAAAAGAAAAATTACAAAACTTTCATTACTCAGGTTCCCGAAATTTGCATATTCCACGGTAAAAACCATGTCATCCCCTATCTGCGGCTCGGAGATCTCCGAAACGATTCCCAGAACAGTCAGGTCAGCCTGTTCTTCGGCTGCTCCCGCCGGAATGCAAAGCAAAAACATCAAAAAAAATACGGAAAAGAGCAATTTTGAATTAGGTATCTTGAATTGAGAAGGCTTAAATTGAGAGGGCTTGAATTGAGATTTGCCGGTTCTGGCTGTGATGATACGGGATATATTGATTGGAGATTTCTTGAACCTGGAATTCCTGAACAGCAATAACGATCCCCCCGAGAATAAGAAAGGAATCCGATTCTTTCTTTAAAGTTTTGAGCAGGCATTAAAAAATGAAAAATAGGGTTTACTTTTTCATCACCGATTTTTCAGCATTACAAGTTCTTCTTACCTGTTTATTATCATCAGGATTTCCACTTAGTTCTGAAAAAGGCGACTCCCGCAAAAGCCAGTAAAGCGCACGAAACCCCAAACCCTGGTACGGTTTCCGGTTCTGTGCCTGTCCCTTTGCCGTCCGGGTCTTCTCCCCCGGTGGGCTCAGGCGTCTCCTCTATGTCTTCGGAAACCTCATTTACAACAAAAGGATGGGTAAGCGATATGGGGTAATAACTGTCCTTGTTGTTTTCCGGGTAGTACAGCCCGGTAAGGTGAAGGGTAAAAGTGCCAACCTTATCGGCTTTGACATTCAGGTACACGGTCCTCGCCTGTCCTGGCGGAACTGTGAAGGTCCCGTAGACCATTCCGGCAGCAGCAGCCTGCCCGAACCCTTCCCCGTTTACATGAATCCCGGCAGGAACACTGACTCTCACGTCCACGCTCAGGTTAACTTCGTTAATGGTCGGGTTATCCATATACATCTCTATCAACCCGTCCTCCCCCGAATCAATCACATCGTTGACAGGCCTGAGCTTGACAACCGGCCCTACCCTGAACTTTCCCACACTGCTAACCTGCGGTTCTTCGGAAACAGGCTCATCATCGTCTTCATCCACACAGTAAGACACACTTTGCGTTTCACACTCTTCCATGCTTTGCGTTTCACACCCTTCCGTACGGGTATCTCCGGTCCCTGCAGCGGGAACTAAAATAAGCATCAAACAAAAAACGATTATAAGGAACTTAATAATTAACTTATTCACACAATCCCCCTATACGGAAAGAGCATTTTTATTTAAAAGGCTTTTGAATTATTGCTTAGAAATCAACATCGGGAGAAATTAATTTTAATAGAATTTATTAAAATCTGGATATATGTAAGAAGGTATCAGGATATACAAAAAATCTATTCTGATGACTATGGATGTGCAGCGGGATGACCAAAAAAGTTAGCTCAATGACTGTAGAAGGGTATTTTCAAAAATCTGTTTCATTAAATTTTTACAGACCAGAATATAGCATAATTTACAACCGATTTTTATAGTAAAGCGCCATAAGTTTCTATTGTAGGTAAGTTAAAATTGACCCCGATAAAATATTTTACTCAAAAATCAGGTAGACTCATCATGAAACTCCACTGCCTCCAGCACTCAGCCATAAACACCCTCGGCACCATCGAAGAATACGCCGAAACCAGAGGCTACCCCCTGGAATCTACCCGCTTTTATGAAACTGAAAAGCAGCCCGAAATGGACTCCTTTGATCTCCTGATCATCATGGGAGGGTCCATGGGTATCTGTGACTATGTAGAAAACCCCTGGCTTATAGTCGAAAAGCAGTTTATCAAACAGGTCATCGCAGCAGGGAAACCGGTGCTCGGGATCTGCCTGGGGGCGCAGTTGCTTGCCGATGTGCTCGGCGCAAAGGTGTTTGAAAACGGAAACAGGGAAATGGGCTGGTACCCGATCCGAAAAGCCCCAACCGGGGACAAAACAGAATTCCTGGAAGGGCTGCCGGAAGAGGTCACGGTCTTTCACTGGCACGGGCGGACTTTTGAACTGCCGGAAGGAGCAGTGCACCTTTTCGAGAGCGAAGGATGCGGGAACCAGGCTTTCATTTATGACGGAAGAGTTGTTGCGATGCAGTTCCACCCGGAAGTGCATGACGAGAGGGTTGAGTCCATGATCAGCAGGTTCGGGGAGGAACTGGGAGAAGGGCCTTTTATCCAAAAAAAGGAGGGGATGCTCGGGCAGGAGGAGTATCTGGAGGGGTCTAAGGAATTTATGTTTTCGATACTGGATAAGTTTGAAGAAATAGTTTAAAGATGTCAGGGAACAGTCGGAGAAAGCCGCTGGAAAAATACCTGCCGATTCCTTTAATTTTTTTATTTTTGCTGGTTTTGTCTTCCGGGACAATGTTGCTGCACATGACGAGACGGGCTACATGAGAGAAAATTTCCGGCCCCACAACAGCGTCCAAAGGGACTGGAATGCCTATTTTCCAAAAATCCTACCTTTTTTAAAAAAGATGCCTTTTTAGCAAATCTCTCTTTTACCAAACGGCGTCAGGATTAATAACACTGGAGATCTCAGAATAGTGCCTCTCCAAACCTATTTTCCCCAAGGATTATACCACCGAGCTAACATTACAGAAATGATATCACAGTTACAGGGTCGTATTATTGTATAGTACTGTATAAATATTACACTCAAGTAAATATATGATCTAAGAAAACAATTTAAGACTGTAGCCTGAGAGGTACAAGCAAAGCTGCATCTTGAGAGCTACAAACAAAGCGACAGACAATACAACAAGACCACAGAACAAAAACAAAAAAGTGCAGAACCTATCAGGATGAAAAAAGTCAGCAATGACTTGGAAGTGGGGAATTACCAGGAAACGGCACATATCCCGCGGGTTGGGGAAATTTAAAAGCATTGTGTTCAGGCACCTTGCTTTTAAACCGTGGGGGTCTACACTAAAAACAGGAATCTAAGCGAAAAACGGAAAATATAAAGTGCCGCTCCGAGGGGATTTAGGACAAATATCTAAATCCCTTATCCCTTTTTCAACCACAAACCACTCTTTTTAAACATGTCTCTTTTTAAACATGCCTCTTTTTAAACATGTCTCCCCTGTTAAGCCCTTCCTATGTATGCAGGCGTCCTTTTCCGGAAATCCAACGAAAAAAGAGTAGTCAGAGGCCTCACCTCAGGACTCTCAGCAGCCTCTTCAGGCTCACTTTCGTGCAAGCAAAAGAGTCTCCCCCTCGAGATAAAACGAATTCTTTTCGGTAATACGGAAGCAATGAAAAAAAAGGCTTTCAGGCATCTGCCCTGAATCCGGAACTGAGCAGGAAACTTTACATCAAATTAAGGATTTTTGGTGAATAAAAGGCTAGAATCCTGCAAAAAAGCCTGCTGTGGAAAGAAAGGATAATTTGCTGCATTTTGACCTGCAAGGCCTGGAAAATAAGGGAAGGAGATATGATAACATTAGATATATGTAAAAATTGAAATAGCCGTATAGCTTACGGACCTTGAGAGAATATTTATTATATTAACCATGATTTTAATACTTTTATGAATCTGAAGGCATTTATGAATCTGAAGGCATTTATGAATCTGAAGGCATTTATGAATTTTAAGACGTTCATCATTCTCTCGCTGGCCCTTACAGTTCTTGCAAGTTCAGGATGTTCAGGGTTTTATTCGGAAGTAGCCCATAAGGAATCTACCGATTTTTCCCTTAATTCCTCCCCTGTAAAGTACGCCTCCGTTAACGGAGTAGAGCTCGGGTACAGGGAGTTTGGCTCAGGAGAGCCCCTTCTGCTGGTCATGGGGTTCGGAGGGACTATGGACATGTGGAATGCGACTTTTGTCGAGCGTCTGGCCCGGGACTACAGGGTTATAAGCTTCGACAACAGGGGAATAGGTTTCTCTTCCGACAACGAGGAATCTTTTTCCCCGGAAATGCTGGCAGGGGATGCTGCAGGCCTGCTTGACGCCCTCGGAATTCCGCAAGCCCATGTTTTAGGCACGTCTATGGGCGCCTCAATTGCCCAGGAACTGGCACTCAACCATCCGGAAAAAGTGGATAAACTTATCCTCTCCTCGGCAACTTACAGCGTCATTGTCCCTGAAACGGAACTCCTGGAAAAAATGCTTCAGTCCTGTGCCGCAAATTCCGACCTGGCCCCGGCGGTCCGGAAACAGGCAAATGCAAGCCTGGAATGGAATGGCACTTACGAACGCCTGCCTGAAATAAGGAGCAAAACCCTGCTTTTAGTCGGGACGGACGACGAATTCACACCCCCTGTAATCAGCCTTGAGATTGCAGAAAAGCTGCCAGGGGCAGATTATATTGTATTTGAAGGAGCAAAGCACTGCGGAGAGCGGTTTTTGCCGGCTGAATATTCAAAGGCTGTCCTGGACTTCCTGCGCGAGGGCGAACCCTCGGAACTGGCAGGAAACGCCCCCTGATAATACCATCCATTTTTATGTAAGAAGCTCCTTTACGTTTTAAACCGGTTCTGAAATGATTTGCGTAAGCCTTTTTTCTTCAAATTTGCCAAAACTTTCAGCTGCCTGAAAACAACAAACTCTGATCCGACATGTCTGACAAAAATTTCACCTGCACTCCTCCGGAAATCCTTGCCCCTGCCGGCGACTACGACGCCCTACTCGCCGCGATAAAAGGAAACGCTGACGCTGTCTACCTTGGGGTAGGCGAATTCAATGCCCGCCAGGGGGCAAAGAACTTCACACCTGAAGACCTGGAAGCCGCCGTTGATCTTGCCCATTCCCACGGGGTCAAGGTCTACGTAGCCCTGAACATCCCCATCAAGCAAAAGGAAATGCAGGCAGCCCTGGAAATAATAGACCGGGCTTATGCCGCCGGGATTGACGCGGTTATCCTGCAGGACCTCGGGCTCCTCCGGCTTCTTAGAGAAATCTACCCTGACCTGGCCCTGCATGCCAGCACCCAGATGACGATCCACAGCAAAGCGGGAGTTGATTTTGCTTCCGGGCTCGGGACAAAAAGGGTCATAGTCTCAAGGGAACTTAGCACCTCTGAACTCAAAGACATCGTGGACCACTCGGACGTCGGGATAGAGGTTTTCGTGCACGGAGCCCTTTGTTACTCCTACTCCGGCAAGTGCCTCTTCAGCAGCTTTATCCATGACCGGAGCGCAAACCGGGGAGCCTGTGCCCAGCCCTGCCGCAGGCGCTATAGCTTTCTTGTAAATGGCAGGGACGTTGACGAAAAATATATCGGGGGCAGCTACCCGATCAGCTGTGCCGAACTCTGTACCCTCCCCGGCCTGGACGAAATCGTTAAAACCGGGGTTGAAAGCCTCAAGATCGAAGGCAGGATGAAAAAGTCCGAGTACGTGACCGGCAGTGCGGCAGCCTACAAAGCCGCTGTAGAACAGATCTGCAGGACAGGGGAAAACCTTAGTAAAGAGGAAATTGAAGCAAAGGAATCCGAACTTGCAAAACTCTTCTACAGGGGCTATACAAAAGGTTTTATCCTTGAGGAAAAAGGCGTATCCCACCCGAAGTACAGTTCCAACTACGGAGCCTTCCTTGGCAGGGTAGTGGATATTGGCCGTTCAAAAAGCGCTACCAAACTCACTGTTCAACTGAACGAAGACATCCACATAAAAGACGGGATCAGCCTTTTTGCCAGGGAACGGATGATAGGCTCGGCAATAAACGGTATAATCACTCTCCGCGGGGAACGTGTTAAGAGCGCAAAGAAAGGCGATAAAGTGGGCCTGGAAATCAGCCCGAAAACCGGCAGAGCCGTGCGCATCAGGGATGAACTGTATATCACAACCGATAACGAACTCCTGGATACCCTGCAAAAAGCCGAAATGAAGCTGATCCCCGTAAGCCTGAAAGCAAAAGCCAGGAAAGGGGAAAGGTTTACAGTTGAAATTAAAATAGCAGGCAGGGCAGGAAACGAAAGCGAAAACGAAAACGAAGCCGGAAAAGAAGCCGGATATAGCAAAACTGCCGAATTTACCGGTGATTACGTCGTCCAGGAAGCCCAGAAAGCCCCGACCACGGAAGAACAGGTCAGGAAGGCAATGGAAAGCCTCGGAGACACTCCTTTTGAAGCCACATACGTTGAGATAGAAGCAGACGAGAACATCTTCATTCCGGTCGGGGTACTGAAGGGCACAAGGCGCCAGGCTTCAGACCTCCTGCTGGAAAAAATCCTGCAGGAGCAGAAAAAAGAGCAGAAAAAACCCGATATTTCGAATTTCGCCGCCCTGTGCAGTACAAAGGGCGGTTCTGAAAGCTCTGAAAGCTCTGAGGAAGTAGCAGGAAAAGGATCAGGAAAGAGATCAGGAAAGAGATCGGGAAAGACCGGGGAAAAAGCTGCAGGAAAGCCTCTCCTGAGCGTTGAAGTAGGCAAAGTTTCTTCCCTGCTCCGGGCAGCCGAAGCGGGCGCAGACATCATCTATATCCCGATTTCCACTTTCGAGGAGCTAAAAAGTTCCGAAAACGAAGGGAAGCTTGAGGACCTGAAAGCCGGAGGTTTAGAACTCGTCTTCATCCTCCCCATAGTAAACCACGACAGGGAACTGGAAGCCCTTATCCCCCTAATCGAAAAAGTCCGGGACGCAGGCTTCGGCATTGCGTGTTCCAGCCTGGGTACGGTGCAGCTTGCAAAAACCCTGGGGATTCCTTTTGTCGCCCAGAAGGAGTTCAACACCTTCAACGCCTTTACCGCGAGCACTTTCTACCAGGCAGGAGCGCACAGGGCAACCCTCTCAAGCGAACTGAACCTGAGCGAGGTAAAGAACGTCTGCGAAGCGCTGGAGACCTGCGAAGGGGCAGGCCAGACCGAAATCATAGTCTATGGCCGGGAACTGATGCTGATTACGGAAAACGATCTCCTGAAACCCCTGGTTGACCGGAAGCTGGTAAATAAAAACAGTGAGGTGCTCCTCTCCGGCCAGGACGGTTCCGATTATCCGGTCAAGCGAGAAGGGACCCGGACCCTGATCTATAACTCAAAAGTGCTTGACATGTTGAAATATGTCGATAAACTGAAAAAATACGGGGCTGACGTTTTCCGCCTGAACCTGTCCCTGAACAGTGACAGGGAGGTCATGGAAATCACGGAAGCATACAAAAAAGCGGTTGCCGGAAAAGAAACCATGTTGAAGCCAGCAAGAAACGTGGAGTATACGACAGGGCACTATTTCAAGGGGATTTGATTGTGTAACTGATTTGATTGCACCGATTTGTAAAGCAATTAATGCGGTATGAAGAGTTTAAATCAGTTCCATACCTTCGAAATACTTCCTTGATCTCGAAAATACCTTTGCATCCAAACTTCGGAAAGTGCCTCCGTCAGCTTGCCTGGCGGCTCCTCCTTAAAGGAAACAAAAAATGAATGTGAGGAGGAGTATTTTTAGGCCGTATTAATTCTGTTTTTCCTCACCTCCTGGAGCTTTTTCTGTGGCTTTTACTTTTTGCATTTCACAGTTTCCTTTATTTTGGAGACAACAAAAATACCTATTTATCCCCCGAAACCCAATTTCTTAAGGGGAAGATCAGCCGGGGTCTAAATTTTGGCAGTAGATATTTCAGGCGATATAATCGAAGTGGAAAATCTCGAACACTCTTTTGGCGACGTTAAAGCCGTCGATAACATCAGTTTTACCGTCCGGAAAGGCGAGATTTTCTCTTTTCTGGGCCCGAACGGGGCAGGAAAAAGCACGGTAATCAATATCCTGACCACTCTCCTACGGCTCCAGAAGGGAACTGCAAAGGTCGCAGGATACGATGTGGATAAAGAGCCCGAAAAGGTCCGGGAATCCATCGGGATTGTCTTTCAGGAACTGACCCTCGACCGGGACATGACCGTGCGGGAGACCCTGGAATACCACGGCAGGCTCTATTCCATGCCAAAGGAAGAACGAAGGAGGCGGACCGAAGAACTGCTCCGGCTTGTCCAGCTTGAGGGAAAAGGGGATACCCGGACAAAGTACCTGAGCGGGGGAATGAAAAGGAGGCTCGAGATTGCCAGGGGGCTTATGACACGCCCAAAAGTGCTTTTCATGGACGAGCCGACAATCGGCCTCGACCCCCAGACCAGGATCAGGATCTGGGAATACTTGCGGGAGATAAACCGGGAGGGGACCACTATTTTCCTTACCACCCACTACATGGACGAAGCCGACCAGCTCAGCGACAGGATAAGCATTATCGACCACGGGAAGATCATAATCACAGGCAGGTCCTGGGAACTGAAAAACAAACTTGGCCAGGACCTTATTTATCTGGAAAGCAGCGATAACCGGGCGGCTGCGGAGATGCTCAGGGAACTTGGCAGCGTAAAGGAAATAACCGAAAAACCGAAAGGCCTGGTGCTCATGCTCAGCGGGGACGGGACCCACCTGCTCCCGAAGCTCATGGAAATGCTTACCGAAAGAGGGATTGTAATTACGACCGTGAACCTGAAAAAACCGTCTATGGACGACGTTTTTGTCCATTACACAGGAAGGGAATTAAGGGATGAAGGGGCAGAAAAGATGTCATCGGCGATCATAAGGGCAGGGAAGCGCTAAAAGTCAACTACCCATGGGCTAAAGATACAGGAGTTTCCGGCTGAGGTATTATGAGAATGAAAAAAGAATTGAGAACAGGGCTTATAGTGATAGCTGGAGGAGTGGGAGGCTACAGGTTGTGAAAACGGGCTTTCTTACCATCTACTGGCGGGATATGTTAAGGTTCGTCAGGTTCAGAACCCTCCTCTTCACATCCCTTGTGCAGCCGGCTCTCTGGCTAGCTTTTTTCGGGGTTGCGATGTCCAATAACTTTGACCGGCTGACTGCAACGCTTCCCACCATCCCGGGGGTACCTACGGTCGGCTACCTGACCTTCATAGGGGCGGGGGTTATTGCCATGACCACGCTTTTTACAAGCCTTTTCGGGGGAACAGTGCTGCTCTTTGACAAGAACTGGGGGCTTATGCGAGAAACCCTTTCAAGCCCGCTTCCGAGGATCCACATTATAATAGGCATCGGGCTTTCAGGAATGACGAAGTCCTTCATCCAGGCTACGGTCATCATGCTCTTCGGGCTCCTGATCGGGGTCCGGTTTTTTGACGGGTACACCCTATCCCGGACCCTTATCTCGGTGCTCGGGATCATGCTCTTTGTCGGGGTTTTCTCTCTGGGTTTTCTCTTTCTTTCCGGAGCCATTGCTATCAGCATGGAAAGCCCGGAAGGGATGCAGGCAGTGATAACCCTGCTCACCATGCCCTTTTTTTTCACCAGCAACGCACTTTACCCCGTGGAATCCTTTCCACCATTGCTTCGATTTCTCTCAACGATCAACCCTTTGACCCACCTGGTCAGCGGGATCAGATATTTTGCCATAGGGAATAACTTCTCAGCTATCGGGATTCAATATGTGTATACCCCAAACGACATCCTTGTTTCCTTCCTGTCCCTGCTTACTTTTGCCGCAATAATGTTTCTTATTGCAAGGTGGAGGTTCAGCAAGGTGAGTGTGACTTGATTTTAAAGGGGCCAGGCAAGCACACGACAAAACACTTCGAGGAGACCGGACACCCGATCATTCAGTCCTTCGAACCCGGAGAAGGCTGGAAGTATTGCTATATTGATGATGAGTACGTAGACCTGGAATGATAGGAAGGTTCAGAACGATCTGCTTTTCCCAAAACATCGTCACTGAATAATTCCAGAAATTTCAGTACTTTTTAGAGTTTACAACGGCTCCTTTTTTACTCCATTATTTATTTCCGGTATCAGCTTCGGAACTGAACAGTATATATCAGAAGGTATCATAAAGATACTGGTATCAAAAAGATAGCTGGACTTAAAAGATATCATCACCTGAAAGTTAGCGACCCACGGGAAATAGCAGTATCAAAAGAATACTCTGATTACGTTACGAAAAACATCAAAAACGAACATCAAAATACATTCCAAAAACAGGTTTGAGGTTGAAAAATGTACTGTGACCAGTGCCCTGAAGTCCTGAGTGGAAAGGGCTGTACAAAAAACGGACCGTGCAAAAAGCACAGAATAGAAAATGTGACCCCAAAAGATCAGGGTAATTCGCCCGGATTAAGTTTTTCGGCCAGGCTGAAAAAAGTTATGGATATTTTCGGGAAAAGGGATTCAAAGAAAAATTGATCCCTGAAATCGCTTTTTAATTAAGGTACTTTTCAATTTATACTATTTTCAGTTACACAAACTTCCATTTTATACGAAGTTCTTCTTCCAATCCTTGATAATTCTCTTTCAGGTATCTTCTCTGATACCGCTACCAATTTCGAAACTGTTTGCTATATATGCACTGGTATCCTAGAGATACTGGTATAATAATGATATTGGTATCTAAAAGATATCAACATTGAGGGCAGCGAGAAACACCAGAAAATCTCGGAAAACATCGAAAAAAGCCGGATTCACTAAAAAACGGATTCACTAAAAAACGGATTCACTAAAAAACGGATTC
>JAENZL010000019.1:2287-53328 GCA_016841265.1 Methanobacteriota archaeon | reverse complement strand
CGGATTCACTAAAAAACGGATTCACTAAAAAACGGATTCACTAAAAAACGGATTCACTAAAAAACGGATTCACTAAAAAACGGATTTACTGTAAAACAGTTTGAGGTTGATAAAATGTTCTGTAACCAATGCCAGGAAGCACTAAACGGGGAAGGCTGTACGAAAAACGGAGTATGCGGAAAGAAGGGAGAAGTTGCAGACCTCCAGGACAGTTTGATATATGTCCTCAAAAGTGTCGCCTTCAATAATTCAGAGGCAAGAAAAGCCGGGCTTAATGAAAAATCCACTGACAGCTACCTCATTGAAAGCCTTTTTGCCACGCTCACGAATACTAATTTTGATGGGGCTGAGATTGAGAGCCTCATAGCAAAAGGGTTTGAATTGCGGGACGACATAAAAGGGAAACTTTCGGGGAAGCCCCTTTTTATTGAAAAAGAGCTCTCCGAGGTTGCAAATGTAACCCCGGAAAGCATAAAAAAAATGGACGTCGGCTACCTTGCCATCGAGAACGAGGACATCCGTTCCCTCCGGGAACTGCTGATCTACGGCCTGAAGGGGCTTGCTGCCTATGCCCACCATGCCGATATACTCGGATACAGGGATGACGTGATCTTTGCATTCATTGAAAAAGCCCTTGTAGCAACAGCCGACGACCGCTTCGGAGTCGAAGGCCTGATCCCCCTGGTCCTGGAATGCGGAGGAAAAGGCGTCTCCGTGCTGGCCCTGCTCGATAAGGCAAACACCGAGACCTACGGAACCCCGGAACCCACCGCAATCAACATCGGAGTCCGGGACATGCCTGGAATCCTCATCAGTGGGCACGACCTGCGGGACCTCGAACAGCTCCTGGAACAGACAAAAGGAAGCGGAATCGACGTCTACACTCACGGGGAAATGCTGCCTGCAAACGCCTACCCTGCCTTTAAGAAGTACGACAACTTCGCAGGCAACTACGGAAACGCCTGGTGGAAACAGAACGAGGAGTTTGAGAAGTTCAACGGCCCAATCCTCATAACGACAAACTGTATCATCCCCCCGAAAGACTCCTACCGCGGGCGGATCTACACCACCGGCGTCGTGGGCTTTGACGGGGTCCCCCACATCTCCCTGAAAGCAGACGGCACAAAAGACTTCACAAGGCTTATCAAACAGGCAAAGACCTGCAAACCCCCCGAGCAGCTCGAAAGCGGGACCATCATGGGAGGCTTTGCCCACACCTCAGCCCTCTCGGTTGCAGATAAAATAGTCGACGCTGTAAAAGCAGGGCAGATCAGCAGGTTCCTGGTCATGGCAGGTTGTGACGGCAGGCACAAGGAAAGGGATTACTACACCGATTTCGCAAAAGCCCTCCCCAAAGACACGGTCATCCTGACAGCAGGCTGCGCCAAATACCGCTACAACAAACTGGACCTTGGCGACATCGGAGGCATCCCGAGAGTGCTCGACGCCGGCCAGTGTAACGACTGCTATTCCCTTGTGGTCATCGCCCAGAAACTTGCCGAAGCCTTCGGCCTCGAGGACATAAACGACCTCCCGGTCTCCTACAACATCGCCTGGTACGAACAAAAAGCCGTCCTTGTCCTCCTTGCCCTCCTGAACCTCGGCGTAAAGAACATCACCCTTGGCCCGACCCTCCCGGCCTTTGTCTCCCCGAACGTCCTCAATGTCCTGGTAGAGAACTTCAACATCAGGCCTAACAGCACCGTCGAAGAAGACCTGAAGGTCCTGCTCCCCATGGCTCCCGCAGAAAAAAGCGAGGAAAAAAAGCCCGAGGAAAAGCCCGAAAAACCTGCGAAAAAACCAAAAAACCCGCAAAATTCCCGGAATGAGCCTCAGGGGAATCAGAAGCCACAGAACAACCAGAAGAGCTCACCGAATGTGGAGAAGAAGCTGGAGAAAACTGTGGAAAAGCCTGAAACGAAAACCAGAAAATCCTGGCTTAGTTATGTACCATTTGTTAACAAATTTGTAAGGTAAGAGGAAATTTAAAACCCTCTTACTCAACTATTTTTATTTTATATTAATGGTAAATTCGCATCCTTAAACACAGTACAAACTGAATTAGTCACTATACTCATATTTTTCATCACACTTTCCACAGAAGTCCACAGAAGCCCACAAAAATGCCACATATTTTCTCAATATGGCCATAATTTAAAGGTAGATATTACCATAATTGCAGAAATATGGGCCAAATAGGCAAAATAAGTTCTACATTTGTGTACATCTGCGGAATGTAGGAAGGATTATCAGCTGAAAGGGCGTAAAAAGACGTTAAAAACCTTATTTGTCCAGGGTTTCTGCTTCATTTATCAGTTCGGTGCAATTTAAAACTTCAAGGGAGATTTTTGCCATAAGAATATTACTGATCATATATTTTTCGTTAGTTTCGATCCTCATGGTCTCAAGGGAATGGGTAGCCCGGATAACAGCATTATCAAGGGCTTCGTTTTCAACATCCTGAGCCTCACCTTCCGAAAGCAAAGACTCACCTTCCTGCGAACCTCCATTTCCGGAATGGGTAAGTGCAAACCCGAAAACTTCAGATAAATCATCCGAAATAAAGGATGCGTCATCATTAGGTGGGGGGGACAGTAAAATTCCCGGCATAACGGGAATGATTCCTCCGTCATCCAGACCCCCGGAAGCGGGATTCCTGCAGACGCTCGTACCAAGTACTCCAAGAGCCAGGGCTGCAGTCAAGGCTTCACCTTTTTTATTTTGCAGGGAGGCGGAATTAACTATTTCTCCCAGGTATGCCACCGTGACCCTTACCGCAGTATCCATCCCCTGCCCGGCGGCAGCTCTTCCGACTGCACAGAGGGAATACAAAATACTCTGGCTTGTGTCTGCCATCTCCTTTCCCCTGGCAGCTTTTACCATCCGGCCCAGGGAGGTCAGGGAGATGAAAACTCCGGCTTCCATCCTTTGAAGAGCGGCAGCGTTCCCTATATTTCTTATACAGGTCACAGCTCTCTTGGCATCGGGTTCCAGCCTTTTGTTTATGTATTCTGTCCCGCGCTCGGTCAGGAAATCGATAGACCTGAGCACCCCCAATTCATCCTTTTCCTTAACCGAACTTAAACCAAGGTCTGTAGCCCTGGCCTCATTCAAGATGGACATGTGTAACCCCCTTTAAAATAACTGGGCGCAGAAGAGAGCTGGCTACCGGGTTATCTGGTGCTTTCCATGCTCCTTCACAGGGAAATACAGGTATCCGGGATCCCTCCTAAATGCTGTTTCCCCTTCGTATGAAGTTTATTCAGCGTTCCCCTCCGGGAACCGTCTCTTTACATTACGGGTTTTCTTGCGGCTTATTTCTTCCTTTTCCGTTTCAAAGTTCTCGAAATACTGGAGAGCTACCCCTGCAATGATGGAAGCGCTCATAAGATAGCGGTCCTCGGCGTCAAATTTGATCGTCTCCAGGGAATATGCTGCCTGCAGACGTGCCTTTTTAAGCCCCTGCTCATCTGCAGCTCGCCCTATGCTCTCCAGGGAACGGGCAGTTGCATCGGCAGCCTTCTTCAGGTCCTTTTCAATCGCCCTGGACCCCAGTTCCTGCAGGAGGAACTCGGCATTTAGCGCGGCATTCTCAAAATTCTGGCTTGCGGCAACCTCCCCGGCAATCCCCAGCCAGGCAAGCGTGCTTTCCGCAGCGTCCCCGAGTTTCTGCTGGGTTACGCTTTTTCCGATCTCCCCCAGTGAAAAAATAATCGCTATTGTTTCTTTTTTCAGTTTCCTGCAAGCAGCCGTGTTCCCCATCTCTCCCAGGCAGGAAGCGGCCACTTTTGCGGGAACCTCAAGTTTCTGTTCTCCCGCAGCCTTTCCAACCTCCCCGATCGCCAGGGCAATGCTTACAAGAGCATTTTCCATCTGCTGCCTGCAGGCTTCCTTTGCAAGCGGAGCCAGGAGCAGGAGTGAGGTAATAGCCGCCATTTCCAGCCGTTTTAAAGCTGCCGCTCTTCCGATACCCTTTATGTACTCAACTATTCTCCGGGTATCGGCTTCCTTGCCTTCCCCGGCATACTTAACCGCAATTTCATCCAGGTAATTCAGAAGTTGTATGACCTCAGCTTCGCTCCCTTCATTGACTGCAGCCATCCCCATTTCAAAAGCTTCGGTTTCATCCAGCGGAAGAATCCTGCATCCCCCAAATACTACTTTTAAATGAGAATATTGCCGTGTGAGGATATTAGCTTTGCCATGGAAGAAAAAGGCAGATTTTTCCTTCCGCTTCCCTTTAGTTCGAGTGAAAATTTATATAGAATAAAAACCTTTCGGTGTAACTTCCAGAAATAATCGAAAAGTGTATATATTGATATACGGTAGTAAGACACCTGTTGCTTACAAGCGGACCCCGATGCCTCATTTCACACACACGAGAATCACAACAATTGCTTTAGAAGGATAGGTTCACCCTTTCTTCCTGTCCGTTCCGTTCGCTTGTGAGTACCACCCTCTCACTACCTTTTCTGAAGTGGGGAAAAAGACGGCTACTGCTTCGAGACGATAGGCAAGAGCGGGGGCATAAGCAAAAAAACGGCTGTATTTGCCTCGGCTGTGCGGTAGCTAACAAATTAGAGCCTGAATATATGTATTATTGCACCAGAGGTTCGGCAAAAGAGCAGGAAAGCCAATAAAGTCCGGAACTCAAATAATCCAATTATCTATTTTTTATTCACAGCAACAGGACAGAAATCTGATCCGAAAAAAGGTGCTCGGATCCGGATGTCCGGATCCGGCTCTGAAAGTTTCGGAAATTATCAGTTTAGAAGACGAGTCCGAGGTCTTCGAGCTGCTTCCTTGCTCCGGCGTAGACCTGCATGTATTCGTCGGTTGGGGTGATGGTCTTAACGTCGTAGCATTCCTGGAAGGTCTTGCCTGCGGGTGCGCTTGCATAGTTCTTCTCGTAGAGGCCGACGAGCTTGTCGAGGATTCCGTTGACTTCTGCGATTTCCATGCCTGCTGTTGCCCTTGCGACTTCTCCCATCATCCTGGCTTCCATACCTGTGGTCTTGTCGGTGACGACACCCTTTGCTGCTGCCACACCGGAGAGGATTTCACGGCCTGAAGCGGTGTCAGTCATGGACTGGGCGGAGGCTTCGAGGAGACACATCTCGGTACAGGGGCCTGCACATGGGTAGTACTGGTTCCCGGAGAGGATGTCCGTAAACTCGGAGATAGTTGCACATGCCCAGCCTGCGATTGTGAGGGTTTCCCTGGTGTTGGTGGATCCCCAGCGGATGTGGACAGGACCGTCAAGGTGCCAGCTTGCGCTGCTCATGATGATTGAGTTGATGTGGGTTGCAATGTCCACGATGGTGGTCTCTTCGATGCCGCCGGCGTATCCGCCGAAGATTGGCATCTGTTCGTCCATGATGATGTCGCTGTTGCCTTTGTAGTGGGCGATAACTGCGATTGCATCGAGGTCGATCTTCAGCTCGTTGAGCTGGGAGACTTCGTGGCTGTCGGAGGAGATCTGGCCGCCGTAGCAGTCAGATGCAATGTTTCCCTGAGCGGACAGGGAGGTCTCAGGGCCCTATATGCCCATGCCTGGGCGGCCTGCCATTGCTGCTGCCTGCTTGATGAGCCTGGTTTCGGTCTTTGATGCCAGGACTTCATAGGGGCTTCCCGGAATTGGAGGCTTGCCGCGGACAGAGGTCATAACACCGTCTACAATGGTGTCTACTTCCTTTTCCAGGGCGTAGCTCATGTGGACAGGCATGAAGACGTCTTCGGAGATTGGGGACCCGGTAGGACCTCCCTGGATAATTGGCTTCTTCTTGTCGCCTACTTCTCTCTTGGAGACGTGGACTGCATCCCTGCCGGTCCCGAGGGTGAATTCCTTCTGGACGTTGTTGAGTGCATCCCAGATTTCGTCTTCGGTGTACTTGACGATCCTGTGGGTGTCGGTACAGTAGATACCGAGGTCCAGAAGCATCTCAAAGCCGGCATTGAAAAGCTTTCCCATCATTTCTTTGTCTGTGGGGACAAATTCTCCCTTGAAGTCAAGCCCGTACTTCTGTTTGAGCTCCATTGCCTTCATTGGGATTTTCATGAGGTCCCAGTCGTCCTGGGTGCACTTCTCTCCGACTTTTGCTCTGTCGTAAAAATCGTAGCAATCAAATGATTTTCTGAATGTCATATGTGGTTCCCCCGTTTATTTCATAACTTCAAGAGCTACTTTTGCGGCTTCTGCAGCGTTCTCTGCGGTTGCGTCTGCTCCGATTTCAGCGATCCAGCCGTCAGAAACAGGGGCTCCTCCGAACATGCACTTTACACTGTCTCTCAGATTTTCTTCCCTGAGCAGGTCCATGAGGTCCTTCTGGCCGAGCATGGAAGTGGTCATAAGGGCGGAACCTACAAGAATGACTTTTTCTCCCTTGTGCTTTGCAGCCTCTTCCACAACAGTCTCGTTGAGGACGTCGGTTCCGAGGTCAAGGATATCGAAACCATTTGCTCCGAGCATGGTTGAGACAAGGCGGTGTCCGATGTCGTGGATGTCCCCTTCTGCAACAAAAGTGATTGCAAGCCCGGTTTCTTCTCCTTCCTTCCTGGTCTTTTCAATTTCGGGAGTAAGGATTTCCATTGCACCGCTCATTGCTTTTGCAGACATCATTATCTGGGGCAGGAAGATTTCGGCGGCTTCAAACTTGTCTCCGATGATCTTCATCCCTACGGAAAGGCCCTTTGTGATGATATCGAGTGCCGGGATTCCAGCAGAAAGAGCTTCCTGGGTTAACTGTACGCATCCTGCGATATTCTGATTAACGACAGAGTCGCAAAGTTTATCAAAAATTTCTTCGTTTGCCATTTTTAATCCTCCATTTTTATTTTTGTGTATTACCCTGAGTTACGCGAAAGGATTGCGGAATCTAATTCCTATTTTATGTATATATATAAATTACGCTAGTAAATGCAGAAAAGAAGAGCTTAATATAAATATATTATGGGTCGATTCCGGAAGCCCGGGTAAAGGGATTTATCGGAAAAACAACAGAAAGAGTGCAAAAGAAGCGAGGTTCAGCAAAAAGCCAAAGACACTGGCAATAAGTCCTGCCCTTGCTACACTATCAGGTCCTTTTTTCAGGCGTGCCCTGGCAAGAACGATGCCTATGAAAGCAAAAGGTATCGCAAAAGATGTTAAAAACACGCTCCCGATGCCCAGCAAGAAAGACAGGGAAAAGAAGATGCTTACAAGCCCGCATACCAGGCTTAAAGTCCCTGAATTTTCGGATAGATTGCTAATATTTTTTCCTCCCTGAAAAATTAAATTCCATGAGTTAAAGCCTAAACAGGTTTCCTCGCCGGCTCCTGATCGGCAACACTCCGGATCAACAATACGCCTGCCCGTTCTATTTCGGAATCAGGCATAATTCGGGATCAGGCACAAAAATTATTCTTCTATCTTTACCCCTATTTTTCCGCCTTCAAGTTTCCACTCAACCTTCTTTAATTCAAGACTGTCGTTCAGGCATTCCCCGGTCCTGATGTCAAACCTCCTTCCATGGCAGATGCACTTAAGCACATGGGCTTCAAGTGTGCCCCTGTCCAGCGGACAGCGTGCATGAGGACAGGTATTTGAAAATGCGTAGATCTGATCTTCTTTTTTAATGAAGAGTATGCCTTTTCCATCAATTTCCACGAGGTGAAGATTTCCTTCCTTCAATCCGCTTTCCTCAGTCGCATAATGCCAGGGAGGTTCAAACCTGGATGAATCACTGGTTCCTGAAATTATTCCGGATGTCTTTTCTGATACCATTTACCACACACCTTCAACCCTTTACGGGGTTTTATTACCTGCTTATTATTAGTCGGGGAGCCCGATATAAGCTTTTGCCGGAGAAGGGAAAAGCTCAAGCTGAAATGAAGGTTGCGGAAAATGAGAGATGATGAAAAAGGAGATTGAAGATGAGAGATGATGAAAAAGGAGATTGAAAAAGGAAACTGAAAAAGGAAACTGGGAAAGGAAACTGGGAAAGGAAACTGGGAAAGGAAACTGAAAAAGGAGATTGAAAAAGGAAACTGAAAAAGGAAACTGAAAAAGGGGATTGAAAAAGGAAACTGAAAAAGGAAACTGAAAAAGGAAACTGAAAAAGCTCCATATCAGTGAAGTATCCCATCATCATTCAGGATTTTTAGGAGTTCAATTATCGAATAGGAGGCCCTGGTGATTCCCATACTGCGCTTATCAGTGTCTGTACCGACAATGTAGAGGTTCTTTACAGGGGTACGGATGTCTGCGAATTTTCCGTCTATGGTAACTGCGGCTTTTTCGGGGATTATGATCTGCTCGTGCTTCATCACTATTTGCTGCTCGATGTTCGGGAGGGCACGATGAATCGTATCATAGGCCCTCTTGATCTCGTGTTTTTCGCTTCTGTGTTCGTTGATCACGAAGGAAAAGCCCACGAGCTGCTTGTCTTTCGGAGCAAGGGATGGGTCATAGTTGCTGATAGGCATTGCCCAGTAAGCAAAGTCCTTGAACCAGATCTCGGAACCGATGTAGTTAAACTCAGGAAGGTTTTTTTGTAGGCCCAGCCAGATTGTGAGGCTTTTACTGTGGACGATCCCTTTCAGGTTTTCCAGGTAATCCGAAGGCAGATCCTTTATCAGATTCGGGAGTTCGGTTGAAAATCCGGTATAGATGACAATTTCTGCGGAGTAGGCTTCATCGGCTTCCACGCCTGTAACCTTACCGTCCTGCACATGGATGCCTGTAACCTCACACTCGGTTTTGATTTCTACCAGGTCCGGGAGAGAATAGATTATGGCGTTAAGGAGGGATTTCAGGCCCTTTCTGGGATAGCCCTGGGAATAGTTAACCCTGTTAGTGGCAAGCCTTTCCAGGGACGTGAAGGGCTGGGAAACCCTATTCATCCGGGCCTGGAGGGAAGAGTGCAGGTTAAGGGGAAGCAGGGAAGCCAGAATGGACTCTGTGGACTGCCTTTTTCTGGGTTCCAACCTCCCGATCATTTCATCGAATTGTTCCTGGGTTATGCTGTCCCTTACAAAACTGCTGCCCGTAAGGATCCGGTAAGCTGAAGTCTCTTTCATGGACCTGCCGGAAAGGAAGCCGGAAATAGTGTCCACGAAATCATAGGTATCTTTGGAAAGGTTCTTTGGCAGGTAATCATACACGGACTGCCCCGAAAGGTCCACCCCGAAAGTGGAAAGGGTCAGAGCTTTCGTAATCGACTGGGAAAGCATGAGCCTGTCCTTTCTGGGGAGTACGTCGAAAGTAACGAAATCCCTCAGGTTTGAAGGGACTTTGGTAAAGGAATTTTCTGTCCGAACATAGTAGTGCCCGTAGGCTTCGAAAATCGGCAGGTAGTCAAAGTAGTTGTCCATGAGTCTCCTGAGGGGGCCCTCATGGAGATGGGTTATGGCATGGGCTCCGGTATCCACCTGGAAGCCATCTACCATATAGCTGTTACAGTTTCCCCCAGGGTACCTGCTTTTTTCAAGAACCAGTACCTTTTTCCCATGCTTGGAAAGCGTAAGCGCAGCCAGGAGCCCACTGACACCCGCTCCGACAACAATTACATCGTATTTTTTCATTCCCTGAACTACCTCTATTTTTTTCTGTGAATCAAGCTCTTCTTCACCGCACTTTATACATTTGGCCATCTCAACTCACAACACAATTCCACCTACAGTGGAACGCATAAAATATAAAATTATTTAATGCAACTGTATAAAGTGCCTTAATCACAGCATATGTTAAAAATTACATTATATATAATTTTTTTAGAAAGGGCATTATATTTCCTCAAAAATGCCTTTTTATGACAGGTTCAGATGCAGGCACTGTAGCCAAGACTGTCGAGGTCCAGATCTTTTTGCTCTTCCACGGCACATTCCGTGCAGAACTTCTTCCCTTTTATTTTAACAAAGTTGTCAGTCTCCTTTCCACAATGTTCACATTTATCCATTTTCCTTCACCCGGCTGATACTATATACGTTTTGATATAAATACGGGGAGGTAATCGGAAATAACGGAAGTTAAAAATGAAGATAAAAGATATACTAAAAAAATGGAGATGGAAGGTAACAAGAAAAAATGAAAAGGTAAGATAGCAATAGCAATGGAAAAGAGCAATGGAAAAGAGCAATGGAAAAGAGCAATGGAAAAGAGCAATGGAAAAGAGCAATGGAAAAGAGGTTGAAATGTTTTGGTTTGAATACGTTATCCTGAACCGAAGGGACGAAATTCCTTTTTCGCTATCCCCCAGCCAAGACCTTTTCATCGATAACTCTTGCAGGTTCATACTTCCTGCACTCCCGGGACTTTTCCGAACCCGGCATGACGTGTACGCCGATTTCGGTTCCACTACCTGGGGCCGGGGCTATTTTTCAACAACGTCCTCTGCCGAGCTTAACTTCAAGCAGGAACTACTGTACAAGTTTTAGAGAAATCCCGGAAACCCCGGGCTTCCCTGATACCGTGTACAGGGCAAACATTAAGTAACTGACTGGAACCGCAAAGAAAATATCCGGTCCCGTGTAAAATCGGATTTTTTATCAGCATCTGCGTTTCATGGAAGCCTGGAAAGGCACGCACCTGGAAGCAGTATCCAACTCAAGAAATTGAGTTTTGCTTTCTCCGGAGCCTCTGTACCCAAACCCACAGGGTTCAGGTCAGACCCAGTACAATCCGATTAGCGCTACCAGAGTGAACAGTAGACTAAAAGTACCGATAATCACCTTGTTTTGCTGCATCATTTTGTCGTGCTGCATCATTTTGTTTTGCTGCATAGGGAACCTTCCTTATCGGAAAATCTCCGATAACTATTTATAAGTAGTTTAACAAACCGGAATCCACTATCCTAGTTATGCGATCTACAAATAAAAACATTTCGATATACATTCAAGTGAAGATTTCTATCAGCACAACCTTTTTATACAACAATCAAAAAAGTATTGTTTTTTTAGAATTGTGCAGAGGAAAATATCCCGAACCAGCCCAATGCCATAATATATAAACCGAGGGCACATATTTTTCTTAATGGGGAACTTTCCTTCATAGGGGAACTGGAGCGGGAACTAATGGCAAAAAGGCTCAAGGTTGCAAACCAGGCCCGCTGCATCGGGTGCTATTCCTGCATGATGGCCTGTGCGCGGACGTACTACGACACGATTTCTCTGAAAAACAGTGCGATCGATATCCAGACAAGCGGAGGGATAGAAAGCGCCTATGTTTCCATAGTCTGCCACGCCTGCATTGACCCTCCCTGTGCAAAAGCCTGCCCTCAGGGGGCGCTGACCAAACGCAAAGGTGGGGGTGTGGTAGTCCATAAGGAGCTTTGCAACGGCTGCGAAAACTGTATGGACGCCTGTCTGGTAGGGGCAATCCACCTTGACTCGGGAAAGAAAGCGGTCATATGCAGGCACTGCGGGGTCTGCGCTAAGTTTTGCCCCCATGACGTGCTGGAAATGATAGAAGTGGATGAAAGCGGGGAACCGATAATTACGGATACTGAAGCTGAAGAAAGCCAGGAAGTTTTGCCGGAACCGCGGCAGGGACAGCAGGAAACGGCTTCCCCGGAAAAGACAGAATCCGGAGCTGAGAAATGATGCATGGTTCAAGTGTAAAACCCGGAGTTGAGAAATAATGGCCTGTTCAAGCGTAATTCCCGGCCTGACCAGCGTACTCTACCTGGACCTTAGCAACAAGACCTATGACATCGTGGAACGGAAGGACCTCTATGAAAAGTACCTGGGAGGTGTCGGGGTGGCCACCGAACTCATGCTCGAAGAATATAAGGAAGGTACAGGCCCTCTTGACCCCGATATGCCCGTTATCCTGAGCACGGGCCCCCTTTCAGGGGTCTATCCCACCTGCACGAAAACAGTCGCGATGTTCCGCTCCCCCCTGAACGGAGAACTGGGAGAATCCTACGCAGGCGGACACCTGGCAATGTCCATGCGTTTTGCAGGGTATGAAACCATTGTCATCAAAGGAGCGTCGGAGTATCCCGTTTATGTTGCAATTCACAATGGTGAGATAACTTTTAAGGACGCATCCTCAATCTGGGGGCTTTCCTCAACTACCGATATCGGGAAAATTCTCCGCCGGGTAGAGAAAGGGGCAGGTCGGCGGAGCATCATAAGGACCGGGCTTGCAGGCGAGAGAGGGGTAAGCTTTGCAAGCGTGAACGTGGACACCTACAGGCACTTCGGGCGCCTGGGGCTCGGGGCCGTGCTCGGGGCAAAGAAACTGAAAGCAATTGTCATTTCAGGCGACCAGGAAATCCGGAGTCCCCGGCACAAGGACTACCGGAAGATGTATAAGGTGCTCTATGAAACGATTGTAAAAACAGGCCTGATGGAAAAGTACCACAACCTCGGCACAAGCGAAAACATCCTTGTCCTGAACGAATTGAAGGGGCTTCCCACTAAGAACCTGCAGGAGAGTTCTTTCGAAGGGGCGGAAACGATTTCAGGGGAGCATTTTGCAGACAACCACCTGATCCGCCGCGTCTCCTGCGCAGGCTGTCCTATCGGCTGCATTCACGTAGCAATGCTCAAGCGGCCCTTTTCCAAGTCCCACGAGTATGAAACCCTGAATATTTCTTACGATTACGAGCTTATCTATTCAGTAGGCTCAAACCTCGGGGTTTCAAACCCCGAAGCCGTGCTTGAACTGATTGATGCCTGCGAAAATGTGGGGGTGGACGTCATAAGCATGGGAGTCATACTTGCCTGGGCGACCGAAATGCAGGCCTTTGGGAAGATATCGACCAAAGAAACCCTGGGACTTAAACTGGAATGGGGCGACCACAGGACCTATATGCGGGCAATAGAGCTGACCGTCCAGGCCCCGAACGAATTTTACTCGAGTCTGGCTAAAGGAGTGGTCTTTGCCTCGAAAAAATACGGGGGAGAGGATTTTGCCATGCAGCTCGGGGGACTGGAAATCCCGGGATACCACACAGGGATGGGAAACATTGTCGGGCTGTCCATGGGCACCCGCCATTCCCACGTAGATAACGCCGGTTACTCCGTAGACCAGAAGGCCTTTAACAAAGAGCTCTCGGACGAAGAAATCGTCGACATGGTAATCAAAGAAGACGACCTGCGCTGCATGCTCAACGCCCTCACCATCTGCCTCTTTGCACGGGGCGTCTACACCCCGGAAGTGGTATCCGAAGCCCTCGCAACCCTGGGTATCTACAGAAGCCCGGCAGAGCTGACAGAACTCGGAAAGGAGATATTCAGGAAAAAATACGAATTAAAAAAGAAGTTCGGGTTCAAGTTTGAAAACCTGGCCCTGCCAAAAAGGTTCTTTGAAACCGCCTCGACCACAGGGATGCTTGAGGAGGAAAGGGTAAGAAAAGCCCTCGAACTGTATATAAGGAAAAGGGGGCTCTAAGTCCGAAAAAGACTCAGAATGGTGTGATTTCTGGAATTTTCAGCTTTTCCGGACAGGCCCTGTATGCTTCGCCAAGCATTTTCCCGGTGCTTCCACAGTTAGCAGTACCTCCATGATTAGCAGTACCTCCATGGTTAGCAGTGCTTCCGAGGTTGGCAGTACCTCCATGATTAGCAGTACCTCCGAGGTTGGCAGCGCTTCAAGGTCGCTAGACCTTCTATATTTGATTTCAAAAAATAGGGATAAGGGAAAAAAGGCATCTGATAGGCCGCTTAGTGTTTATGGAAGCCCGGATCACTGTCACTTCTCTCACGTTACACCTTTTTCACTCCTCTTCAGAAGCTCCCGTGCCTACAGGTTCCGGTTTTTCCCTCTTGAACTTGGGGTCATCCCCGTCTCCAAGGATGCATGCGGTACCCTCGGCTCCTTCGAGTCCGTCTCCTTTCCCGACCTTACCTCCGATAAAGCGGTCCATTACCGTGCAGGTCACCAGGTCCCCGGCAACGTTTACGGCCGTACGGGTCATGTCCAGGATACGGTCTACCCCCATGATGAGGGCTATTCCGGTGGTCGGGATTCCCACGCTGCTCAGGATCATCGCCAGGATAACTATTCCGACCCCGGGAATCGAGGGAGTGCCGATTGCGGCTGCCACGGCCATGACCATAACAAGCACGAGCTGCCCGAGCCCCAGGTGAATTCCGAAGACTTCTGCCAGGAAGACCGTTGCAACGCCCTGGTAAAGGGCGGTCCCGTTCATGTTCACGGTGGCGCCCAGGGGGATTACGAACTGGGAAATGGAAGGCCTGACCCCCAGCTTTTCTTCGGCGGTCTTGATGGAAACCGGCATCACGGCAGCGGAACTTGAGGTGGAAAAGGCAAGGAGGAGGACGTCCTTGACGGCCCCCAGGAATTCGAAGGGGTTCTTCCTGGCCAGGACAGCGATTATTATCAGGTTCATGCCCATCAGGAGTCCCAGGCTTGCCAGCACCGTTGCCACGTAAACGGCCATGCCCACCAGGGCATCTATCCCGAGCATGATGGTGAACTTGGTAAGCAGCCCAAAAACCGCAATCGGGGCAAGGGCCATGCTCCACTTCACCACGGTCATGCAGATCGCCTGCACGGAGTTCAGGAGGTGGATCAGGGGGGCAGCCTGCCGCCTGCTCAGGGAGACAAGGGCCACACCCACTATGATAGCAATGATCACGACCTGCAGCATTTCCCCCTGCACCATGGCGTCCAGGGGGTTAGCAGGGAGGAGCCCTCCGATCTTTGAAGGCAGGTCCCCTAGCGATAAAGAAAAATCCATATCCTGCGCGGTTGAGGGAGCTTCTCCTTCCATCGCAGCCTGGAGCAGCTCCCCGCTTATGTACTGTCCGGGCCGGATGAAGAGTGCCATCCCGAGCCCGATACAGGTCGCAATGGCCGTGGTCACGATAAAGTAAAGCGCAGTTGACAGGCCTGTTTTCTTAAGATCTGCCATACTCTCGCTCGAAGCAACCCCCAGGATGATGGAAGCAAGCACAAGAGGGATCACGATCATTTTCAGCAGGCCCAGGAAAATGTACCCCGGAAGGGCGATCCATTCCCCGATGACCTCCGCCATCCCCGGGTCGACAAAACCCCCAAACGGCCCGAGCAGCAGTCCCACAGCCACCCCCAGGAACATACCCAGCAGGATCTTGAGCCAGAGCCTCGATTCAATGAGCTCGTGCAAATGATGGCTCATGTTCTTAAGGGAAGGGGGACGCCTCAGGTTTACAGGACAGTAGAGATGGGTGATTCCCTCCGCTATTTCATGAGTTATTTCTTTCGTTTCCTCAGCTATTTCGTGGGTAATTTCTATGGGACCGGGGATATGGTGGTGCTTCTTGTCAGGCATGGAGAATCAGTAACCCAAGTTCTGTTGAGATTTGAGAAAGATATTGAAGATTTTTATAATCTTTTGTTATAAATTTAGCTTGATCTTATATTTACTTTCTTATTTATTAGTAAAATTTCATAAAAAATACATAGAAAGTTTTGGTGAAAAACAGTAATATAAAGCCTACGAAGAGAAAACTAAAGCAAAGTTTCATCAAACGGATCCCAAAAACGGACTTAGAATATAAAAATAGAACAAAAAGAATAAATTTTGACTACAGAACTGATTCCATCGACCCCTAAAACCGTTTTTCCGATAGGAGATCGAAAGCCTCCGCCAGCTTGCCTGGCGGTCCTTTCCGAAAATGAAAATTAAAAATTAAGGAAATATATAACTACATGACACCTAAAAATATTAAGTCTCTTTTTAATTTTGAATAAGTTTTTCTATATATCTCATGTCACTTTTACTTTCTACCTATCTTTTTACCTTTGATTTAGGAAAACCGGACTGCACCCGGGGAAGAATAGTCCAGGGCAGAATAGAAGGAAATAGATACGGCCAAAAATATTGAGGATTTAAAGGTAGTACAAATTTCCTAAAAATAAAACTGAAGAATTCTCGATGAATGTAGTTTGTGGCTTCCGCGATTGATTTTTTTGCCCATAAATAACCTACAAATTATACGTGGATTAAAATATAAGAACATTCATTATTATTTAATACATTAAAAAAGATAAAAGTCGATATTTCATTCAAAATAATTTGAAAATCGATATTTCATTCACTTTTTACAATACAAGCAGACACTTCAGCAGGAATACCTATGAAAAGTAAGGGAAGAATCCGAAAAAGAAACAGGAAAATAGTTTGCTTGACAGCAATTGCAGCGGTTCTTATGATATTCACCGGGATAGCCGCGGCAGAAGAAATTCATGTTTATCCCAGCAGTGACTCCAACGGGCGTGCAATACGTAATATCCAGAATGCAGTGGACGGAGCGCGGGATGGGGACACAATTATCGTACACAGCGGGACCTATACCGATTGCGTTGAAATCGCTAAGAATTTAGCACTCATTGCGGAAGCTGATGTTATAGTCCGTGACAATCCCATGATAGGTCTTCCCGTATTTACAATCAAAAACCCGACTAATTCGGTAAGTATAAGCGGATTTACCATAAAGCGCAACAGTGCTTCCATAGGTATCAAAATAGAGGGAGCAAACTGTACGATTGAAAATAATGAAATTGATGGTTACAATGGGAATGGCTATTTAATTAGTGGCATTTCCCTGATTTCTTCCGAAGGTGTCACGCTTTCCAATAACCGGGTTTCTTCCTGCATCAAGGGCATCTCGATGGATTCTTCCAGCGCAAACATTTACCTGAATGATTTCACAGGGAACATCCAGGACTTTTCTTTTGGCAGCAACCTGGCCATCACCTGGAATACTCCGGACCCCGTAACTTATACTTACAGCGGCAGGGAATACTATGGCCACCTTGGAAACTACTATGCTTACATAGGTACTGATTCAAACGGAGACGGTATTAATGACACCCCGTATGAAGGAAGGGACCTCTACCCTCTGTGCCTGCAGGCCTCAAGTTTCATAATAGGTGAAAATTCGGCTCCGGACGTCGAGCTCAACGAAGCCTTAAACGGATCCGTTATATCGGAAACCATATACGTAAACGCGACAACAGTTGACGGGGACGTGGACTTCTGCAGCTTTGAATATTCCCCGGACGGACTGAGCTGGAATGAGCTCGGAAAGGCTGAAACAGGCACCTTTTTGGGAGATTCTTACCTCTGGAACGTGGAATGGGACAGCACAAAAGTTGACAACCGTAACTATTACATCCGTGCCAATGCGACTGACAAAGGCGGACTAACAGGAAGCGACCTGATAACAGTCACCGTAAATAATCCTGTCCTGAACATAAACAGCGGCAAGAAGTTTGATTCGATCCAGGCAGCTATTGACGATGTCGGGACTCTTGAAGGGCATACCATTCTCGTGGAGGAAGGGGCATACCGGGAAAATGTGGAAGTTACAAAGAGCCTGACCATATGTTCCGAAAGCGGGTCCGGGCTTACAGGGGTTCAGGCTCCGGATCCCGGGAAGCCCGTATTTAACATAACTTCCAATTCCGTTACGATCAGCGGTTTTAACATAACAGGGGCTGAATACCCTTATGCCGGGATCTATCTGGGAGGTGCGGAGAACTGTACTTTCGAGAACAACATACTTTATGAAAACTTCGGCGGAATAGCCCTGATTTATTCAGGGAATAACACGGTTTCTGGCAACACAGCCTACAACAATAACTACGGAATCGGGCTGGAACAGTCCGGAAACAACACAATTTCCGGAAACATAGCCCTTAATAACTCCGAATACGGCATCTGGCTGGAATCTTCCGATAGGAACAAAGTTTCCACCAACACAGCCTATAATAACTCCAGATACGGCATATATCTGGTTTCGTCCAGCAATAACACGGTGGAAAAGAACGAGGCATGCAATAACTCTGAGTACGGAATCTATCTGGCTTTATCCAGTAACTATAACACTTTTTCCAACAACACAGCCTGTAATAATAGCTATGGAATCGTGCTGGTGCAGTCCGAAAACAACACCGTTTCCGGAAACGAGGCTTGCAATAACTCCGAATACGGAATCGATCTGGCTTTATCCAGTAACTACAACACTCTTTTCAGCAGCACTGTGAATAATAACGACTACGGAATCTATCTGGAATTTTCCAGCAACAACCTCATCTACGACAATTACTTCAACAACACAAACAACACCTATATTGAAGGTACAAACACCGGAAACCGCTGGAATACCACAAAAGCCCCGGGCCTAAACATCATTGGTGGCCCATACCTTGGGGGAAACTTCTGGGCAAGCCCGGAAGGAACGGGCTTTTCCGAAAGTGCAACCGATAAAAATAACGACGGGATCTCTGATTCCCCATATAGCATCGCAGAATCAGGGGACAATATCGATTTCCTCCCGCTTGTACCCCCATCCTCTGTTCCCGAGGATACGACATATCACAGAGGGGGCAGCGGGACAGGAGAAGCCAGAATAATCCCCGCCCTGAAAGAGGAACCTGAGGAAGAAGTTGAGCAGTCTCCGGGCTCGGGAACGCTCACTCCTGAAGGAGAAACGGATGCATCCGAAGAGCCTCCTGCTTCTGAAGTGCCAGAAGACTCCGTGGAAGAAAGAAGCGATGAGGAGCAGAAGACACCAGGGTTTGAGATTGCATTTGCACTTTCAGGTCTTCTGGGAGCTCTCTACTTCGCAAGAAAAGAGTGAAAAAAATAGTCATCGAGAGTTATCTTTCCTTCTCTATGATTTTTTTCCTTCATTTTTCTTTTTTTCATAAAGTGTATTTTTGCCGCCCTACCCTGTATAATGCTTTCTTCAACCCCAAAAATTGTTTTTTCCTGATAAGAGATTATTTTATCCCGAAAAGATTTCGCTTTTTAAAATTCTATTGTAATTGTTGATATCTGATACATACCGTAGATGTAATTTAATATCTGGCTGAAAACGCTGTCAGATGTATCATCAGATTCAATTGATGATCCTTCATTTTCAGTATTCCTTCCATCACCTGCCAGCTTAACCAACCATGCATTCTCATTTTTGACGCCAGCAGCTACATACCCGCCATCCGAAGTCTGTTGAACGGAATAGAGCGTGCAATTTGTAAACTCTTTTAGCCATTCTTGGTTACCGTCACTGTCCGTTTTGAGTATGAAAGCAGAACCATCTATCACGAAAGACAAAGAATCGTTATACCTTCCCGTCAACACATAACCATTGTCCGAAGTTATTGAAATCGAGATTGCAGCATCATCCATCGGGCCGCCGAAAGTCTTATTCCACTGCTCCTGACCAGATTCATCGGTCTTGATAAGCCAGATATCATCACTGTTTGATTCTTTTGACCTGGTTGTGCTGGCAATTACATATCCACCATCAGAAGTCTGCTTAACAGAATTTAATAGAGGATTTAATGTTTCAAGACTCTGGTTTTTGCCAAAGGTGCTATTCCATTGCTGATTGCCGTTTATATCATATTTAGTTATCCTGATATCATAATCAACTAGAAGAGAAGCGAAATAACTTCCAATTTCATGTACAACCGTATCTCCAATTATGTATCCCCCATCAGAGGTACGTTCAGCCATATATTGGAGATAATCCTCGTGAGTGATTTCATCAGATACCTTGTTCCACATCTCATTTCCGTTCCTGTCGGTCCTGACCAGCCAGGGCTCGGCATAACCGGAAGGAAATGTATAACCCGATAACACATAACCTCCATCTGAGGTTTGCCGGGTAAAGTATCCCTCATCAAAATACGTTCCTCCGAAAGTCTTATTCCACTGCAGATCCCCCTTATTGTCAACCTTGATAAGCCAGGCATCAGGATAGCCTTTTGTCCCTTTGCCGTATGAATATGTTGAACCAGCAACTACGTACCCGCCATCTGAAGTCTGTTCAACGCATCTGAAATTATCTTCACTACCTCCGCCAAAAGACCTGTTCCATTGTTCTGCAGGTGCTGCTGCAGCCGCTACATTCAATGATTGTATTAATAAAATCAAAACAAGAAATAACAGGCTCATTTTTAGCTTTTGACTCATATTGATCCTCCGATAACTGAAAGATTAATAAAAATTTTGGATGAAAAGAAGTAAAATTTTACTTCAAATTTTTACATTTAACATTACAATAAAATGTACAGATATTTTCTGCATGTTACTTGTTTTTTATGGCCAGACAATCAAACTATACATTTGAAGATTTCAGCTATTCCGAAAAAAGACTAATTCAAAAGACGATCTGAGCTAAGGAGTTCAAAGAAGAGATTTTAGATAGCAACCAGTAACTTGCAGTAAATACTTTCTTCTACCCCATAAACCGTTCTGTCCTGAAAAGAGATAGAATCCTCCGCCAGCTTGCCTGGCGGCCCTCTCCGAAATAGAAATTAATATATTTGCAGGATTATACGACTGAGTGCGGGACATTTGATAATAAGTTCTTTAAGGTTGAGGGCAGGAAATGAAAGCAGAACATTTTATACTTTTATAGGGTTTCGCATTATACATATTAAGACCTGTAACTCGACCTTGATTTATTTATTTCTATTCTAATTGATTTAGGAGATAATTTTTGTTCTAAAAAATTCCTCAGACATTTGGGATTCACTTTACAGTTTGGTCCTAAAATAATCTCTTTAATCGGAGGATAACTATTTTCAACATCAATTGGTATTTCCACGAAAGAAATTAAATCATCTTGAGTAACTCGATATTCAAAAATATCCGGCTCTGCGGCTATTTCGTCAAATCCATGAATTAATCTGACCTCTTTTTCTTCAAAGAAGGTTTCATTCTTAAATATCATTCCATATTTTAGAAGATCACCAGTAAACATAATTTCTTCAAAACAATTAGCATCTCCTTTAGAGCCATTTAATTCTTCCAAAAATTCCAATTTTTTTTTCATAGTAGTCAAAAACAAATTCTTCAGCAATTTTTCTTGTTCTTTAGGTTTATAAACTACATCAAATATTTCAAATTCCTTGTTGTCCAACATTTTAATTGATTCAAAATATTCCCTATTAAACCCTATTGAAATGCCTTTTCCATCATTTGCATAAGCTCTCCATTGGCTCATTAAGTCTCCGTCTTTAGAAAAACAGGCTATGTGCGGCCTAAAATAATTTTCCAACCAGTTTCGGTAACTTTTTTGAAGTGAGGATACAATTTCAGTTTTAGAAACACCAGTCATAGAGTCTTCCATTATGGAAAATATCCACTCTAACTCAGTAGAATCATTAGTCTTATAGGCATTGGACAATCTAATATTTTTATTTGTTATGATTCCAAAAAATGAATCCATGCCACAGTAGTGATAAATTATGTTGTTTTCCATGCTTTTTTTATAAGAATTAAGGATACTTATAAATTATCAAATTGGTAAGGCGACCTGAGTTAAGGAGTTCTAAAAGGAGATTTTAGATAGCAACCAGTAACTTGCAGTAAATGCTTTCTTCGACCCCATAAACCGTTCTGTCCTGAAGAGAGATCGAGAAGCCTCCGCCAGCTTGCCTGGCGGCCCTCTCCGAAATAGAAATTAAGATAAAAAAGATATGAATTCAAACTATATTTAAATATTAATTCTGTTTTTGATCTCGAGTAAAATAGCCTTCAGCACTCTTGATGGCGCTTTTGCTTTTTAATTATCTTTTATATTACGTTTTGGAAAAGCCGGACTGCGTCCGGACAAGCACGACTGGAGAAGGCTAATCCGGTTATTCCGGTTTCAGGTAGGGAAATATTCAATTGCCAGCTACCTTTTCCAAATACCCCTTCAAGCTACTTTCTCAGCTCCTTTTCCGACTGCCTTCCCGGCTTTTCAAGATCGGAATTCCATACCCAATTTTCTGCTTCAAAATAAACAAATTAGGAGACCCTCTTCGCATAATCACGAAGCTCCTCCACCTCAATATTTTTGTAAATCAAATTCTTTAATTTTAGTTGATCTTCAGGTGGAATCAAGAAAAGATCTTTATCTTTATCTTTAACATCATGTATTTTAGTTCGATGAATTAGTTTGCCATTTTGCAGCATGTATGCACTATGGAAGAAACTCATTTTGTCTGAACTATATTTCCTCTTTTGGTAGGCTGATAAATATCCATTTGGTAGTACAAAATTTCTTATGTTATCAAGGGGTACCGAAGATATGAAGGTCACCAATCCTACACCCCAATCATCTCCGCTTTCTAAAATCCATCTATCCAAATTTGTTTGATTACTAATTCCGAAATTAGCTTTTAAATTGGTTACATGATCGAAAACAGGTTGAGTAATTTCTCTCCTATTTACCTTGCTGATTAGACAAAAACCCATTTTAGTATAATTCCATTGTCTCAAGGGGTTTTCAATAGTATTCAACACGAAAAGATTGTAATTTGCGCTTACGTTTTTGTCTAGGGAGCTTTTAATGTTTCTTACTAAGTCTTCCCTGTCAAAACGATTCTCTACAATCTTTTTTATATCTTGGTTTAGTGCTAAAACCTGTAACATATCTCGAGGTTGCATTTCATATACATACTTTGCATTCTCATTTGTCCGTGAAATTTCCATACTTTCTTGTACCCCATCCCCTAGCATAAAGGAATGATATTTCTCTAAGGATTCAGAGTGTTTTTTATAGTAAGGAGCAACTTCCTGAACTAACTTTTTCAAATCCTTGTAAATATTAATTTTTTCATTTAATACTAATATTTGTTTATCATACTTAGTTAATGCGTCCTCAAACTCAGATATCTTTATATCGAATTCCGCATTTGATTTTATAATGTCTTCAAGATTTATGTCACTTCTTTTATCAGGATTATCTAAGCTTTCATATAATTCTTTAAACAGGACCATGTCAGCGTTTTTGAATTTTTCTTCAACATCAGAATAAATTTCAGAAATTATTTCAGTCTTTAATTCATCGATTTTATCATCAATGTCAAAAGTATAAATTATTTCAATCTCTTCATTATGATTTATATCAACTTTTAATTTAGCATTTTCATTACGATTTAGCGAAGTCATTATCGACTTACGGTTTTCCATACTCTCTTTTTTGATCCTTTCACTTCTAGTTTCACCGGGGATAAGACGGGCAACAACGCTAATTTTTATTTTAGAGTCTATTATTGCTTTCCTCAAGCTTTTGATTTTGTTCGCGGTGTTGATGATCTCTTGCCCATTGAAACCCAATTTTAAATTATTTTTCGCAATTACACTCTCTATAGCTTTAACTGATCCCTTTATTGGCTCTAAGTTTATTGAATCTACTTTCGATTTACTCATTCTATTTACGTCACTTACAAAAGTTATAAGTTCTTGATTGAGTGTGGCGAAATTATCACGAAGAATATTTGAATTGTCTTCCAAACTATTAAGTTCCGAATATTTTTCTCTATATTTGTCCTTTAAGTTTTTATTTTCGGACTTAATGGAAATTGTTATTTCATATTTAAAAAATTCTATAAAAGATTTTACATGGGACTTTGAATACTCTTCTTCATTTTTTTCATTTTCAAGGTTTCCGAGCTTACAATCAATTATATTTAATCTGTGACCTAAGCCTTTCTCTCCAAGCCTGATGATAGATTTGAGAACCTCTTTTACATAAAGATCTTCAACTGAATTTATATATCTCAAGGTTTCTATTTGCTTTCTGATCATTTCAATATCATCAATAAGCATCTTGAAAAGTGAAGAATCTAGATCTGTCTGTCCCGGATTTTGTGTTGTATTTATTCCTTCACCTATAATTTCGTGATTGAGAGTATCAATCAGCTGATCTACTTTTTCGTAAACATTTTTATTTCCGAGTTCTTCCTCAAAATTCGTATTTATTTTGTCTAAAATTTTCTTTAATTTCAATATGTTGTTAAATTCTAATTCGGTGAATATGCCGTTATATTTTAATTCAGTAAAATACTTGGATTCTAATATTTTCTTATACTTATAATACCGGTCATCATAAAGAATTAGTTTGTCTATATCAGCTAATTCTTGATTTTGTTTTACCACGAAGTTTTTATTGAAAAAATCATATAACATCCCATAAATTTTATATTCTGATTCTAAAGAAGCTTCCTTACATCTCTTTTTTTCATAGATTTCATCCTTAATTTTTCGGATTTTGTTAATGTTAAAACGAACTACTTGAGGAATAGCTACTGTAAAAGGCGCAAAACTGGGTGTATATCCACAAGGAGCTTGACAACTGGATTGGCTGTAATATGCTATCAATGAATAAGGAAACGCCTCCTCAAATTGGAACAAAAATTCACTGGTTGCTGGGTCTACTGATTGTGTACCAGTGTATTTTGTAGCTTCAATAGGTAAAAGTATTATATCTTTAAAAATATTCTTTTCCTGAATAGTAAAACCATTGTTTACTTTTGACTCATCAAGAATTTTGTCGCTTACATTAATGTATTCCAATTCCGAAAGCATTCCACAACAGTTAGCTTTTTCATCTTCTCTTTCATTGAGTGTGGATAATATTCCGAATAAAGTTATGCATGAAGTTTGGTGATTAACTTTTATTTCTTTAGCTAAGTCAATGGCAATTCCTGAACCGGTACCTCCACCAAAACTACACACTATAGCTATCGTTGATAGCGGATGATTATCCACCATGAATGCACGTTCAGCTAAAGCTTTATAATAAATAGCTTTTCCAATCGCTCTTTTTCTATACACACCTTTTGAAAAATCCAGATTTCGTGAATTTACACTTTCCACTATTTTAAGGTGCCAATCGGGTGAAATATTTTCATCACTTAACCAGTAACATGAAGCATCTGTAAATTTCAAGATATTCTCTCTAACATTTTCACGTACAAGATTTGCAGGAGATTGCATGTACTTCGTTATAAGTTCATAATCAATTTCCAGATCTCCAATTCTACAATATATTTTTTGCTTTTCTGTGAGTCCATGAAGGTATTCTGACCTTATCTCATCTTTCTTTCTTTTAATTTCTATTATACGTTGTTTATCCAGATTTACCTCAGCAAAAGCTGTATCAACGACAATTATCTTGCAAAAATTTGGATTCGGGTCTGGTTTTAGTATCTCTTTTAAAATCCATTCATTCTCAAGCATATGTAATATTATTTCTTTACCTGCGCCACCAACCGCGTAAATGTAATCGGGAAATTTTAAATATGTCATTTATTACACACCCTATTCATTAGGTCTGAAACCAGTCCAACATCAATAAAACTCACATAAAAGGAAATATTTAAAATTTTTATTATGTTTATGAATATTTCTAAATAATCCTCAAGGTTTCTGGATGTACGAATTCCCAGAAAGCATGAAATATCTGGAAGATTCAAATTCCTAACATGCTCAATAGCTAGTTTGGAGATCTTCAGGAATTTCTCTGATTTAAATATCAGTTAGGGTTGCCTTAATAATGCACATGTGGTGGCATAGTGTCTTAAAGTTTTATTACAAATGCTAAAATCAAATTTTCTAATTTGTTTAGCATAGAATATGCTATAGCAAGGAATTAATGCCAACACTTTCAAAATCTAAGTATATTTATCTGATTTTGTCCAATAACCTCCATAAATTTGAAAAATAAAACTCAGAGCCTTCACGTTGATTCAGTACCTCAGGTTTAGCAATGTCGCAACATCAGGTTTTCGAACCACCGGATCAAGCTTAGCCTTCTTGTCGCACAGTAAAGTGTAAAGTGGTTAAATTTCCCTAAGGACACGAAAACCTAAGTTATCTTTGCGGTAATCGTGGCGACGGTAATTGCGACTTGCAGACCGGCAGCCCCTAGCTAAGTTGCTCCAGCTGCCGCCCCGTAACACACGGCGGGAACTATTTCCATCTTCCCATGCACTCCCGTCAGAAGAAGCACCATCGTAATCATCATGCCGTATGTCTTGAACCCATTCCCAAACATTACCATTCATATCATAAAGTCCCCAGGAATTTGGTTTCTTCATACCTACTGGATGAGTCCTTCTGCCAGAGTTGCCAGAATACCATGCATAACCGCCAAGTTTTGATTCATCATCCCCAAAGTAATATATTGTTGTAGTGTCAGCACGACATGCATATTCCCATTCAGATTCCGAAGGCAAGCGGTATTTATCAGTACTCTCCATCTGGTTTAACTTTTTGATGAAATTCTGAACATCATCCCAAGAAACCAGCTCAACAGGATTATTGCCACCTTCAAAATGTGAGGGAGTGCTGTCCATTACCTTTGTCCACTGTTTTTTAGTCACAGGATACCTGCCTAAATAGAACGGTTTAGTGATTTTTACTTTATGCACAGGTTTCTCATTGTGATATTCCTTTGACCCCATCATGAAATCCCCCTCGAGAATTTTTATGAATTTCATGCCTGTAGTTTTACTTGTAAATATGTCAGAAGTTTCGTATTCTTCGTCTATTTCCGGGGATTCGTTTTTTTCTTCAGCAAAAAATCCAACCATTGGGCTTTGTGGAATTGAATTTTTTTGATCAGAGGCTCCATTACCAATGCCTTTCCAGAAACAAACAATATCAGTGTAATTTTCGGGCGAAACTTCTCCATTCAGAAGAGATTCAAGGTTGGAGAGAATAGTCACATCGTGAGGTCCCAGTAATGAAGGTTCGTAATACTTATTCTTTAGAATCGTCAAAGATACATTCGTTATAGGGGCTTTAAGCATTCCAGAATATTCGCGTATCAATTTGCTCTTTTTTTCATTGTATTCAATTTCAATAATTTTCATGGGATTTTTCCCAATGAATATGTCTCCTTCGATGTTTCCACCCATTTTAGGAGATTGTGAACACCTTTCTGTTGTTTTATCGCGAGCGTACTTGTAAAGGTCATCGATAGAAATGTATCCATCGTTATTAGTAGCTACTGAACCTGTTTCTAAACCTTCGAGAAGGAAGTGGGTAAAAACTCCATGTTCCAAGTCCTTATCTTCTTTTGCAGACATGGAACCCGTTTTTCCTGTTGAGGTAAGTAGAACGGTACCGATTCCAGAGCAGTATTTAAAAGCATCAGTAAGGTCATCACCTCTAATATCAGCAACACCACTGTAGCAACAATCAAGGACTATAACAACTGACCTTAACTGAGGATATTTTCTGATTTCATTAATGAATCCAAAAGTGAAGGAAGTTGCCAGCAAAGCTTCTTCACATGTATCTTTAAAAAGCATGCAAAGCTCACTATTGAAATCCAGCTTTTTCCCGTGCCCTGAGAAGTAAATTAAAACTAGATCATTCGCACCTGCTGAACTAAAAATTTTTTCAGCTTTAATTTTTGCCTCTAAGCATGGTTCATTTATGGATTTCTCAACTTGATCAAATCCACATATATCTTTGTTCAGAAGAACTTCTTTCATTTGTAGAGCATCAGCTACTGCAAATTTTAACTCATTCTCTGAACCTGGATAGTTGTTTCCTATTACAAGCCCGAGTCTCTTTCCAGACATGTAATTTACCCATTACTTTTTAGAATCCCTAAATAGTTTTAAAGCTTCACAGATTTTTAGATACTGGTTTTTTTGCAGAAACTTTTCTAATTCAGGTAAAGATAAATTGTCAATTATTATTTGAGGATCTTTTTCACAACCAAGAATAATCTGAGCTTTAGGCCTGTATTTCAGCCAGCTTTTTATAAAATCCAGAACTACATTGCGAAATATCTTTAAAGTTACACCGAAAACTACCAACGTGCTGTACAAATCAATTCTATCAAGCCTGTCTCCTTCATCTCCCCCTTTTATCGTATGCTCGATTGAACCTTCAGGTAAACTCGTTTTAATTGAACTATACAGTTTATAGCACTGATCCTGCCAAAATTCAGAAAACTCTTCCACTTCATCAGATTTCATATTAATTTGAAAATCAGGATTCTCAGTAACCTCTTCCAACCTATCACTTCCTAAGACATGAATGAATTTCTCTTCAATGAATAAATTATTTACTTTTTAATTCTTTCTTGACACTCCATTCAGAAAGAAATTTTCTGAATCCTACCAGAGTTGTTTGCCTTGATCCTAACTTCCGCCTTTTTAGGCGCATATATATTTCTGCGCAAATCTGTGAGGTCGGATGTTACGGTTTTAGAGATTATACCTTGCGTACGATATGCTTAAGTTTAAGCACATAATTCGACATCAAGCGGCAGTTATGTGCTTAAAAATGCGGAACTAAGATAGGTTCATATGACCCTTTCATGTTTTTAGTTATTGATTTTGGCAGTGTAGCGAAAGTTCTGTAAAATATGATTGACTCTGTTTACTACTAATCTATAAAATACACAGTTGAACAATTCTAATTGCCTGGTCATTTTTGCCCTGAATCTCATTTTTGCCCAAAACCTTACCCTCCTTTCCTGAAACCCACTTCTCCCCTCGCCCTTCATTTCTGCCTGATTATATTCTTAACCCTGCGGTCCCATTCCGTGGACTCGAATAGCTCCTTGAGCTCGGGGGAGTCTTCAATGAAGCAGAAGCCCCAGTAGACCGCGGGCATGAATTCGCGTTTCCACTGTTCTTTTTTCTTTTTGTCCAGGAACTGGTAGGTTTCTTCCGAGGAGAGGCGATGCACGAAGCCGAGCACTTTCAGGAGTTCGGGAAGGGTCTTCTGGGCGGAACCGATTTTCAGGCATTTGAGCCGGAAGCTGTCTATCCGTCTGAAATCGGGTTCGAAGCCCAAGGTCTTCAGGATCCTGCCTTTTTCCTGATAGGATAGGTGTTTACTGGAATATTTGAGGGAGTTTAGGGCCTGGAGTTTCAGGAGCCATTCCACTTCCCCAAAGACTTTTGGCTTGTGCTTTCTTGAGGTGTCTTTAAGGCGACGGTCTTCGTAGGCTTCCCGCTTGAGTTTGTTGACGAAAGCGACCAGTTCGACAAGTTCCCCGGCATCCCCGGCATCCCGGAGCCTGAACCTGAGAGCTCCGCGCATGAGTTCCCGTTTTTCCCTCTCAAAAGCCCCAATGTCTCTTTCCTCGGTCAAAGCCAGCAGGCGGGAATAATACCTGACCCGGAGAGCTGTTGGCGGGAGGCGTACAGGGACCTCCACGAGTTCCGAACCTTCGGATTTACCTCTGCCACTCCCTTTTCCTCCACCTTTTCCTCCACGTTTTTCCCCGCCAGGACCTTTTTTACCGGCACTGAAATCGATCTTTTTCAGCTCGATTCTCCCTTCCCTGATTGCCCGGGCGGCATCCCCTTCGGAGAAGAGTTCCTCAAGGCGGATTTCAGGCTGGAGCATCTGGATCTGCTCGACTTTCTCCCCTCCGAAAACCCCATCTCCGAAGTGCTGGTAGAGGGAATCGATGTTGTCGGCAATTTCGAAGATATTTCCCCTCTTTTTGCCCGTTTCCGGGGAGAGCCGGGTTACCCTTCCTAGCTGCTGCTCGAAAAGGCGCATACTGAGAGTGGGCCTGAGGAGGACAAGGGCTTCAAGGGCAGGAAAATCGAAGCCCTCAATCAGCATGCCCACGGTGCAGAGGATAAAAGGAGCCTTTTCCGGGTCCCTGAAAGCTTCGAGGAGGGCTTTTTGTTCATCCTTTGAGAGTTCCGAAGAGATAAAAGCCGCAGCCTTGAAAATCCCGGGCGCGGCGTAGTTGTCGAAACTCAGGGGAAGTACGGGGTCCGGATCATTTTCGAACTCTTCGGCGGCGATTTCCTCATTGAAGATTGCTGATGCGAGCTTGGCGTGGAAGGCGTTAATCTTCTCGCCCTCGCTGCCAACCCCGTAGACCTGTTTCCGGACCGGGGCGCAGAAAACCAGGGTCTTTGCATTTCCCCTCCGGATTTTGGACTCGTACACCTCTTTTGCAAGCCCGGTCCGCCTGATAACTTTCTTAATTTTATCTGCGGTGCTGCAGTCCAGAAAAAGGTCCTGCCGATCAAGTTCTGCCAGGCCTTTTTCAAAGTCAAAGACCTCCAGGATGTCTTCGCTGCTCTCGGCAATCGTATACTTCAGGTTAGCCAGTTCTTCGTCCAGGATACATTCGGGCAAACTTTTAGCGTAGACCTCCCGCATGTCCCCGGAAATCTCGTCCACGAACTTGACGTTTCCCACAACCCCCTGGAACGGGGTCGCGGTCATCCCCAGGACCCGGGGACGGTCCCCAAACGCGTTCAGGAAATCATTGCCCCTGTTGTTGATGAAATTGTGGATCTCGTCCACTATCACAAGGTCGGCATATTCCAGAAGCAGGGCTTTGATCTCCGCACTTTGCTTTCCGAGCACGGTCTGGAGAGAAGCAAAGAGCACAAAACCTTCGGCGTTTTCATTACTTTCCTTCACCTGCTTTCCTTTTATCCCCCCTTTATCATTTCCTTTCTCTTCCCTTGTCTCAAATTCCTTCAGTTTATTCAGAAGCTCATCTCGATCGGTCTTGTGTGCCGAGGAAAGGATAGCACTGTTTGGGAAAAGGGGACGGTCCTTTTTCCTATCGTAATAGGTCTGGGTCAGGAGCTGATTATTTTTCGAGACAAGGAAAAGCACGAACTTTCCCTCCTCATAGTATTTATTCATGATATGCTTTGAGAGGAAGGTCTTTCCCCAGCCCGTGGGGACCTTGATGTAGCCCCTCTGCTGAGTCTCGAAATACTGCAGGATATCTTCAAAGATCCTCTGCTTATCTTTCCGTAAAGGTTCCAGTTCAACGGTTTCCATGCCGACCACGGCCTTACCTGAAATTGTCATTTATACGCTGTCCTTGCGCTTCTCTAAATGGAGCATGCTTTTTGGGCGTGTCCGTGTGTCCCCCTGGTAATTGCGGTACACCGGGTCCCTGCGCTTCTCTAAATGAATCATGCTTTTTGGGATTTTCCTGGAATCAATGCAAAGGCTATCAAACAGCCTTCCGGTAAACGGTATTAATACCGCACACAAACGAAAAATATTGAAAAATAATCCCACAATCTGTCCGGCCCCTTATCCATACCATTCAGAAAGTATAATCAAGGGTTTATCGCCAAAAGTAAGCTAAGATTCAATTAAACTAAAATTCAATTAAACTAAGATTCAATTAAACTAAGATTCAATTAAACTAAAATTCAATTAAACTAAAATTCAATTAAACTAAAATTCAATTAAACTAAAATTCAATTAAACTAAGATTCAATTAAACTAAAATTCAGTTACAACTGATATTCAATTAATTGATCGGAGAGATATATAAATTATTCCGGATTACAAAGAAAAACTTAAAGAAAGAGCAGGGATTCTTACATTTTAACCCTGGCTCTATAAAGGAATAAAGGGAAAAATGGAAAAAACCGGAAGTTTAAAGGAACTTCGGTCTTTCCGAGAGGTATTTTGCAAGCGGCAGCCCTTTGTACGGCTTGCCTGCGGTTTCTGCCCCGATCCTTTCTTTGAGTTCTTCCGGGGTCATCTGGACTTTCATGGGCTTCTTCTGTTCGGATTCGGCCCTTATGGTCACGTTGATCGTGCCTTCCTCGACTTCCGTATCCCCGATAACCACTACATAGGGGACCCATTCCCTGCCAGCTTCCCTGATCTTTTTCCCGATGGAAAGTTCCCTGTCATCAATGTCCACCCTGCAGCCCAGCTTCTTTGAAACTTCTTCTGCAAAGTCCATTTGTTTTTCGGAGATAGTGATGATCCTGACCTGAGTAGGGGAGAGCCAGACCGGGAACATGGGTACTTTCCCTTTTTCGGTTTCCATGGCGGCTTTTTCAAGGAGGGCGTAGATGCAGCGCTCGATTGCCCCACTGGGGGAGCAGTGGAGTACTGTGGGCCTTTCGGCCTTGCCTTCGGAGGAAATGTAAGAGATATCGTAACGTTCGGCGTTTTCCACATCGATCTGGACGGTGGAAAGGGCGCTTGCCTTGGCAAGGGCATCTACGAAATTGAACTCGAACTTGAGCACGAAGTAGAAGAAACGGGTGTCCCACATTTCCACGAGCACGGGTTTGTCCACGGTTTTTACCATGGAGTTAACCAGATCCCTGTTAGACTCGTAAAAGTCTTTCGTGAAACGGATTGCAACCTCGTAGTCATCGAGATCGATCCCCATGTTATCAAGGACGCTGATGCAGAGCTTGTACTGCTGCATGAACTGGTCCACGGCCTGACCCATGTCCGAGCAGAGGGAGTGCATATCCGGCATTGTAAAAGCCCTGAGCCTTCTGAGACCCACGAGTTCTCCCCGCTGTTCCTTCCTGAAACTGTAGCGGGTCATTTCGATCATCTTCAGGGGGAGGTTCTTGTAAGAGATCGTCATGTCGTGGTTCATCAGGAACTGCCCGAAGCAGGCTGCAAAACGCAGGAACATGTGGCGCTTGTCCGACTCGATGGAGTACTGCCTTGCCGGGAAGCGGTCCAGGTATTTTTTCAGGGTCGGGTGGTTCATGTCGTACATCAGGGGAGTTTCCACTTCCATTGCCCCGAATTCGGATGCTACATCAAGCACGTAGTTTTCCATCAGGGACTTGATGAGCCTGCCCTTGGGATAGTAGCGCATGTTCCCGGAATCGGACCCCGGTTCGTAGTCTGCAAGTTCGAGCCTGCGCATGAGTTCCACATGGGGCGGGGCTTCCTTTACTGCCCTGCTCTTGGAAATCTCATAATTCACAAAATCCTGAAGTTTCGGGTAAGGAGAAAGGTCGAAGCCTTCGATCTCATGGAGTTCCCCGTCAGGGGTCAGGATGCGCCAGTAAGACCTCGCGCTACCTTCAGCTTTCAGGGCTTCGGAAACTACTTCTTCCTTTTCTTCAGCTACAACAACCTTTTCCCCGCATACGGCCGGAGCTGCCCCCTCAGGCCGGATGGTCCGGGACAGTTCGGAGAGGGGGTGGCCCTTGCAGCTTATCTTGAAAGCCTTGTACCAGCCGAAGGGAGCGCGCTTGACCTCATACTTAGCGGAAAGGGCAGCTTCGATGCCTTTCAGGACATTAACCGCCACTTTCGGGGAAGAAAGGTCCGAGCTTAAGTGAGCGTAAGGATAGAGCATTATCCGGTCGGTCTTGACCTGGGATGCAACCTTTTCGATTTCCGAGACCGCCTTTCCGATTGTTTCTTCGGGGTTCGTCTCGTCTGCACTCTCCACAGCCATGAACGCGGTGAGGGCCTCTTCAAGCCTTCCGGACTTTAAGGAGTCTTCGATTTTTTCAGCTACCGGAGTCTGTTTTTTGGTTTCGTATTCGATATAATCAGAATGAATAAGCAATAATTGCATTGAATCACCTGTGCTCTCGGAACCACTGAAGTCAAGTTCCAGATAAAGTTAGGGTTGTTGATTAATTTTTTGATTGCATGCCTTTTGGGAGCATGCGGCCTGCACAGCGGGCCTGTTCAGGTTTCCGAAAATGAAGTAAGAATATATGACAGTGCTAACAGCGTACAGTGATATAAAGCAATCCCTTTTACCGGAATATTTCCGTTCACAGAGACATGGGTCCGGCAAAATTCCGGCAAAATTCCGATAAAATTCCAGCAAAATTCAAAACCGCTGATGTTTTTGGAAGAAGATATGATACGTAGTACACCCCGGTCCAGGAACTTTCCGGATCCAGGAACTCCCCGAGACAGGGAACTCAACAGAACCGTGACTGAAAATAGATTACGGTATTTTATCAAATCGCTTGCTGTGTGGCCAAAAATAAGTGCGGCATAGAACTCCATGAGATTCAAATTTTTTTTAGAATCGCTCACAAGTTTTATTTTAAATAAAAACGTTAGAAAAAACAGGAAGGCGATGAGAAAATTATTATTTAAGTAGTGGATAGGAGCCCGATGTTCCCACTTTCCGGCTCCTACCAATGATCCAACCCATGAGATTGAGAGGAAACCCTTTAACTCTCAATCTACGTTTTTTTATAAGTACATGAAAATATATATCATAATCGCTTCAAATTCAATGCTCCCCTAAAACACTTTAATTAAAGTGAATATTATAAAGGTATAAAAATATTCAATGCCGTTAAATTTTTTGAATTAAACTTCATGAAAAGGGATTGCCCGGCATTAAAAACCAGATCAAATAGCATCATTGGATCCCGGCTCAGTTAGGGAGAATACCGATAGCTTTCAGGGCCTCAGGTAACTCCCCGGATTTTCCAAAGCGCCAATCTTCCAGGAAAATGCAGGTCATACTTGCCTTTAAATTCCCCTTTTCCGGACTATTTCCCTTTTGCAGGAAAAGAAAAAAAAGAAAAAAAAGACTCTTCACTGCACAAGCTCTTTACGGCGCCTTTTCACATGTCTCTTTCTTACAGTTGTATCCCAGGTTCTTGAGGTTTGGGTCGGCTTTTTCCATAAGCTCGGGGTGCATGGTCTCCTGGTAAACCCTGTACGCTGCCACCAGAGCCCCGAGCAGGATCGGAGCTGCAAAAAAGCCCGCAACTCCGCCAACAAAAGCCCCTCCCAGGAAGGCAAGCATCAGGAACATGGGATGGATGTTGGACTTTAGACTGGTCAGGTAGGGGCGGAGGATCAGTTCGGGGGGGCCGTAGATGACAAGAGAGGAAACCACGAAGAAGATGAGCGCGCTCTCGAAACCCTGGTCAAAGTAGCGCAGCACCGTCAGGGGGACGAGCACCATATACCCTGCAAAGAGAGGAATTATCGACGCCATGAAGATAAGGGTTGCAAGCGCAAGCACATGGGAGAGCCCGAAAGCATAGAAAACCACAACGGAAGTCACACTTACGATCAGGGCCGCATAGGCGTTTCCTATGAAGACGCCGGTCAGGATCAGGTCCAGGTGGGATGCATACCTGTTTACGGTACCCTGATATTCCTCAGGCACGACTGCAAGGAAGGCGCAGTAAAGCCTGTCCCCGTCAGAAAGCAGAAAATAGCAGAGGACTATGGAAACGATGAAATTTATTACGAACAAACTTATGCTCTGGGCATAGGAAATAATTCCAATCCCCCCGATTGCAGGGAGAAGCGAGGAAAAAAGAGACCATACAGCCGAATTAATCTGATCGAGGTACCTCGCCGGGATTTCCAGAGCACCCACAAAATCAAAGATACCGCCTATGACCACAGTCTGGTTGTCAATGATCCAGGAAATCTGGTGCAGGATCTCAACAACACCTGCTCCGACAATGAATATGATGGGAACGAAGATGCAGGTACTGGCTACCAGCGACCCTAATTTCTTATACCTTTTGAACTTCATGCGGATAGGTCTGGCAATATAAGCAAACACCAGCCCCAGCACGACCCCGTCTGCCAGAGGGATCATGATTAAAAAGGCAAAATACAAAAGCACAGCTATCACCAGAGCCGCTGCGATCTTCCAGCGGCTTTCAATCAGCTGGCTAACTCCGTCATAGGGTTGATTAAACTTCATAAAACCTCAGCCGGAAACCCCTGGGTTTAGAGGCTGTCCGATAATTACCAGTAGTAATTTTCAAATTCCTTCTTTTTCTAATTAAATGCTTTAAATGCCTTCTTTTTTACATGATTTTGCCCTGAAATTGAATTGTCGGACAGCCTGTTTAGCTCAGGGGTAGTTGACTTTCTTTACCAGGATAATTACTTTCTTCCGGAGAGGCTTACTTTTCCCATTCCAGCAAGATGATTTTATTTACCAGTATCCATACAGGAATTCAGTTTACCAGTATCCATACAGGAATTCAGTTTACCAGGATTTATATGAGAATCCAATTAGTACAGTAATTCAATTTTAAAACATCGCTTCTACTAAAGTCTCTGCCATTTGAGAAATATAATAATAACCTATCTAAAAATATAATAGTATTCCTACCTACCCAGTCCTCTAGCGCATTCCCACTGATTCATAACCAGTATTTAATCAGTATTAATATAGCGTTCTTAGATTTTTAATTTTTCATCAAAGTCCGGAAAAAGCCTGTCGAAATACCTGGTCACTACACAGGCTTCCGTACATTTCCCGCACCTGATACAGGCATCACTTACGCGTACTTCATTTCCATTGACAGCGACAGCGCCCACGGGACAGGCTTTTTCACATATCCCACAGCCGGTGCAGCGGGAAAGCCTTGCGAACTGTTTTGCAGTCTCCTTAAAAAGGTGAACTGCCCTGGCTTTCGTGTCCGAGCTTACCAGCAGGTTCCCGTTCGAAAAGAACTTCACAGTCCCTGTCCCGGTCCTTACGAGCAGCATGCCCAGTTCTTCCGCCCGGACCACCGGGCCGAGCACGTTCAGAAATTCGGCAGCTTCCTTCAGTCTGACCCCTTTTACCCCGGCTTCCACGGAAAAGCCCCCTGCCTTGCAGGGAGAGATCCCGGATACGACCTCGATTTCAAAAGCTTCGGCATTTTCTTCGGGAAGGACGGAAATTCCAAGCTCTTCGGCCAGTTTCAGCATCTTGGGGGGCAGCTCCTTCCAGCGCCAGAACCCGTGCTCGACGAACTTTTCCGAAAGGCCCAGGCTTTTTGCCCGGTCAAGGAGAAAAGTGTTCCACCTCTCATGCATCTCAGGGTGCAGTTCCTTTACCCTTTCGTATTCAGCCGCAAGGGCCGACGGGCAGAGCCAGCAGCCGACCCTTTCAAAGCCCTGGTCATACAGGGGGTTGTAGGCAAGCCCTCTCCAGTGGATATAAAGCCAGACCTCAAGCGCCCTCCAGTCCCGGACCGGGAAGATGTTGAGCTGGTTCGGGACAAAGGGGTTCGTTTCACTGGCTGCGATCTTTGCCCGTGAAAAAGACTCATGCTTCCTTTTTCCGTCAACGGTCAGGTATGCCACGGAGTCTGCGCCGGGCCCGGCTTTGCGGGCAGATGCCTCAATTCCGGCCCCGGATCGGGATGCCTCGGGTCCGTCTCCGGACAGGGCTCCTTCAGTTTCTTTCCCGCGGACATTTTTCCCTGCCTCAATGTCCCCTGCCGACGCCAGCTTACAGACCTTGCAGCACCAGCGGAAATCTTTTGCAGGGGGCCCGAACCTGCCCACATTCTCCCAGAACGCATTCCCGGAATTCATTTCCTCGTATGGGACACCCTGCTCCCGGCAATACTCCCTGGCAAACTCAACCGTTTCCGGAAACTCGATCCCGGTGTTCACGAAAAATGCCTTGAATTCCCTTTTCTTGAGAGCGGCCCGGGTAAGGTCAAGCACCACAAGGCTGTCTTTTCCCCCGCTGAAGGAGACGTAAACCGGCAACTTCCTGTACTCATTCCGATTTGCAATTCCCCGGATGGCATTGATGGCATTTTTCCCGAGGGCCTGGAGATATTTTTTGTTCGCCTCGATACAGGAGGTCATGGAAGGGATTTTTTTATGAAGAAAAGCCTCCGAACTGTCGATTTTTCTTACACGGAGGACTTTTTCGCCTGAATCTTTTTTAGAGTCAAATTCCGAACCGTTGATGTAAGAAATCCCGTATCCGCTAAGGTTGCCCGCAGTCACGAGCACGAAGTCCCCTGCCTTCATGTCCCCGGAAAAAGACTCCACCAGCCCGGCATCCACGTTTTTTCCGTTCAGGTGTTTGTTTTTCGTCTTTTTCAGTTCGACTTTTTGTCCTGCTCCGTGCTGCAGGAGTAACTTTGCTCCTTCCACGGAAGGCTCAAACACGTAGTCCATTTTCGAAAGCTCGAAGCGGAGCACCCCGAAGTGCAGCCCGTCCACGATGATTTCATCGGTCTTGTCCTCCCCCGGGATTTTGTTAAGGAGGAGAATCCGGTCCCCCAGGGGATCGCAGCCGAAAACCGCCAGAAGCTGCTCTGTCAGGACTTCCCGTTCATAGGGGGAACAGAAACGGACGTCGGCGGGCTGGGAGAGGGTTATTGGAAAACCTTTCGTGCCGCAAATCCCGCACTCCTCCCCTATCAAAGGCAGGTTGCACTCCCTGCACCAGAAAATGCTGTCGTTTTCGTACTCAAAACGCCTGCCTGAGTTATTCCCGGATGGTTTCCCGGATGGTCCCTTATGAGTCAAGGACTCTTTCTGCCTTTTCCGGTTTTCCTGGCTGCGCTCCTTTGTAAAAGAAGAACTGCCGAATTTATTAGGGGTTTTTTTCCTTGAAGCCTGAACCTTCTTGTCAGTCTTCTTGTCAGTCATCTTGTCATGAGGCCGGGGACTTTTATTTCCCGGAACATTTCCCGGCCTTTTCGGGCGAGGAGATCGGAACTTGTCTTTTTTCTGCGGCATGGATAGCACTGGTCTGATTCAGAGAAAACGGTTAAGTAAGTTATCGTTCAGTTTTTCAGGAAGGATACGTTTATCGGTATATCAAATTACCTGAGATACGCACAATACCTGCAAGATACACAGAACCAGTATTTATATATTGAGATTGATATTTATATCAGATTATTTGAAGGGTCCAGCATGAATTATGATGTAGTCGTCGTGGGCGCCGGTCCGGTGGGTTCCACTGCCGCCCGGTATGCCGCAAAGCACGGGGCAAAGGTCCTCCTCGTGGAAGAGCACTCCTCCATAGGCTCGCCTGTAGGCTGTACCGGGCTCCTTAGCACAAGAGCGGTTGCGGAATGCGACGTCAGGCCCTCGGACGAGTTCGTGTTCAATTCCGTGCGAGGGGCTTTTGTCCATGCTCCCGACGGGCAGTCCCTCCCAATCAACGGGAAACAAACCAAGGCTTACGTTGTATCCAGAAAAAACTTCGACCGCGCCCTGGCGACCCTGGCAGTCGAGGAGGGAGTCGAGCTCTCACTCAGAACAAAGGCTGTAGGGCTTGAACAATCAGGACTTGAATATTCAGGACTCGAAAAAGCAGACCTGAGAGCCGAAAATGAATACGAAAAAGAAACTGCCAGGAAAGAAGGCAGGAAAAAAGATCCTTTTGTAAAACTAAAGGTCCTAAGGAACGGCGAACCCGAAGTCATAAACGCGGGGGTGGTGATAGGAGCAGACGGCGTGAAAAGCCGGATAGCCCGGTATGCGGGACTGGGGATGCCGGAACGTGTGCTCCCCGGGGTCCAGGTCGAAGCTCCCTACGCCTCCGAGGACAGCGCCTTTGTCGAACTTTTCCCGGGTTCTCCGGCTCCGGGCTTTTTTGCCTGGACCGTGCCCCTGAACGAAAAGATTTCCAGAATCGGGCTTGCCGTGGAACCAAAACTGCTGGGGCAGGGGGAAACGCCCTTTTCCTGCCTGCAAAAATTCCTCTGTTCGAACCCCCACGTAAAAGCCAGGTACGGTGGGGGTATGCTGGATTTCGTGGTTGGAGGCATTCCCATTGGCCCCCCGGAAAAAACATCAACTGACGGGGTGCTTATAGTAGGAGACGCTGCCGGGCAGGCAAAACCCACCTCCGGGGGAGGAGTCTATCCCGGAGCCCTTGCCGCCAAAATCGCAGGAAGAGTCGCTGCCGAAGCCGCCCTTGAAGGAAACACCGGCTCAGGAAGACTTTTTGAATACGACCGGCTCTGGCGAAAAACGCCTGGAAAAGAGCTTGAAATCGGCATGAAAGTCCATGACCACATAGGAAAACTGGAAGACAGACAGCTGAACGAACTGATAGCTTCCCTGAACACTCCCTCAATCCTTGAAACGATCACGGAATACGGGGACATGGACCACCCCTCGGTCGTACTGAAAAAGCTCGTGCTCTCCGGCAATTCCCTGCGCCTGATGAAAGCCTTCGGGACCTTTGTAAGGACTTGTTTTTGAAAAAAGGACCTGCAACCTCCAGCCATTTTAAAGATATGTCTTAAAAATCCGAGTAACTGTTTAGATGGCAAACCCGTGCCCACCCCACGCTCGACGCAGGCGAGCGGCCTTTCCTTGAAAATAATTGAAAAGAAGCAGATTTTTCACCCGGAGAAGCAACCTTACGACTAAATTTGCGAAATATTCTAAAAAATAGGTTTTGAAGTGCATTGTGATAACCAAAAAGTGCATCCAGATGACTGAAGAAAGGTATTGTGATAACCAAAAAGTGCATCCAGATGACTGAAGAAAGGTATTGTGATAACCAAAAAGTGCATCCAGATGACTGAGAAATGCATTTTTTGAGAGGAAAGTCCGGTTTTCGGAGGCAGATCGGGAGTTCTGGAGATCACAGGTTTCAGAGGATGGCATTCTGAGCCGGGCGCTCCATTTCTGGAGAGTAGCGCGGCGTTTTCAGGACACCCCGTTCGAACAGGTCCCGGGCCATTTCAAAGTTTTCAATGCCTATTTTTCCGCAGTAGAGGACTTTCAGAGCAGCGGTTTTAGAGGGCTGGGTTTGCAGGAAGTCACTGACTTTCAGAAAGCCGCTCAGGTAGATGTAGTCTTTTGTGTAGCCTCCGGGAAGGGATGTATCTATCATTCCCCTTTTGACCCGCTGGGTAATCGTGTAGGCTTTTTCCGGGGGGAAGTACCGAAGCATTTCTTCAAAAATTTCAGAAAAGGAGGCATGGGGGACCATTGAAGCTGCTATTACCCTTGCGCTGTATTTCCTGAGGGCTTCGGGGTCCAGAAGGCCGTTTGCGTATTCGTTGTAGACGGCGAGCCCTTCTTCGGTTTCACTGTAGCCCGGAAAACCGGAGAGGAAAATAGTAAGGGGCTGCCTTTTCCCGTTTTCAGCCCTGAAAACGTGGGTACGGATTTCATGGTAAAGGTATCGTTTGATACTATTTTCGGAAAAACGGGCGGAAAGGTCAACGTATACTTCCCCCCGGGTGGAGTTGACAGCCAGCTTCGCCCCGCCTTCAAGAAAGGGCCTGACTTCCCATTCCAGGCCGTAAGCCTTAAGTTCGTTTTCAAAAATCCTGCGCACCGCAGCCGAGTCCAGGTTTTCAGGCTCGTCCGCAGCCTGAAACATCCTGAGGTTTCTTCCGGCTTCCCGGAGGACCTTTCCTGAGGGGGTCCCGAAATGAGCTACAAGCTCAGGCCCGAAAGCGGGAGAATCCCTGTGCTTCAGGAGTTCAGCCAGTTTTCGGAGCCGGTCAATTTTTTCGATGTAACCGGGAGCAAAGAAAGAAGCCCTGCAGTTTTCCAGTTTACCCCTTATCCGCTCCATTTTCCTGCAAAAATCCCTGACTTCCGGGCCCGGCTCCTCGTATTCGAAGATAGGGTCGTAGGATTTGCCGGCGGCGTATGCCCTCAGGAACTTTGCCTTTTCCCTGCCCGCATTCACCGGGTTTATGTAACGCAGGATATTCAGCTGCTTTTCAATGTCAAAGAGGCGCCAGTCATGTTTAAGAACGCAGGCCTCGGACAGTAAATAGGATTCTATAATGTACTCCCCCATAAATTCCAGTTCAGCCGCCGGAAATTTATTTTAAGCTTATTTCCCGGAACTGATAATTAATCCCCGGTCTCTATTTGCTGTGAACTTATAAAAAGAGAATGCAGATTCTAAATTTTTGCATATTCTAAAGACTGTAGAAAAGTAAAATGGAGTGGAATAGAAGTGAGATTGAAAAAAGTTTGAGAGAGGGTTGTTCTCACTTCTACCACGGGTTTTGACGATTTTTGGATCGGAGAGTAAGGATATGGCAAACCTCATCTTCTCCGGTTTCCGCCTTGAGTCCATCTGACCTTGGGGGGCAAGGAATGGCACACCTCGCCAGCCCCTCATCAGGGACTTAATCGCCTATGGAGGTAAGGGGTTGAGGAATGGCGAACCTCATATTCCCTTATTCTGCTGTTTTTCAGCTAAATGCTCTCATGAACCCCATTCAATAATAGCATTTAAAACTGCATTTAATACTTTATCTATAAGATATAAAACATAAATGGAATTGATTTTTCTTTTTCCTTGATGTGATAAATCGCATTCAAAATTTTCAAGTCACTGATCTGATCAGGAAACTTAAATTGTTTGCAGTTACAACTATAATTACTTACATGTGTGGGGCAGGAAGGCATCGGGTTTGGAAAAACTTCATAAACACATAGAAAACTTTATATACACAAAAAATTCCCTGAAACCTCCGGATTTCCGGCTTTGGTCAAATTAACTTAACTTGCCAGAACCATTCCGGAGCATATCTTTTTATGTTACCCGATGTGCATTTTTTATCATAAAATCCGGTATAATTTACTCAAGTGTCACTTCGCAAGGTCGCAAATAACTATATATAGAAAAAAACTTGAATATGTTTGGCGCATATTCAGGCAAACTGCTTTTCAACTGGGTCCTGCTCCCCCTATAATGTGGAGTTGCGGCAGCCGGGACTTAATTCCGGGACCGCAGGGCCAGGGTTGAACTGATACCGCAGTAACGGGGTGCCGCACGAATGACTGCCGCAACTAGCTAACATTTGCATGGGGGATCAGCAGACAGACCTTAAGGATGTACAGCTTTGCAAGCAGACCTTAAGGAGATACAGCTTTACAGGCAGACTTCAAGGGGGCACAGGCTTAATCGGGGGTATAAACTAAATGCCGGAAATTTCTTTTGCTTTACTTTTTATCGCTGTTTTCGGGGGCTACCTGCTCGGGATCTTTTCGGGACTTCTCCCGGGGATTCACACGAATAACTTTGCCCTTGCCCTTGCAGCCTTTGCTCCCTTCCTGGCAGACCAGGGCATTCCTCCCTTTTACATCGTAATCACTGTCCTTTCAAATGCAATCTCCCATACTTTTCATGACATTGTTCCCTCCGTATTTCTGGGAGCTCCCGACGGGGATACTGCCCTTGCTGTCCTCCCGGGACACAGGCTGCTCCTCGAAGGCGCCGGGGCGGAAGCGGTCCGGCTCTCAGCCCTGGGAAGTGCGGGTTCTGTGGCTGCATCCCTCCTTTTCGTGCTGCCCCTCTCCTTATTTTTCAAAGCCGCATACCCTTTCCTGGAAGAATACATGGCCTGGGTCCTGCTTTCGGTTGTTTTCATAATGCTTGCCGGGGAAAAAGGGGAGCAGGTGCCAGGGCAGGGCCTCCTCGCAAAATACAGGTACAAAATCTCTGCCCTCTTTCTGTTTTTGATCACAGGGTTCCTGGGACTCTTTGCCTTTGCCCGGGAGGGTCTCCTTTCCCCGGTTATCAATTTCGGGACAGCAACCGTGCTCCTGCCCCTTCTCAGCGGGCTTTTCGGAGCTTCCCAGCTGGTCATAAGCCTGTTTACGGGTTCGGAAATTCCCGAGGAGTCTACTTCAGGGTTGAAGCTTTCCCGAAAGAGAATCATGAGGGGAATTTTTACGGGCAGCGCCGCAGGTTCCCTTGTCGCCTGGCTGCCAGGGGTCTCTTCCTCCATTGCGGCTCTTCTGGCACGGCTTTTCGTAAAAGAGGATTTCGACCGGAAAGATCTTGACCGGAAAGATCTTGACCGGAAAGATCTTGACCGGAAAGATCCGGGTCCGAAGGGCGTTAAAAAAGCTGCCGAAACCGGAAAAAGCGGGACATCTCTGTTCTGGGACCCCGAAGCCGACCCTGAACTCCTTGCCAGCTCAAAGGAATTTATCGTCTCGGTTTCCGGGGTAAACACCTCGAATGCGATTTTTGGGCTGGTAGCCTTCCTGGTCATAGGAAAGACCCGGAGCGGGGCAATGGCAGCAGTAAGTGAAATCCTGGGTGTGGGGGCTTTCGACCTCCCGACCGTACTCCTCTGTTTTTTCGCAGTCCTCCTGGCTTCCCTGTTTTCCTACTTTTCCACGGTTTACATAGGAAACAACGCCCATCGGGTGCTCCGGAAACTCGATTATACAAAACTATGTGCCGGCGTCCTCTTCGGGCTTGCCGTTATGGTCTTGCTCTTTACAGGCCTTTTCGGGTTCTTCCTCTTCCTTATCTCCACCCCGATCGGGATGCTCCCCTCGTTCATGAAAGTCAGAAAGTCACACGCGATGGGTGTTATTTTGCTGCCTGTGATCCTGTATTTCCTGGGGTTCTAAGGCTTCTGGAGTTCTAAGCTTCTGGAGTTCTAAGCTTCTGGAGTTTTAAAGTCCGAAATTCGTGTTCCAGGATTTTGCTGCCGACTCATAAGGGTTTTTAACCCATGGACTGTTTTACGGCATTTTGTGAGACGGAATTATACGGGGCTGATTATTTCGGCCCCGGGCCTTACCCGATAATCACTCTCAGCCCTTCAACAAGGTCTTTGAGAAGTTTGGCAGGGAGGCCTACGGTCAGTTCCGAGTCCGACATATTGGTATGCTTCCGGCTTCCGCTACAACCCACGGTAATTCCCATCTTGCCGCTCAGGTAGGGCTCGGCAACGGCGTCGGAGCAGAGGCTCTGCTTGCCTGCAAACTCGGCCTCTACCCTGCCCCCTTCTTTGTAGAGGATTGCCTGGGTCAGGAGCATCATCTGCTTCGGGGAGCAGATGATCACCACCACGTCCGGCACGAAACTTGCGCTTTCCAGGGGTGCGTAAATTGTCCCTACCATGGACTCCGCTTCAATCATCGGGATTTTCTCAATCGTCTTTTGGGCGGCTTCAAGAGTCCTGAAATGTTTCAGTTTTTCGTAGTAAAAGTCCCCGCTGGCAAGTTTGGGGGGCATGTACCCGAGGCCCAGGGCTGCAGCCCCTCCTTTGCAGGCATGGTCGTCCAGCAGGGCATAGAACTCTTCTCCGGAACTTCGCACCCGGTCGACCATCTGGCAGTGCTTCATTCTCCCTTCGGTCCTTTTGATCCCCTCGGGGATTTTCCCATCTTTCGGGACGAGCCCCACAGCGACCGGAGATGTCTCAAGTTTCAGCAGTTTGATTATCTCTTTTCCGTATCCGTTTATTTCCTCGATTTGCTCAGGATCTGCCGGTTCCGTAATGTAACCCCCTTACGAAAATTCCTCTCCTATAACGTTTTGTCCTGATCAAATAAAAAGAAATCAGAATCAAGGGTTCTTTTTATCATCTCCTTTACCTGGGCTATTCGTTGGGTTCATTGTATTCGTTGGGTTCTTTGGGCTAGTTGGGCTTCAGGAGAGTTTTCTGACTGGTACATAAGAATATAAAACTTAAAATGGGTTGGATGATAAGGAAGTATAGCGGATAAAATCAAAAGGGTTGAATAAAAAGCCGAATTATTGAATAAAAGTAAAAGTTTGATAAAAGGCTCAACCGGAATGTATCAAAATCTGAATTTACTGAAAATAGAGGGGTTCGTAAGAATATGAAGGCGCAGTTGGAAAAGCGTTTGAAGGAACTCAGAAACGAATACGAGTCCGGGCAAAAGATCCTGGGCGACATTGAAACAGCTCTTGCTGAGCTCGAAGCCCGGAGGGAGAACCTGAATGAGACTCTTCTCCGGATCAGTGGCGCGATCGAGGTGCTGGAAGAGGTGCTGGGAGTGGAAAGTGAAGTCAGCGCTCCGGAGACCTCAGGAACCGGGGAAACAGAGTCAGAAAACAGCGTTGAAGTTCCCAATGTTATACGGAAACCTCTTGACCATTCTCGGAAAATACTGGAAGATGCCGGGTTGACCGTGGGGGAAATCACCGAAAAGAGCATTTTTGTAGCCGGGGTCCATTTCGGGGACGTTGTTCAGCAGAACCCTAAATGGGAAACGAAAGTAAAACCCGGCTCAGCCGTGAATCTTGTTGTAGCGAAAAAGGGAAAAATCAAACCCGATTTGAGTAAGAATTCCAAACTATGTCCCTTCAACAAGCACTAAAAAGGGCTGAACAAAACTGGGCTGAACAAAACTGTTCAGCTCTTAAAATATCTTTCAATTGCCTTTTTTACCCGAACTTAATTTGTTGTTTTCAAAAAAGTTTTATCCGGAAAATAAGGGAAATGAGTTCCGAATAATCCGGAAAGAGAGGAAGTGAACCATGAACTACGGAAAGGGGACAGGAACGGGGGTAGCAGCAGGTGAAGCCGGTTCAAAATCGGAACGGTATCTGGAGGACCTCAGGGAACACTGCGCAGCTGCACTTGGAGCTTTCAGGGAGCTGAACATTCCTGCAGGTTCCCGGAATACCTGTGAAGCAGTCCGCAAATTCTGTACCGAATTCAGGCAAATCTCAGGGGTATTCTGGGCCAGGAACAATAAAAAGCAGCGGAAAGAAATAAGGCATATACTTTCGATCACGGAAGAATCCCCTTTCAACCTGAAAGCGCTTCCCTGGCTTGATTCTTTCTTTCAGGAGTTTCTGGACAGGAAGAATAAACCTGTCGATGAGGCTTCCGGGGAACCTGTGCAGGATACCTGCTCCTACGAGGCTTCCACAGGCATTTTTACGTTTAACGGCAAAGAATACGGGCTTGTGCCCCTTTTCCGGGTGGTCAGGGACCTCTACGCTTCCTTCCCGCTTTACGGGGAGCTGAAAACCTGCACTGAAATGCTTCAAGAAGACCCGGAAAATGCCACCGCCCTTTTCCAGAAAGCCGTGCTGCTTGACAGGGCCGGAAGGTTTGAAGCTGCCCTGCAGTTAACAGGGGAAGTGCTGGAAATCGTTCCTGATGATTACAAGGTCTGGTATAACAGGGGAGTAATCCTCGGAAAGCTGGGCAGGCTGGAAGAAGCGCTTGAGGCTTATGACCTGGCAATCAAACTCGAACCGGCTTTTGAGATCGCCTGGGACAACAAAGGAGTTCTCCTTACGAGACTTGGCAGGTACGAAGAAGCCCTGGAGGCTTATGGCCGGATCCTCGGGAGGAACCCCGACTATGCCGAAGCCTGGGCAGGGAAAGGCTCAGTCCTTTTAACCCTCGGCCGGAAAGAAGAAGCCCTGGAAGCCTACTCCTCGGCTCTCGAAATCCGGCCGGACTACCTGGAAGCCCTTGCGTGCAAAGGCACCCTCCTTTCCGGGTTAGGGCGTTTTGAGGAAGCTCTGGATGTATATGACCTTGCTCTCGAGTCCGTACCTGCCGAGCCCGGGCTCTGGTACAACAGGGGACTGGTCCTCTCCGAAATACACAGGTACGGGGAAGCCCTTCAAAGTTACAATAAGGCCCTGGAAATCAAACCGGGTTTTCTTCCTGCGCAGGAAGCCAAGCTCAAGGCTCTTTCCGAAATCAGCCGGGAAAAAAGAAAAGCTCAGGAATAAATCAATCCGTATTGTAAGCATTTTCGGGCAGCGTTTCGAGACCAGGGTTTTGTGCTCGACTTTTCCCGCTTCCCCGGGAAGCTGCCTCAATATTCCTGTTTTCAAAATATGTTATTATAAGGCATGACAGATATAATTCCATAATAACAGAATCGGGATGTATAAGCCTCAGGAAACACGAGTTAAAGCCTCTATTCATATTCCAAAAACAGTATGAAAAATGGAAAATGAATTTTACGGGGGTCCTGATAGAACCCAATTTGGGAAACATGAGGGTTGCACAATGACAGAAGATAATTCAATGGATGAACAGGACCGGATTGAACAAAGCCGGACAAATGAGACCGGGAAAGCTGTCCCGGAGGGAGAATCCAAGATCGGATCCAGGGTAATGAGTCCCCCCCAGCTGCTAAAAAAGGCAGGAGAAGCCGATGATTACGACGAAAAGCTCAGGCTCTATGATGAAGCCCTGAAATTAGACCCTGCCTGTACCGATGCCCTGCTCCAGAAAGGTTTTTCTCAGGACAGAATGGGGAAATCCGAAGAAGCCCTGGCCTGCTACAACAGGGCGCTTGAGATCGATCCTGATAATATGGGAATCTGGTGCCTTAAGGGGTTTGCCTTCAACAATTTAGGGAAGTTCGATGAAGCAGTAGACTGCTATGACGAGGTTCTTAAAATCAACCCCGAGGATGTTTTTGCCTGGTATCAGAAAGGCGTTTCTTTCGAAGCTATGGGAAAGTTAGAAGATGCTGTTGAGTGTTACGATAAGGCTCTCGAAATCGATCCGACTGATGGCCTTATAAGAGAGAAAAAGCTGAAACTCCTGGGCATCCTTTACAGCGAAGGAAAAATGGAGGATTCTCCTGATAAGCATTTTAATTGAATCCCGACTGAATATCAACTGAATCGTACCCAAATTATCTTCGGGCAGGGTTGACTTCAGTTTGATTCAGCTTGAAAAATGTTAAAAAAACAGGGTAAAAAAGAAGGATAAAAAAGAAGGATAAAAAAGAAGGACCGGAATTTTCCGGTCTTTTTATTTCACTTCTTTCTTTTCCTCTTCCTTGTCTTTCTTTTCCTCTTCCTTGTCTTTCTTTTCTTTCGCTTTTTCGGCCCGGATTTCTTCAACGATTACCATTAGCTTTTCTTTGATCTTGCCGATGGCTTCCACGGCTTCGCCGCCTACGTCAATTGGGGCTTTCTTTTCCAGGTCGGCATGCATGAGCTGGGTGTCGAAGGGAATTTCCCCGAGGACCGGGATGCCGAGCTTATCGAGCATTTCAATAACTTTCTCGGATCCGCCTTTGTTTACAACGGCGAAGAGGTTAGTCACCCCTATTTCAGAGGAAAGTTTCTTGATCCTCTCTGCGGTTTCCAGGGACCTGGCCCCGGGTTCCACAACCACGATCATGAGATCCATGCCCCTGGTAGTGCCTCTTCCCAGGTGCTCGATTCCGGCTTCCATATCCAGGATCACGGCGCTCTTATCCTTGAGCATCAGGTGACGCAGGAGAGCCCGCAGGAAAGCTGAAGCCGGGCACATGCACCCGCTGCCTCCACGGTCTACCGTGCCCATGACGAGCATCCTGACGCCATCGGGCCCGATGACCCCGTATTTGCCGGCGACATCGTCGACTTTCGGGTTGTAGATAAAGGCTCCTCCTTCCGTCCCGGCCCGTTCCTGGATCAGGTCCTTGTACTCTGCCAGGGGTCTAGGAGGGTTCTCGACCCCAAGCGAGGACGCCAGGTTCATGTCCGGGTCCGCGTCTATTGCCAGTACTTCGTATCCGTCCCTTGCAAGCATTCTTGCCAGAGTGCCCGAAAAAGTTGTCTTTCCAACGCCGCCTTTTCCAGTAATTGCTATTTTGATAAGGAATTCCCCCTGATATCTTGATTATAAATTTAATGTAATAATTTTCTATGCAGGATATAACAATTAAACTGTTTATAGTTGTTGATTTGCTTCTGCTTTTACTCTGACGCCTTGAAAAATTAAAATTGTTTCGGTATTCTGGCCTGGGGGCTGCAACTCCCGTTCTTTTCTGCAGTTCACACCCCGGTTTGATTCTTGTTAAACCCCGGCTAAGTTCGAAAACCGGTTAAAGCTCGAAAACCTTTTCCCTGGCAACCGTGACCAGGTATTTTTCTATGTGCTTCCCTTCTTTTTTCGGAAATCCCGCATCCCGGGCAAGCTTATCCAGGACTTTCTGGACCCCGGTCCCGTACTGCATAGCTTTCTTTTCCTTTCGGAGAATTTCGGGAGGGAGGAGCCCTTCAGCCGCTTTTCTCAGGACGTGTTTCCTGCTGTATCCTCCGTCCGTTTTCAGGACCTTCAGTTCAGGGCGGATTGCAAGTCCCACTTTTATAACTTCCCTGTCCAGAAACGGTACCCGCAGTTCCACGGCGTTTGCCATGGTGACCATGTCGTCCCTTTCGAGATTGAGCGTGGAAATGTTTTCAATGTCGGAAAAGATCTCCCGGTCAAGGACATCCGCGCCTTCTTCAAGGAAAGCCTCGTGCCGCCTGTATCCACCAAAAAGTTCGTCGGCTCCCTGTCCCGTAAGGAGCACCTTTACCCCGTTTTCCTTTGCAATTTTCGAGACTATGTAGAGCGGGAGCCCGATGGAAATTTTCATAGGGTCCGTGGATTCGGTTGCGTAAATTACCTGCGGGACCGCGGCTTCGATTTCCTCAGGAGAAAGGAAATGGCTTATAAGGGTGTCCTCCAGTCCCAGGGCTTCTGCCGCGTACTCTGCCTGCCTAATATCATGGGAACCCGGGAGTCCCACCGCATATAGTGGAATGCCAGGTTTTATTTTCCTGGCCAGAGCAGTTACAAGGGCACTGTCAATGCCGCCGGAAAACGCAATTCCCGAATGGGGGGTGAGACGGAGTCCCACAGCTTTTCCAAGGGCTTCCCGGAGGCTGGAAACAGCTTCTTGTTCTTCGGAAATCCGCCTCTCAGGTGGCCGGATTTTCAGGGACCTCTCAGCGGTTCCCCCGTTTTCGGCATTGATGCTCAGGACAAGCCCCGGGGAAAAAGGTTTGAACCCGGAATCCTTCCCCTCGGTTTCAAAAGCCGGGGCATGGAGTGCCTTTTTTTCGGATGCAAAGGCAATTTTAGTGTTCCCCGTGTTCCCCGTGTTCCCCGTGTTCCCCGTGATCTTGCAACTCTCACTGCGCTCCATATTATCCCTGAAGCAGTAAAAAAGGGGCTTTACCCCAACGGGATCACGGGCAAGTACGAGTTCGTTTCCGCAGGCATATGCCAGAGCAAAGTCCCCGTTTACGCGGGAAAGGACGGAATAAACAGCTTCAATGGGAGTTTTTCCCTCCCCTACCCGGGTTTCTATCATTGAAAAAAGCAGTTCGGTATCGGAATCAGTCCGGATCCCCTCTTCAAATGCCAGTTCCCGGAAATTAAAAGCCTCCCCGTTAAGCACAAAGGCTCCTCTTCCGATCAGGGGCTGGGGCATATCCCCTGTAATTTTCAGCAGGGTGTTCCCGATGCTGATTTCTCCTGCAGTATGGACCCCGCAGGCATCAGGTCCCCTGTGCCCGAGGATTTCAAGCATCTTTTTCACTTCAGGTTCCCTATCCGGGGTTCCTGCTGCGCCGGCAATTCCGCACATTGTTTACACCTTTATGGGGATCAGTTTTTTGAAGATCAGTTTTTTAGGTTCTGATTTTTTAGAGATCAGGTTTACGGGGTTGCAATAAACTCTAATTCCATATTTATTACTTTGCTTCAGAAGAGCATACATAGAATGGCCTGAGAAGAATACATGCGTCTTCGGTTAAGTGAGGAATCGTGACAAATCGCCTCAATTTCCATAATATTCATAAATATGTTCAAAGTGTCGTGGGCTGGAACAAGGTATCGATTTCATGTAAAGAGGCCAAAATATAAGGTCGGCTTTCGGTGCAAAATCGATAGCTTTCAGGAAAGAAAATTCCTTAACCGATGACCAATGGAGAAGAATAACATAAAATGAACAGCATACTTGCACTCATGTTTTCTTCAAGGAATATACGTAAGGAGCAACCGTTGTTCCGGCATTAACTTATTCCCATGAACCTTTAATGATGTGTTCTTCAGGTACCGGCGCTCTCACCGTCTGCGGAGCAGACGGCCTTTTCCAAAAAACAATATGTGAAAATTGAATTTAAACACAATACCATTTTGCTTTTAAAGGCAAATCGCGGCACAGTACAATTTTGAATTTAAATTCCAACCACGGAAAAGTATAATTTTGAATTAAATCTCCTCTTTTCTATTCATGAATTTTATGATTCCAATCACGGTACTCATGGCACAGTACAATTTTGAATTTAAATTCCAACCACGGAAAAGTATAATTTTGAAT
>JAENZL010000019.1:0-2277 GCA_016841265.1 Methanobacteriota archaeon | reverse complement strand
GGCACAGTACAATTTTGAATTTAAATTCCAACCACGGAAAAGTATAATTTTGAATTAAATCTCCTCTTTTCTATTCATGAATTTTATGAAAAGGCCGCTCGTGCAGGCACGAGCGGTGAGAGCACGGGGTTCCGAAAAGCTTTGAATTTACGGAGGTTTTGGCTTTCTCCCCTAAACTTCCTTACCTGAAGGAAAATCTTTTGATCAGCGGAAAAGAGGAAATTTGAATTTGAATTTGAATTTGAATTTGAATGATAAGCGGAAAAGAGGGATTTTGGACTTGAATTGCATGCGGGTTACTTTTTGGAACTTTCCGGAAGGCACATGAACTATAAAAAAAGATTCCGTTTTTATTCACTTTAATTTGGGTATATTTTTGATTCCTTTTATCGGGCTGCAAAACCAAATTCTGCTTCAACTTCTTCAACCCGGGGACTTTTCCCGAACCACCTCTACAGCATAGGCGGGATCACTCGCCAGGGCTGCGAAGGGGTTCCTCGCGCTTTTCTCGTCCCCGAGCCAGATAGATTTTTGACAGTACTGGCAGCAGCAGCGCGTGGTGTACAGGTTGTTTTCTGGTCTGTACTCCCGGCAGCAGTTGCTGCCCCGCAGGATGCCGTGTTTGCAGAGCACAAGCTGCCTGGTCAAATGCAAATCCTATTCCCAGCTTTCCTTCTCACCTGAGTCCAGTATATCACCCCATTTATATATATGGGTTATATACTCATAAAACTTTCTATTTCTGTACTTCCCTTTTATAATAATTATGTCTTGAACCCTCGGGGCAGGAGAAGCAAGTTAAAAAACTTTGGAGCTGAACCTTCGTTTAAAGGAAGCTTTTTATCTCTACCCTCCAATATACGCAACGTTTTTAAGCAACGTATATTTATTATGGTGCGACCGGTAATTGCTTACCTGTAAATTACTTTCAAAAGCTCATTACTTTCAAATGATCTCCAGATCACAGAGACCATCAAATAACGGTCATTAAATAAGATCTCATTAAATAACGGTCATTAAATCAAATCTTATTGAATAAAAGGTCGTAAATAAACGATCTTTGAATACAAAGCTAAGACGAATGATAATCCGGTAAAAGATCATCAATAACAAATCACATAGATCATAAAATAACTCAGAATATTGAGGCTTACAAAAATGCAGTACCAGGCAACAGTGACCATTGAACAGAAGGCAGGCATGCTTGACCCCGAAGGCACAACCATCAAAAGAGCACTCGACCATCTTGGCTATGCAGCCGAGAGCGTGAAGACCGCAAAGCTGTACACAATCGTGCTCGAAGCCGAATCTGCCGAAGCTGCGGAGCAGAAGGTTGATGAGATGTGCCAGAAGCTCATCGCAAATCCCATCGTCCAGAACTACAGGATCGAACTCGAAGAGCTGAACTGAGCAGGTCGCGGGTAGTACAATTGAAGTGCTTAAAGGATCCAAATGCTGAGAAGGCTTTGAATAGGCTGAAAGGAAGATTTGAGGGAAAAAGATGAAGATTGCCATTGTTCAGTTCGGAGGCACTAACTGTGACCTGGACGTCCTGCACGTCCTGAAAGAGGTCGTCGGTGTGGATGCCGAGACTGTCTGGTATAAGGAAGAAAACCTGAACGGTTTTGACGGGGTTGTGGTCCCTGGCGGCTTTTCTTACGGGGACTACCTGAGAGCAGGAGCCATTGCCGGCCGTACCCCTATCATGGATTCCGTAAAAAAGCTGGCAGCTGAAGGAAAACCCGTGCTCGGGATCTGCAACGGCTTCCAGGTGCTCACCGAAGCCGGGCTTTTGAACGGAGCCCTTACAACCAACGAATACCCCAAGTTCAGGTGCCACTGGTCCTATCTAAGGGTCGAGACTGCGGACACTCCCTTTACCTCGAAGTTCAGGAAGGGCGAGGTCATCAGGATGCCGGTTGCCCACATGGAAGGCCAGTTCTACGCTGAAGAAGCCACCCTTGCAGACCTTGACGAAAACGAAAGGGTCGTATTCCGCTATGCGGACGAAGCAGGAAAGGTAACGGACGAAGTCAACCCCAACGGTTCCCTTGAAAACATCGCAGGGATCGTGAATGGGACCAGAAACGTCCTCGGACTCATGCCCCACCCCGAACGAGCATCCGAAGCCGTACTCGGCTCCGATGACGGGCGCAAGGTTTTCGAGTCCATGGCTGACTACATAACCGAAAAATTCTGAAATTAACTTTTTTTCTTATTTTTAACCTTAACTCCGCTTATTTAGGGAATAACTCGAGATTTAGCTTTTTCTCCATT
>JAENZL010000018.1 GCA_016841265.1 Methanobacteriota archaeon | reverse complement strand
TACAATTAAAACTACAATTAAAACTACAATTAAAACTACAATTAAAACTACAATTAAAACTACAATTAAAACTACAATTAAAACTACAATTAAAACTACAATTGAAACTACAATTAAAACTACGACTAAGGCTAGAGCTACAACCAATCATGTAACAACAAATTCCGTATGCAAAAATAAATAGGGGGACATGGAAAATGAAAGAATTTACACCCGAAGAGCTTTCCGAATACAATGGAAAAGATGGGAAAATGTACGTTGCCTACCAGGGGAAGGTCTACGAAGTTTCGGATAGCTACCTCTGGGAAGACGGAAACCACCAGGGGCTCCACGATGCAGGACAGGACCTTTCGGAAAGCCTGGACAACGAGGCACCCCACGGCCCGGAGGTTTTTGAAGACTATCCAGTCGTGGGAACCCTGAAGAAGTAATCGGGATTCAGGAAAGAGTGTGAAAAGACCTTCAACCGGTACAGGCAAAGCGTGAGAAACGGCGTCCAGAAAAGGAAAGAAACGGTGCAGAAGAAACAGTATATGAAAGGGAATTAAAAGGTAGCGTTAAGGAAAGGAGTGTTGATTACGAAAGACGAAATTGCATCCCTTCTTCCTCATAAACTTCAGGTACAGGAAGGAGAAGTCCCTGTAGAAAGTAAAGGGCTTGAAAAAACAAAGCTCCTCGAAGATCTGAGAGAGCTCTTTGGGACCCAGCCCCTTGCAGTCCTTGCGACCCAGGGAGAAGGAACACCCTATGTCAGCCTTATAGCCTTTGCCTCGGATGAAAAGCTGAAATACCTGCTATTTTCAACCACGAAGGCGACCCGTAAATACGCAAACCTCTCGGCAAACCCTTCGGTATCCCTGCTTATTGACAACCGTAAAAACACACTGGAGGATTTCCGGGATGCTGTGGCTGTGACAGCTCTTGGGAAAATTGAGCCTGTGGAGGACTTTGAACTCAGGATCATGGAAAATATCTACCTCATGAAACACCCGCACCTGGTGGATTTCCTGCACTCACCCACAAACGCGTTCCTGAAAATCAATGTTGAAAAATACATCGTGGTAAGCCACTTCCAGCACGTTGTGGAAGTAAAGGTTTGATTATTAAAAGGGATGAAACCGGGAAAAAATTATTAAATTTGAGGCAGGGAATAATTTAGAAAATGTCGAAAATTTCCTGGTATACTTGAAGCAAAGGGGGCTCAGCTACGAGAAAGTGGCTTATTCCCATAGAGGAAATCCGGAATGTCCGGAAAAAGACAGGAGAAAAGGCTGGAGACAGGATCGGAAACCTTTGCGGAGGAAAAGCTTCAGCCCTCGGGTTTTTGAAGAAAGAAGGGAGAAAAGAAGGTATAAATGTCCCGAGAGGCGCCTGCATAAGCACTGCAGTTTACAACGATTACGTTGACAAAACAGGCCTTCGGGGCAGGATCCTTCTAGAACTGAACCGCAAGCCCTTTGAGGAAATGCGCTGGGAGGAACTTTGGGACCTCTCGGAAAAAATCAAGCATATGTTTGCCCGGACCCCGTTTCCCCCGGAAATGGGAACGGAGCTTGAAGAAAAGCTTGCCGGGTATTTCGGGGAAAAAGCGGTTGCAGTCAGATCCTCGGCTCCGGGGGAAGATTCCGCAAAAACCTCTTTTGCAGGAGTTCACGCCTCATACGTGAACGTGTGGGGAACAGAAGCCATACTACGACATCTGCGCCTGGTCTGGGCCTCCCTCTGGTCGGATTCAGCCCTGCTTTACAGGAAAGAGATGGGGCTGGACATTTTTAAAAGCGCAATGGCAGTGCTTATCCAGGAAATCGTGGAAGGCAGGGTTTCCGGTGTGGCCTTCGGGATGAACCCGGAAGACGCATCTGAAGCCCTTGTTGAAGCCGTTTACGGGCTGAACAAAGGCCTTGTTGACGGCACGGTTGAGCCGGACCGCTGGGTCCTCGAAAGGAAATCCGGAAACATAAAAAAGCACTACCATGCGGAGAGGGGGCGGGGGGTTTTCGGAACCGAAGAGGGCACCGAGCTCCGGGAACTTCCCGAAAACCTGAAAGAAACCCCACCCCTCACCCAGGAAGAAGTCGCGCAAGTCTTCAACCTGACCCTCAAAACGGAAACTCTATTCGGAAGCCGGGAAGGTATTAGAAAACCTCAAGACGTGGAATGGACCATTCGCGACAATACCCTTTATACCCTCCAATCCAGACCTATCACCACCCTCGTAGGGGAAGACAGGGACGAAAAGAGGCTCTGGCACCTGAGCCTGCGGCGCAGTTTCGGGAACCTGAAAGAACTTCGGGAAACCATCGAAGAAAAGCAGATCCCTGCAATGCAGGCCGAAGCCCGAGAACTGGAAAAAGAAGAGCTTTCAGGCCTCACGGAAAGCACCCTTGCAAAGGAAATCGAAAGAAGGGCAGGAATCTACCGGAAATGGCATGACATCTACTGGGACGAGTTTATCCCCTTTGCTCACGGGGCCCGGCTCTTCGGGCAGGTCTACAATGAAACCGTGGACCCGAAAGACCCCTATGAGTTTGCAGACCTCCTCTCGGGCACCGGCATGCTGAGCCTTGAACGCAACCGGAAACTCGAGGAAATGGCCGGGAAGCTGAGGAAAGCCCCGGGTCTTCTCCAAAAAGCAAAAAATCTCACCCCGGACCCCGGGCTCGGGAAAGAACTTGATGCCTTTATTTCAGAGTACGGAGGAAGCTATTCTGAAAGTTCCGCCGCAAGAGAAGGCCTTGTCAGACTGCTGGTCGAAATGGCTTCCAGCCCTCCATTGTCTCAACCTCCTGCATCTCCTGTAAAAACAAAAGAACAGGACCGAATCCGGAAGCTGAAAGAGAACTTTTTATCCCGGTTCGAAGGCGAAAAAGAACAGTTTGCTGCCGAACTCCTGGACCTTGGGCGTGCAAGTTACCGCCTGCGCGACGATGATAATATTTACCTGGGGAAAATCGAAGCCGAACTTAGAAGGGCTCTCCTTGAAGGGGAAAAAAGGCTTAAAAAAAGGGGATTGAAAGGGGCAAAACTCCCGGAAATTGAGAAACTTCCAAATCTGGAACCCATAATAGAAGAAATAACAGAAAAAATGATAAAAACCCTCAAAGACCCCAAATACTCCTTCGAATGGAAAAAATCGGGAAAAACTGAAAAAACTGAAAAAACTGAAAAAACAGAAGAAAAACTGAAGCCAAGGCAGCTCCTTGGAAACCCCTCGGGTCCCGGGACATCCCAGGGCTCTGCCCGAGTCATCCTCCAGGAGTCTGACCTCTATGACATAAAGGCAGGAGAAGTTCTTGTCTGCGATGCAGTGGACCCCAACATGACCTTTATCGTCCCCCTCTGCTCCGCAATCGTGGAGCGGAGAGGAGGGATGCTAATCCACGGAGCAATAATTGCCCGGGAGTACGGCATCCCCTGTGTAACAGGCGTTCCGGATGCGACAAAACTCATAAAAAACGGGGACTACCTTGCAGTTGACGGGTACCTGGGAATAGTCACGGTGCTGGAGAGGCGGGACTGGTAAAAGGGAAAAATTAACAGACTGAGAAACAAAATAGGGATAAAAAACTAACAAATGATAGGATGAACAAAAGGAGGGAGTGAGGAAGAAAAGCCGGTCTTGCAGGCACGACAGGTGAGAGCTTGGAGACCAGAAAAGCTGAAAGTTACAAATTGGCACGGTAATTCCCGACAACCTGCTCCTTCAGGACCGGCATTAAGTATAACTGATATAAGTTCCATTTTCTTCTCCATGCTCATAGGACTTACAGGCACTCCGGGCACGGGAAAAACTTCCGTTGGCAAACTCCTGGAAAAACGCAGGGGATGGAAAGTCATCTACCTCAATGACCTGATTAAAGAAGAAAAACTCTATTCTGAAGTCGATGAAAAAAGGGACGCTGTTATTGCGGATATGGAGCTTGTAAGGGTGCGCCTGGAAAAGATCCTTGAAACTGGAGAAAACGAAAAGGATGAAGGTCACAAAGAGGATGGAAACCACAATAACAAAGAAATCATTCTCCTTGAAAGCCACCTCGCCCACCATATCGCAGATACCGTTATCGTGCTGCGGGCATATCCTCCAGAGCTGAAAAAAAGGCTTGGGAAGCGCGGCTATTCCGAAGAGAAAGTAAACGAAAATGCAGAAGCCGAAGCTATTGACCTGATCCTTGTTGAAGCCGACGAATGGTGTGAAAAAGTGTTTGAAGTTAACACCACCGGAAGGACGGCGGAAGAAACCGCAGGGGATGTGGAAAAAATCATAGATTGCCTGGTGAGCGGGAAAGAGGAAGAGCTGGAAGAATTCAGGCCCGGATCCCTTGACTGGATAGACTCGGTTCCCTGAAAAGATATTTCCGAGCAAAAAACTGTCTTAGGCAATAAAACTGAAAAAGGGAGTTTTGGAGAAGAAAAACAATTACAAAGAAGAGTTAGCGTCGCTTTTCGCCACATTCCGAAGACGGGCTACCCCATCAATTTCCTCGATGACTTCAGAAACGGGTTTCGGGACCAGGTGTTTCCACTCATCTCCGGCAATCATCAGTTTCCGGATCTCGGTACCCGAGAATTTTTCCCGGACGTAAAGAGGGGACTCCTTGACGCAAAAACCAGCTTCCCGGAAAAGCTGAATTACAAGAGGATTATTCGAGTACACCACGTCAAAGCGGGGGGTTCTGGCCGCAACGTGGTGGACCCAGATTGAATTATACCTTACGTCTTCGATGGGGAGAATGTAATGCCGGATGTTGAGGTCTTCCAGGGCATTGTGGAGCATAAGCACCCGCTCCCCTGCTGTGAAAGGATCATTGGGATCATGGCTTTTCTGGGCACTTCCGATCCCTATGACCAGTTCGTCCACTTCCTCTGCTATCCGTGTGATCACTTTATGGTGCCCGAAATGATACGGCTGAAATCGTCCGATGTAAAAGGCTCGCATCATCCCGGATCTCCTTTTCGAGTTTGTATGGATATTTTGTTCTGGTCAGCCTGTTTCCTGTCGGTCTCTACATTCAATGTAAAAACTTTCAGTGTCGGACCATTTCGTTGCGGATCCCGGTCTCAAAGCTGAACTTTTCGCAGACTTCCAGGAAATGTTCGGTATTGCCCTTGCGCTTCATACCAATGAGCTTTTCAACAAGTTCGAGACCAGGCTTCGGGTCTTCGTTGATTTCAAATTCATCGCGGACCATGTTGAAGTACTTCTCGCCTGTTTCGCTCCGAATGAAGACCGAGTTCCAGCCGTCAGGAGCACCCACCGAACCTACGGAAATATCAGCAAAGACCGAGGTGTAGTCACAGCAGTTGTGACAGGGATTCCTGGCAAACTTTGCAACATCCTTGATGGGCACGTTGTGGACTTCTCCGTCCTTTGTGTAGACCCAGAACTTACCTTTGGTGAACTCCATCTTCATGACGTCTTCGGTTTTGACCTGCAGAATCTCGGGAACGATCTTTTCGAGCATCACATCATGGTGGAAACTTTCCATACAGAGCAGCCCGATGATGAGCACGATCTTTTCGTTAACATTTTCCCGGATCAAACTTGCCGCGTGGGTCTGGCAGGGCACACCTACTATTGCAATCCGGTTGTATTTCTCAAAAGCTTCCCTGAGAACCGTGAGTACGGGGTCCGAGGTATACTTGGTCCCTCTGGTCTTGTCCACTTCTTCAGCACTTGTAATCAGGACCACTTCAGGTTCCCAGTTTTCATTTCTGGCAATCCCAACAGCACAGTCGATTTCACCTTTCCTGAAGAGAGCCTTCAGCAAGGCAGTGGATACTCCACCGTCCTGGCTTCCTACGGAATCTTTGGCCTTTGCGCCAAAGAAACTACGCACGTTTGCAAGTTCATCATCGATGAAACCGTCAACTACGGGACAGACCCTGCCGCAGGTAAAGCAGCCTTCACAAACCTGGTATCCAGCCCCGTTTTCATACAGGGACAGGTTGTTCGGATCTCGAATTTCTGCCGCCTTCTTCACGGTAACAGCCCCGATAGGGCATACGGCTTCGCATGCCCCACAGGCTGCGCAAACGTCATTTTCGATGACTTCTGCAATTTTTGGTGGCAATTAGTTACCTCCAATGCCTTGATATTCCTGCCCTTAACGGGCAGGGGGTTTTTCAAAGTAATATAAAACGTATTTCAAAATGTTATTGAAAGATGTAATGAAAAAAATTACATCTTTGCAATGATTTCTTTCCCTATAAGCTTTATTGCCTTTTCCTTGTTAGGACCAATCGGGGAACCGGCAACGACCTGGGTTACACCAATGGCTTCAAGGTCCCGGATCCTCTGCATGCAGTCCTCGGGAGTTCCGCAGATAGCAAAAGCTTCGACCATCTGGTCGGTTACAAGACCGCCCATGAGGGCTCCGAAGTCCCCCTTTGCAATGGCTTCACCGATCTGGCCCTTGGCTTCGACGGAGATGCCGTGGCGTTCAAGGACGAGGTCAGGGGAACCTGCAACGATGAATGCAACCACTACTTTTGCGGCGCTGACAGCCTTTGCAGGGTCCTTGTCAATGGAGAAACAGGCGTATGCGGTCACGTCGACTTCAGCGGGGTCGCGGCCTGCCTTTGCGGCACCCTTCTTGATTTGCTCAACAGCAACTTCAAAGTCCTTGGGGTGGGAAGCGTTGATCAGGACACCATCAGCCACTTCACCGGCGAGCTCGAGCATCTTGGGACCCTGGGCACCCATGTAGATGGGGACGTTTCCGGTCTTGAATGCAAGCTTTGCGCCGCCGAACTTGACTACATCTCCGTCCATGGAGACCTTCTCACCTGCGAAGAAACCCCTGAGGGCCTGGATGGCTTCCCTGGTGGTTGCGAGGGGCTTGACCCACTCGACTCCCATTGCGTCGAAGGTTGCCTTGTCTCCAGGGCCAAGACCCAGGATAGCCCTGCCACCGGAAATCTCATTCACTGCACCGATGCTGGATGCTGTGATTGCGGGGTTCCTGGTGTAGGAGTTGGTAACTCCGGAACCGATCTTGATGCTGTTGGTGTTCAGAGCGAGCACGGCAAGAGTGGTATAAACATCACGGTTGTTGTAGTGGTCAGTGATCCATACGTTGTCGAATCCCTGTTCTTCTGCAAGCTTTGCGTAAGTTGCGATCTTTAAAACTGGATCGCTCGGCACAAATTCGATTCCGAACTTCATCTTTGATTACTCCTTAATTGTTATTAATTAGCTAAAATGGCTGCATTTTCATTTAACTGAATATAGATATCTTTAAAATTATAATTAATGCCTAGTATAATAGATATTAATTATAATTCTTTGGGCTAGAATTCACATAACTGTATTTAAGAATCTATATATATTTAACTGTATTAAAGGGATAATATACAAAGTTTATTATAAAAATTATATAACTTAACAATTTCCCTTAACGAAAACTCTTCAACAGACCCTGCTTAAAAAAAGATTGACGGCCTTTAAAAACCTTTGCCAGATCAGACCTTTTCGATAAACAGAAGGGCAAATACCCCCAGGATAAAGCCTTAAAAACATCAAAATTCCAAAAAAAAGATTATTCCAGGCGGGAAAAATTTATATCTGAGAATAAAAAGGAAACAAAGAATTCAACGTTAAAATTCCTGAACTGAAAATAACCGGTAAGGAAACTACCCTCACAACTTTCTAAAAAATCCCTACAATTAAATACGAAGACGGATTAATTATATATGGTTTATTTGCCCGTGAACGGGCACAGGGGGCAGGAAACGAGGCAAGGGAAAAATACCTGCCGGAATGCCTCCGGAGAAATAAACTAAGGGGAAATAAAAGATAAAGGGGGTGAAAGGACCATGGCTGTTTCGGCTGTAGGGGAAAAATACCGCTGTGAAATCTGCGGTAACGAAGTGGTCGTAACAAAAGCTGGAGGCGGGACTCTCGTCTGCTGCGGGCAGGACATGACCCGTGTGGAAGAAGAGTGAACTTCCCGTAAGTAATTAAATCTGCCCGGGAAATTAGAGGTATGAGCGCCCACATAGATTAGTGTCTCCATAAGAATCATTCGCTAAAAGAAGTATCTTGAAGTAAAAATTATTTTGAGGCAAAAATTATTTTGAGACACTGTTGACACTATTATGTGGGAATTGTTCTTGAATCGTTCATAACGATAAATTCCCTTTAAAATATGGGTCTAATTGAAAAACGGATACATCTAAAGATTGGCCGGATTGAAAACATCTCCTTCTAAATATTGGCCGGATTGAAAACATATCCATCTAAAGAGGGGTTGGATTGAAAAACAGATCCAGTAGACAGTTTAAATCCATAAGTATCTGAAATTAGAAAGAACTTATTAATCAGGGGAAAAGCGATGAGATGCTATGAATGCGCCAAAGCAGGCAAGTACACGGACGCCGTTGCGATCTGTATCGTATGTGGGAGAGGGGTTTGCAAAGAACACCTGATCCATGAGGAAACCCCGGCGTGGGAAGGGGACTATCCGATCGAGTTGAAACCGGACCTTGAAAAGATCAAGCGGATTGTTTGCATTCCCTGCCATGAAGCGCTGAAAGAAAACTGCATGTTTGACGAGGTTTGTTAAGGTACCATCGAGAAGGTACCTGGTAAATGAGGGTGATTCGATGCTGAAGTGCTATGACTGTGCCGAAGAAGGGAAAGATACCGAAGCTGTAAGTGTCTGCATTGTATGCGGGAAAGGCATATGTATGGACCACGTCAAGGAACTGGATGTGCCCATGAAAGGGGGAGGATACCCGCTGGCCCACAAGATGCTTAAAAAAGACCTTCCCAGAATGCTTTGCCAGGAATGTGTAGATACGATTCTCGGACCCGGGTTCTGCGTATAACCGGGGGGAGACGGACCCCGGAGAGGGGACCTGAGGAAGAATGAAAAGCCCGGGGGGCATGCCACCGGAGAAACTATATATTGATTAAATAAATAGTAATTAATAATTTTGCATTCAATACTTAAAATCGAGTGGAGGTAAGTATAATGCCAGAAGAAGTAGATAAGTTAGTCAAAGAGATGGGGGAAAAGCTCGGGTTTACCCCGGGAATTCTGGAAACACTTAAAGACCTTGACCCAAAGTTCGTACACAAATACGGGATTTGTAACAAGAAACTCCTGTCCGACGGTGCCCTCCCGGCAAAGGTGAAGAGCCTGATGGCCCTTGCGGTTGTGGCTTCCAAACAGTGCGAAGCCTGTACCATGGCTCAGATGAAAAATGCCCTCAATAACGGAGCCACCAAAGAAGAGATCATGGAAACCATGGACGTCATCTTCATAACTTCGGGAGCTCCGGCAATCTCAGCATGCAGGGAAGCTTTAAAGCTGATAAAATAAAGGGAAAAGCTCGATAGAAGTGAACGTGGTGATGGGAGAGATCCCACACCCTATGAAAGAAAGGCACTATATCGAGCGAGTCGGGCTCTACCTCCAGGGCAAACCAGTAGAAAAAGCAGAACCAGACCCGTCCCGGAAAAAAGCCGAAGCCAACTTTTAAGTGGATATCGACAGCACCCTTGCAGGCAAAGAAGCAGAATTGAGAGCTTTGGAACGCTGCAAAACCCACAAGATTAGGAAGAAGTATGTCACCTTAAAAGTAAGCTGAAAAAATAAGAAAACTGAAAAAATAAGAAACGTGGAAAATAAACACGGATCCAAATGCGGACATTAATTTGGATATAAATGGGGAAATAATGGGAAATTGGTCCGCAGAAATTAAAAAGTAGCGCTCTTTGCGAGAGCCGACCGGAAAAGCAAGAAGCAAGCAGTTCCTATAACGCATCCACTGTTGGTCACGGCAAGTTTTGCAGTGGGGACCTGCTTCAGGGGACATTTGTTTACAGGGCGCAAATAAAAAAGTCCCTGAAAAACAGAGGTATGGGAGACACTATGAGATAGTGGAAACTGTACCCACCCTGACCTTTAGGCCTTTGCATCCATCTATAGATTCCACCACGTTTACGAACCCGGGTTTGCTTAACATCCGGAACTTCAGGATTTTTATATCTACCCATGGATTCCCCCCTGTCACACTCCAGGAAATGATAGAGTATGAGATTGAAAACTGAAATTTTTGTATGAAAAGTCTAATTCTTAAGATAAAAAGAAAAAATGAAGAAGAAAAAATGAAAAAGAAAAAATAAAATGGAGAAAAAAACCATGGCCGAAATTGCAGCTGAAGAAAAAGTAAACAAACCGGTTGACCCTGAAAACCTGACCGAGGGCGAAAAGAAACACGTACCTATTATCGAAGCTCCCGAAAACGTGATTGCAGGAGAGCCCTTTGAGGTCACTGTTACCGTGGGCAGCATCCCCCATGTGATGGAAGAAAAACACTACATCGAATGGATTGAGCTCTATCTTCACAACAAACTCGTGGGGCGCAAAGAACTGTCGCCTTCCGATAAGAATGCCCAGGCTACTTTCCGGGTAGAAGCTGATGAGGCCCTGATCGCCATCAAAGAAATTGAAACCTGCACTATACACGGAGTGAACATCTGCGGGGAGTGCGGAGAAAAGTCCGTGATCACGAACCTGTACGCCCGGGAACACTGCAACATCCACGGGCTCTGGGAGGCGGGCAGGAAAATAGAGGTCATGTCCGGAGAGGAAGGCGAAGGCAGGAAGTGTGCCTGGAAAGCCTGAAAAACCTTACAGGAAACCAGGCGGGGGGAATGACGGTGGAAAAGCCGGGACTTCTAATTACCATTTTATTTACCTTTTTTTTTATTGCAGGACTTGCAGGTACATTCCCCGCGGCTGCGGAGCAGAGCGAACCAGGGGATTTTGCAGCGGGCCAGTTTTCTAAGTCAGGACTCTGTTCCAATTGTCATGGTAACTCTTTCGGGGAATGGGACGGGTCCATGCACTCGAACTCCGATGAGGATTTCTTTTACCAGGCAATGCTGCAGGAATACGGCGCTGCTGCAGAAGCAGAAGGGCTCCCTGCAGGATTTTGTTCCCGCTGCCACACGCCCATCGGGCTTGTCTCTGAAGAAATCCCGCCCCTAGACGGTTCGGGCCTGAGCGAGGTCGCAAAAGAAGGGGTCCAGTGCGATTTCTGCCACGCTGTCGCTGAAAGCGAAGGGATAGGAAACGCTCCCTACGTGCTCGACCCCGGGAATGTGAAGTGGGGCCGCAGGACGGACGCCCAGTCCCCTGCCCATGAAGTAGAAGCCCACGAATTCTATACGCAATCCCAATACTGCGGGATGTGCCACAATATCTACCACCCTGCCAATAACCTGACCCTTGCCGCCACCTACACGGAGTGGAAAGAAAGCCCGTACGCTGAAGAAGGAGTCCAGTGCCAGGACTGCCATATGACCCCCGGGATTGTCGAATATGAAGCAAATCCGGGAAAAGCTGCATCAAGCGGCCCGGAGAGGGAGCATGTTTATACCCACTACTTCGTGGGGGGGAACGCCTTCGTAACAGATGCCCTGGGAGAAGGCAGGCATGAAAAACGGGCAATAGAATACCTGCAGCATGCCGCAGCCCTGGACGTAAAAGCCCCGGAATCAGCCGAAGCCGGGGAAACCGTGGACATTGAAGCGGAAATAAAAAACACCGGGGCAGGACATAAAATTCCAAGTGGAGTCACTGAAGAAAGAGAAATCTGGCTGGAGCTTATCGCAATAGACGCAAACGGGAAAGAGCTTTACCATTCCGGAACCCTGGACGAATCAGGAGAAATAGACCCGGGAGCAACAGTCTACCATACGGTCTTTGAGAATTCCGAAGGGCAACCTACCTTAAAAGTATGGGAAGCAGAAAGCATCCTTTACGATAACAGGATTCCCCCGAAAGCCTCGGTACTGGAAAACCATTCCTTTGTGATGCCCGAAGGAGCCACAAACCCAATCACCATAAAATCGGTCCTGCACTACCGCTCGGCCCCCCAGGAACATATCGACGAGCTCTTCGGGGAAGGCACCTATACCGTGCCGGTAATAGATATGGCAACTTACCCAGAATCAGAGCAATCAACTCCCGGCATTCCGGAGATCGGGGCAGCAGGAATGGTGGCAATCGTTTTCCTGGCAGTAGCTTACAGAAAATTAAAAGGGTGAATGGAAAAGATATCCCGGATATGAAGACCCAGTAAGAAAAGGTAGAAAAGAGAAACTCAGAGAATATTCTAATATAAGTCAGGATGCATAAACTTATAGAGTATACTCCAATATATTCCAGAAGATATACAACGATTAATAGAAAATAATGGTGAGAGGACATGGCCGAACCTGAATCCGAAAGAATAAAAATTCTGGGGATATCCGGGAGCCCTAGAAAAATGGCAACCGATTATCTGGTCCAGGAAGCCTTGCGGATTGCAAGGGAGAAATATAACGCAGAAACCGATTACTTTTCTGCGAAAGGAAAAAAGCTGAATTTTTGCATTCACTGCGATTATTGCGTCAAGAAAAGAGAGGGCTGTGTCCACAAGGATGACATCTCAGCCGAACTGTACGAGAAGATGATGTGGGCGGATGCCTGGATCATCGGGACCCCAGTCTACCAGGGGACCATCAGTGCCCAGACAAAGACAATCATGGACCGGGTAAGGGCCGTGGTTGCAAAAGATCCCAAAGTATTCCTGAATAAAGTAGGAATGGGGATTGCCGACGGAGGGGACAGGGTAGGGGGGCAAGAGCCTGCACTCCAGACGATCCACAATTTTTACATAATAAATGAAATGATTCCGGTAGGTGGAGGTTCTTTCGGAGCAAACTTAGGGGCTACGTTCTGGTCCCAGGACAAAGGGGAAGAGGGAGTTTCCGAAGATTCGGAGGGGATGCGGAGCCTTCGAAAAACCATGAAAAAATTCATCCAAACTGCACAGCTAGTGAAAAAGGCAGGACCCTCCGAAAAGCCCAAACTACCTGAAAAATAAAGGAAATAAAAAGAAAAAATAAATGGAAGAAATAAATGGAAAAAGAGGCAAAACGGAGAAGAAAATGGGATACCGGATTAAAGCCAAAAATCCTGATCTGGAAATGCCGGAGAACAGATATCCCTTTAACAATAAATACTTCATTTTGAAATTAAATTCAAGCTGATCAAAAATATAATGAAATTAGCCGATCAAAATTTAACGAATTAACCAATAAAAAATATAACGTAATTAGCCGATCAAAAATAAAACAGAAATTAATGAAACTATATTTGAGGAGTGATTTGTTTGGTGGAAGCGTCAGCTAAAAAGATTAAGAGAATCGCATGGGGTATCACGGGCTCGGGTGACCAGATGATAGAGACCTACAACACAATGGTAGATCTCAAAAAGCGGACAGGAGTCGAAACAATGGTGTTCCTTTCCAAGGAAGGGGAGACCGTGATGAAATGGTATCACCTCTGGGACAAGATCCAGAAGGACTTTCCCAATTTCAAGACGGATGCGGGACCCAATTCACCATTCATTGCAGGCCCGCTCCAGATGGGGTATTACGACTTCCTCCTGGTAGCCCCGGCAACTGCCAACACTGTTGCAAAGATCGTCAATGGAATTGCTGATACCCTGGTAACGAATGCAGTGTCTCAGACAGCAAAGGGCTCGACTCCCATTTATATTCTGCCCGTTGACCAGAAGAGAGGCACTGTAAAGACTTCCGCACCCACCGGCCGGACTTTTGAACTCACTATGAGAGAGATAGATGTTACCAACTCGGAAAAACTGGCCCAGATGGAAAACATCACCCTGCTCAAAAGTCCTTATGACATCTATGACCTCCTGGGGATGGAAAAACCGGAAGTTTAAAAGAACCGACAGGGGACCGGAAGAAAAGTAGAAGCAAAAAACACCATATGAGGGGGTAAAATAACTGTGAAATACGCATTCCAGGAAGTCGTTGATGAAGTTAGCAAACTCAAAGACCTTGATGAAGCCATAGCCCTTGCAGCAGAAAGGGAAAAAGAAGCCAGAACCTTTTATCTGGAGAAAGCCACCACCACGGACAGTATCCAGTTAAAAGACCTCTATACCTATCTGGCAGATGAAGAAGCAAAACACCTGCATTACCTGGAAGAATACAGGAATACAAAGAAGCTCCCTGAAATCGAGATCCAAATTCCGAGTGGCCAGTCCTTTACCCCGGAGTTTGCGGAAAGTGAAACCAGTTACGGCCAGATGGAACTGGGAGCAAGTGGGGTCCTCATAGCAGCCATGAGGCACGAGAGGAAAAGCGAGTATTTCTACATAGAACTGGCAAAAAAGTCAGAGGAAGAAGCTCAGAAAAAGTTCTTCGAGATGCTTGCAGAGTACGAACGCGTCCATTATGATATGCTTGACAATTACCTGGAATCTATTACGCAATTCAGGATGCAGACCTGAAAAAATAACGCAGAATCAGAAAACAAGCAGAATCAGAAAACAAGCAGAATCAGAAAACAAGCAGAATCAGAAAAAAGGCAGGATCGGAAAATTGGAGTCTTTCCGGGGGGTTGGCATGGAAAGTGGAGAAAAAGGCGGAGCCGTGGAGCTTGCCAAAGGAGTTTATTGGGTTGGGGCAATTGACTGGAACGGGAGGGACTTTCACGGTTTTAACACACCGGAAGGGACAACTTACAACGCTTATCTGGTAGTGGGGGAGAAAACCGCCCTCATCGACACCGTAAAGGCCGATTTTGCAGGGGAGATGCTGGAGCGCATCCGGGAGATCATTGACCCTGCAAAAATCGATTATATCGTGGTAAACCACATGGAAATGGACCATGCGGGAGCCCTTGCGGAACTGAAGGAGCACACGGATGCAAGCATCTTCATAACAAGGCGGGGCAGGGACATCCTGGACGGCTATTTCAAGCCCTTTGGCTGCGACGATTGGGACTTTCAAATTGTCAGGACCGGAGACCAGCTGATTCTGGGCAGCAAAACCCTGGTCTTCCTGGAAGCAACCATGCTCCACTGGCCTGACAGCATGGAGACTTTTCTGATAGAAAATAGTATCCTCTTTTCAAATGATGCCTTCGGGCAGCACATTGCCACTTCCAGACGTTATGATTATGAAGTAGGAGACCTGATCCCCGCCGCTGCCGAGTACTACGCCAACATCCTCATGCCCTTTGGGGTGCCCCTTCTCCGCTACCTGGGAAGGCTTAAAGAGTATGGGGTTTCCCCAAAACAGATCGCCCCATCTCACGGCGTGGTCTGGAAACGGGACCTCGACGAAATCCTGAGAGCCTATACCACCTGGGCAAACGGAAAAGGAAGGGAAAAAGTCCTCGTGATCTATGACAGCATGTGGGGCAGCACCGAAATAATGGCTAAGGAAATTGCAGAAACCGCCCGGAAAGCCGGAGTCGAGGTAAAACTCCTGCACCTCCGGAAAAACACCCGGAACCACATCATGAAAGAGATGCTGGATTCGGCAGCCTTTGCTATCGGCTCCCCCACCCTGAACAACGGGATCTTTCCTTCCGTCGGGGACTTTCTAGCCTATCTGAAAGGCCTGCGCCCCCCGAAGAAAAAAGCCGCAGCTTTCGGCTCCTACGGCTGGGGAGGAGGTGCCGTAAAAACCATAGAACAGGAACTGAAAAGCTCAGGAGTGGAGCTCCTCGAACCGGGCATCCAGGTAAGGTACAGGCCGGATGAATCGGAACTGGAGATGTGCAGAGACCTCGGACGGCAACTTGCGGAGATTGCAAAATAATAAAATAATACAGTCAAGAACTTTACAATAAAAAATTACCCATATTCTATTTTTCAGCATCATTAGACTACTCAGTAGACATCTCAATAGACTATTCAGTAGACATCTCAATAGACTATTCAGCAGACATGTCAACAGATGTATCAACAAGCGTCAATACCCTCTTAAATCCAGCCTCAAATATCCCCGGATAATACTTTCACCCAGCTTGGCTGAGCTTAATAAGTACTGAAGTAATTTAGGTATTGAGGTTAAAACAATGGAAGAGTTATTCAACGGATTGGTCGAACGCGCCCTGTACTACGAACAGTTTGAAAGCTTCAGAAACACCCACATTTCCGGGCAGTTTCAGGACATGCCGGTAACAGAGCCGGAACTCAAATATCCTGCCTGAGCTTCTAAAATCAAGACATTATTGAAAACCAGGGGTAAAAGCATCAGAGAGCATTCTGAGGAAAAAAGAGGAAAACGGAAAAAATAAAAAAGGGAAAATAAAAAGAAAAAGCTCAGGGGATAAAAAGCCTAAAAGCTTCAATAAAGCATAACCTTACTTTTCAACCCTTTCTAAATCAGACTGAAGATCCTGTCCCAGTTCCACATCATAAAAGTCGCCGCTGGTAGGAAGTTCCATGAAGAAAGCCCTTGTGATGTCAACTACGGCATTCCCTTCTTCAAGCTCAAAGTCCAGGACATGCCCACCTGCACTCCTGTCCGTGGTAATAAAGTGAATATGGTAGCCCGGCACATTGACTCCTTTCACATAGTCGGGAGCCCTGAACCCTACCAGTGTGCCACTTATATTTTCAAATTCAAAGACTGCCTGAGTGGAGACAACGTCCACAAGCCTGGGGTACGGTTTTTCCTGCTTTGGAACACTTCGCGCCTTCATGAAAGAAAAGTTCCCCTCAACCCGGACTGCGTAAAAGAGGTTTTCCGAAGGGAGCTTTGAGTCCAGGAAGGTTTCGAGTTCCGTGAGGTTCATTGGCCCTTCCAGCCCGAAGCTCTTGTCTGTTTCAAAAAAGGTTACCGTGGCAAAGGGAGTGGTCATTTCCCCGGAAACAGGGTATGCAAGCCCATCGGTTTTTATCTGGTAATAATCCCCGTCAAGGGCAAGCATTTCCCCTTCAAGCCCGTCGAAAGTCCCGATTCCGAAATTTCCGTGAGTTTCAAGCTCTTCAAGAGGAAGAATGCCGTCATAGACGCTCTGGAGCAGGGCATCAAGAGTGGAGACCTGATAGAGGACGTCATTTCCCAAACCAGCTGATTCCGGAGGGACTTCATCAACATCCGAAAGGCCGACCCCCGCAACAACCCTGGTATTGCCATCAAATTCCGCACATCCGGAGAGGAGAAGAGATGCGAAAACTATTACCAGAATTAAAAAGCTGTGTTTTTTCATGTACAGGCCTCATGATAAAATAAATTGTAGATATGAGAGAGTGAGATATATGACAGAGTGGAATATTGGAAGATTGAAAGAGGTTTCTTCTTAAATAATTTCACTCTTGATGCATTAAAAACATGAATATGATTTATACTTACTGAGGCCAAATATTTATTAAGTATAAGATACTATATTTCTATGGGTATAAAAGGGGGATTAACCTATGGATGAATATTTTAAAGGAATTATTCAAAGAACTCATTACTACGAACAGTTTGAAAGCTTCAGAACCAGCCAGAAAGTCTGCTTTGCAGAACTGATGCCAGAAATTGAAGAAAGAGGAAGAAAAAAAGAAGTTTTGCAGACGGGAGAAAATATCTGACTCACCGGAGCAAACGGACCAATCGGAACGAAGAACCATTGATCAGAACTTCTTCAGGCAATCAGAACTTATTCAGGTATTCTGCAACCGCATGCCCGATCTCCGCCGTGGTGGAATTGCCACCCAGGTCGGGAGGTATAATTTTCTTTTGAAGCACGTAGCCGATAGCCTCGTCAATGAGTGAAGCCCTTTTTTCTCCCATCCATTCAAGCAGCATCTTTACACAGAGAATTGCCGCAAGCGGATTTGCAATGCCCTTTCCTGCAATGTCAGGTGCGCTCCCGTGTACGGGCTCGAAAAAGGCGTACTTTGAGCCAATGTTTGCGCTTGGCAGTAACCCCAGGCTTCCCACCAGAGCCCCGGACATGTCGCTCAGGATGTCCCCGAAGAGGTTGGTTGTGACCACGACGTCGTAATTCTCGGGGCGCATCATGAGGCTGTACGCCATGGCATCCACGAGCATGTCATTAGACTCGACGCCGTGGGCACTGGCAGTCTCCCGGCAGACGTCCAGGAAAAGTTTGTCGGATTTAAGGACGTTTGACTTGTGGACAATGGTCAGCCGGTTTTTCCTCTCTTTTGCAAGTTTGCAGGCGTATTCCGCAATCCTTTCGGAACCTTTCCGGGTGACAAGCCTCTGGGTGGTAGAAAAATCCTCATGGAGCTCCTCAATTCCCGAATAGAGCCCTTCCGTATTTTCCCGGACAATCACAAAATCAAAATCACTCCTGCCGGTCACACCCGTAACTCCGGGCAGGGGCTTTATAGGCCGGACATTGGCATAGAGGTCCAGTTCCTTCCGGATAGTCAGCAGGATGCTCTTATAGTTAGGGTCAGGAACTGTGGTGATAGCCCCGAAAAGAACCGCATCGCATTCCTTTATAATCTCGATGTCCTCCTCCGACATCGCAGTCCCGGTCCGCTCCCAACGGGCATATCCGAGTTCCAGGGGCACTTTTTCAATTTCAAGCCCGAAAGCATCCAGGACTTCCAGGGCTGCAGGGATCACTTCCCTTCCTATTCCGTCACCTTCGATTACCGCAAGTTTCGTCATCCTCACCTCACAGATTGTGACTGCTAGAGAGTATATGAACCTGACGAACCCGCATCAGATCCAGAGCAGGTGTTCGGCAAGGATTTTCACGCCGAGCGCTATCAGGATGAGCCCGCCCAGGATTTCAACCTCACTTTCAAAGAAATGCCCTATCCTGTGCCCCAGGATAGCCCCCCAAAAAGACATGAAAAAGGTCACACAGCCTATGATGATTACAGGTTCGAGAATAGGAGTGTCCAAAAACGCAAAGCTGATCCCGACCGCAAGGGCATCAATGCTTGTTGCCACGGCAAGCAGGAAAAGCACGGAATAACTGAGGGAACTTACCTTCCCGTCCGGGTCCCCGTAAAGGGCCTCGTATATCATTTTGCCTCCGATAAAAGCCAGAAGCGAAAAAGCGATCCAGGGAGCATACTCCGAGAGAAAGCCACTTACCGCACTTCCCCCCAACCAGCCCAGAACCGGCATTAAGGCCTGGAAGCCCCCGAAAAAAACCGCCATTTTCAGGGCATCATTTAGCCGAAAAGGCCGCACAGTAGAGCCGCTGGACACGGATACTGCAAATGCATCCATGGCAAGCCCGAGAGCTAGAAGGAAGTTTGTAAGAAAGGACATTGAATGTACTCCGCTTCCGTTATTTAAGAGGGTTATTAAGGAGAAATTTGAAGCTTGTCCTGAAAAGGAAAAAACAGCAATTCATTTTTCCCTGTACCTGTTTACGAGCTTCCTGATAGCTTCCGAAACCTGATATTCCGAAGCTCCCCAGTGCACAACCGCACCCTCAAAGCCGTTGATGTTGACAAGCCCCGATTTTTCGGACCTGCAACAGCGGGTGATGAAGAGCTTTGTGGGCACTACTATTTCGGACTTGAAAGGACAGATATTCACGAAGGAATACTCAAGTTCCGGAAAGCGCATCTCAAAAAGAGACTTCGAAATCTCGCAGCCCACAAGCAGGTGCCCGTTTTCGCAGAGCACGTCCGAGTCAAGGCATTTTCCTTCAAGCCCCGAGGAACTGCAGGGAAAAACCGTATTTTCCCCTTCAAACTGCCGTAAATCGACCGTGTTTTCCGTGAAACGGATCTGAAGGTCCCCGAAAATCCCGCTGGCTTCAAGCCTCCGCACAACCTGGGAAAGCCAGGAAGGGGTTGGGGGAGCAACATCCAGGATCTCAATCTCAAGGATGACTGAGGTGTCAGGGTCATGAACTATTGTTACGTGCCTGTCCACACCGGTAAAAATGACGGTGTTTACCTTTCCTGTGCAGAGTTTCGCGGCGGTTTCGATCAGGAGGGAACGGTCTTTTATGTTCAGTTCCTTTTCGTACCTGACCACCTCTTCCCCGGAGGCTATTAACTCAAGGGATTCAACCTTTCTGAGCAGCTCATTTCCACTTTTCTTCACGTAGTAGACAGAGTATTCAGTACTTCCTGAATCGGGGTGCTCCATTTCAACTATCAGGTACTCGGTCAGGAAATAAATGGGCTCTTCCGCGCCCTCGGGGAGGGCTTTTGATACACCCACGCACTTGTACTCGTCAGGAAAGATCATATGAATTGCTCCAGATTAGAATCTTCAAATTCCGGTTTTTAACCCGTTTTTCCGTCGGTTATCTTCAGTTTAGTCAATGTCACTTCAGTTTTCCGTCTTCATTTCCTGGCTCTGGAGCTTCTTCCTGTGCGCAACAAGCCCCCCATCGGTCAGGATCTCGAGCAGGAAATCAGGGAGTTTGTTCCCTTCGAATGTGCCCTTGCCCGGAACGGAGACCTCGCCTTTGAGCAGGTCAACCTCGATCTCATCTCCTTCCTGGCACACGACATCCGCTTCCATCAGGGGCAGCCCCACATTGATGGCGTTCCTGAAAAAGATCCTTGCAAAGGACTTTGCAACAATGCAGGCCACACCGGCGTATTTCAGGGCAAGAGGGGCCTGTTCCCGTGACGAGCCACACCCGAAGTTGTTTCCCGCAACAATTATGTCTCCAGACTTCACATTTTTAGCGAATTCCGGGGCAATGCCTTCCATGGCATGGGCCGCAAAGACCTGCATGTCCTTGGTCCGCAGGTATTTCCCGGGGATGATAACATCGGTATCGATGTCGGTCCCGAAAATCCAGACTCGGCCTTTGATAGGGTTTTCCATAGTTTTCACCTGGCATCTAGGTTTTTTTAATGGTATATGTAAGTAGCGGAAAATAAGGGCTTAACTGGAAATTTAGGAGGGAAGTACCAGGAAAAAGCAAAAGGTAAAATCCGGAAAAGACTACTGAAAAAAGAAAAAACAGGAAAAAGAAAGAAAAGCAAACGCACAAGAAAGTGCGTTCAAACTTTGATCTCTTCCCCGTTCAATACAGCTTCTTCACTGACCCCTACTTCTTTTGTCGTACTTCCGTAACTGACAAGATAAGGCCTGACCGGAGCCGTGTCAAATTGGGTCTCCCCGGAAATCGGACCTTTGGTTGAGTAAGGCACTGTGAACTCGTACCTGCCTTCCGCGTCCGCAGTTGTGGACTGGGAATATTCAAAGTCCCTGCCCTGCCCTGTAATAATGATTGTGTTTATCGTGACCTTCTCATTCGGGGAAGCAGTTCCACTTATTTTTGCACCTTTTACGTATTCGAAAATCTTCACGTAGCCGGTGTCCTCCTCATCAAGTTTGCCTCGGGGGTCATCCGCAGCAAGCTGGGTGAGATAGAGATAATTGAACACCTGCTTGTACCCTAATTCAGCTGTCTGCCCTGCCCAGGTCTCGTGGACCAGACGGTACTGCTCAAGCCCTGTCCCGTCAAAGAGGTGGAGCCTGGCTTCCATGGAATTGTAGTAGCGCATTGCCGGCAGGGTCTGGTACCCGTTTCCTGTAAAGGTTGATTCGTAGTAGCCCTCGGAGTCCAGAGTCCAGGCAGTCATTGCATAGAACTTGCCTGTGGCCATCTCCACGTCTGAGACAACGTAACGAGCACCTGCTTTGTCGGGGTCAGGATGGACAGCTTCCAGAACTGCTGTTGCTTCTTCTTCGGACTGGGCGGTAAAGAAGGTGGATGCCCCCGGTTGATTCTCTTCTTCAAGGCTGTTCCTGCGGCCTCCGACCCCCTGCTGGAAGGGGTTTGCATTTGGAATCCGGTGCCCGATTACTTCGATCCAGTGGCCGTAGTCCCACCAGGACATGACACCGTAGGCAGAGTCAGGGTAGGAATAGAGTTCCCCATCAGCGGGAATTTCATAGTTTTCATAGTAGTCAAGCCCCGGGTCAGGAGTGTTGGAGTTTAGCCAGAGGGTTGCTTCGATCCAGGGCCCGTTGGGACCGCCTGTTCCCTGAGTGTATTCCATGGCAAGACCGTAGCTTGGGACGATGAGGACAAGCGCAGAAATCAGAAGCACAACTATTGAAAAAGCTTTTTTAGCGCTCAGGTTTTTCCGGGCGAAGTCGGGGATTTCTGCAACGGTTTTTACTTTTGCTTTGAAATCCTCGGAAAGGGATTTCAAACCTACAGAGTCAGCCATCCGGATCGCAAAATAGGAAGAAAGGATGGCGACATTCACCGAAAAGTAGTACGCAAAACGGTTCTGCTGGAGCATTGCCCATAAAATCATCAGGGTCCAGACAAGAAGGAAGGTTTTCTCCTGCCCGTTCTTTCTGTAGATTTCATAGACAAGCAGCGCAAGCCCCAGGAACACAACGTATCCTGCATATGCAAACTGGAGGTAGAGCTGTTCTAACCCGCCTCTGCTGAAGAATGGAGAGGCTTCGGCAACAGTAAGGGCGCCTCCGGTGCGCATGAAGTAACTGAAGATGCTCATCATCAATCCGTAAACGGATGGTATGAAAGCTTTTGCAAGAAGGAGGCCCGCTCCGAAAAGCACGATGAGTGCGATGGGGTAATAGAACTTTGGAAGTTTCCTTTCAGTCATGTAAAGAGAAATCCCGGTAAGAATCGGAAATGCCAGAATCCCCGCAAAAAGCCCTTTTATGTACATGGACTTTGTGCCGCCCAGGAAAGGAGTGGGCATTATCAGGAGGAGAGCAACGGCAAAGACAAGCATTCCTGAAATTGCCAGGTATTCCGTCTGTTTCCCTTTCATGTGGTCAAAAATATGTTGAATTGTAATGTACACACCAAGGATGAATGCGAAAAAGAGTGCACCTTTCCAGGCAAGAGCGTAGGCTCCGAGAGAAAGACCCGCAAGCAAAAGATAAGGAATTGCAGGCTTTAAGGATTCAAATTCCTTATCCCTGATCTTTTCAAATGAAATCTCGGATTTACCTGCTTTATTCAAAGCCATTACAAAAAACATTGCAGTAACCGTGCTGAGCAGAGTTTCTGCAATGTGGTGGTCGTTAAAACCAATCATAGACCTTGAAAGAAACTGCCCTGGCTGGACTGCGAGAATAAACACAGCAAGCAAGCCAATCCTGCGGTCATCAAAGATCCATTTTGCGACAAAATACGTGGGGATAAGAACGAGAGCTCCCAGGAAAGAAGGGTAATATGCACTGACGTTGTTGATCAAATCCTGACTCGGATTCCCCACCCCCAGAACCCAGATAATTGCGGCAAGAAACATATCAAAGAGGGGCGCAAAAACCTGGTTGGTCCCGAAAGGATAGTGGGTGTGGGCATCAAACCAGAGCATGTTTGGAAAATTATGAAGGATGGACTCTACGTTTCTCAAATGGTACCAGGGGTCATTTCCACCAAAACGTACGAATCCGTTTGAGAGGAAGACTCCTGCTTTTGGGAGAGTTCTGATATAAAAAGCTACGAGGAAAGAAATAATGACTCCAAAAAAGTATGGAAGGCTTCTTAAAAGCTCCTTTGATCTTTCATTCTCAGCAGTCATAAGGCACACTCATTGAAATTTGATAACTAAATTTGCTTGCTAATATCAGTAATAAATGTTGTTAAAGTGTTAAGTGGTTAAAAGAGTTTAATTTGGTTTCATTGTGTTTTACCATAAGAATCGTGTGGTTATTTTAAAACTTTAACAAAATAAATAAAAGTTTAGTTGACAGAAATAAATTGCAATCCTATCATATAACATTTGTTGAAATGATTTGCAGGCTTTCTTCAGAACCTAAAATCATTTAACCCTTTCCTTTAACCACTTTCTTTATTTTTAGCGATTCTCTCTTTTATTTGGTTCCCAGATGTGGACGTCTTTCCTCATATTCAGGAGACCACGGAAAAGGTACCACTGGTATATGATAAATGAAGAAAGCATGTTTGATTTGAAATTTCCTGCAAGTACTGCGGCAATTATGAGTCCGAGAAGCCCGATACCATAGAGGATGTTAATTGAAGAGAGAAATACCGTCCAGAGTATGATTGACAAAAAGAATGCTTCAGGAGCTACAAAAAACATCAGGAAGCGCAGAGGAAAGACTATCATTCCAAATTTACCATATTTGGGGGACATGAGGTCAAGGTTCATGAATGTTGCTTCCATGAGCCTTGTAGCCCGCCGGATCTTCTGCTTTTTTTGCTCTGAAAATTCAAAAGGCACATACTCATAGAATTTGGCAGAGGGGACATACTTGCACATGTAACCATTCCGGATAATTGAAAGCCCCCTGCTTGCATCATCAGCCCCTTTACGAACATGTAGTGAAGGGGAGGCATCTCTTTTGAAAGCCACCACGGCTCCATTCAGGCAGTAAGTGGAATGGATGTTACTTTCCCATACACCGATTTTTCCGTAAATTGAGCGATATGCAGATTCGGATTTAGAAAAAAGGGTGTCTCCTTTTGAGAGGGGAACGATGTCGCCGCAGACCGCTCCGATTTTATCGTCGCTTAAGAGTACGCTTACGAGATCCGGGATTGTGTCTTTGTCAAACCTGCCGTCTGCCCCGGTAATGACGATTATGTCAGAGGAAGCCTCTTCGATCCCACGGTTGATAGCTTTATTTGCACCGCTACGAGAATGAGTGATTACTTTTCCGTTTATGGAGTTTCGTTTAAGGGCATCTGTAGTGAATTTTTCAGTGTTATCTGAGGAGCCGTCGTTGGAGATGATGATTTCCAGTTTATCTTTGGGGTAAATTTCTGCAAGGTTGTCGATGTGGTCGGGAAGGACGAGTTCTTCGTTGTAGGCGGGGATTACTATGGAAACATTGGGGAGGGATTCAATATTCCGTATTTTTTCAGGTTTCTGGGAAAATGCCGCAACTACGTAGATAAAATAAACAGCTAGCGGAATTGCAGTTATGAGGAGGGTTATAACAAGCAAATAATTCATATTGGTTATCCTCTAGACTTTAAAAGTTCATTAGCAGTCTAATCAACAATCAAATCAGTAATAAATATTAATTTTATACATAACACTATAAGCAGCAAATCTAAATAGAAAAACACCAACAAATAAATAAAACTTTTGAATACAATACCTTCACGGAAATTGTTTCGGATAGAAATGCTTGTGAATAAAATCTGGAGATTTTCATGAAAATCTGCATGCTTACTACGGTGCACCCACCCTTTGATTCCCGGATCTTTCACAAGGAATCAAAATCTCTCGCTAAAGCAGGCCACACCGTGACAGTGGTTGCCCCTTTTGGTTCAAAAAGTAATCAAAAGGTTGATGGGATAAATATCGTCACTGTAAAACAGCCGGAATCAAAAGTTCTGCACCCGTTAACTATGCTGCGTATTTTTATCGAGGGGCTGAATCAAGACTGTGATGTATATCACTGCCATGAACCCGGATCTCTGTTTATATGTTCTTTGTTAAAAGTAATCAGACGAAAAAAATTGATCTATGATGCCCATGAACACTATCCGAGTTTGATTGCGGAAAATTCAGTATTTCCTGATTTCCTGAGGCCACTGGTTTTTTTGATATGTGATCGAGGGGAAAAAGTACTTGCTAATATTCTTACTGATTATGTTATAACCGTTGATGAAGTTCTCAAAGAAAAATTTAAAAAAATCAATCGAAATGTTTGTGTTATTTCAAATTATCCAAAAATTGAACTTTTTGAAATACACTCCTCCACAGTTGAAGCTTCCTCTAATGATGTGATCTATGTTGGCGGCCTGACAAAAATAAGGGGCACACTTGAAACAATAATGGCTTTTGAAAAAGTACTGGAAAAAATACCAGGTGCTAAAATGACCTTTGTAGGTGGTTTTATCCATCCTGAATATGAAAAAAAGGTGATGGATTATTACCACAGTCATAATCTGGAAGAAAATGTAACCTTTACAGGCCATGTTTCTCACGGCAAAGTTGGAGAATACATGAAAAACGCTTCCGTTGCCATCGGGTTACTTCAACCAAACCCAAGGTATGAACTGGCCATACCCGTAAAATTATTTGAGTATATGGCCTCTGGAAAAGCAGTTGTAATGAGCAATTTTAAGTATAATTCGAAACTGATATCTGAAATAAAGTGTGGTTTGTCAGTAGATCCAAACAATATTCAGGAAATTGCCGATACGATTATCTGGCTTTTAGAACACCCGGAAGACGCAAAAAATATGGGCAAAAATGGCAGACGGGCAGTTGAAGCAGAATACAACTGGGAAAACATGGAAAAACGCCTTCTTAGTTTATATGATAACCTGTCATAAAATTGTGATATAGATGATAGATAAATTAAAACAAAATAGAGATGTTTGGAAAATATTTACCAGAGAAGAAGAGTATAATTCTATTTTTACCGATCAATTCAATCGTTTTCCATATTATCTAAGCAAATATAAGGACATCTTCGAACCAAAAGTTTCAAAGTTTCTTTCAGAAAATGGATTTAAACCCAAATATCCCGGTAGAAGTAAATTTGCAGTATGTCTTACACATGACATAGATACGGTTTTTCCTTCAGTTGCTGATACTTTGTATTTCACGGCTAAATTATTGGCAAGTGGGCAAAAGAAAGAAGCTTACAGAACCTTTTTTTCCAGATTAAGTAAAAACATAAATCCATTTTATAATTTCAAAGAGATTATAGAATTGGAAAAAAAATACAATGCAAAATCAAGTTTTTATTTTCTGGCACAGGATCTTGTAGATCAGGACTACAGATACAATATAGAAGATCTAAAGGAAGAATTGCATTACATAAAAGATAGTGGTTGGGAAGTCGGGCTTCATGGATGTCATACCTCCTATAATAATCTTGAAGATATTAAATACAGAAAAAAGAAATTAGAGAAAGTACTGGGTGAAAAAGTAATTGGATATAGAAACCATTACTTAAGGTTCAAGGTTCCTGATACCTGGCAGTTACTAAGCGAAGCCGGTTTTAAATATGATACAACATTGGGATATTCAAACTGCGCTGGGTTTCGAAACGGGATGTGTCACCCATTTAAACCCTTTAATCTAAAAACAGATAAAGAAATTGACATTTTAGAATTTCCATTGAATATTATGGATGGGTCAATATTCAGCAGTTTCATAAATGGAAACAGTATGAGTTTGGATCTTGAAGATGCATGGAATCTCACAAAGAATCTCATCGATACTGTGGAAAGATATAGAGGAGTGATCACCATACTGTGGCATAATACTTCCATGCAGGGAAATGGTCTGGAGTTGTATGAAAAAATTTTGATATATTGCCATGAAAAAGGTGCCTGGATGACAAGTGGAGAAGAGATCTGTGATTGGTATCTCCACAATAAAGATAACAGGTTTGACTAAAATAATGGCTCTTCGCTAAATTGTGTTGGTAATCTAATACACTATCGTTTAACATGGAACTTCTTGGGGCGAAGATAAGATGGAAAATGATTGTGATTTTCATGATATATTGACTCAAATATAACAAATGTTTCTTTGAAACCTTGAGATTCAGTATAAGTTACCCACTTGAAACAGCGAAGAGTCAAAATTTAAAAATATAAACACATTGAAAGCTTAGAGAATAGCGTTTAATCAATCAGAAACTGCGGAGCAAGATAATGAAAGTTTTGGTTACTGATGCTGGATCTAAACACAGCCTTGCAGCCATTAGATCTCTTGGCAAAAAAGGAATTGAGGTAATAGCTGCATCAGAAAGAAAACATAATATGTCTTTTTTTTCAAGATATTGCAAAAAACATTATATATACTCAGCTTATTCCAACGAGCTTGCGTTTATAAATGATATATTGAAAATAATCGAAAAAGAAAAATGTGATGTGTTTCTACCAATCGGTTTCAAATCTTGCAAACTAGCATCAAAATATAAACGAGAGTTGGTAGGACATGTAAAAATTGCAGTTGCAGATTATGAGTATATGCAAATAGCAATGGACAAAAATAAAACAAATGAATTTGCGGAAAAAAATGGAATTCAAATCCCGAAAACAATATACTCTAAATCAACAGATGATTTAGAAAAAGTTTCAAAAGAACTCCGGTATCCGGTTGTTATCAAAGCTCCAGAAGAATCAGGTTCTGTTAAGTATGCAAATAATGAGTATGAATTGAAGAAATTATATAAAAAAGTATGTCAAGAAAATGAAAAACAGATAATAGAAGGAAAATATCCACAGGTGCAAGAATATATACCTGGTGAAGGATACGGATTTTTTGCTCTTTTCAACAATGGAGAACCTAAAGCGATTTTTGCACATAAACGACTTCATGAATACCCAAAAACGGGAGGACCAAGCACTATGGCAAAGAGTGTTTGCGACCAGGAATTAAAAGAGACCGGGCTAAAATTGTTGAAAGCCTTAAACTGGCATGGAGTTGCAATGGTAGAGTTCAAAAAGGATGAAAGAAATGGAAACTTAAAATTAATAGAAATAAATCCCAAATTTTGGGGTTCTCTGGACCTTTCAATCGCTTCAGGTGTTGATTTCCCCTACCTTACATGCAAAATGTGCATGGAAGGAGATATTGAACCTGTTTTAAAATATAGAGAAAATCTAATATTTAGATGGATATTCCCGGATTTTATGCATGCAATTACAAGTAATTCATTAAAAGAATTCTTGATGAATTTTTTAAATCGTAAAATCAAAGACGATCTGGATATTTATGACATAAAACCAAACATGTTTCAATTTTTTAAGCTTATCTACGACATATCTTCAAACATCAGACAATTAAGGTATCCACATGGGAAACCGGCGGACTTGAAATGATTTTCGATTTACATATCCATTCCAATTATTCATATGACTCAATATTAAAACCCCGTAATATAATTAAAATTGCAAAAAAAAGAGGATTAGACGGAATTGCAATAACCGACCATAATACAATTCAAGGTGGTCTTGAAGCCAGAAATATCAATAAGGACCAAAATTTTGTAGTAATCGTTGGATGTGAAATCCATACTGATATTGGGGACATCATAGGTCTTTTTTTGGAGAAGGAAATTAAATCAAGGGATTATATGGGAGTAATTAGAGAAATAAGAGATCAAAGTGGGATAGTTGTATTACCACATCCCTATAGAAGCCACAAACTGAATCCCCAACTAATAGAGAATGTAGACGCTATTGAAGTATTTAACTCTAGAAATAATGATAATGAAAACATAAAGGCATCAAAATTAGCTGAAAGGTACAAGAAACCAATACTTGCAGGGAGTGATGCTCATTTTGCTTCAGAAATAGGAAATAGTACAACTTTTGTTGAAAATGATTTGATATCAGATATTAATGATATATTAAAAGCTCAAATATTAAAAATGGATTATAGCGCATCATATCTCCAACCATTAAGTCAAGTAATTAAATCAATTAAATTAAAAAAATATAGCTCAATACCCTATAATCTCTATTCATTAGCCACTCATATGTTAAAGGTGTGAAAAAATGAATAATCGGTCTCTTGAAGACATAAAGAAAATAGTCGATAAAGAACTAAGGGGCAGAGAAACTCAAATGACTCAATTAAATAAAAGTGTTTATGCAAAAAAAAACATTTTGTATTCAACAAGCATATCCTTTCTTAATAAATTAAAAATGGATTGCAAAAAACCGGGAATCCTTTTTACTGAACTTAGATATAAATACGTAATTGAATCCTTGAAACAAAAAGGATTTAGAGTTATTGTAATCCCTTCTTCAACTGACGATATAAAATATGCATTAGAGAAAAAATTAGAAATCTATCCATCTTTTTACCTGTGGAATTGGATTTTAGAATACTATCAGAAAAAGATATCTATTGGTAAATTATATGGGAAAGTCGGTCATGAATTAAATACCATGAATATACAAAACATTATTATGTACAAAGATTATCCCCCCCTTCAGCTAATTTTAACACTTGTATCTAATAATTTAGGGGTACAAACGGTAATTATCCAGCATGGGATATATGATTTAAAATCTAATTATTATGATGGCGAGTTTGCAGACATAGTGTTGACCTGGGGAAACGTTTGGAATGAACATTATTCAAAGTATATCCCAGAATCTAAACTTAAAGTGATAGGATACCCTTATGAAATATCTAAGAAGCGTTCCAATTCTTGTGATGACAATATTATTTTTTTAAACCAAAATTTTGAAAATTATTTTAATCCAAATGGTAAAGACAAAGTTGAATTCAGAACAAGTGAGTGTGAATTTCTTGACAAAAAATTATCTTTTATTAAAGAAATTGCAGATGAATTGAATAAACACAGTAAACAATTAATCATCAAACCTCATCCAGGGGATGAAAAATCTCAATTTAATAATTTGCAATTACCAATTTTTGAAGGAAATATGTCAGAATGTTTAAATAAATACAATATTTTTCTATCAATAAGTTCAACTGGTTTACTAGAAGCTACACTACATGATAAACTTGCAATTCAAATTCAAAATCCTAAGTTGTTAGATTCTCCCGATTATGAAAGTTATGGTGTATGTTACACAATCTCATGCGATGACCTATCCAAGTTAAGATCCATGATATACTTTTTACCTTTCGATGTAGATAAAAATATAATCGACATAAACAAGAACTATGTAGGAGATTTAATAAACATATTAAAATAATTTGAAAATTTGGAGATCTATCATCGTGGCTCTTTGTCATAAGGGTTGCATATTTAAGAATATTATAATAAGGAATGGGAAAAATATAATTCCAAGGATTTTTTAGTTAGGGTTTTGTCTTATTTACCATCTTGAAAAGGCCGGCCTCCTTCGTCGGCCGTTGAGAGTGCCGGACTCAAAAATCTTAGGACTTATGCAATTGAACAAAAAACCAGTAGCATGAAGCACCAAACTGTCTAAAGCAGAATCTTCTTGGCAAGCCCTCATGTGCTTGGTTTTACTTCTCAAGTGCGTAACTCATAAATCTATTCGAAAAAAAGCCACATAATATTGAATTTGCTTTCAGAAATTGAGAAGGGATTCTGAATCCTCTTATATAACGTTCCGACGTACTCACCGGCCGCAGGCAGGCCTTTTCATGACTGAGGTGGAAAAATTTGAGAAAATGAAATTATAGAACAATTCCCAAACTGAAAATTTGAAGTTCTATTTCTTGAGAGCGTCGGAAAAGTCTGAAATCTATAACTAATCGCACACAGTCATTGAAATTTAAATTGGTAAATCGATATCATGCGGAATTATTTAATTTATGCACAATGATCGAATTGGGCAAATTTTAGGAAATTATGGACTTTTCCGACGCTACCTTCTTTCATTCCTAAACACATGAGACCTTATCAAGAATTACAATTATTAAGTACAGATATATTATGTGATTACTATATTTTTTGGTTGCGAGATAATGGAGAAAGTAAAAATAATAACGATTATTCCGGCGAGAGGCGGAAGTAAAGGGATACCCAGGAAAAATATAAGATTGCTGGCAGGGAAACCTCTGATCAGCTACGCAATCAAAGTTGCTAATGGTTCAAAGTATGTTGATAAAGTAATAGTTTCTACTGAAGATGGAGAAATCGAAGAGATCTCAAAATTATATGGGGCTCAAGTTGTAAAAAGACCAGAAGAACTATCAGAAGATTCGATACCTCTTGATCCAGTGATATATCATGCATTGAAGTTTGTTGAAAATGAAGAAAAAATAGAATATGATTTGGTAATGACAATACAACCTACTTCACCTCTTCTAAAGACAGAAACCATTGATTCCGCAATAGAAATTATGCTGGGAAATATTGGAAATCAAGAAAAAAACACATATAAAACTGAATATGACACTCTTATATGTGTGAAACCAGAACCTCACCTTTACTGGACAAAAGTAAGAGGAGAATACAAACCTCTGTATAAAGAAAGGATAAATAGACAATATTTGGATCCGATATACAAAGAAACAGGGTCAATTCTCATTTCAAAAAGAAATTCAGTTTCTGAAAATACCCGCATTGGAGAAAAAATAAACTTGTTTGAAATCCCACCTGAAGAAGCAATTGATATCGACACATACCAGGACTGGATGCTTGCAGAATACCGATTGAGTAAAAAGTCATTTGTATTTAGAGTAGATGGATATCCCGAAATAGGATTGGGGCATGTATACAGAGCAATAACACTGGCAAATCGATTGATATTCTACAACGATGTAACCTTTTTGATGGATTCAAATAAAGAAATAGGGGTAAAAAAAGTACTTTCACATCATTTGCAAGTAGTTACTTTCGACGGCAAAGAAGATTTATTTTCTAAACTTGAACAAATAAATCCTGATATTGTAATTAATGATATTCTTGATACAGAATTAAATTACATTGAACAATTAAAAAAAATGGGATGCTTCGTCGTTAATTTTGAAGATCTGGGAGAGGGAACAGAATCAGCAGATCTGGTTATAAATTCTCTTTATGAATATAGTCATCCAGCTTCAAATCATTATTATGGTCATAATTACGTATGCCTTAGAGATGAATTTTATATTATCCCCTCAAAAAAAGTCGAAGAACCTATAAAGAAAATATTGATCACTTTTGGAGGCACAGATCCCAATAACCTAACTTTGAAAGCTCTCAAAGCTGTAAGAAAAATGGATCGTAAAAGTATTCAGGTAAATATCGTATTGGGATTTGGTTATTTCCCAAAAAAGGAACTTTATGCTTATGTTGACAATCTTTTGATGGAAGGATATTGTATTGAGGTAAAAGAAAATGTCCAGATGATGGCACATGAGATTTACAATGCTGACCTTGTGATTACCTCAAATGGAAGAACCATTTACGAAATAACCAGTATAGGAACCCCTTTTATTTCGGTCTCCCAGAATGAAAGAGAATCCAGACACCTATTTGTTCACTATCTTAAAGGAATAATGTACCTCGGAATGGCCTATGATGTATCAGAGGAAGATATAGCAACCGCAATGAATGAGTTGATAGATGATTATAAAACAAGAAAACAAATAAATGAAAACCTGCTTAAAGTTGATATAAAAGAAGGTATAAATCGAGTGCTGCGTCTAATTTTTGACAAATATGAAGAGTGGAAAAAATATGAAAACCTTAACCATTGCCGATAAAACTATATCTGAAACTTCAAAGCCTTTTATTATAGCTGAAATAGGGGTTAACTACTACGATATTGCAAAAAAAGAAAATATAAACCCTATGGAAGCTGCTAAACTTATGGTGAAAGAAGCTGCAATTGCAGGTGCTGATGCCATAAAATTCCAAAGTTATAAAGCAGAAAAATTAGCTTCAAAAAATTCTCCAGCTTACTGGGACACAAAAAAAGAAACTACTAGGTCTCAATACGAACTATTCAAAAAATACGACAAATTTGGAGAAGACGAATACAAAGAACTGGCAAAGTATACAGATCAGGAGAATACTGTTTTCATGTCGACTCCTTTTGACATCGAATCTGCCGATTATTTGAACGGGCTAATGGATGTTTTTAAAATATCATCATCAGACATCACAAATATACCTTTCATTGAATACATTGCAAACATGAAAAAACCCATATTTCTTTCCACAGGAGCTTCGACAGTAAAAGAAATCCGGGAGGCCGTGTCGACAATAGAAAAAGAAGGCAACAAACAGATCGTACCCATGCATTGTATTTTGAATTATCCCACAAAATACGAAGATGCAAACCTTGGTATGATAAAGCATATAGAAAAATTGTATCCAGATTATCTGGTGGGATATTCAGACCACACACTCCCAGACCCCAAAATGCTTGTACTTACCGCTTCGGTACTTTTTGGAGCTCAGATAATAGAAAAACATTTTACTTTGGATAAAAATTTACCCGGGAATGACCACTACCATGCAATGGACCCAAAAGACCTTACAACGTTTGTTGAAAACATAGAAATGTTAAAACAAATAACAGGTAGTTTCAAGAAAGCTCCTCTTGAAAGTGAAAAAGATTCAATAAAATATGCAAGAAGGAGCCTGGTAGCTAAAAGAAATATCCCGAAAGGTAAAGTAATAGAAGAAGAGGATCTTACCTGGAAAAGACCCGGAACAGGAATATCTCCAGGCTTACTTAAAAACGTTCTTGGAAAAGCTGTTCTTGAGGATATTAAAGAGGATGAGATACTTACACTGGATAAAATATCTTTGAATGGGGATAATTTATGAATAAAAAAAAAATTTGTGTTCTTCATGGGGCAATAAACAACGCCGGGGATTTTCTCATAAAAAACAGAGGATTTGATTTAATTTCAAACTTTTTAGATCAAGATATAGAGTTTATCCCTGTTGAGAGATGGAAATCCATTGAAAAAGAATGTGATGCACTAATTATTCTTGGCGGACCACTAATCAGGAGCACTCTTCATCCTCATGCTGAAAACATATACGAATATATCAATAAGAATGAAGTCCCGGTTATTTGTATAGGACTTGGTCTTGGGGGTAATGACCTAAATGAATACGATAATTTTTTTAAAGACGAAAAATCAGTTTTTTTCTGGAAAAAAGTATACGAAAGCTCTCGACTTTTTTCTGTAAGAGACAAAAATACCCAACTTGTTTTGAAAGAGTATGGTATAGATGCATACTTGACCGGATGTCCTGCTTTTTTTGATTTGGAAACTATAAAAAAGAAAAATCTACATGAAAACAAAAAAGAAGATACAAAAAATTATATAAATAAAATAATTGTAACAATTCCTAATGGAAATCTTAAAGATTTACTTAATTTTTTCCGAACACTTTACTTTATTTCCTATTTACGTTTGAAAACTAGAGTTGAAGGATCAAACAAAAACATAACTTTAGTTTTCCAGCATAAGATTTCCTCAGTTGCAAACAAAACTTGCGCAATGTATGCACAAGCACTTGGTTTCAAAGTACTAGATGCTTCTGGTAAAGGACTGGATGAAAACGAAACCATCAGAGAAGGGAATCTTCACATAGGAACACGCCTACATTCAAACATCTATTTTCTATCAACTGATAAACCTTCATATCTCCTAAGTGTTGACAACAGAACAAAAGGATTTTTGTCAACGATAACTACTCCATCAGAGAAATTTACAATTAAAGGAATAAAAAAGTTAGTAGACCTTTATTTTGAAGAATCAAAAAATACAGAAGTCTTTGACAAAAGAATTTTTAAAATTTCTAATCAAATTTCATCTTACTATACTGTAATGGTTGATTTTATGTATAAGGTAAATGAGTTAATAAGAAAAATATGAACAAACTTGTAAATATTTTAGGAAATGCCATATAAAAGTTACAATGTCTCCTATTAATTTTAAAAATAATTATTCAGCAAATAATTGGAAACATGTTTAAATTATTCATCCTATATTCGGCAGGTTAACATTAAATTATCATCTTTACCATCAAATTTGAAAAAAATCAAAAAGCCTGATTAAAATTAGACAAATTCATTCATCAGTTACAATGGAGTTTACTTCTCAGTTCTAAACTTTATTCATATTTTAAAAAGTGATTTGCATTTTTTTCATATTTTTTTGATAGCTACCGCTATCTAATTGAATATTAAGGTTGAAAATTATATGGCCTGCTTTTGTAACCTCCTTAAATCAAAGGTAAATATTTTCATATTCCGCCCTCAGGAGATTCAATATATTCCAATGAACTTCTTCCATATTTAACACTTCATATTCAATTACTCCATTACTTTCAGTAACAAGTTCTGTAATACCTCGGAATATAAAAAAGACCCACTTCATAGTTGGTTTTTTAGTAGGTTTCCCTTTTTGATCTGGAACTGATTCATTTTCATCATTAAGTCTTTCTCTCAATCTCCATTCAGCAATAGAATAAATCAGCAAGCATAGAACCATAATCATCGAAAGAGCTCGAATCCTTTTCTTACTCTTGAGATATATTTTTGATACACGAAATGTGTCACTTTTCAGGAACCTAAATCCTTTTTCCACTCTGTCCTGGCCTTTATACATATCTAATATTTCTTCAGGGGAGAGAGTCATATCATTACTTGCCAGAACAAAAAAGCCCATTTTCTCCGTTTTTTGAGCAATATATACATCATTTACCTTTATTTCTGCATTAATCTGATAAAATGTATCTAATTCTTCATTTTTCGATGGTCTACCTCTTTTTCCAAATTTACGCTTATTAATTGCTTTTAAATCTATTTTCTCAAACAATAGAAAGGGGTAAGCTTCAATCAATTTTTTTGCTTCTTCTAATGCATCGTTTTCACAAAAAAATTCACGCTTTTGAAGCTTTTTTAAATCAACCTTCGCTTCCGTAACTTTTTTGCATATACTCTTCTTGAAAGTTTTCACTTTTTTCTTTTTCATATCGTGAGAAAGAACTAAAGCCCAGTTTTGTATGATTCCCCCATATTTAGCAACGGATTGGGAAATGGAATAGCGTTTACCGTCTCCTACTGGCTTCATCTCTTGATTTGAAGCAATTAGATCCTCTGCTTCGTTAATTGTTTTAGGGACATGAGAAATCCAATTGGCTGTACTGAACTTTTTTATATTATCCTCACTGTAGAACCCACTGTCTCCAATATAATGTATTTTTGTATCAACTGTTAGAGAAGATTTCAAAGATTCCATCGCTTCGACAATTATTTTTTTATCGGAAGCGTTGCCTGCATGAGTACTCATAAATAGGGGGATTCCATGCTGGTTAACGATCATATTCAACACAAATTGTTTGAGATCCCATCTTCCATTTTTAGGGCGAACGAATGTGATTAACCTGGAATCTTCGTCTTCGTCTTCTTCATAATCGTAGTTCCCATGTAAACTGAGAGTTGTGGTATCAGCATGACATAACTGAACTGGAATCTTCAAACGATGCATGACGTGAACTACGATCTCTGTAAAGAGTTTAGTTGGACCATATTCTGCGATTTTGTCGAGAGTTTCTCCAATTGCATATTGATTCAGATCTTCTTTTTTTATACCCATCCCAAAGAATCTTTTAACAGGAATATGTTTGAAATATTCAGGGAAGAGGTACATGCGTTGCCCTACGAAGCCAAGACCATTGAGTATCATTGCGAGGATGCAGGTAGAATGAGAAACTTTGTGATCTCTTGATTTCGGAAATTTCTCATCAATCAGTTTGTCAAGTTCGAGTTCACGAAACAAACCGACTACGATACCAAGATGGCATATAAAATTAGTAGATTTATTAGTAGAATGTGGCTCATTGATACTGTTTTTTAGGAATTCGGATGCCACAAAATCAAATATAATGTGTAATATATAAAATTATTTGTTAACCCAAAGAATTCAAGGGATTATGTGACAAAAACAGTATCAGTAAAAATTATTTATGTAAAAATATACCTACCGAAAGCAGGATTCATGATTGCATCCCTATTCGGCTCATTTCTGGCAACAGACCACCATTTAATTTATTTAATGAGTCATCAATCTGAACTGTGCAAGTATCTGTTTTAATAATTAATAATCTCCTTGCAAAATTGAATTTCCTGTCTGCCAAAACCCTTCAAAAATCCCAAAATCCCAAAGTAGGTTATAGCGCAGAGAACAACTGTAACTAAAATTTCCAAAATGTTTACTGGGTCTGTAAATAAAATAATTGATGACATCAAAACCGAGGCAAATATGCTTTTGAATATAAAACCAATATTTAGATCGAATCTAAATTTCTTGAAAGAATAAGAAGAAGTAAAGATAAGATTGAGTATAAAAGCAATCAGAGTCGTAAAGGCTGCACCCAAAATACCCATAAAAGGAACGAAAAGGAAATTTAGTCCCAGGTTTAAAGCTGCCGATAAAATCCACATTGTACCAGTTACTTTTGTCTTTTTTTCCATTATTATAACCTGAGTTATTATTGAATAGGTGCCTGAAAAAAGAGCACTCAAAGCTACGAATGGGGTTATCAGATAACCCTGTAAAGCTATTTCGGGGGTTGACAGAACAGACAGGAGTGGTTTTGAGAGTAGAGAAAGTCCAAAAACAGAGGGAATAGCAACTGCAAGGAAATATTTCAGAGAATAACTGAGAATGGTTTTTACAGTATCAATATCCTGTTCATCATAGTATTTTGCAAGCACTACAGGAAGCATAAAAGATACAGGAGCAACAAACATCCTTATTAAATTTCCCAATGAATAGCCTGGAGAATAATACCCAACCGCTGCTGTTCCTAAAAGTATACCTATAACATACCTGTCACTCGAATTAACAACCCAACTGGAAAGATTTCCGGGAATAGTTGGAAAGCCGAAAGCAAGATATTCCTTCAAATGACCAAAAGAGGGGACTTGAAAACCTAACTGTGAAGCTATTACTAAAAAAGAAGCAAGAGATACAATAAAACTTTTTAACAGAACTCCATATATGGCTCCTACAATTCCTTTTCCAAGCAATACAAAAAAAGCCACAAGCAAAAAATTAAGCACGGTCTGGCCAAACATCGCCACAGAATGTTTTTTGATCTGCTGGCTTGCCCTAAAGTAACCTAAAAAAAGACCGTTCATACTTTCAAAAAAGACGGTTATTGAGAGGATTCTTACAACAGTAATATTACTATCAAAAAGCAAAAAAGCAAGTTTTTCCGAAACTATATAAAGAATTGAAGATGCAAAAAGACTCGTTGCACATACTATAAAAAAAACAGAGTAGAAAATCTCCCGGTTTTCTTCCTTACTTTTAGAAGATGGTAAAAAGCGGGCCATTGCATAGGGAAACCCAAGCATCGCCACTGCAGGAACTATCCCCACGGTTACACTTACCTGTGCCCATATACCATAATCTTCAACAGGCATATTTTTGGTTAAAATGGGCAAAAGGATTATCCCACTCAAACTCAACAAAATGTTTGTTAAACCTACCAGACCAATTCTCTGGATTATAAGTTTATAATCAGCCATTTTTCCAGATCCGAATTATTTCATCTCATGCCCATTTTTATCTCCCCTCCCAATCCCCTTATACACAAAGCCTTCCTCAATAAACTCATCAGGCCCAATAACATTTATCTCGTCCACAATAACCAGATGCTCGCTTCCACAAACCGACTTCAATCACTCCGCCTTGACCTCAAAGTACGCGCTGTGTTTCGCAAGCAAATTCCCCCACCTTTCAGACTGTATACACCTTTCCTGATTTCGTAAACATTCACACCCATTACTTCTCCCTTCTCACTCCCTCCCATATACATCATCAAACCTCACAATATCCCCTTCATCCACAAGCTCTCCCAGCTGCACCTCAATAATCTCCAGCGGAACCTTTCCCGGATTCGAAAGCCTGTGCTTTTCTCCCGCACGAATAAACGTACTCTCTCCGGGCCTTAAAAAGAACTTATCCCCATTAACCTCGACGCAGGCCATCCCTTTTACAACAACCCAGTGCTCACTTCTATGATAGTGCATCTGGAGACTCAACTTATGCTCAGGAAGTACAGCAATATTCTTGATCTTGTGCCCTGGCGAGTTTTCAAGCAGAGAATATGAACCCCAGGGCCGGTATACTTTCTGCCCGATGTACGCCCTTTCATCATCCCTGTTTTTGAGCTCGGTAACGATTTCTTTTACTTTCTGGCTGCTCTCTTTGGGACAGACCAGCAGGGCATCCGGGGTATCAACTACAACAAAGTCATTTACATCTATAAGGGAAACAATCTTTCCTGTCTTTGAGTGAACGAGGTTCCCGGTAGAATTCAAAAGGAAGGGGTCACATCTATGGACCACATTTTCATCCCTGTCCTTTTCAAACTCATCATAAATCGCAGAGAAATTCCCGAGATCACTCCACTTATGGTCCAGCCTGACAACCGCAACTCTATCGGATTTTTCCATAATGCCGTAGTCAACGGAGATTTTTTCCACGTTCTCATAGACCCCGGCAATGTCCTCGAATTGCTCAAAACAGGCAAGGACTTCAGGAGCATGGGTCTTAACTTCTTCAAAAAAGAGATCGGTATCGAACAAAAACATCCCGCTGTTCCAGAGACAGCCTTCTTCGATATACTTTTTTGCGGTTTCTTCGTCCGGTTTTTCCCGGAACCCGGAAACACGGTAGCCGGGACCCAGAGGTTCGGCAGGTTTTACGTAACCATAACCGGTATTCGGGGAGGTTGGCACGACTCCGAAGGTTACAAGAGAAGCAGATACAAGTTCTTCTGCTGAGGAGATTGTTTGCATGGCAGCCTTATCGAGGACGTGGTCGGAGGAGAAAATCCCGACTGTGGATTTTCCGAAAATCCTTTCAATCTCCTTCATTCCGTAAAGGATAGCAGGAAGGGTGTTCTTTCCTTCGGGTTCGATCAGGATGTTTTCGGAAGGGATTTCATGCCCAATTTCTTTGATTTGCCCCATCACAAAAAACTTCTGGGCTTCATTGGTTACCACGAAAATTTCGTCAATTTTGGAAATTTCGAGGCAGCGGAGCACCGTGTCCTGGAAAAGAGACCTCTCGCCGAATTTGAGGAACTGTTTCGGGTACATTTCCCGGCTCAGGGGCCAGAGCCGAGTTCCCGACCCGCCTGCAAGGATGATTGACTTAATGCTTTTCATCTCCTCTATGATAAGTGATTTACAAATAGATAAATTTCAGCATCGAATCAAGGTAAATAAAGGTATAAAGGTAAATTAGAGTCATTTTGAGGGATTCGGATTAACTTAAGAAAGTTGTTGAAATCTTGAGTATATAGATATCCCAGCAAATATTAGAATTATAGATATGTCCTGACAATATCCGTATTTTTGGGCGATATATGATAGAAAATTATTAAAAACCTTTGGATGGGCATCCACCTTTTCAAAGATATCCACTCAAATGGATACATCAGAAACAATATAAACTTGTTTAGTACTTGTTTTGTATGCGACCTGTAATTTACAAACTTAATAAAATAATTAGGCAGAAAAGTCTTAAATATTTTTACACCGACTAGAAATTAATTCATTCTGTTGGTGAGGGGGAAATGACAGGGAAAATGAGCAGGGGATCTAAAAATGGCGCATCGAAAAAGAGAGTATCAGATGGGAAAAACCCATCCATATTACACAATACCGATGCCTACATCCCGTTTGCTGTGATCGGAATCTTTATCGTCCTTGCCGCAACCTTCACTTCCGTCTACCTCGTGAAAATGGACTCTGAAATTGCCGAGACCATCTATACCACCGAAAAAAACGACCCCAGACAGACTTCAGTCAACCTTGCCGCAGCAGACCTTGCCCGCTGCCTGAACTATGCGGGGATGGAAGCCCTGGAATGGCAGGGGGAACACCCGGTAATCCAGCCCGAGGGGACCCAGGTTGAAAGAAAAATGGAAGACGGCTTTATGGTAGTCCCGCAAAACCAGAACCTGGAAAGGGGAGACATACTTAAGATTTCCATAACCCTACCCTCGGACGTCTGGGGAAAAATCGAATCCCTCTGGAAAAACAAAGACGTCGTTTTGATTGTAAAAGACTCGGACGGAGACGAGATTAAAAAAGTGAACTACGGGCAGGCCACGGGGGTTCTTCAGAATGTATACTTTGACGAATACGTCGAGGTACCCGAAACAGCAGAATCCGGCTATGCCTCCGTCGAACTCTATTACGGGAATGAAACAAAAGCCTCTGACTGGTTCCGGATAGAGCTCAGCCCTGTAAAAGATATCGCAATCGACAGTATGAACCGCCTGCTTGCCCAGAACTACCAGGGCAACATGCATACCTTCAGGGAGTATGCAATAAATGTACAGCCCGACCTGACGCCCGAAAAGCTCGAAATCCGCAAAGTAAACGGGACCCTTAAGCGGGAAATCAACCCTACCGACCAGACCTACACGATCTATTACGTCTTTGAAATCCCGGACCTTAACTACACTCTTATGAACCTGGAATCGGGAGAAACTTTCAACAGAAGTATGAATATCTCCACCCTGATTCCCTCCCGGGAACCTCTTCTGGAAGAACTTGTCCGGGAATACGAAAAAGAACTTGAAAACTCAGCGAACCTGGACTCTGCACCCAACATCGTGCTCGGGGCAATGAACCTCAGGACCTTTGCCTACGGCCCCTGGCAATATTACGCAAACGGTCCCCTGAACATCCTCACCAATCCTGCCCTTGCAAGCGCTGTCAACGCAGGTACGATCTATACCCAGAAAAGGGTCTTTGATTCGGTAGACCCGCTGGCTCTGACCTACACCACCTACTACAACGGGAAGGTACTGTACGAAGACGTGAACTCAGCCAGGGAGATAGGAAAGGAAGTCGATTCGGATTTGAATTCGGATTCGGATTCAAGCTCAGATTCAAGCTCGGACTCAAACTTAAATTCCAATACCTCGACCTCTTTCACAGACCTCTATGAGAAAGATAAAGAGGTGAACCTATCAACAACTTACGATTCCCTTTCAGAAAATAAGTCCTTTAACATTGATATCGAAGAAGGGATCGAGGAATCCTTCACAGATTCAAACACGTCCTACGAAGAACTTACCGAATATTCGGAAATAAAAGTTGCAGCCTCGGACTACACGGAAGGGGTTATAGACGGCTGGGTCTTCAATGACCGGGAATGGACCACGGAAAACCCGGACCTTATCCATGACGTTACTGACAGTGTCTACACAGCCCCTGTTCAGGGGGAGGTGCTAAGAGACGGCTTTGATTCCCCTGACCCTCTGGTCTCCATGATCAATGCGGATTTCGACCGGAGTTCGGTTTCATACAGCTCACACACGGTCAGCTGGGATTCGGACTATTTTGCATCCGGAACGCATGTAGGGGCACTGGTGCCCACCTATGCCTGGAGCGATTCGACCACGAATTCCTATTCCGAATCCGTTAGTCCCTCAATTGACCCCCCTAAAGGACATGTAGATAGCTGGTGGATCACGAGCGCTTCGGTAAGTTTAAAGTCTGTAGAAATTACCGACGTTAGAGTCGAGCCAAACTACGACTACGGCGGGGAAGACCGGATTATTGCAGAGAACCGGGAAGACGGATACCTGAACAGTGAAGACCACGTTTTTGACTGGAACGTCCGCTATGATATTTACTACAAAATAAACACCCACTGGGAGATAGATTACAATTACAAGTACGAGTACGAGTGGAGAACCTTTGAAGGATACAAGGACCCGGTAAATAAAACTGGCAAGATCTACGAATATCACTCTGACACGTCAAGCGGTTCGGACTCGGAGACCACGAGCAAAACAGATTCCGAAACCCTCTACCACACCGAAACGGAATCAGAGAACCTGACGATCATCTTCCACAAACTCCCGCCAACCGGCGGCTACACCGGCCTTTCCACCTACGCAGACCCGACAGAAAGGGAATACAGGGAAACAAACGTTGCCATAGAAGGCGCTGAAAGGTTTGACCCCTGCTGCTCGGATGCCGCCGACAAATACCGGGCAGAGCATGTGGACCTCCTGGCAATAGAGCGTGATTTCTGGATTTACACCAACGAGAAACCCTTGCCACCACACGCAGTTTCCTGTGACATTCCCCCCTGGCTCCACAAGCTGATGGCAGAAGAAGTCCTCGAGATGCTTGACTCAATCGAACAGGACAATCCCACCTTCAGCTATTCCCTCCTCGACAACCCGGGCCAGGACCCCACCGACCTGCAGGTCGAAACCGCCGAAAAGCTCATTTTAGACCTGGAATCGAAGCGGGAAACCTACGTAGACAAAAGCCAGCACCTCACAGCTTCCGGGCAGATCTACACTTCCAGTGACTCTGCCCGCTACATTGCAAGAAACGAAGCCTACAACAAACTCATCCTGGATATCAAGCAGAAAAACGAAAAACTCGACGCTGAACTCGATTCCTATGTCATTGACATGCTCGAGAAAAAAGGCCTGGACACCAGCATGCTGGAAAGTGTTAGTTCCGGCCCACTGACTCTTTTCGATAACCCCGCAACGGAAAGGGCTGCCTCAGCCCTCGGGAAAGAGATGGGAATCATCAGCACAATGGAAGTCACCGGCCAACCCGAGAGCAAATACAACTGGACCGAAAACATGACCCTTATCGTGGACCAGAAACCCAACTACCTCTACCACGACCCGGACTTTGATTTGAAGGGGGATTACGAAGTTACAGACCCAAGAGGAAGAACAATCTACCCTCTGGGTGTCCGGAACACCTGCATCTTCACCACCGGAATCTCCGAAGAAATAGCCGACGCCATAGGTTCGAGCACGGAATACGTAAAAACCGAAACCGCCCAGCAGATCAGCCAGAGTATTGCCGTCCTGAACGAAGAGATCCTCCTCCTTGAAGAGAACCTCAGCGAACAGGGGGTAGCCCTGGACAGCACAGCCCTTGATATTGAAATTTACAACCTGAAGCGCACCTACACAACGGATCTGAAAAGCAACGTAATCGAAGAAATTGCAGCCGAAGTGAGCGCAAACCCTGTTATCTCCGACCAGATCGAAGAAGACAAAGTCAAACTCATCACATCCCAATACCTCGAAAGCCTCTCCACAGACGAAATAATAGAAAAATCCTCAAATGGCAATCTCTCAGCCGAAATCTCCACCCTCATAAAAACAGAAATCAAAAACTCAAATTCCCTAATCGAAGATGAAGAGCTTGACGCCGCCCTTAACAGGGTAGACACCGACGTCCGAATCGGGGTTGCCAACGGAATCTGCGACATAACAGTCAACAAAGGCGTCTTGATCGATGAGTGCTTCGAGCAGATTGATGACGAACTGAAAGAAATGGCAAATGAACATTTAGATGAACTCAGCGGGGAAACTGCGGAACTGGTCTCAAAAAGGTTCCAGACAGCTATGAAGGCAGTGCCCTGCGGGCTGCCAGTACTGCCGCCGCACTGGGTGTTTACGATTAATGTGTGGACTTATGAAGTGGTTGGTAGATATGAAGAATTTACTGTTACTGATAACGATAATGAGGTAATTCCTGAACCTTACTTTGGCCATAAAGGGCAGAAGTATGTGAGGAAAGAAGACCACATACAGCATCCTTGTAGAATAGATACTGATGGAAGCAGCTTATGGTTAGGGGAGAATAAACGAATTGCATTTCATCTAACTGGGTATTCTGCTACAATCGTTGGACCGGGACCAAAAGGAGTTGGAGACAAAGAAGGAGATGAAATTGAAAAATCTATAAGATATGATGATCTTTTTTCAGAGTTAGGAGGATAATGATGAGAACAAAAGTAGCAATAATGGGGATAATTTTAATATTATTTACAAATATAGCATCTGCATATAATCCTTATGGAGATATTTATGAGTATGACCTATATTTTAATGGAAAATTATTAAACACTACAGAAGTTCCAAAACCAATTTTAAAAATTGGTGAACCTTTTGATGTTAAAATTGATTTTATAGCATACAAAAAATGTGAAATGTCTATAAAATTAAGTGAAATAGAAAACGGTTATTTTGTAATATTGGATGGTTCTACTCCGAAAATGGATGTATACAGAGCTGATGTAATGGAAAGAAATTCTACCAAAACGTATGAATGGACCGTCATTCCTACAGAAAAATGGGCAGGGGGATCCATACCAATAGACATTGTTTATCAAATCGATGACTTTGAAACAAAAAAATCACTTGTTCATGGCACATTCACCATTGCTTATCCGTACATCTCCACTGAATACTACGAAGGCGAAACCCCTGCCCAAGAATCATCATCCACAGAAACCAAAACATCCCCGGAATCAACACCAGCTTTCACAACCTTCGGAACCTTCCTGGCAGTAGCACTAGTGTCGTGTAAATCCTCAAAGATTAAATTATTCTGATTAGTTGTAATCGATCTTATACGACATTTTACTGCTGACGCGACACTAGCGGCATCTCGCCGCTAATTTTTTCCCATGCCAGCCTGATTTCAGAGAGACTCATCCACAAATCAAAGAAAATTAAAGCTTGACACCAAACTCGATTCCTATGTCATTGACATGCTAGAGAAAAAAGGCCTGGACACCAGCATGCTGGAAAGTGTTAGTTCCGGCCCACTGACTCTTTTCGATAACCCCGCAACGGAAAGGGCTGCCTCAGCCCTCGGGAAAGAGATGGGAATCATCAGCACAATGGAAGTCACCGGCCAACCCGAGAGCAAATACAACTGGACCGAAAACATGACCCTTATCGTGGACCAGAAACCCAACTACCTCTACCACGACCCGGACTTTGATTTGAAGGGGGATTACGAAGTTACAGACCCAAGAGGAAGAACAATCTACCCTCTGGGTGTCCGGAACACCTGCATCTTCACCACCGGAATCTCCGAAGAAATAGCCGACGCCATAGGTTCGAGCACGGAATACGTAAAAACCGAAACCGCCCAGCAGATCAGCCAGAGTATTGCCGTCCTGAACGAAGAGATCCTCCTCCTTGAAGAGAACCTCAGCGAACAGGGGGTAGCCCTGGACAGCACAGCCCTTGATATTGAAATTTACAACCTGAAGCGCACCTACACAACGGATCTGAAAAGCAACGTAATCGAAGAAATTGCAGCCGAAGTGAGCGCAAACCCTGTTATCTCCGACCAGATCGAAGAAGACAAAGTCAAACTCATCACATCCCAATACCTCGAAAGCCTCTCCACAGACGAAATAATAGAAAAATCCTCAAATGGCAATCTCTCAGCCGAAATCTCCACCCTCATAAAAACAGAAATCAAAAACTCAAATTCCCTAATCGAAGATGAAGAGCTTGACGCCGCCCTTAACAGGGTAGACACCGACGTCCGAATCGGGGTTGCCAACGGAATCTGCGACATAACAGTCAACAAAGGCGTCTTGATCGATGAGTGCTTCGAGCAGATTGATGACGAACTGAAAGAAATGGCAAATGAACATTTAGATGAACTCAGCGGGGAAACTGCGGAACTGGTCTCAAAAAGGTTCCAGACAGCTATGAAGGCAGTGCCCTGCGGGCTGCCAGTACTGCCGCCGCACTGGGTGTTTACGATTAATGTGTGGACTTATGAAGTGGTTGGTCAATATGAAGAATTTACAATTACTGATAATGATAATGAAGTAATTCCTGAACCCTATTTTGGGCACAAGGGACAGAAGTATGTGAGGACACTTACACCTGTATATCATCCAACTAAGAAAACGATTGACAACAAACCAATCAAATTGGGACAAAATGAGCCAATATCCTTCAAATTAAATGGTTATGCAACCACAATTGTTAGTCCTGGGCCAAAAGGTGTTGGAGACAAAAATGGGGAAAACACTGAAGAATCAATTGCATTCAATGAATTTGCGGAACAGATAGGTGAATAAAAATGAAAATTGTTACGATAGGATTGTTATTATTTTTAATGACAAATGTGACATGTGCATATGGATCATATGGAGATATATATACTTATGAAGTTTACTTTAATGATAATCTTTTGCCAGGCACAGAAGTTGCGGAACCGACACTAAAAATTGGGGAACCTTTTACCGTTCGTGTAGATGTTACAGTATACCAGAAAAGTGATGTATATGTCAATTTGGCAGAACTTGGTGAAAACAATTTCAAAATAATTGATGGTCCAACTTCTCAAATGGGAAGATATTCAGATGGTGATGTGTGTGAAACAAATTCAACCCATAAATACGAATGGACGGTTTCAGCAACTGAAAACTGGGCAGACGGTTCTTTGCCATTAAATTTCCATTATACAATATTAGAACATGGAAACCCGGAACCTCTAGTAAACAGTGGATTCACAGTCGCCTATCCTTACATCTCCACCGAATACTACGAAGATAAAAACCCCATCTCAATATCATCAGATACTGAACCTACATCGGAATCAGCACCAGCATTCACAACCTTCGGAACCTTCCTGGCACTGGCCCTTGTAGCATTTCGCCGCTGACACTCCCCAAAACTTGGAGGTCATCAATGAATCTCTTTGCTCTTCTGCCGCGCTAGCAGACATGGAGATCCAAATATTATCTGAAAATGGCTCAAAAAATGATATGTGTCAATATATAACCCACATTTCAAATTATGGCATTTTTGTACAAAATCATAGTACAAATGTGCTACGTTGTAGAGATTCCATTAATTAAATGGCCAATGTACAGCAATTATTTGCCCCTATTGACAGGGGGTCGAAATGTGGAATATAAGGTGCCGAACAAATACATATTGGGTTGTGTATATTATTTGGATACGGATCCTTATTGAGATGCAATTCGCTCATTTTTAAGTCTTTTTCTGTTTCATATTATTTACAATAATTGCTGTTAATAAAAGAGTGCTGATTATTAAAATAAATTTCATGGGTGCTTGTTTAGTATCTATCTGATTTTTTAGAGGTATCTTTCCATTGTCTTTTAATGGGAGGAAGTCCCATCCATCATATTCGATATCATATTCTTCATCGCAAATTCCATCATTATTAAAATCTGGAAGTTCATGACTTATTCCATTCCCATTATCATCTAACCAGCAATTTCCTGCAATATAGGACCCACCAATTATGTTTTTTCCAGATTTTTTGCTAACGTTCCAGATGTTTAATCCATCGCCCCACGCAATATTTTTTGGATTTCGGAAATAATTATTATAGATTAGATTGTTATAAGCACTTGCAAACTCTATCCCGCATCCATTATCCATAACTACATTGCTACTGATGTTGTTATGCTTTGAATCATAGATGTTGATTCCCTGTCCATTTTCAAGAAACAAATTATTGGTGATTACGTTATTGTCTGCCCAACTTATGGAAATGCCATCATTTTTATTTCCTTGTATCAAGTTGTTGTATATCAAGCTATTATCCGAATCATGACTCAAGGTAATCCCGTTCCAGTTATAGGATAAATTATTTTCATAGTATACATTACCAATATTGCAATAATCTTCCCAAATTGCGCCACCAGACTTTATGATCGTGTTTCTTCGAATTAAATTGTTTCCTGCAAGATATAGATCGATTCCTTTTCCACCCTTTTGACCTTCTAGATAATTATCTTCAATAGTACAACTATTAGATCTTACGACTAAAATTCCTTCATCGCATCCAAGAAGTATATTACTTTTGACAGTAACATTTTCACTATCTTTGATGAATATTCCATAATCCTGACCAAGACTATAATAAGAAGTGACGGTAAACCCACCAAATACAGCATTATTGGCATCAATTTCCACTGCGACAACATCTGGCCGAGGAGCTTTTATTGTCACATCTATTGGGTCTCCTGTTTTAGAAACTATAGTCAAAGTTTTGTTGATTAACAGATTTTCATTATATACTCCAGATAGAACAATAATGGTATCACCATTTGAAGATCCATCAATTGCAGCTTGTATGGATGTATAATTCCCAACACCGTTTATATCAACAACTACATCTTCCGCACACGCAACCTGTATGCCTAAGGATATTGCTATTACCAAAGTGGCTAAACAGAGGACTTTAATTCGCAACATTGAAGATTTTATTGCCATGTATCATAAAACATCGAGTATACTTATAAAAATTATGAAGAAATGCATAATGAAATTTTTATTAACTTATATAATATTTGATTTTGAGATCGCACCAAGTGAAACAGCGCTATCGAAAGCAAGCTCCGGATATATACAGTATCACATTTCCTGTCCACGGCATAGATATCTAAATTCAAAACAGCTACAGCGTTCAATTATAATTTCCAGATATTAACTTTCGGGAAAAGCCGTCCGCTTCGCTCCGCTCTGCGGCCGTTGAGCACGTCGGTACCTGAAAATCAAATTCAAAAACGGATTCATGGGGTGGAAAAATACAAAGAAAAATCGGGCGCCCGTTTTCTGCAAAACTCATTCATCGTCGTCATCGAAATCGTGATCCAGGTCATCTCCCCAACCCATAACTTTTTTTGTTACGAATGCAGCAAGCCAGAGACTGAATATGGCAAATGCGAGAAGCGGGAGGGTGATGATGAAAGGGGAAGCCTGGACCCGGGTACTGCTGAGGATGAGGGGCATGTGGTCGATGTTGCCTTCTCCAAGGTCATATGAGATGTCACAGAGGCCGTCATCGTTTTCGTCGTCTCCGATGCAGAGGGCCATGCTTTTGGCATCTGTCCAGTAATTACCACCTGTGTAGGGACCGCCTGAGATACTGGCCCCCCGTTTCTTTTCTGTGTTCCAGACGTTTTCGAGGTTTATTCCGTCGTAGCCGACGTTTGCGGCGTTCTGGAAGAAATTGTTGTAGATCAGGTTCTTGCTGCTGTCCGAGAGCATGAGGCCGAATTCTTCATTTAAAAGCAGAATATTTCCGGTAAGCCGGTTTTCATCGGATGCCTGCAGAAAGATTCCTTTCCGGAAGTTTTCCTTTGCCTTGTTGTTAATGACCCAGTTATCCCGTGAAGCCTGCAGATAGATCCCGACATAGTTTCCCGAAATATCGTTAACGTTCAGCATGTTGGTGTTTGATTCACTTAGGAAGATCCCGAGGCGGTTGTCCGAAAGCCTGTTGTTGCTTATCATGGTCCCGTGGGTGCTTTCGAGATAAATCCCGGCTTTTTCAGGGTCAGAGGCTCCTTTTATGGAAAAGCCGCTGATCGTTACATTATTGGCCTTAACGTGAAAAACATGGTCACCGGGGTCTTTCGCCTTTACAATGAAATTCTCCGGAGTGCCCGAGATCGAACGAATGGAGATTTCCTTTTCAAGGTCCACGTTTTCCCTGTACAGTCCGCTATAAACATATACAATGTCCCCGGCCTTCGCGGCATCCACAGCCTCCTGAATAGAAGAATAGTCCCTGTAATCGTCATCCCCGACAGTGATCCTCCTTGCAGCCGCAGAACCTGCGCTCAGCATCAAAAATACGGAAGCTACGATAAAACAGATTTTTGCTGTTTGTAAACTTATCAGTAGTATCACCCTCAAGAAGACCCAGGTCTCCGGACTCCTATTCCCCAAATTCGGAAAGGCCCGGGAATTCAGAGGAGCAAACCTTGAATACGCGGACCACGAAAAATAATAATTGAATTTTAATATAAACGACTTCAAATCCTATATAGTTTACTTCAAGGCCTTTAACTTGAGGCTCTCAACCGGAAGCCCACCATACTGCCTGTTACTTATATCGGAATCTTCTGCCAGGATTTCAACGGCAAAACCGGCTTCTTTCAAAAGCCTGAGATACTCCTCTTTAAGGACCGCTCCTGCCACGCAGCCTACCAGAAATTCTTCATTTTCCTGCACCTCTTTAGGAAGTTCAGCCAGAAGGACCATATCCGAGATGTACATCCTTCCCCCGGGCTTCAGGACACGGTAAGCTCCCTTGAAAACCTTTTCTTTGTCAGGGGCGAGGTTGATTACGCAATTGCTGATGATAACATCCACCGAACCGGCTTCAAGAGGAAGGGCTTCGATGTCCCCCAGGCGGAACTCAACGTTCGGATATCCGTATTTCAGGGCATTTGCCCTGGCTTTTTCCACCATCTTTTCGGTCATATCAACGCCGATGACCTTTCCGGTATTCCCGACCTTCTGCGCAGCCAGGAAGCAGTCAAAGCCTGCCCCGGAACCCAGGTCCAGGACCAGGTCTCCTTCTTTGAGTTCTGCAAAAGCCGTAGGGTTCCCGCAACCCAGGCCCAGGTTGGCCTCGGGGACTGAACCGACATCTTTTCCGGAATAACCGAGGCTTTTCGAGATATCTTCCTTGCTAGTATTTCCACAGCACTCACTGCTGCAGCAGCAGGAGCCGCCTGACATTGCAATTTCACCGTATTTCAGCTTGATAATCTGCTTTTTTTCACTGGAATCCATATTTTAATCTCCATTTTCCACAGTATATTTTTAATATCCATTTCTCGCCAGCTATTTTTAATCCCTGTTTCCTGTCAATCATTCAGACCCTTACAACATCCGGGGGGACCTTCCTGCCTTTCACAGCAGGGTTCCAGCTCTCCGATTCCGAGGACCAGCAGCAATTCCCTTGTCTCCTCATCCCTGATATTGTAAATGATATTGCGCCCCTGCTTTTCATACTTCAGGACCCCGGCTTCAACCAGCACTTTGAGGTGTTTTGAAACCGTGGTCTGGGTTTTCCCGGTAAAAGGCGTGAAATCGCAGGCGCAGTAGCTGTGTTTCAGCAGGTAGGAAAGAATAGTGAGCCTTGTTTCGTCCCCGAGGGCTTTGAAAAGTTTCACTTTATAATTAAGCATGCTTATATGGGCATATGCGCATATATGTATATAAAATTTCTGGAAAAATTACTTTCAAAAACTCATCAAGAATAAACTGAAGAAAAAAAATCAGAATAGGACTTACGCAGTTGAACTGGAAAACAAAAGCGGAAAACACTTAATTGTATAAATCACAATATAATTGATAAGGCCGCATGTACTTTATTTCATTCATCAAGTGCGTAAGTCCTACAGAAGTAAAAAAGGTTGAAAAGGTTAAAAAACCTTTATATAATATTACTTTTTAACCCTCTGCGCTGAGAAAAGATTCAGGATTTTTTCTCTTCATCCCAGATTTCCTTCCTCTCTTCTTCATCGTATTTTTCGCAGCTCAGAAGAGGCTTTTTCCTATTCCCATGCCCCTCTCCCATTGGTTCGGTCGGATCAACTTTAGGTTCTTGTGACATAATTTACCTCCTTTTAATTCATACTTGAAATTGAAAAAATGAAAAATTAAGAGATTTTTTATTTGCAGGTATCGAGGAGACTCCTCTTTTTGCCCCCACGCTCCTTTTCACTAGGGTGAATGGGTTCAACATGCGCTTCCTCCTCTTTCTCTTCCGCTTTTTCCTCTGCTTTCTTTTCCACTACCATCTTAAAAACCCCCTTAATCAATAAAAGATAAAGTATTAAGCTAACTTATAGCACTAAATTAAGCTAACTTATAGCACTAAATTTCCGGATTATTAAATCTCCAGCTACTCATGATTCCTTATTGATGCTGCTTTACTCGACCTCTAAACCGCTCTGGCAATTTATTGAGTCTTCTCACAGCTCAAAAGGTGCTTCTTTTTGCCCCCACGCTCATCTTCTAAATGTATAGGACTAACTTTTGCAACTTCAGGTTCTGCTTGTTCTTTCTTTTCCTTTTTCTCTTCAGCCATTCTATCACCCCCTTAAACAAACTTAGACTGGGATTTATCCCCTAGTTAAATATACCAATGAGATTTATTAAATTTTTGGGGCTGGTCTGAAAAAAGAGAAACAGTTGGTGAAGACTCATTCAATTTCATACGGGAAAAGCAGGCTGCCAAAAATTAAGCAGAAAGTAAGTAAAAAAGAAGCAAAACATGTAAAATAAATAAAAATTATTTGGGAGAATATATATCCCATTAGCCATTATAAGTTGAAAGTCCGGGCGGGAAAGCTCCCGGGAAAAGATTCACGCCTTAAAATCCTCCAGATTTAAGTTTATCTATTCACTTTGTTCACCAGATACCACTTTGTTCACCAGATACGTTTTATAAGGAAAATGTGATCACATGGCATATAAAATACTTGAGAAGGAAGAAATCGCCCCGTCGGTGCACCGGACGGTCATCGATGCCCCGGACGTGGCAAAGGCTGCAAAAGCCGGACAGTTCATAATCCTGAAAATCGATGAAGAGGGGGAAAGGATTCCCCTCACGATTGCGGACTTCGACCCTGAGAAAGGTACAGTCACCGTAATTTTCCAGGAAATGGGCAAGACTACAAAGCAGCTTGGAAAGCTTTCCGCAGGCGACTCCCTGGAAGACTTTGTCGGACCCCTCGGAACTCCCTCTGATATCAGGAAACTGGGAACGGTTATCCTTGTTGGAGGCGGAGTAGGAGTTGCTCCGATCTATCCCCAGGCAAAGGCATACAAAGAAGCGGGAAACAGGGTACTCACCATTATTGGCGCCCGCAACAAAGACCTCCTCATCCTTGAAGCTGAGATGCAGGAAGCCAGCTCCGAACTGTTCATTGCAACCGATGACGGGTCCAAAGGGCACCACGGTTTCGTGACCGAGATCATGAAGAATATCCTGGACAGCGACGAACCGGTGGCAAGGGTAGTGATTATAGGTCCCCCCATCATGATGAAGGTAGGCGCAGGAATGGCAGCCCCTTATGATGTGGAAATCCTGGTCAGCCTTAACTCTATCATGGTAGACGGCACGGGCATGTGCGGCGGCTGCAGGGTGACTGTAGGTGGGGAGACAAAGTTTACCTGCGTTGACGGGCCCGAGTTCGACGCCCGGCAGGTGGACTTCGGCGAACTCATGAACCGGCTTTCCATGTACCGGGACGATGAGGCAAAAGCCACGGAAGAATACGAACACAAATGCAGGTGCGGCCTGCACTGAAAGTGGGAGTGAAGGAGGACTCAAAATGAGCGAGAAAACAAGTGAGAAAAAGAAAACCAGGACTCCAATGCCTGAGCAGCCCCCTGAGGTCAGGGCAGGAAATTTCGATGAGGTAGCCCTGGGCTATTCGAAAGAAGATGCAATTGCAGAAGCCTCCCGCTGCCTTAACTGTAAGGAGCCGAAATGTGTGGAAGGCTGCCCCGTAAACGTGGACATCCCCGGCTTTATCAAGCTGATCTGTGAAGAAGACTTTGAAGGGGCAATTGAAAAGATCAAGGCTACAAATGCCCTCCCCGCAATCTGCGGCAGAGTCTGCCCCCAGGAGTCCCAGTGCGAAGCCCTCTGCGTGCTCGGGAAGAAGAGTGAACCCGTTGCCATCGGAAGGCTTGAACGTTTCTGTGCCGATTACGAGCGCGAAAAAGGTGTTAGTGCCCCCGGTGTCCCAGGTTCTGACATCGTGGAACCCACAGGCAGGACAGTGGCAGTTGTGGGCTCGGGGCCCGCTGGCCTCACCGCCGCAGCCGACCTGGCAAAACTGGGGCACAAAGTAACAATCTTTGAGTCCCTGCACAAAACCGGAGGAGTCCTGAGTTACGGCATCCCCGAGTTCAGGCTTCCCAAGGAGATTGTTAAGCAGGAAGTCGAGTACATCAAACAGCTCGGCGTTGAGATCAAGCCCAACTACATCATCGGCCGGATCAAGACCCTGGACCAGCTCTGCAAGGAATTCGACGCAGTCTTCCTGGGCACGGGCGCAGGTCTTCCCAGGTTCATGGGCATTGAAGGCGAAAACTTAAACGGCGTGTATTCCGCAAACGAATTCCTGACAAGGGTAAACCTCATGAAAGCCTACGACCCGAACTACGATACAGTAGTCAGGCGTGGGAAGCATGTGGTGGTCGTCGGGGGAGGAAACGTTGCAATGGACTCCGCCCGCTCGGCTCTCCGCCTGGGTGCCGAAGAAGTCAGTGTCGTCTACCGCCGCGGGGAAGAAGAAATGCCCGCCCGCAGGGAGGAAATCAAGCACGCAAAAGAAGAAGGCGTTAGTCTCAAGCTCCTTGCAAACCCGACCCGTATCCTTGGCGATGACAAATTCAACGTAAAAGGCATCGAATGCATCAAAATGGAACTCGGAGAACCCGATGCCTCAGGCAGGAGAAGCCCTGTCCCGATGGAAGGCTCGGAATTCATCATCGATGCCGACGTGGTCATCATAGCCATCGGCACCTCCCCGAACCCGATAATATTCAAAGGTTCCGAAGGCCTGGAGCAGAACAGGAGAGGGACCGTCGTTGCCGAAGACGAAACCGGCGCAACCTCCAAGTGTGGAGTCTTTGCCGGCGGAGACGTCGTTACAGGAGCTGCAACCGTGATCAGCGCAATGGGTGCAGGAAAGAAGGCTGCAAAGGCTATTGACGAGTATCTTAAGGAAAAGTGATATAAAAACAGGAACAGAGAGCTGAAAAAACTTTTTCAGCCCCTCATTTCTCAAACCTTATTTGAATTTCAGAAATTATTCCAGTTCCGGACTATTTTTAATTCCTGAATCTTTAATTTTCGTTGCCCTGCACATATCGTCAGATTTTGTACATTAGTTCCCTGTACACCAGTTCCCTGTACACCAGTTCATGCTCCATGCCATTGCTTTCTGTGGTTAAACTTTCATTTGCGATTGGTGAAGGAATTTGGGTCTTTGACTATAATAACAGAAAGGGCATCAGAATGGACAAAATGGTCATTTGAATGGATAAAAAGGTCATACTGACGACTGTAATATACACCAGGATGACTAAAAAAGATAGACAAATGACTATTAAAGGTAGCGTGATGACCGAAGGGAATGGACGGATGGCTAAAATGCAGGATTCAGGAAACAATTTAGGGATTTATTCGGAAAATCATGCGACAGGAAGATCAAAGCATTTTCAGCACTACCTTAATAAGCACAACCAGGGCAACGATTAAAGCGAGTACCCAGATCAGAGGCAGCAAGAACCTGAGCAGGAAGTACAGGATAATTGATATGAGCAACACCTGAAGAAGGGAAATATCATTTCCTCCGGCTTTCATAACAGGGCGCTGCATATTCCGGGAAAAATTATCAAAAGTGCCGGATTTTCTACTCCTTCCTCTTCCTCTTGCCATAAAAACCAGAACCATAAAAATAAGACCGAAAACTTAAAAAATCCGAGAATGTAAACCCGGATACTTTTTTAAAGAAACCAGGACAGGCCTGCTGGGAATCGAACCCAGGTTCGGGGCTCCGGAGGCCCCAGTGATATCCACTACACCACAGGCCTTTATCATGTAAACCCCTGAAGGGCTAACTGGCTGTCTATAGTGCTAAGTAGCTTATAAATTTAATCCTCGTCCTGCCAAAACGATTCCTGATTTTCAGATATTGGATGTTGAAATTGAAGGTCGAAATTGAAGGTCGAAATTGAAGGCTGAAATTGACTTTTGAATTCTAATAAACTCATTTTTGAAAATCCTGTACTTTTATGATAATTTAAATCATTTTGAATACTAATTTTAATAAATATAATAATTATTGTTATAAATAGACTAGATAATATGATTAAAACATAATATTTTGATAATATTTAATAACAATTAACAAATATGAATTCAAAAAGGATATTCATGGAGTAGAAGGAGTTACATTATGAAAGATAACATACTGAACCACACCCACCGGAAAAATAGAAGAACCGATGGAAAATTTAGAGGCCTGATTCAAAAAACCCAGGCAATAAAAGTAGTGACTTTAGTTCTGATGATATTGTTTATTGCATCTGAGGCAAACGCAGGAGCTGAGACCTTCACGGAAGCAGAAGAAAGTTTATTTTCGGTCCCGGAAGGTGGAAAAACCACCTTTGCTTACCTGACGGACGCAGAGGCTCCTCATACCCTGATAAACAACTCTACATACTCGATAAACGTCAGCACTTACCAGTTCCCTCTTGATGGAAGTCCCATCAGTGCGGACATTGTACTGATCGATGTCAGCGGGAATGAAAACCTGACATCCCTTGAGTATGCAATTGCCAGCGGCGACATTGCAGGGCAGCGCATTGCCCTTACTGAAGAATCTTTTCATCTCTCCAGCGTCCCGGTGGCAGTGCAGGAAAAAGCAAACCTCTACTGGACCTGGACGGGTGAAAACCTCGAAAACCTCCTGGTTTACGCATCAGTGGAGCTTGATGGAAGGACTGACCTTGCCGGAAACGTAGAGGACCCCCTGAGGACGTCCGTCCTGCTGGTGGTGCTCCCGAACTCCAATACGATTGAAAGTGTCAGGGGTGAACTTTCCGAATACGGGATAGACTGCAGTTTTGCAAACCTCTCGGCAATGCAAAAAGTCGCAAGGGACCCTTCCCAGGCTGCGTTCGTAAACGCGGAAATCGAGGCATGGGAAGGAGATATCCTTTTTGAATACGTTGCAGATGCACAGTATGGATTGTATAAAGAACAGATTGAAGCTGCCGGGGAAAGAAACGTAAAATTACTCGGAGTTGCAGGTTTTTCTTCATCGACCAACTGGTATTCCAAAAATGTGGACAATGGGACAACTGTCATTGGAAAACTCTTCAGCACCAGCTCGAGCACACCCGGGTACTGGAGGACGGTGCTGCCGGAAAACCTGGTCAGGATGTTCATCTACATCGCAAATGAAACGGATTCCAGGCCGGACCTGGCACCTTTCGTAAAACCCACCATGACAGTCCCTCCGGCTGGCATCTACCACCCTGAAGCCCCTGCCTGCACCTACAACAACGACAGTTTCGAACACCTATTTCTCAGCAGGGAAGCGTATAACGAATGGTACCTATCCAGCGGGCACTACAACCCCTCAAATAAGTGGATAGGGATTGCCATGTATTACAGGGACTACCAGGAAGGAAAATTGCATACCGAAGATGCCATGATCCGACAGCTCGAAGCAGACGGTTACAACGTGGTCGCAAGTTACGTGCCCTGGAACGCCCCGATCACCCGCTTCTACGACAATTCCATTTGCAACGACTCAAACGAAACAATGAAAGTTGATTCTATTATCAGCTTCCTCTTTTTCGCAGCTACTGATTACGATAAAGTGCTCTACCAGAGCGACGTGCCCGTGCTTAAAGCGGTGAGCCTCTCTTACCAGACCTATGAAGAATGGGATAAAAACCCCTACGGGATGAGTGGGGCTGCAATAACCTGGAAACTTGACCAGCCCGAGATTGACGGAGTGATCTGCCCGATCCCCGTAGAAGCCCAGTTTACCGAGGACGACTACCTCCGTTACCCTATCCCGGACAGGGTAGACCGCATGCTGGGGCAGGCAGAAGCCTACGCAGACCTCCGGCACAGTCCGGAAGAGGAGAAAAGAATAGCCATTATCTACTTCAACCACCCTCCCGGAAAACAGAATGTTGGAGCAAGTTACCTGAACCTCTTTGAATCCCTTTCCCTTATGCTTGACTCGCTCAGGGCCGAAGGGTACGGGGTACAGAATATGACCCCTGAAGAACTGCAAGCCGAAATCCTTGAGAAAGGAAGGAACGTCGGGACCTGGGCTCCGGAAGAACTGGATGCCCTGGTGGAAGCAGGAATCGAGGACGATTCGATAGTCCTGCTTGATGCCAGTGTATACGAAAGCTGGTTCAACGAACTGCCCGAAAGAATCAGGAACGACGTGGTCAACAGCTGGGGAGAGCCCCCAGGGAAAATGATGGTAGTAAACAGGGACGGGAAAAATTACATTGTCATCCCTGTAATCAAAAACGGAAATATAATCCTTACTCCGGAACCGGCAAGGGGCTGGGAAGAGGACATTGACAGGCTTTACCACGACCTGAACATTGCACCGCCTCATCAGTACATGGCCTTCTACCTCTGGCTCCAGCACCCACCTGAAGAGGGAGGTTTTGGAGCTGACGCTATGGTGCATGTTGGCAGGCACGGGACCCATGAGTGGCTGCCCGGAAAAATGGTCTGTCTGAACGCTACGAGTTACCCGGACCTGCTCCTCGGGGACATACCTAACATCTACCCCTATATCGTGGACGGGGCAGGGGAAGGCATCCAGGCAAAACGCCGGGGGTACGCGACCCTGATCAGCCACCTGACCCCCCCGATTGCAAAAAGCGGAGTCTACGGGGACCTTACCGAGCTGAAAAACTACCTGATGGACTACCAGGAGTACAGGCAGAGCGGGTATGAGACCGGAATGAACGAAACGAAAAATGCGGTCATCGAACTACTCAATAACAGTACAGTTGACGAGGACCTGGGACTTACGGTAACGGATGAGAACTTCGAAGAAACCCTTGACGAGATTGTAGAATACCTGGAAGAGATAAGCGCAGAGACTATTCCCTACGGGACCCATACCTTCGGACAGAGCCCGGCGGGAGAAAAAGCCGCAATGTTCCTTGAAACCATGCATGCGGACCTGCTTCTGAACACTTCCTGTACCCTGCTCGGATATGACGCGGACGCTGTAAGTGCCGGAGGAATCGAGGTCCTGGAGGAGAGCTCAAACACTGAAAACCTTAGCAACTGGCTTGCACTTTCAATCGAGAACTGCAGCCCTGAAAGCCGCTTGTTTGCAGAAGCGGTGGAAGCACACCTGAACCGCAACCTGAGCCCTGGAGAACTCGACATCCTCAACGAGACCTTCGAAACGGCAAACGAGACCCTTTTCCTGCTGAACACCTCGGGGGAACTTACGTCTTTTACCCACGCTTTGGACGGCGGGTATATCCTCCCGAGCGAACAGGGAGACCCGGTAAACAACCCGAACGTGCTTCCAACAGGCAGAAACTACTACGGCTTTGAGTCAAAGAAGATCCCAAACCCCGAGACCTGGGAAACAGGAAAAAAACTCGCAGACGAGCTGCTGCTTGAATATTATGTCGAGCACGGGGAGTTTCCGGAAAAGATAAGCGTCTGCCTCTGGTCCGTGGAAACCCTGCGCCACAACGGGGTAATGGAAGCAATGACCCTGAGGCTTATGGGGGCAGAGCCCGAATTTTACTACTCCTCCGGGGCTTTCAGCAAGGTTTACAACGACAAGGTGGGAGTCACCTCTCTAGAAGACCTGAAAATTACGCTCCCCGACGAGACAACCGTAAACCGCCCCCGCGTAGACGTTGTGATCACGATCTCCGGGCTCTACCGGGATACCCTCCAGTACCAGATAAGGCTGCTTGATACGGCAACCCACACTATCTCAGGACTTGAAGAAGCCCCTGAAGATAACTACGTTAAAAAACACACCCTGAAAATTGAAGAAGCTCTCCTTGCAATGGACCCCGAGGAACAGCAAAAGATCCTTGACACCTACATGGCAGAAATCCCGGAATTTACCGGAACTTTTGAAGAACTTGCCGGAGAACTTGCCGCTGTCAGGGTCTTTGCCCCGCCTCCCGGCGGCTACGGGGTAGGCATCGAAAAGGAAATAGGAGCAGGAGGCACCGACTGGAACTCTGGAAACGGAACCGAAACTATCGGTAACCTCTACATCTTCCGGATGGCAAACCTGTACACGGTCGACAGTGAAGGCTTCATGCACTACCTCGGGAACTACGAGTCTATCTTCAGGGAGAACCTGAACGGCACCGACGTCGTAATCAACAGCCGTTCCTCAAACCTCTACGGAGTGCTTGACAATGACGACTTCTTCCAGTACGTAGGGGGGCTTTCGGCAGCAGTCCAGGCAGTTTCCGGAGAGGCTCCGGAAGTAATGGTTGCAAACCTCAGAGGAGAACCGAAAATTGAAGGGCTTGGTGCCTTCATTGCCAAAGAACTCCGCAGCAGGATAGAAAACCCCTTCTACCTGGAAGGAATGGTCGGGTCCGATTACTCCGGATTGAAGGAAATAGCCGAAATGGTGGATAACCTGTACGGTTTCCAGGTAACAACTCCCGACGTTATCAAGGAGTACATGTGGAACGATATTTACGAAACCATTATCCTTGACAAATATGAAATGGGATTAAAAGAGGTATTTGATGCAAAAAACCCGTACGCCTACCAGGACATGGTTACCACCATGCTCGAAGCAATTAACAAAGGGTACTGGGAACCTTCGGACGAAGTAGTAGACACTCTGACAAGTGCATACCTGGAATCAGTTGAGACCCATGGGAAAGCCTGTAGCCAGAATATCTGCGGGAACCCGAACCTTCCGGGAAGCTCGAGCAGCAAAAAGGACAGCGATTCTTCACAAAAAGCCAGGGAAAGCAGTGGAGGAAGCGGTACAGGCAGCGCCACAGTCATACCTGCCGAAGAGACACGTAGCTCGGAGGGCAGTACTTCCAACCAAAGCCTGATGGCAGAGGGAGGATACGGAGCTGAACTTGAAAAGAACCCTCAGCCGGATATGCAAGCGAGATCCGCTGCCGATGCAAACTACGTGGAAGGGTATGAAATGAAAAAGGAATCACCTGAAAAATCAGGGAATTCTGGCAACATGCCCATCTCACCTTCGGATATCATCGCGATTGCATCCGTAATGCTGCTGTCAGGGGCAATTTTTGTAGGATACCAGAGGAAAAAATGATGAGTTGGAAAATTTAATAAGAAAGTGTGGGAAAAGAGATTCAGCGACGTATGTGAGTCCTCGTATGTGTGTCCTAATGCATGGATTAAACATACGTCAGCTTTTTTTATTCAGGTCATTTTCCCGGGCTTTAACCTTCCCAGACATTCCAGGGCTTTAACCTTCCCAGACCTTCCCGTACTTTTCCTCAAAAACAAGCTCTTTCAGCTCTTTTCTTGGGGATGTCCTCTCCTTCGGGACCGGGGTCCCGATTGCGAGCACTGCCATGAGCTCAAAGCTTTCCGGGCACTCAAGAATCGAGTTCACCCTGTCGCCCTGTTTCAGGATTTCCCCCAGCCACACGGCTCCCAGGCCCAGTTCGCAGACGGAAAGGAGCATGTTCTGGATGGCGGCTCCGACTGCCTGGACGTCTTTAGTGTGGGAATAGGAATTTTCCGTATCCAGATAGACAGCAATCAAAAGCGGGGCACCGGCAACTACTTTTGTATAGTGCGTGCATTCCGAGAGCTGCATAATGGTATCCTTTTCCCGGACAACAATAAAGCGCCAGGGCTGGTTGTTCAAACCCGAAGGAGCCCAGCGCCCGGCGTTGAGGATACTGTTGAGATCTTTCGTACTGACAGGGCTGTCCGTAAACTCCCGGACACTCCGCCTCTTGAGAATGGTGTCAATTACCTTGCTATCTCCTATTACTGGCATAATTTCCCTCCGGATTGAATTTTAAAGTTCAGGCTTATGAACTTTTTGTTCAACGGCTGAAATCAAACACAAAAAAATCAACTGTCTGGCAGGCAAACCTGCCAAATAAATCCCGGCGGGACCGGAAACCCGACCCCGGGCAGGAAAGGTAAAAAAGTAAATTAAGGTTATGTATAATCTTTCGGGATCAGTCGTCGTCGATCTTCTTGTTGAGCCAGGGGATGTTTGCCCTGATTTCCTTGCCGACGATTTCGAGTGGGTGCTCCTGGTCCTGGCGTTCCATGGCTTTGAGCACGGGGTGGTTGGTCATACCTTCAAGGATGAATTCCTTGGCGAATTCCCCGTTCTGGATCCTCTCAAGGGCCAGGTACATGGCTTCCCGGGACTCGTCGTTGATGACCTGGGGGCCGACAGTCATGCCGCCGTATTCTGCGGTGTTGGAGACAGAGTGCCACATCCTCTCGAGGCCGCCTTCGTAGATAAGGTCAACGATGAGCTTAACTTCGTGGCAGGTTTCGAAGTAGGCCATCTCGGGCTGGTACCCGGCTTCCACCAGGACTTCAAAAGCTGTCTTGATAAGGGATGCGACTCCTCCGCAGAGGTCCACCTGTTCTCCGAAGAGGTCGGTTTCGGTTTCTTCCCTGAAGGTCGTCTCGTAGACGCCTGCCCGGGTAGCCCCGATTCCCTTGGCGTAAGCCAGGGCAATATCCCTTGCGTTTCCGCTTGCGTCCTGGTAGACGGCGATAAGGCCGGGGACTCCGATGCCTTCGGTGTAGGTCCTCCTGACAATGTGTCCGGGGCCCTTAGGAGCTGCCATAAAGACGTCCACGTTCTTGGGGGGTACGATCTGGCTGTAGTGGATGTTAAAGCCGTGGGCAAAAGCGAGAGCGTTTCCGGCTTCGAGGTTGGGCTCGATTTCAGAGTAGTAGACCCCGGCCTGCTTCTCATCGGGCAGGAGGATCATGATAACGTCTGCGGCTTTTGCAGCGTCTTCCACGGTCATGACTTTCAGGCCTTCAGCTTCGGCTTTTGCGCGGCTGGAACTGTTTTCCCTGAGCCCCACGACCACATTGAGCCCGGACTCGTGGAGGTTAAGAGCATGAGCGTGCCCCTGGCTGCCGTAGCCCATTATTGCAATAGTCTTGTCCTTAAGCGCATCAAAAGTGGTGTCATCGTCATAGATTATATTTGCCATTGCTTGCATCTCCTCACAAATACATTATGTTTGTTAGAATTTCTTAATTGTTGATAGAATTTCTTTATACTTATTGGAATCTCTTTATGCTTATTGGAATTTCGATATAAATAATTTAATTCTTCAATGAAAAATTACCTGTATTTATAAAAATTTTCTTCGCTTTTCAGGAAAATTTCTGCTTTTTGAAGAGTTTGCCCCCTGCCCGGTACCACTGGAATATCCGGATCAGGGAAACCCTTTTCAGGAAAAATAATTGAGCAGTTACCTCTTTTTAACTGCCCTTTAATATTTAAACCTTCTTTGAACCGCGGGATATGGCGATCTTTCCGGTCCGGACCATCTCCTTAATCCCGAACTTCTGGAGCAGGGTTTCGATTGCCAGGATCTTATCTTCATCCCCCGTGACTTCAACAACAACGGATTTCGGGCCCACATCCACTATACGAGCCCTGAAGATATCGGTGATCTGCATGATTTCCGCCCTGGAATTCTCATCGGCTGCGACCTTGAAAAGCGCCAGTTCCCGTCCCACGGTGTCTTCGCTTGCAAGGTCCGAAACCTTGATGACTTCCACCAGCTTGTTCAGCTGCTTCTTGACCTGTTCGAGTACGCTGTCGTCCCCGTGGACAACGATGGTCATACGGGAAACGTCCGGGTCTTCCGTGACACCGACAGCCAGGCTATCGATGTTGTACCCACGCCTCGAAAAGAGCCCTGCCACCCTGGACAGGACCCCTGACCTGTTCTCAACCAGAACCGCAAGTGTGTGTTTCATATTCAGTCCTCCAGGTCAAGGATTTCATTGATTGCAGCCCCTGCAGGTACCATAGGGGAAACGTTTGCCTCGCACTCGATGATCACATCAACAACTGCGGGCCTGCCGGATTTGACGGCTTCCTCGATTGCCGGCCTGACTTCGGATGGTTTTTCAGCCCTGAGCCCGAGAGCCCCGTATGCTTCGGCAAGTTTCACGAAGTCAACACTGCCCGAGATATCGGTACAGGAATATCTCCGGTCAAAGAAGAGCTCCTGCCACTGCCGGACCATTCCCAGATAACCGTTGTTCAGGATCACGGCAATGACCGGGATGTCGTTTTGCACTGCTGTGGCAAGTTCCTGGGAGTTCATCTGGAAAGAGCCGTCTCCTGAAATGTCAACGACCAGTTTGTCAGGCCTCCCGACCTTGGCTCCGATGGCTGCCGGGTAGCCGTAGCCCATAGTTCCCAGGCCTCCTGAAGTGAGGAAAGTCCTGGGCTCGCTGAACTTGAAGTACTGAGCTGCCCACATCTGGTGCTGCCCGACTTCGGTGACAACAATCGCGTCCTTACAGACTTCCGAAATCTGTTCCACGACGAACTGAGGCTTGATAACGTCCGATTCCTTCCTGTAGCGGAGTGGATATTCCGTCTTCCATTCGATTATCTTTGCAAGCCATAATTCAGAGTTGCAGCATTTGACGTATTTGGTAAGGGCCTTGAGGATATGTTTTGCATCCCCCACAATCGGGATGTTCACGGGCACATTCTTGGAAATCTCCGCGGGATCGATGTCAATGTGGATGACCCTGGCATTCGGAGCAAAGGATTCCAGCTTTCCGGTCACCCGGTCGTCAAACCTTGCACCGACCGCAATAAGCAGGTCGGATTCCTGGATTGCATAGTTTGCATATTTGGTCCCGTGCATCCCCAGCATCCCCAGGTTCAGAGGGTGCTCGGTCGGAATGGCCCCGATCCCCGTAAGGGTCGTGGTCACAGGAGCCATGATTGTTTCGGCAAATCTCACCAGTTCTGCGGCTGCATTCGAAGTGATCACCCCGCCCCCGGCGTAAATGATAGGACGGGAGGCTTTTGCAATTTCCTCGGCAGCCCTTTTAACCTGCTGGAGGTTGCCTTTGTAGGTGGGTTTGTACCCTCTGAGTTCCACTTTATCGGGGTAAGAGAAGTCAATTTCGGAGATCTGGATGTCTTTTGGAAGGTCTACTAATACCGGGCCGGGCCTTCCGGTAGAAGCGATGTGAAAGGCTTCTTTCATGACTCTGGGAAGCTCGTTCGCATCCTGTACAAGGTAGTTGTGCTTGGTAATAGGCTGGGTAATGCCCTTTATGTCAGCTTCCTGGAAGGCGTCGTTTCCGATCATGGAACTGGGGACCTGACCGGTTAAAGCTACCATGGGCACTGAGTCCATGTATGCGGTAGCAATGCCTGTTACCAGGTTAGTTGCTCCGGGACCTGAGGTGGAAACACAGACCCCGGTCTTTCCCGTTGCGCGGGCATATCCGTCTGCAGCATGGGCTGCTGCCTGTTCGTGGCGTACGAGTATGTGGCGCAGATCTGAATCATAGAGTTCGTCGTAAAAGGGGATGATCTGCCCCCCCGGATACCCAAAGAGAGTGTCAACACCCTCCATTTCAAGGCACTTTATCAATGCCCTGGCGCCATTAACTTTTTCTGTTGACCCGGTTGTCATTGTATTAAATCTCCTTCTTGTATTTTGGCGACTGATTCAACTTATAGACTCTATTTTATCAGTTGAATACAATCCTGAAAGTATATGTTAATCAGAAATGCTTTTTGCCAACCACGCTCGCAATTTTCATTCTGAATTTTTTTCCGGATTTTTTTCAATTTCATTACGAACTCAAATAAATTTCATTGAATTCGTTTCATTAGAAATTATGTGTTTGAATTCAATCGATACATCATTATCAATCATGTTATATATGAGTACAGGTCCCCTAAGGCACCCGAGCCCAAAAAGGCATTTTATTTCCAATTCTTTCATTTTCAACTAAATCCTCGCTCAAAACGAAAAAATAAGAGGGGACAAAAAAAGTCCCCTGGAAAACCCATGTAAGGAAAGCATCCTTCTTTTGAGCTCACTCTGCCGTGATCAGGCGGTTCATCCCATTAATCACAGCCTCTACTGAAGCCATGATGATGTCCGTCCGGGCTCCGCTAGCGGTGACCGTCTTTCCTTCCTTGGAAAGCTTTACCCTTACTTCTACAAGGGCATTGGTTCCGCCACTGATGGCATCTACGTGGTACTCTTCAAGGACAATGTCTTCCGCACAGGAGCGTGCCGCCCGCCGTATGGCATTGATAACTGCGTCCACAGGCCCGTTCCCGATCGCGGCCTGTATGATCTCCTTATCCTTTACGTTGAGTTTAATGGAAGCAGTAGGAGTCACACGGTTTCCGGATACTATGGTAAACTCTTCCAACTTTACCAGGGATTCCTTGTAAATATCAAGCACGTTCTCTGCAATTGTTTGCAGGTCGGCATCGGTTACGTGCTTCCCCTGGTCGCCCATCTGCTTGACCCTGTTGAAGATTTCCCCGGCCTGGGTCTCGTCGGCTTCAAGTCCCATTTCCTGTAAGGCCAGGGCAATGGAACTCCGACCGGCATGTTTCCCGAGTACGATCTGCCGTTTCCTGCCGATTTGTTCGGGGCCCATGGGTTCGTAGGTAGCCTTGTCGGCCAGAAGCCCGTGGACGTGAATCCCGGCCTCATGGGTAAAGGCATTGCCTCCCACCAGGGCCTTGTTCGGGCTAACGGGAACCCCGGTCAGACGGCTCACCAGCCTGGAAATCCGGTAGATCTGCTCATGGTTGATCCCGGTGTCATATTTGTAGAGCCATTCCAGGCTCATGACCACTTCTTCAAGGGCGGCGTTTCCGGCTCTTTCCCCTAAACCGTTTACAGTTACGTGGGCCTGCTTTGCACCCCCGACAAGGGCAGCTATGGTGTTTGCCGTTGCAAAGCCGAAATCGTTGTGGCAGTGAATGCTGATCGGGGCCTTCAGGGAAGAAGATAAATCCCTGAAAATCTCTGTGGCTTTCTCAGGTACCAAAAGCCCAACAGTATCACAGTAGCATAAGCGGTCAGCTCCGGCATCAATTCCGTCAGCATACAGGGCTTTTAAGAATTCCAGGTCTGCCCTTGAGGAGTCCTCCCCGCTTAATTCCACGATTAAGCCGTGGTCCTTGGCATACTCCGTAACCTCGACTGCGATCTGCCGCACAGCATCCCGGTCTTTTTTGATCTTGGTCTTAATGTGCAAGTCGGAAACGGGAGCTACCAGGTGGATGGAGTCCACGTCGCATTCCAGAGCATGGTCAACGTCTGCCTTTACAATCCTGCAGTAACTGCAGATTTCGGCATCCAGACCATCGTTTGCGACAGCTTTGATAGACTCTCTCTCCCCGCTGGAAGTGATCGCGGAGCCTGCCTCAATTACGGAAACCCCCATTTCATCCAGAGCCCGGGCAATCAAGAGCTTTTTCTCTCTTGTAAGGGCTACACCAGGTGTTTGTTCACCATCTCTTAACGTTGTGTCCAGAAAGCGGATATTTTCGAATAATATAATCCCTCAGTTTTGGTTTTGTATCCATAGACTTGTTATGCAAACATAGGACATTTAAATATATAAATTGGATTATAATTATGAGCCTTATGATGCAGAACATCAATTCATTATACATATTACATATATTTTTGCTCAGAACCCTGGCAAACCCGGCAAATAATTTCAGGATTGCACCCCAGCATTCTGAAATTGCAGTTCAATAAGTATACCATAGTATTTTTACTTTCCAGTTAACAATAGGCAGAATATAGTGAACTACCCCCACCTGCTTTCTGATGAAAGCGAGGAAGGGGCTTCCTGCATCATATTCCGGAGCAATCTCCACGAATCCACAGGCTCTTCCCCGTGTCCCACGGG
>JAENZL010000017.1 GCA_016841265.1 Methanobacteriota archaeon | reverse complement strand
ACATTAACGCCGCTATCAACATCAAAAAGTTTGCACTGGCAACTTAATCAAAAAACCACCCGTGGGACACGGGATAGTGCCTGTGGATTCGTGGAGGTTGCTCCGGGATATGAAGCAGGAAGCCCCTTCCTCGCTTTCATCAGAAAGCAGGTGGGGGTAGTTCACCCTGTTCACCGGAAGAAACAAAGAAGACGTCATGTTTGAAGCTATGGAAAACGGAGCCAGTGCATGTCTCCAGAAAGAAGGAGACCTTAAGGCCCAGTATTCAGCCCTTTCCCGACAGATAGGAGAGGCTGCCAGGGAGAAAGGCGGGATGAATTAGGAATTCTACAGGGCTTTGGGGCTTGCCCAGCCAGTTATTAAAAATTTCAATTGTAATGTTTCATCGGGAATACTTCATCGGGAATACTTCATCGGGAATACTTCATCGGCGATTTCCAATTCAGGGAAATTCTAACGGGAAACTGACCCTTACGTCGCAAAAATGTTAAGGAAGAGTTAAAATTTATATACAATGACAGTCAAATTTGACTGAGTAGAAAATTGAAAAACGAACCCCAGACCCGAGTAATTGTCCCACCCCCGAAAAACTCAAACCTGACCTGCCATGAAGGACTCATAGAAGCCTTCTGTCCCTGAAACCTGAATAGCTCAGGCAAACCCAGCCAGCACATGAAAGAAACCGGAGGGACAAACATGTTAAGGATTTTACTCGTGGATGACGACCCAGCATCTCTGGAACTTTCAAAAGATTATCTCGAAATTTTTTACGAGATTGAAGTTGATACTGCATGTTCTGCAGGCGAAGCCATACCCAAACTCAGGACCGGAACCTTTGACGCCGTGGTCTCGGATTACCGGATGCCTGGCATGGATGGAATAACTTTTTTGAAGACTATCCGGGAAAAGGGTATTGGAACACCTTTCATCCTGTTTACCGGTGCAGGCAAAGAAGATGTACTGATAAGAGCCCTGGAGAGCGGAGCCAGTTTTTACCTGCAGAAGGGAAAAGAACCGAAAGCCCTGTACGCTGAACTCTCTGAACATATCCAGGAAGCCGTGGGGAGGAAAACACAGCTTAATACCGGATTCTATCCCATAACAGGATAAGTCCGGACTGGCGTGCCTGGGGGCGCAAAAAGCGGGGCTTTGAAAAGGAATTAAGACAAAACCGGATAAGTTTTTTTTGATCCGGGGAATCCCGAGTATCACCGGAAATATCTATCGGGAAAACAGGGAGTGAAAGAGGAAACCGAATAAAAGAGGACTTAAAAAAAGCGGGGGCAAAAAAATAATTCAGAAAGTAAACTTTTTATATTATTTGAAACGTTTCTATTATTCCTGTTATATATGTTAATAAATATATATTATAGTAACAATTAGTAGTTCAGTAACATATTATAAAAACAAAATAACTCAACCCCAATTACAGTAGTTAAAATTATTAAATGTATAAAAAGTAAACAAAAGGTCGGAACACATCATTCCTGCAAAACGGATTCATTCAACCCCAATAAGAAAATTGGAGAAAACCCCATGAGAGTACTGCTTGTAGATGACGACCCCTCATTCCTGGAATTATCAAAAACGTTCCTGGAAATGTTCCATAATATTTACTCCGATACGGTGGATTCTGCAGGAGAAGCTATCAATAAATTGCAAAAAGATTCCTATGACGTGATAGTTTCGGATTATGACATGCCTGCAATGGACGGAATCACCTTCCTGAAATCCCTCCGTGAGAAAAGCATTAACATCCCCTTCATCCTGTTTACGGGCATAGGAAAAGAAGAAGTCATGCACAGGGCCATTGAAAACGGTGCAAATTCCTATATCCAGAAGGGAGGAGACCCCAAAACCCAGTATTCCGAACTATCCAGGCAAATAGAACGGATCGCAGAAAACAGGGCTGCAAGCTTCTTCCAAAGGTGAAAAAGAGTTCCTGCACTTTTGCACGGTTTTTCCCTCTTTACCCTTGTATCCTCTTTACCCTTGTATCCTCTTTACCCTTGTATCCTCTTTACCCTTGTATCCTTTTTCCCTCTTTACCCTTGTATCCTTTTTCCCTCTTTACCCTTTTTTGATTCAATTCATCTCAACAATTCCAAAAAAACCGCTTTGAACGACCTATCTGAGATACTTTTTTTGAGAAATCTGCTTTGGGAGATTTGTTTTTAGCTCCTGCTCTTAGTTTCTGCTGGATCTATTTTCCGGGAATATATTTATCTCCTATTATATTCAATGCATTCTGGGGGATGAAATATGCAGGAGTATGGACTGCTTATAGGCGGAGAGTGGACGGATTCTTCAACAGGAGAAACTTTTGATGATATGAACCCGGCAACCCTGGAGAATTTAGCTGTGCTGCAGGTTGCCGGTATAGATGACGTGAACAGGGCAGTTGAGGCTGCAAAAGCGGGATTTGAGCTATGGAGCAGGACTCCGCCTCCTAAAAGGGCTGAGGTGCTTTTCAGGGCTGCCCGGATCCTGCAGGGGCGAAAGGAAGAGCTTGCTGTCCTGATGACGCAGGAAATGGGAAAGGTGCTTGCCGAAACCAGGGGGGACGTGCAGGAAGCCATCGATATTACATATTACGCCGCAGGCGAAGGACGCCGGATGTTCGGGGAGACCACGACCTCGGAACTCCGGGACAAGTTCTGCATGACCGTGCTCCGGCCCCTGGGGATTGTGGGCCTGATTGCGCCCTGGAACTTCCCGATTGCGATTCCCGCCTGGAAAATCATGCCAGCTCTTGCCGCCGGAAACTCGATCGTCTTCAAGCCGGCAAGCGATACCCCGCTCCTTGCAATCAAACTGGTGGAAATCCTGATGGAAGCCGGCCTGCCTCCCGGAGTCATAAACCTGGTGACCGGGCCCGGGGGGACTGTCGGAAAAGCAATCGTCCGGCACCCGGATATCCGGGCAATTTCCTTTACCGGCAGCCTTGAGACCGGGAAATGGATCATGGGGGAATGCGCAAAAGCCATGAAGCGGGTCTCCCTGGAACTGGGGGGCAAAAACCCGGTGATAGTCATGGACGACGCCGACCTGGACCTGGCTCTCGACGGTGTGCTCTGGGGAGCCTTCGGGACAACCGGTCAGCGCTGCACCGCAACCAGCCGGGTGATCCTGCACGAAAAGGTTAGGGAAGAATTTACCGCCCGGCTGCTTGCAAAGACCAGAGCCCTCAGAGTAGGAGACGGGCTCCTTCCCGAAACCGACGTGGGACCCGTGATTAACAAAGCCCAGCTCGAAAAGATCGAACGCTATGTCCGGATAGGGCAGGAAGAAGGAGCAAACCTGCTTATCGGGGGAAAGCTCATTGCCCCGGAAAGCTCCGGCCTCTCCGGCTACTTCTTCGAACCCACGGTCTTTACCGACGTGGGACCGGACATGCGGATCGCCCAGGAGGAAATCTTCGGCCCGGTGCTCAGCATCATCACGGTCTCAAGCTTCAAAGAAGCAATAGAAGTCGCAAACAACACCCAATTCGGCCTATCCTCGGCCATCTACACGGAAAACATGGGACATGCCTTCCGGGCGGTCGAAGTGCTCGAAACCGGGATCACCTACGTCAACGCTCCAACCATAGGTGCCGAAGTCCACCTGCCCTTCGGGGGCGTAAAAGGGACCGGAAACGGCTTCCGGGAAGCAGGGACCGATGCCATAAGGGAGTTTTCGGAGGTAAAAGCCGTGTACATCGACTACAGCGGGAAGCTGCAAAAGGCCCAGATCGATACCGATTGAAGGGGATACCGATTGAAGGGGATACCGATTGAAGGGGATACCGATTGAAGGGATTCGAAAGAAGGGATTCGAAAGAAGGGGATTTGAAAAAGGGGGGAATGATTTGTGATGAATAAAGGAAAAGGGGAAGGAAAAGAGGTTCACAGCAAGGAAAGCACAGAAATAATGAATCCCCGGATGCAGGAAATCGGGATGCTTGACACCATCGGCCCGAGGTCTCTGGAAGTAATCGAAGAGGACTGCGAGGTGATGTCAGCCTGCGAGACCCGACCTTACCCCCTTGTGGTGGACAGGGCGAAAGGCTCCGTAGTTACGGACCTGGACGGCAGGGAGTACATCGATTTCGTAGCGGGAATTGCGGTCCTGAACGCAGGCCATTCAAACCCGGCTGTAAAGGCTGCCATTTCCGCCCAGCTTGAAAAAATGACGCACTGCTGTTCTGCGGACTTTTTTGCCGAACCTCCCCTGAAACTTGCCCGGAAACTTCGGGAACTTTCCGGTTACTCGAAGGTCTTTTACTGCAACAGCGGGACCGAAGCCGTGGAAGCCGCAATCAAGCTTGCCATCTGGAAAACGAAAAAGCAAAACCTCATCGGCTTTTACAACTCCTTCCACGGCCGGACCTTAGGCTCGCTTTCCCTCACCTCCTCCAAAGCCCGGCAAAAAGAGCACTTCCCCGGCATCCGCACCGTCCACACCCACTACGCCTACTGCTACCGCTGCCCCCTGAACCTGGAATACCCCGGCTGCGGGGTTGAGTGCGTAAAGCAGATCGAAAACCTGATCTTCAGGAAAGAACTCAACCCCGAAGACACCGCAGCCGTTTTCGTAGAACCCATCCAGGGCGAAGGCGGATACATCGTCCCTCCTCCCGAGTTCCACAAAGAGCTCCGGAAAATCTGCAATGATAATGACGTCCTCCTGGCAGCCGACGAAGTGCAGGCAGGCTGCTTCAGGACCGGCCTCTTCCTTGCCATGGAAAACTTCGGAGTAAAACCCGACATCTCCTGCCTTGCAAAAGCCCTTGGCGCTGGCCTTCCCATGGGCGCAATCCTCGCCGATGCCTCCCTCATGGACTGGCCCCCCGGCGTCCACTCAAACACCTTTGGCGGAAACCTCCTCGCCTCAGCAGGCTCCCTTGCAGCCCTCGAATTCATGGAAAAGGAAAACATCGGAGCCCATGCCCAATCCCTCGGATCCCATATCCAGCAGCGCCTCCGGGAACTCCAGGACTCCTACCCCTGCATAGGCGACGTCCGGGGTCTGGGCTTAATGATCGGCGCCGAAATCGTCAAACCCGACAAATCCATCGACCCCGCAACCCGAAACCGCATCGTCCGGGAAGGCTACAAACAGGGCATCATGCTCCTGGGCTGCGGGGAATCCGTGATCAGGTTTTCCCCGCCGCTGGTTATGACGGAGGAGGAGGCTGACGCGGGGCTGGAGAGGTTTGAGGAGGCGGTGAAGAGGGGTGTGGGGTGAAGGTAGAGGAAGGTGGTGAGTTAAGGAAGGTGGGGAGTGAAAGAATACGGAGCAGCCGGAATAGGTTTGTTTCCGTGTGTTTTGTTACCGTGCACAGCACGGGCTTTTCCAAAAAGAAGTGGAAAAAGAGGAAAAAAATAAGTAAACAATCAAATTGCGTGCAGCCACCCCGCCTTAAACAGGCTGTCCGACAATTACCACCAGTGATATGTTAATTCCTTTTTTTTAGATTTAAAGGCTTTAAATGCCTTTTTTTCACATCTTTTTGCCCTGTAATCGATTTGTCGGACAGCTTCTAAAGCATGTGTATCCTGCTGAGGTTTGTTATGAAATAAGCTCAGATTATTAACTGTTTGAGGATCTTATCAAAATCCTCTGATCGATAAAATACAAATTTCTTCCTATCTGTCTTGTTTCTCTTTAGAAGTCCCATGTCTTCTAATTTTATAACATCAGTTCTGGCTGTTTGGTATACAATAGATAAGCGGGTTTCTATTTCTTTAATTGTTAGTGTCATCTTTGGATCTTCTGAAAGCCATTTTAGGATGTAGGCTTGTCTTTCATTTATGCCCTCTATTCTCTTAAAATCATATAATTGACTTTTCTCTTTAATTTTCTTAGCGATATATTCCTTCAAACTTGTGAAAGCATTATACATTGTTTTGAATTGATAATTTACAAAATAAGTTAAATCATTTTCATCAAATTCTGTATATAGATAGGCTTTTGAGTACTGTGCAGGAGAATCTTTTATCATTCTTGAAATTGACATATTTTCAATTAACCAATAATTTTTTGAAAGCAAATACCAATAAAAAATTGCTCTTGCTGTCCTTCCGTTTCCATCTACAAAGGGATGGATGTATCCAATCAAAAAATGTAAGATTGTGGCTTTAATAATAGGATGAATGAACTCATTATTATTATCCTGATTTGCAAATTCACAAAAATCATTCATTACCTGGTCAATATATGTGTAATTCAATGGAGTATGAGCTATTTCACCAGTCGTTATATCTACAACATATATGTCGTCACTATCTCTAAATTTTCCCTCCTGACTAAAATCATCCAATGTATTTTCTGTCATACTCTTATGGATGTCTAAAATTAAATCAATAGTAAGTTTATCATTTCTTATTAGAGATAATTTTTTTATTGTTTTGTAATTGTTTAAAATCATTTGTTCTGACCTGTTTCTAGGTCCTCTCTCCTGCCTCAACATTTTTTTTGCTTCTTTTCTAGTGGTACTTGCTCCTTCTAGCTGACTCGAAGCAATCGCTTCCTCCATTATCGAATTAATCAAATATCGGTTATGATCTTCTTTTGGAATAATACCCTGTCCTTCAAGAGTTCCACCTAGATTTAAATCAAATTCATGTAATTTTTCTTGAATATATGGAGTCAAATTGTAATTAAACTCAAAACCAGGAACATCACTTATTTTTATTCTTTCTGCATTTAATTTCCGACTTATTTTAATTAAGGTCCATAATTGTTCATGCGTAATGAATTCAGGAATCTGTTTGTATTTAAACTCGGACCAGTATAAATATCTTGTATTATATTTTTTAACAATTCGATTTATTTCATCATTTTTTAAGTAATTGTATATGTCCTGTAAATTTGAACTATTAACATCAGGCGGCTTTTCCGGGCAGTTCATATGATTGACCTCTTATGGATTACTAATTTTAACATAATTAGTAATTCAAAGCAACTAATAGTAATTACTAATTTTGACATAATTAGTAATTCAAAGTAAATAAAGATAATTACTAATTTAAACATAATTAGTAATTCAAAGTGAATCAAATTGCGTGCGGCCACCTTGCCCTAAACAGGCTGTCCGACAATTCAATTTCAGGGCAAAAACATGTAAGAAATAAGGTGTTTAAAACCTTTAAATCGAAAAAAAAAATTCAATTATTACTTATGGTAATGCGACGTCGGGGCCTGGGCCTCATGATCGGCGCCAAAATCGTAAAACCTGACAAGTCCACCGACCCTGCAACCCGAAACCGCATCGTCCGGGAAGGCTACAAACAGGGCATAATGCTCCTGGGCTGCGGGGAATCCGTGATAAGGTTTTCGCCACCGCTGGTTATGACGGAGGAGGAGGCTGATATGGGGCTGGAGAAGTTTGAGGAGGCGTTGAAGAGGGGGGTGAGGTGAAAGAAGGTTCGTGTTTTTTTTGAAAATTGCTGTAGCCGGAAAAGTCTGATAGAAAAAAAAGCCAGTGTGGCCGGAATAGCCGTCTCACATGGTTATTGTTACCGTGCTCAGCACGGGCTTTTCCGGAAAGAAGTGGAGTAAGAGGAAATGAAAGATCGGATTAATATATAGAACATCTCAATTTTCTTCATAAAATTAGTTTTTCAAAATCTGAATCCCAAACTCCGATAACTTAATCTGTTTTTAAAATCTAACCGTAAAGTCGTGATAACTTTTATGATGTGGTATCATGGCTAGGTTAGGCGGCATTCACCTTGGAGGAACTAAGAATATAAGTCCAAATCAAACGTTTAATAGTGGTGTCGGTTTTTTTCTTGCTTCAAATAGTGAAATTAGCAAACTTTATTCATTAAATTGTAGGTCAAATGAAAGTTTTCCATTAGTTACTGAAATTGAGAAAACATTTTCATTTTTTGATGAAACACCACCTTTAAGCATTGAAAATAATGAGACATTTTCTTTAGATGACGGTATGTGGGAAGTAGAAGTAAAAAAAGACCACAAATCGATTGTTGCAAGATGCCCCCACTCTTTAAGCCCCGGCCAAATATTAAAATATGGTTTCGAAGCATGCCAGAAAGCTTTGGATCTCATATCTGTCATTCATAAGAAAAATATGATACTTAAAGATCCAGGAACTTCACACATATTACTTTTCAAAGAAAAAAACAAGTACATACTCAGAGAAGTTTCAATGGTAGATTTAGCTATTTCATTTGAAGTATCAGTTACTAAAATGGACAAGAATGGAAATATTGTTCCCGAACCGGTTCAACCAGAACCTGAATGGTTACCAGCATTTCGATACTATCGTCTATCTCAGTCAACTAACGACCTGTATGAAGCCTATAGGAATCTTTACTTGGGCTTCGAATCATTATTAAATGAAATACATACAAAAAGTAAAGAGGGAGAGGGAAAGTGGCTAAAAGATGCATTGTATAGTATAAATAAAAAGATTAACCTTTCAGAATATGTACCATCTGAAAGGATGGAAAATCCTGTAGATTTTATTTTCAAAAATCAGTATATATCAACGCGATGTCCCCTTTTTCATGCCAAAGATAAAGTAATTTTACCTCATGCACTTCTAAACCCTGAACAGGTTTCAACAGAATACAGAAGGTTGATAGAAATCTGGCATGCGATTGTATCAAGATATTTCAACGTATCTCCAAGTGGAGGTTTGGTTACAGACCAAGGATTTAAAGCTTTGATGGGGGGAATGTTTGATAATGGTTTTACATTTCAAGTAACAGATGACCCAACACCTTTGTCACCTGATGATTCTGTTGTTAGTCCTCTGAATCATCCAGTGATATCATTAAACGATATCGAATTTAAGAAAGATCATGCATTATGTCAAGTTATGCTAGCTGGAAACTTAGAAGGAACTGGCTTAAAAAAAATTGAGCTAATTCATCGTATTGGCCTGTTAAAAGAAGGCTTAATAACTGAAGAATTTATAGATGATGGATTGTTTTTGGAAGGAGTTGATCGGATGGAAATAAATCAAACCATTAGGTTAATAAACAAAAATAAACCCAAGACGGAGTTCTGAAAAAATTTATTCAACTGAATTTTAAACCCGAAAAAGATTCCCAGATAGAGAATCACATCAACTTCCTTAAAATACCCTTTTAGTCTACAAGCTAACCTTCCCATACTTTATATTTCTTTTGGAATACCTCCCTCTATACCCGCAGATTATGAAAATGCAGTCCAGCTTTGTGAAGTGTTCGCATTTCCTGCACTCCGTAAACCTTACGCTTTTCCCGATCTTTGGACAATTTACCACCCATCCCTCAAGCAATGAAAACACCCCTTAACCATCTTATTTTATCAACCCGACAACCCTGCCTAAAAACCCCTTCTCCTCTCCTCCCTCTTTCTCAATAACTGCCACATACACCGAATCCCCCGAATCGATGAACTTTTTAACCCTCCACCCGCTCCCCTTCAATATCTCTTTCATTTCGCCCTTTGACACATACAGATAATCAAACCACGGAGTCACGTAACCCCCCATACCTCACTCGAAGCCTCAGCTGCCCGGGCATCCTCCCTCTCTTTTTGTTGGATTCCAGGTATTGCAGGTAAGAAGGATCAATCGAGTTGTACGGATCGGTGCTTTCGGCAATGATCCTCGCGTTATCCTCCGTTATTTTGTGGAACTTTTCAAGCTTTCCGTGTATTTTGTTGTTAGTAAGTGTAAACATCCACGTGCGGGACTATAACTAAAAAATAATAATGACCTCTATTGGGAATTATATGGCATCAAAAAGATTAAATAAAAGAGTGTCCAATTAAAATTGTGTTTGAAAATATTATAGAAGTTATAGGGGAGGGAATATGGGATATATTGCTTAATTTTTTGGGCATAGGAGTGGTATTTTTCATACTGGCTTCTCTGGCCGTTTTTATGTTTATTCTTCCATTTATCTGGCGGAAATTTTTATTTGGAGAATAACCCTCAGCATTAAACCCTAAAGTTTTCACATACTTTTTTGACTCTTTTATTATATATAGTGAGAGTCGCCGTTTTTTCCAACCATTCTTTAAAAATAACATTAGTCTTGCTGAACCGGCACTGATTTTTTGAAATCAAGCCAGCTTCAAGCCGCCTAATAAAATGAAAAAAGAGCAGCCCCCCTGCCCCATATCAGAAAGGAAAGCTTCCCTGATTCCTTCTCTTTTACTTCCTCATTACTGAGTACTGATTACTTCCTGATTACTTCCTGTTCTTTTCAGCATTCTTCAGCTTCTCTCCGGTGCTGCTGAGACTCATCAGCCTGCTCTCGACCGGTCCCTGCGGAAGGTCAGCGCCAATGGAAAAGGACGCGACTTTCTCTCCGGAAAGGGTCCTTCCCGGGATGTCGGGTTTAATTTCAAGCCTTTTCCCGACTGGAAAATCAAGCCTTTCAGGTTTTGCTTCCATGGGCATGCCTGTCCCGAGCCCGAGTCCCTGCCCGGTAAAAAGCCTTGGTCTGGTCTCGGAGCTGAGTCTGGGCTGGCCGGAAGAGGAAAGCCCTAAATCCCTGTCCTGGGAAAGCCGTCTGTTCAGGTCGGGAAATACGCCGTCAAACTGGTCAAGGGCTGGTTTGGAAAAAGCTGCAGTTTCGTAATTCGGAGTCACGTTTAATGCCTTATTCTCCCCCACTGCGGCCTGTCTGGAATGTTCGGATGAATGTACGGATGAATGTGAAGATGAATTTGAGTCCTCGGATTTACTGCCTGTCATACCAGTATGAATTGTCTCAAAGGTATATCAATTATACGAGGGGTTCGTGTATAATGTATCCGGTTCTGTGAATGGAGACTGCGGAATACGGAATGTTCCATGAATGAAGGTTTCAAACAGGGTTTGCAAGGAGGGTTTTATCCCCTCACACACCCTCTTGCACCTTATTTACCTCATCAACCTTTTCTTCACAGAGCTCTTTTCCTTTCCTTGCAATCTCGCTTCCGGGGCTGAGTTTCAGCGCCCTTGCATAGCACTTGAAAGCTTCCCGGTATTCCCCGAATTCGCAAAGGAGTTCGCCTCCGTTGAAGAGGGAGTTCAGGTGGTCGGGGTCGCTTTCCAGGGAGTGTTTGTAGGCGTCCAGGGCTTTTTCCCTTTCTCCGAGTTCCAGATAGGCTTTGGCTTTCCAGTACCAGGTCTCGGCGTTGTCGGGCCGCATGAGGGGAGCCTTGTTCCGGGAAAAGAAACTGAACCTGGGGAGCTTGCATGCCCAATCCGAAGCCTTTTTTGGCTCCATTTTCAGGGCTTCTTCGAAAACTTCCAGGGCTTTTTCCGGAAAGCCCATCCTGAAATAGACGACTCCCTTGCTGGTCATGGTTTTGGGGGATTCGGGGTCCAGGGAAAGGGCTTTATCAAAAGCTTCGAGCGCCTCCTCGTTTCGGCCGAGAGCCGAAAGCACAAAACCCCGGTTGGACCACTCGGTAGGGCTGTCCGGGTTAAATTCCAGGGCTTTATCTACGACTTCCAGGGCTTCTTCATACTTTCCAAGCTTGAAAAGAGCCATTCCGCAGCCGGACTCTGCTTCGCAGACCTTTCCCAGGAAATTGTTTGAGCTCTCCTCTTTGCCATTTTCGAAAAGGAGGTCTGCCATTTCCTTCCAGGTCTCAGCAGCTTCCCCGTATGCTTTCAGAGCTTCTTCATATTTGCCCATCTCGAAAAAGACCCTGCCTTTGCCGGAGTTCTCTTCGGCGGCCTTTTCAAGGGTTTTAAGCGTTTTTGCCATTTTTGCCATTTTTTTACCTCATATCCACAACTATCGAAATTACCGGTATTGCCGGTATTGCCGGAATTAGAATTATCAGAATTCTTGCCGGTATTCGGATTCAAAATTAGATTCTCAAACCTGAGAATTCTCAAGATAAATAAATGGAGTTTTATAATAAATAATGTTCTGAGAATTTATCAGGTTCATTAATTCTGACTTGAATTTCTAATCCCGATTCTAAAAACAGATTGAACTTATGGTGGAACTTATGGTGGAACTTATGGTGGAACTTATAATGGAACCTTTTTAACCTGTCAGCCCCGATACAATACGAGGTTTACATAATGAATGCCATAAAAATTCTCGGAGTAAGCGGAAGCCCCCGGAAAGGCGGAAATACCGACATCCTGCTCGACAACTTTTTGAAAGGGGCAGAATCGGCAGGGGCTGAAACCAAAAAAGTCCTGTTAAAGGAATATTCAATCGAGTCCTGCGTTGGCTGCGAAGGGTGCCGGAAAGCCGGGACCTGCATAAAGTTCCACGACGGGATGGAACTCCTTTATCCCGAAATAGAGGCAGCTAAGGGCCTTATTCTCGGTTCCCCGACCTACAACTACAACGTAACCGCTCCGATGAAAGCTTTCATCGACCGGCTCTACCCTTACTACAATTTCACTGACGAACGCCCGGGACCTTACTCGAGCAAGCTTGGAGACCAGGGGCGAAAAACCCTTGTTTTTACAGTCTGCGAGCAGGAAAAACTTGAAGAAATGGGCTTTACGCTCGAAGCCCTCGGAATGCCTCTTGAAGCCCTGGGTTATGAAGTTGTGGAAAAATTCCTTGCTACAAAGTGCTTTGCTAAGGGTGCGGTTTTAAAGAATGAAGAGTTGCTTGAAAAAGCCTTTGAGAGCGGGAAAAAGCTGGCAGAGTCTCTTCTCTAAACCGGTGTATTAGGGAATCTTCCGAAAAAGTTTGATTTTTGAGTTCCAGCGATTCAGAAAGCCCGGATGCAATCATCTGATGCAGTCGAAAACTGAAAGCACTGTCTGGAATGAGAAGTGAGAAATTTGAAACTGATGCTCTGGGGGTAATTTCTGCGTATTCCAGGATTTTGTCAGGGAAAAGCCGGCCGCCTCCGGCGCCCGGTGAGAATGCGGGGTTCGATCTGAGGGTAAATATTTTACGGTTCCATGCTCACCAGAAAATCTTTTATGACCCATTTTTCGGGAACCTCCAACCTCACCAGTTTCGGAGCCGATGGCTTATTACATACAGTGCACAGGGATGTACAAAAAGGGTATTCGGATGACTGACGAAATATAGTGGGATGACTATAAAGGGTACACCAATGACTGAACTATAGTCAAAGACCCAAATTCCTTCACCAATCTCAAATGAAAGTTTAACCACAGAAAGCACGGAAAACACGGAATAAAGGAAATGGAACACAATCCTTCCGTGCTTTCCGTGTCTTCCGTGGTTATAAAGTAAGTGTAAATATTTACGTTCGGGACTATAATCATTTTCTCCCGCAAAATTCATTCCGTGCTTCCACAAGAGCCTTCAAATTCCTGAGGGGAGTTTCCGGAGCAAGCCCGCAGCCCGGAGCAAGCACATCGACGCCTGCTTGCAGGGACTCGAATGCCTCCCTTTTGACGTCTTCCGGTTTTCCGGCAAAGAGGGTCCTGGATGTTGAGACGTTTCCGATAACGGCAGCCCCACACTCGTGGGCTGTGTGGACAGCGCTTTTCAGGTCCTTTATGCCTTCCTCGAGGCTCAGCCCGTCATACCCGCACTCTGCCATATCCGCAATAATAGGGTCGGCGGCTCCGCAGATATGAAGGACGCTTTTGCCCCCCAGAGCTTTCGGGATCCTTGACATGCCCGGTTTTATCAGGCTCCTGAAGGCGTCCGGGGAAATCATGACCGGGGAGGAGACTGCATCGGCTATGACGACCACATCCGCTCCCCTTTTCAGGCACTCCCTGCCGTACACAATGCAGGCGTCAGTGCAGAGGTCTATCAGCCGGGTTACAAGGTGGGGACTTTTGATAGTCCACTTCAGGAAATTCGTAATCCCGCAAAGGGAAGTTGCAAGGTCTCCGGGGCCTTCCATCCCTACGATGAGCGGGAGTTTCGAGCCTGCTTTTTCCCGGAGGATTTCCGTGGCTTCCAGGACAGCCGGAATCCTGCCCTTTTCAAGGAGGGCTTCGGGAGCTTCGGGGAGTTTGGGGATTACGGGGGGTCTGCCTATGATGCCTTTTGTCACTGCCGGGGTCATGGCTTTCGTGCCGGGGTCGATGGTGCAGCCCAGGGCTTCTGCGAGCACAACCACATCAAAGGGGTACCTGAGGGTTTCAAAAGAAGCGTTCACGTACTGGGAAAACGCCAGCATTGCCATCTTTTCGGGTTGACTGTCAGCCTCGGGGCGGGCTGCCCCGCTCAGGTCCATCAGTTCGAGGACGGGGGTGGTTGTGAAACTGCCTACCGGCGGGTTTGCAGGGGTTTTGCCTGAGAGGACGTTGAGGATTTCTTGCCTGAAATTTGGTTTATCCATAAAAACTGCCCCGGAATAGTATTTTTAGCTGAGAGGTTTTTAGCTGGAGAGGTATTTTGGTGGAAGAGGTTTTTAGCTGGAGAGGTATTTTGGTGGAAGAGGTATTTTTAGCTGTAAGTTATTTTCAGCTGAAGCTATTAGCTGTTATCGGTAATCGTTGAACAATAGACGAAAATAACAGATATTAAGTAAAATGCTAAAATATGTTAAAAAGATGCAAAAAAATAGAGAAGGAAAGAGAAGAGAAATTTACTCCTCTCCGATCCATTCGTTGACTTTTTCGGGGTTGTTTTCGACCCACTTTGAGGCAGCCTCTTCAGGAGCCATGCCGTCTTCAATATCAGTCATCACGGACTGAATGTCTTCATGGGTCCAGACGAACCTTTCCAGAATGCCGTAAAGGTTAGGCATGTCTTCTGCAAGACCCAGTCTTGCGAGGGTCTCAACATGGTCGGCTTCTCCGTAGAGGCCCTGGGGATCTTCAAGGTATTTAAGCTCCCAGCGGTTGAAAGCCCAGTGGGGAGACCAGAGGGTCACAACGATTGCTTCCTCATCGTCCACGGCTTTTTTCAGGGATGCGGTCATGGCTGCACTGCTGCCGGAGACCAGGGTGTAGTCCAGGTCGTATTCCGTGATTGCGGTCTCGGTGATCTGCATGATACCTGATCCGGGGTCGATTCCAACGATTTCGCCGTTGAACATTTCCTTGTTGTCGTTCAGTTCCTCGATGGAATCAATTTCCACATATGCGGGAACAACCAGTCCGATCGTACAGCCTTCCAGATTCACCTGAACGGAGTCGATATCTTCTCCGTAAGTGTCCCAGTAGTTTGCCTGGGTCTGGGGGAGCCACGCGGATGTTGTGAAGTCGAAATCTCCGGCGGCCACTCCCTGATAAATGGGCCCGGCGTCCACTGCAATGATCTCAACATTGGTATACCCGGCCTGCTGGAGGACCTGCTGGATTACGTTGGTACTGGCAATTTCCCCGTCCCAGAGGACGTACCCGATCTTCACGGGCTGATCAAGTTCGGAAACTTCAGCAGTTTCTGCAGCACCTTCTTCAACTTCTTCTCCGTTGTCAGCACAGCCTGCTCCGAAAATGAAGAGGCCGAGGACAAGCCCGACTATGAAAATTAATTTAAGTTTTTTCATATTATTTGTCTTTATATCACTCAGTATAACACAACCACTTGTAATTCAACAACTTAATTTAACAACTTAATTCATCAACTTAATTTAACGACTTAATTCATCAACTTAATTTAACGACTTAATTCATCAACTTAATTTAACAACTAAATAGGATAACTATTTTTCTGCAAATATTTTTAAATTTCAATTAACATATTTAATTAAGTTGAAATGGGACTTAATATCGGAGGGATATTCAAAACACACATCGACAAAAATGCATGCAATTTTACACATTTTTTAAAAAATAAAAAAATGTAAAAAGGATTTCTATAATCTTTTACAGCAATTATTTTCTACAGCAATTACCTGGGGCTCAGGTGCTGGGTGAGCCGGTCCAGGACAACCGCAATGATAACGATAGCGAGGCCTGCTTCGAAGCCGAGGCCGATGTCCACCCTCTGGATGCCGAAAAGCACCTGGTAGCCAAGGCCCCTTGCCCCGATCATTGCCGCGATTACCACCATGGAAAGGGCGAGCATGATGCACTGGTTCACCCCTGCCATAATAGTAGGAAGGGCTACAGGCAGTTCCACTTTCACAAGCTTCTGCCAGCCTGTGGACCCGAAGGCGTCGGCGACTTCTACGAGTTCTTTCGGGACCTGCCGGACCCCCAGGTCCGTGAGCCTGATTGCCGGGGGCATGGCAAAGACCACGGTTGCGATCATGCCAGGGACGTTTCCGAGCCCGAAAAAGATCAGGGCAGGGATCAGGTAGACGAAAGAGGGCATGGTCTGCATCAGGTCAAGCACCGGCCTTATAATGTGGTTAAGGAGCTCGCTTTTTGCGGAAAGAATGCCCACCGGAATCCCGATAATGAGGGCCAGCATGGCTGACGAGAGTACAAGGGCCAGGGTCTCCATGGAAAGAGCCCAGAGTCCCATGTTCTGGATCAGCAAAAAACCAAAAGCCGTCCCAAGAGCAAGCTTGACGTTGCGTTTCCCTGCAAAATACGCAAAGATAGAGAGAGCGAGAATGAAGATTTCAGGAGGCAGGAAAAGCAGGGCGTCTTTCAATGCCGAAATCAGGAAATCCAGCTGGTCGCTTATCAGGTCCAGCACAACTCCGAAGTGGTCTTCGGTCCAGTCCACCGCAAACTCAACGGTGTCACCTATAGGGAGCTTGGGGATTAACATGCGTTCACCTCCAGGTCCTTATCGAGACTTCCGGTTTCCTTATTCTCAAGGTCTTTGTTCACTTCGATATCAGGGGGAGCTTTTCCCTTTAATTTCCCCTCAGCTTCACCTGAGACAGGGCTTTCGGAAGCATTGCCGCTTTCGAGTGTACTTCCCCCGGAAATCCGTTCAGGAGACTCTACTTCTGCTGTGCTTTTTACTTCAGTCCCGGCAGCTTCGGCTTCGGGATCCGGGATATCCTCGGACATTGCCAGGGCTCCGAGCACGGTCCCCCGGACGATGATTCCTTTGAGTTTCCCGTTTTCATTGACCACGGGAAGAGGGTATTCGCTGTCCGCAATAAGGGGGATGATCTCGTTCAGGGGCATTTCAGGGGGTACGGAGGGGACTTCCCTGATCATGGGCTCGAAACTCTTTTTGGATTTCAGGGCTTGCACGGCATCGTCTATCATGAGGATACCTTTCAAAACCCTGTTTTTCCCTTCAACCACAAAGATTGAGGAAATCCCGTGTTCCTTCATCAACTGTACGGCAACCCTGGGTCCGGAACTTACGGCTACGAGGGGTTCGGGCCTCCACATCACGGCTTCGGCGGTGAGGACTTTTGAACGGTCTACACCGGCAACGAACTTCGAGACGTAGGAGTCTGCAGGGTTGGTCAGGATCTCTTCCGGGGTGCCGATCTGGACAACTTCCCCGTCTTTCATGAGCGCGATCCGGTCTCCCAGTTTGAGGGCCTCGTCAAGGTCGTGGGACACGAAGATGATGGTCTTTTGCATCGCGTCTTCCAGGGAGAGCAGTTCGTCCTGCATCTCGGACCTGATGAGGGGGTCAAGAGCGCTGAACGCTTCGTCCATGAGCAGGATATCCGGATCGTTTGCAAGAGCCCGGGCAAGCCCGACTCTCTGTTTCATCCCTCCGCTGAGCTGGGTGATTTTGCTCTGTTCGTGCCCTTTAAGCCCGACGGTTTCGATTGAGACCTCAGCTTTTGCGTAACGCTCTTCTTTTGGAACACCCTGGATTTCCAGGCCGTAAGCCACATTTTCAAGCACAGTCCTGTGCGGGAGCAGGGCAAAGTTCTGGAACACCATGCCAAGTTTGCTCCTGCGGATCTTTCTCAGGGCTTCCGCATCCATGGGCGCGATGTCCTGCCCGTCAAGGAGGATGCTCCCGGCCGTGGGGTCAATAAGGCGGTTTATACAGCGCAAAAGAGTAGACTTTCCCGAACCCGATAGCCCCATAATAACAAATGTTTCTCCTTCATATACTTCGAAACTGACATTGTTAAGCCCGACAGTCTGTTTCGTTTTTTCAAAAATCTCGTGTTTGGAGTAACCTTTATTAAGAAGAGAAATTACTTTCTGGGGGTTTTTACCAAATATCTTCGAAATGTTTCGTATCTCTAGTTTTACTTTTCTATCCACAATAAAACCTCGGGAAAACCACCACAGTGGCTCCTTTGGGAAATCTTAGTCAAAATTCGGAATAATTGAATCAGAAAATCGTAATATTAACTAGTGTAAAGTTTTGGGCGATATTATATATAGCTACTGCTATAAACTATATATATTTTGTCCCATTGGAGAGAAAATATCTAAAATTTGGGGTCAACTGATTCGAATTTACAGAAGAAATAGATATCCAGCCCCGGGATAAAACTTTTGAGGATGACAGAATAACTTTTGAAAGAATAGAGCTTCATGGCAGAGCCCAAAATGTAAGTAAACCCGGAGAACATGTCCGTTTTTAATCCCCCATTACCACCTATAGATACTTTGATAACCCGCAATAAACAGTAAAATAACCGACCTGTGGTATACGCAGGGACCTTCAGTGCACAATAACAGGTCATAGTATAAAATAATGCTATATTGTGCCATATTATGCCATATTATGCCGGACAATATCGGTGGTATAGATAAAAGATTAGCTACCCCGCATCAGCTTATGGCCAATGCGGACCCTAAAGCCTCTTCACAGTATTATATTACTATCAGGACTATATGCAGGGTTACGGCAGGAAACCGAGATTCCGTATCATTATAAAAAATATGCCCCGGAAACAAAAGCAGCGCTTATGGGGAAAAGATCGGGATGACAGGGGAAATCGGGAGGATTGGAGGACAGGAGGACAGGGAAATAGAAGAATAAGGAGGTCGGAACAGAGATATCAGGCAATCAAAAAAGCAGGCAAGCAAGAAAAGAAGGAAGGCAAGAGAGCAGGCAAGCAAGACAGCAGGCAAGCAAGAAAGCAGGCAAGCAAGAAAAGAAGGAAAGCAAGACAGCAGGAAAGCAAGAAAAGAAGGAAGGCAAGAGAGCAGGAAAGTGGGAAAGTGGGAAAGTAAGAAAAGAAGGAAAAGAAAGAAGGAGGATAGGGAGGTCAGCCTGAAGGAAACCCGAGACTCCTATCATTATAGTATATATATATTAAAAGGCATCTGAAATCCAGAAAGAGTTCAGAATCATCGTAACACTTATAGGTCACCTATGACATTTATGCGCAGGTTCAGATGATGAAGGCAGTACTAGGTTTAGAAGACGGAACAGTTATTAAAGGCACGGGTTTCGGTGCCGAAGGAACAGCGTGTGGCGAACTTGTTTTTACAACTCAATTCACGGGATATGAAGAGGCTCTAACCGATCCTTCCTACAAGGGACAGCTCCTTATGTTCACCAGTCCTTTGATTGGGAACTACGGGGTTAGCGGAGAGCGTTTCCAGTCCGACAACATCCATGCGGAGGGGCTTGTGGTGCGGGAGGCCTGCAGAAACCCCTACCATTACAAATCTACCCGTTCTATTCACAGATTTTTAGAAGACGAGGGAAAACCCGGGATCGAAGGCGTGGACACCCGGGCCCTTACCATCAAGACCAGGGACCGTGGGACCCTCAGGGCTGCCCTGATCACGGGGAGTGACGACGGGGAGGAAGCCGTGGAAATGGCAAGGAATTTCCCCCAGATCTCGGACCAGGAACTGATTTCCCTTGTAACTTGCAAGGAAGCCTATTCCATCCCGGCAGCAAAGGGAGCCTGGAAGGGAAACGGGGACCCCAAAAAGGCTGTCGTAATCGACCTCGGGATCAAGAGGAATATTCTGAAGAACCTTAGCAAGAGAGGGATTGACCTGACGGTTGTCCCGGCAACAGCGACCCCAAAAGAAATCGAAGCTTACGAGCCCGACCTCCTCTTTGTCTCCAACGGGCCGGGAGACCCCGAACTTGCAACTGACGCAATCAACGCGGTCAAACACTTTGCGGGCACGGTTCCGGTCTGCGGGATCTGCTTCGGGCACCAGATAATTTCCCTGGCCATGGGAGCCAGGACCTATAAACTCAAATTCGGGCACAGGGGAGGAAACCAGCCTGTTAAGGACCTGGTGGAAAACAGGGTCTTTATCACTTCCCAGAACCACGGCTTTGCTGTGGACGCCGATTCCCTGGAAGGGACAGGGCTCTACGTAAAATACCTCAACGCAAACGACAGGACTGTGGAAGGCGTATCCCACAAAGACCTGGACGTTTTCAGCGTACAGTTCCATCCGGAAGCCCATGCGGGGCCCACGGATACGGAGGAAGTCTTCTTCGGGAAGGTCGTAAAGGTCCTCGGAGGTGAGGCCTGATGCCAAAGCGCACTGATATTAAGAAAATTCTCCTCATAGGGTCGGGCCCGATTACCATAGGGCAGGCCGCAGAATTCGACTTTTCGGGCAGCCAGGCCTGCAGATCCCTTAAGGAAGAGGGATACAAAGTCGTCCTTGTCAACTCAAACCCGGCAACCATCATGACCGACCCCGAAATGGCGGACGCGGTCTATATCGAGCCCCTGGATGCCAAAATCGTTGCAAAGATCATCGAAAAGGAAAGGCCTGACGGGATCATTGCCGGGATCGGCGGGCAGACCGGGCTGAACATCACCAGTGAGCTTGCCGAGATGGGCGTCCTTGAAAAGTTCGGGGTAGAGACCCTGGGGACCCCTGTGGAAGCCATCACGAACACGGAAGACAGGGAGCTTTTCAAGGAGACCATGCTCAGGATCGGGGAGAAAGTCCCCCTGAGCAAGGCGGTCTCTTCCCTGAAGGAAACCGAAGAAGTGGTTGAGGAACTCGGGCTTCCCCTGATCATCCGCCCGGCTTACACTCTGGGAGGAGCAGGCGGCGGGATTGCCCGCACAAGGGAAGAACTGCTGGAGATTACGGAACGCGGGCTTCGGAGGAGCCGTATCAACCAGGTCCTGATCGAGGAAAGTGTGCTCGGCTGGGCAGAGGTCGAGTACGAGGTCATGAGGGACGCAAACGATACCTGTATCGTGATCTGTAACATGGAAAACTTCGACCCCATGGGCGTGCACACCGGAGAATCCGCGGTCGTGGCCCCGTCCCAGACCCTGACCGATGAAGAGCACCAGATGCTCAGAAGCGCTTCCATCAAAATTATCCGCGCCCTCAAGATCGAAGGAGGGTGCAACATCCAGTACGCCCTGAAGGAAGGGGACTACCGCATTGTGGAAGTCAACCCGAGGGTCTCAAGGTCTTCGGCCCTGGCGTCAAAAGCAACCGGCTACCCGATTGCAAGGGTGACTGCAAAGATCGCTGTCGGGATGACCCTGGACGAGATCGTAAACAGCGTCACTAAAAATACCCCTGCCTCTTTTGAACCGGCTCTGGACTATGTGATTACGAAGATCCCCAGGTGGCCCTTTGACAAGTTCACAACCGCGGACAAGACCCTGACCACGGCTATGAAGAGTACCGGAGAGGTTATGGCAATCGGCAGGACGATTGAAGAGTCCCTCTTGAAGGCCTTCAAGTCCCTTGACATCGACAGCCAGCTCGGGATAAAAAGCTGGGACGAGCACGAGATCACGACGCTGCTCAAAACCCCTACCAGTGAACGTCTCTTTGTTATCTACAACGCTCTTGAGAAAGGGTATTCCATAAAGGAGATCTGCGACCTTTCGGGGATCAACCCCTTCTTCATCTCAAAAATAAAGAATATCGTGGACAAGGAAAAGCGCATCCGCGCAGAAGAACTCACTCCGGAGCTTCTCCACGAAGCAAAAAAGATGGGCTTTCCGGACTCGCGTCTCTCGGAACTGACAGGAAAGCCCATGGCGGAAATCAGCGACCTCAGGCACGCAGCAGGAATCGTTGCAACCTTCAAGATGGTGGATACCTGCGCTGCCGAGTTTGCGGCTGCAACTCCTTATTATTACTCTACATACGAAGACGTCTGCGAGACTAACCCTACGGACAGGAAGAAGGTCCTTATCCTGGGTGCCGGACCAATCAGGATCGGGCAGGGAATCGAGTTTGACTACTGTACCGTGCATGCGGTAACGGCGCTTCGGGAAGAGGGAATCGAGACCCACATCATCAACAACAACCCGGAAACCGTTTCAACGGACTTCGACACTTCGGATAAACTCTTCTTCGAGCCCCTGACCCTGGAATACGTGATGAACGTTATCGAGAGGGAAAGGCCCTACGGGGTTCTGGTGCAGTTCGGAGGGCAGACCTCGGTTAACCTGGCAATCCCCCTGAAAAAGGAACTCCAGCGCAGGACGGACCTTGACACCATTATCATGGGCACCGACCCTGACGACATGGACTTTGCCGAGAACAGGGAAAAGTTCCACCTGATGATGGAAGAAATCGGGATCGAACAGCCCGACGGCGGGTACGCGACTTCCGAAGCCGAAGCGATCGAGGTTGCAAAAAGCATCGGTTTCCCGGTCCTGGTCCGTCCCTCCTACGTGCTCGGGGGAAGGGCAATGGAAATCGTTTACGACGAGACCGAACTCCAGCGCTACATGAAAGAGGCTGTCCGCGTTTCTCCGGAACACCCAATCCTGATTGATGACTTCCTGGAAGACGCTTGCGAAATTGACGTTGATGCGGTCTGCGACCAGCAGGAAGTGCTGATCGGGGCTATCATGGAACACATCGAGGAAGCCGGGGTGCACTCCGGAGACTCGGCCTGTGTGATCCCGCCGCAGTCCCTTTCGGAAGAAACTCAGGAAATGGTCAGGGAGTACACCCGGAAAATCGCCCTTGCCCTGAAGGTGAAGGGCCTGATCAATATCCAGATGGCGGAAAAGGACGGGAAGGTCTTTGTGCTTGAAGCAAACCCCCGGTCCAGCCGGACCATCCCCTTCGTCTCCAAGGCTGTCGGAATCCCCCTTGCCAAGATCGCGGCAAAAGTCATTGCCGGGCACAGCCTGAAGGATCTCGGCTACACTGACGAGCCCAAAGTCAAACACGTCTCGGTAAAAGAAGTCCTCCTGCCCTTTGACAAGCTCCCCGGAGCAGACCCGGTGCTCGGGCCTGAAATGAAGAGTACGGGCGAGGTCATGGGCATTGACTATGACTTTGGAAGGGCTTACTTCAAAGCAGAAATAGCAGCCGAAAACCTTCTCCCCCTGACAGGGAAAGTCTTCCTTTCCATCCGGAAGGCGGACAAGCCCAAACTCGTGGAAATCGCGCGGAAACTGGAGGCAGCAGGCCTGGAGCTCATGGGCACCAGCGGGACGGTCAACTACCTTGCCGACCACGGGATCTTCCTGGACACGGTCAAAAAGGTACACGACGGAAGCCCGAACGTAATCGATATGATGCGCCGGGACGAAGTCTCCCTGATCATCAACACCCCGACGAGCAGGTTGTCCAGAAGGGACGGTTCCAGGATCAGGAGGGCAGCCGTGGACTTCAAGGTACCCTACATCACCACGATCCAGGCAGCCAAAGCCGCAGCTGACGCCATTGAGGCAATGAAGACCGGCGGGGACCTGACCATCAAATCGATCAACGAGTACCACGCCGAGATCGAGTAAACGATCGGAACCTGATGAGCCGGAATAAAGTGACCGGGAACAGCTGAACGGGTAGGGGTGAACGGATGAACGGGATTGAACATCCTAAGCCCCGTAAACAGACCTGGTGGTGAAATGTTCAGCCTGAGAACCGTTTCTTTCCCTGGTTTTCAGGTACCGGGGCACTCACCGGTCAGCTTGCTGACCGGCCTTTCCTGTGGAATAAAAAAAGAAAGATACAGGGAATAATGTCCGGGACAATGCCCGGAATAATGTCTGGAACAACGTCTGGCATAATGTACGGGACAATGTCTGGAATAACGCCCGGAATGAATAGAGAATATAACCCCAAACTTAAATATTTACACTTACATTAAAACCACGGAAAACACGGAAAGCACGGAAGGATTGTGCCCCAATTTCCTTTATTCCATGTTTTCCGTGCTTTCTGTGCTTTCTGTGCTTTCTGTGCTTTCTGTGGTTAAACTTTCACTGAGATTGGTGAAGGAATTCGGGGCATTGAATATAATTGAATATAATACAAAGCGTAACTAATAAATTAAAATTCGGGCTATACTCCAGAAAGCGAGCCTCCTTGTAAGAAGGCAGAGTTTTCAATGCTTGCTTACAAATTTCTATATATGAATTTAGGGAAAAGCCGTCCGCATCGCTGCGCTCCGCGGTCGGTGAGAACGCCGGTACCTGGAATTCAAAACGAAGCAAAGGTAGCCCTGTGACCTGAATATATATTCGGATGACCGGCAGCCGGATGACCAAAAAATACATCTGAATGACCTGCAGTCCGGTGACCTTAATGTGCATCCGGATAACCCGGAAGGGCTGCAAAATAACTTAAAGAGAAGGGCCTGAAGTAAGGTCTTGAAGTAAGGTCTTGAAGTATGGACCTGGTAAAAGGTTCCGGGTAAAATTCTCCACCGTTATTTGTTTTCAGCTTATATTCACAAACAATTCACAAACATCAGTAATTATCCATAGAAATCAGTAATTCATGAATCCATTAATTTGTGGGTTCATGATTCCGTGAATTCGTGAGCTCATGAGTTCATGCATTCATGAAAGAATTCACCAAGGGGTAGTTAACATGGTAAAGAAAGTAGCACTGGCATATTCGGGAGGGCTTGACACCTCTGTGTGCATCCCCATCCTCAAGGAAAAGTACGGGTACGACGAAGTAATCACCATTGCCGTTGACGTAGGCCAGCCGGCAGAGGACATCAGGAAAGCCGATGAGAAAGCTGCCAAGATCAGCGACATCCACTATACCATCGACGCCAAGGAAGAGTTCGTAAAAGACTACGTCTTCCCCCTGATCAAAGCCAACGGCGACTATGAAGGTTACGTTATGGGAACTTCCATTGCCCGCCCCCTGATAGCCAAGAAAGTGGTCGAGGCGGCAAAGAAGGAAGGCGCTGTAGCCCTTGCCCACGGCTGTACCGGGAAAGGCAACGACCAGCTCCGCTTTGAAGCTGTTTTCCGCCAGACCGACATGGCAGTAATCGCCCCCATGCGTGAGATGAACCTGACCCGTGAATGGGAAATCAACTACGCCAAAGAACACGGCATCCCCGTCGAAGCCACCAAAGCCAAGCCCTGGAGCGTTGACGAAAACCTCTGGAGCCGCAGTATCGAAGGCGGCAAGCTCGAAGACCCCTCCTTCGTCCCCCCCGAAGAAATCTTCGAATGGACCCAGTCCCCCGAAGAAGCTCCAAGCGAACCAATCGTCCTTGACATCGGCTTCGAGGCAGGGGTCCCCGTCTCCCTTGACGGAAAAGCGATGTCCGGCTACGACCTCATCATGACGGTCAACGAAATTGCCGGCACCCACGGCGTAGGCAGGACCGACATGATCGAAGACCGTGTCCTCGGTTTAAAAGCCCGCGAAAACTACGAACACCCCGCAGCCACCGTCCTCCTAGCCGCCCACCGCGACCTTGAAAAACTCGTCCTCACCCGTGGCGAACTCAAGTTCAAGAAAAGCGTGGACGACCAGTGGTCCGAACTTGCCTACTACGGCCTCGTGGACGACCCGCTCTATGCCGATTTGAATGCGTTTATCGACAAGTCCCAGGAAAAGGTAACCGGGACGGTCAAGGTGAAGCTCTACAAGGGAAGTTTGACGATCCTGGCCCGCAGCTCTCCGAATGCGCTCTACTCTGAGGAACTGGTTTCGTTTGATAGTCAGACGATTGACCAGAAGGATGCCGAAGGGTTTGCGAAGTATCACGGGTTCCAGGCAAGGCTGTACAGGAAAGTAATGGATAAGAAGTAAATTGGTTAATTTTGTCTGTTCCTTTTAGAGGGACAGACTTCTGTTTTTTAATTGAAGTTCTCTTATTCTCTAGCTGTTTTTTCTGTTTTGATTATTGTTTGTCTGAAAGCAAATCTCTCGTATTTTCTAATAAACAGATAACGTTTTTAAGATCACACTTTATACCCCGGACTCTCACCGGTCGACGGAGAAGACCGGCCTTTCCTGAACGAAAGCTCAAAAGATGCTAGTGTAAGGGAAGAAACAAAAGAGAATGAATTATTTCAATAAGAATTTATATTTTTAAAAGAAAAGAACATGTAAAATTCTCAAATCTCTGGTGGAAAGTATTGAAAAGCTTGAAGAATATTTACATGCAAGCACAAGACAAAAGGCGACGAAAGAGACTTCTTAAAATTGCAGGTAAGCTTGATAACAAGGATAAATCAGATAGTGATCTCCAAAATATTTGGAGACAATATATCGAATTAATAGCTGGTGGTAACGATACAGCCACATCACTTGCAATACTTGGACTAAATGCCGTAATTTCACGTATTCCCGATAAACATCAAGCTTGGGAAGACCTTCTTAGAGTAGTCTCTAAAACAAATAAATTTCCTATAGAATTGTCAGGATCTATTTTTTATTATATTTTTGAAAATCTTACAGATAAACAGACAGCTTGGGAAAGTTTGTACAAGTTAACAAGCAATAAAAAAATCAATGTGAGACTAATTGCAGCATTTGTATTAGGTGACTTATTCTCACTCGTTCCTGATAAGCAAATAGCGTGGAAAGATCTGCACAAATTAGTATGTAGTGAGGATACTTATATTCGAAAAGGTATCGCTAAATCTATAGGTAGTGCGTTCCCAGATATCCCTGATAAACAGAAAGCATGGACTGATCTGCAGAAATTGATTGATGATCAAGATGTTTCTGTGAGGATAAGTGCAATACATTCAGTTGATTCTGTGTTTCCTTATGTTCCAGATAAACAGAAAGTGTGGGAGAATTTACAGAGATTCATAACTGATACAAATGTTCACATAAGATTTACTGCAATAGGTCTTCTAGACTCAAAGTTAATTGCTTCAACTTTTACTTGTGCCCATAATAGTGAGCAAACATGGAAAAATTTACTGAAAATAGCAACTGAAGAAGAAGAAAAAGATTGGCTAATAAAGTTTAGTGAATCGCAAGCGCTTGCTACATTATATCTGTATATTCCAAATAAAGAATGTGCTTGGGAAGATTTACATAAGTTAGTGAACGACAAAAATGAGCATTTAAGAAAATGTATGGCAAAATGTGTTGGTACTGCTTTTCAGTGTCTTAAGGATAAAGTACAAGTTTGGGAAGATTTGCATACATTAGCCAATGATGAAGATAGCTCTGTAAGAAGCGGTGCAGCAGCTTCTTTTGGAATTGCTTTTCAATATGTTGAGAATAAGGCACAAGCTTGGGAAGAGTTACATAGATTAGCTAATGACGAAGACAGTTCTGTAAGAAGCGATGCAGTAGATTCTATCGGAACTGCTTTTCAATATATTGAGAATAAAGCACAAGCTTGGGAAGATTTGCATAGATTAGTTAATGACGAAAATGATTCAGTTAGAAGTGCTGTGGCAAGTTCTATTGGCACTGCTTTTCAACATATTGATTATAAAGTACAGGCTTGGGAAGATTTACATAAATTAACAAATGATGAAAATGATTCTGTAAGAAGTAGTGCGACAAGTTCTATTGAGACTGCTTTACATTATATTGAAGATAAAAAACAAGCTTGTGAGACATTACATAAACTGATAGACGATGAAAGTGAGAGTGTTAGAATTGCCGCATTATTTGCAACAGTTTTCTCTTTTTCTGATATCCCGGATAAAATTCAAGCTTGGAATGATTTACTAAGGTTCACAAATGAAAAAGATTGTTATATTCGTATGAGTGTAGCATCTTTACTTTGCTTTGCTTTTACTGATACGGCAGACAATAAATCCAAATGGGAAGATTTACACAAGTTAACATATCATCATGACAGCTATGTTAGAGCGGGAATAGCAAACTCAATTCGCTTTCTCTTTCCAAACCTTATTGATAAACAACAAGCGTGGGAAGATCTTCATAGACTAGTTGGAGATGAAATTAGCCTTGTGCGGAAATGTGCTGCGGAGTCCTTAGAAGGTTCTTTTCCTTATTTGCCTGATCAGAGACTAGCATATGAAGATTTAATGAAACTTGCTAACGATAAAGATGCTGATGTAAGAATAAGCGCAAATCATTCTCTTGGAAAAATATCTGTCTTTAACGCTTCAGAAGCAAAAACTGAAGAAAAGTATAGAGAAGAGCTAGAAAGCGCTATTGAGTTCTTTGAGAAATCGTCTAAAGAATCTGTTTTCCATAAGATATCTCCGTCTAAATTTTGTCTACCATTTTACCGCTCATTTCATACAATAATTTTTGAAAAATCGAACGCTGACGAAGAGGTTGAGAGATATCTAACTGAGGCTAGGAAAGCAATAGAAAGATCTGAAAGAAAGGAATTACTTTTTGAAGCCATTGAAAACCTCGATAAAGCGTTAAGAGATGTTCAAGAATATAAAAAACATGATCTAAGATTCAATAAGAGTGAAATTAACTGTTACAGTAAATACTTTGATCGTGTAGAAGAACTGATGAGAGACATCGAAGAGTCAGCACCATTTGCTACAAAAATGGTAAGAAGGGGACTTCCAATTCTTGATCGAAAGTTAAACTCCCTTCTCGAAGAAATCCAGGAGAAAGCAAAGACCGCGTGCCGGGAATCTCAAGGTACTGATACGGAAGAAATTGCATGTGCTGTCAGTCGGGAAGTTCAGAAATGGGAGATTGGGAGTCAGGAAGAAATGACTTGGAATATCGAAAACCTCATTTTTGCTTTAGAATCGAGTATTCCCATAGTACCTGCAAATCAGTATATTTTCGATAGAATTCAGCAAATTAGGGAACAAAAAGACATACCAAAGCAGTACGGAATGGTATCTACCCTCATTCCATTGATTCCCAAATTATGTATGGAACAAAAAATAGATTCAATGGAGAAAAAGCTTGATGATATTATCATCCATTTCTCGGAATCTCATACAGATCTTACAATATCTCTCGGAGCAGATTTTTACGGAAATGGCATGAAAGCTACAAAAACAATTCCCCTTCAGAAGTTTTCAGAAAACGAAAAAGGAGAGATAGAAGGAAAAATCCAGGGGAATAATGGAATTAAACTGTCAAGCTTATCTACAACACTGGTCAAAAAAATAAAAGATCACCTTTTTTGAATGTCATATTTGGCGCGATAATCAAAATATTACCATTTGTCCCTCAACTCTTCACTAAATGAGAGGGAATATAAATTTGACAGATCAAAAATATTTAATATTGTAACTATGTACTTAGATTATGTATTCAGATGATGATTCCCTAACCGTAGTTATTTGGATGTTCGTAATCGTTGGCGGCTTTTTTTCTGTGATGATTTTATTAAAATTCTTAACAAGTCCGCAAACAGGAAGTATCGCTGGGTATCCAATAACAATGCCTGGATTTGCCTGGTTGGGATTACCTGCTTTTGCTATACTAATCCTAGTAATCTACGCAAAAAATAGAATGTAATACAGGGTTTTTTAGGGAATTTCTGAAGAGTCACTACCTTTCGTTTGAACAGGAATACTTCATCCGTTAGAGAACCTTTTCCATATTGATAGATTGAAGGGAAGCTTGGATGAGCGGATTCGGGGGACAGATTGGAGTGACCGCCGACAGAAAAAATATATTTTAATTGATTTGGGTCGGAAAAGCCCTCAACGATTAAGGAAAAACACCCCAAGGCCAAAAGTCGTACTGATGATCTGAAAACAGCCCCGAAGGAAAACGATCGAGGATAGGAGGGAGAAAATGGGCGGGAGGGGAACTGCTGCTTCTTAGCTGTACGTTGCCGGGGTTTCGTTCGCTCAAATTCGAGCAAGCGGATTCGGGGTAGATTGAAGTGACCGCCGACAGCAAAAATATATTTTAATTGATTTGGGGTCGGAAAAGCCCTTCACTAATTCTAAAAAACACCCCACAGTGAAGATCATAATGATTATCTAAGAATACCGTTCGTTAACGTTCTTATTTTAGATGACCAGGGCACTCACCGGTCGGCGAAGACGACCGGCCTTTCCTTAATAGCTGCTTGAAAATAGAAGTGGATGTATAAACAAAAAATCTTGGAAAAAAGAATGATTTATAAATTTTGCAGTGTTTGAGGATTATGGTGTATGTGATTGTTGGATCAAACAAAAATCCATGAGAACACTTTTAGTAGTGATCCAAAAGAACGTATAGATGCGCTCAGGCAGTTAAACAATAACTTCGACTCCCTACCCAGGAAAAAAGAAGCATGGGATGACATAATAAGATTAACTAGTGACTCAAATTCCGAGGTCCAGAAGCAAGCAGTAATTGCTATTGACTCTGTTTTTTGTTTCGTACCTGAAAAGATACAATGTTGGGGTGACATCGTAACTTTGTTAGAGGATAAAGAATTCGACTTCAAATCAAGTGTTGCAGAGTCACTTTATTATGCTTTTAGATATACTCCAAAAGAAGAAAATGTCTGGGACAATCTGAGTAAATTGGCAAAAAATGAAGAACAAGCGGTGCGTAAAAACTCAGCACGTTCCTTGATTTCTGCCTTCCAGCATGCACCAAACAAGACAGAAGCCTGGGGTATCCTCCACAAACTATCAAGTGACATAGAATCAGAAGTGAGACGCACTATAGCACGTGAAATCGGAACTGTTTTTCTCCATATACCTGATAAAGATCAAGCACTTGAAGATCTATTTAAATTGTCGAGAGACGAGAGAAGCACAGTTCGAGGTGCTACTGCCCGTTCACTCAGTATGGTCTTCAGATACCTGCCTGAAAATCAACAAAAAAGCGTGTGGGATGTTCTGTTATCCCTCATGGAAGAAAAAAGCATTAACGTCAGAGAAAAAGCAATTAAATCAGTTCTTTCAGAAATAGAATACCTACCTGGAGCTTACAAAAAACAAGCATGGGAAATCCTGCACAAATTAAGAGACAGTGACAGAGCTATTCAGATCACTTTTCTAAATTTCATACCCTCTGCATTTCAGTATTTACCAGATAAGCAACAAGCATGGCAGGATTTAATCGCCCTTATTGAAAACAAGGGTATCGATATCATGGCTAGGACGAATGCTGTACATTTTCTAGGTAGTGCTTTCCAATATGTACCGGATAAAGTGCAAGCTTTTGATGATATAATTCGGTTGACAGAAAACGATGACTTTAACATCAGAAGGTATGCCAGCAACAGCATAGGTCACGTTTTTGAACACATTTCTAAAACAGAAAGAGCCTGGAAATTTTTGCATGAATTGACCGAGAGCAGTGACACAAATATAAGAAGCGGCGCGGCGCAGTCCATTGGTTCAGTTTACCCATACCTCTCAGATCAGGATAAAGAACAAGCGCTTCAAGATATAATCAGATTAGCCAAAGATGACGAATCAAGCGTCAGATCTGAAGTTGCAGGCTCAATAGGGTATGCTATTCAAAATAGATCTGAAAATTATGAAAATAAATTATGGGATATTCTACACAACTTAGCAGATGACCCGGATATTGGCGTAAAATCCTCAGTGGTAACTTCAATTGATGTCGCTTTTGAGCATCTAAGTGATAAAGAGGAAGCTTGGAATGATTTGATAAAAATAATAACCACTGGAAACCCCTTTTTGAGATCTAATTCTACTGTATTTTCACTCCAACGCCCTGTACTATGTGTTCCTGATAAAAATCAAGCTGTAGAAGACTTAATAAAATTAGCTAATGATGAAAACGGTAATGTCAGATCAAATATCATAAGGCCAATGTGCAGCATTATCAGGTACTTGAATGAGGAGAATAAGAACCGGGTTTTTAATATCATATATTCAATGGTAGAAAGTAATGATAGGCATGTATTATCAGAAATTGCACTCTCATTAGGTTATGTTTACCAATATATACCAGATAAGGATAAAGCATTTGGGGAGTTACTTCGATTAAAAGAAGATGATAGTGTTTATGTGAGAGTATCATCAAACCGCTCTCTAGGAAGAATTTCCATATTTAAGGCATCTCAGGCAGAAACTGAAGAAGAGTACGAAAAAGAATTAGAAAATGCAGTTAGTTTTTTTGAAAAAGTAGCGGAAATAGATCTGTATAATCCTTTTGATTTCTGTCTTCCCTTCTATCGCGCTTTCCACACACTAATTTTCAAGAAGCAAAAAGAAGCAAAAGAAGAAGTGGATAGGTATCTAGCTGAAGCAAAAGAGGCTATTAAAGGTTCAGAAAGCAGAGAGTTACTTTTTGATGCAGTTGAAAATCTTGCAAATGCATTAAAAGAAGTTCAGAATCTCGAAAATATGGATCTGGAAGCAAAAAAAGACAAGCTCAATTTCTACAGGACACACTGTGAAAAAGCTTCAGAACTTATGTATGATACGGAAAAATTTGCACCTGCTGCTACAGGTGTAATTAGAAAAGGCCTTCCCATCCTCGATCGAAAACTAAAATCCCTCCTCGAAGAAATCCAGGAGAAAGCAAAGACCGCGTGCCGGGAATCTCAAGGTACTGATACGGAAGAAATTGCATGTGCTGTCAGTCGGGAAGTTCAGAAATGGGAAATTGGTAGTCAGGAAGAGATGAGCTGGTATGTGGAAAACCTGATTTTCACTCTTGAATCAAATGTTCCTAAAGCAGCGGAAAATCAACCTATTTTTGATAAAATCGAACAAATCAGGGAAGAAAAAGTACTGGTAAAACAATATGCTATTTTGTGCAGTATCATTCCAATGATTCCAAATCTTCATGTTAAACAGGCAATTTCTGGACTTGCAGAAGAAGTACGTGGGGTCAAAGAAGCATTTGATACCCTGTCAATTGCTCTTAAACCTGGAATAAAAGAAGAAATAGAAATTTCTTCGGGAATTGAAATTTTGGGGACAGGGGCAAAGCACATAGTAACAATTCCTTTGCAGGAAATTTCATATGATGAGCTAAAAGACGATTTGAAAAGAATAAAGGGGAAGCATATTACCAAATTGTCCAGGCTTCCGGTTAGATTAGCCAGGAAAATTAAAGGATATTTGTTGCTGCATGACAGAGAAGATCTCGTTGAACAGTTAAGCTGATATTATCGATTTGGGGGAAAGTAGGACAAAAGGTTTCGGGGGGTTTAGATCGGAGCGGTCCGCCGACATAAAAAATATATTTTAATAGAATTGAATAAAAGAAGAATTCTACTATCGGATTGCTTGAAATATTTCCGATACCGATATATTCCTTAATTCCTCGAAATCTCACCAATAGATTTCAAAGTCTTTCACGATATCCAACGGCTCAAAGTAAACCCCAGGCACTCCCTGAGACCTTTTTCTTTTGTGGATCTCATAGAATTCATAATCAGGAGAGTTCGTTTTATAGGCCGACACAAGCCCATATTCTTTTCCGATTTGCACGTAAGCAATTTTATCTTTGCTGTCCAGAGCTTCTAATTTTTCAGTATCGCCGGTACAGTCCACAAAGACAAGGCCTTTATCCGTGGTGTTAAAAACATTGAGGGCGTGGGATTCCATATCCAGAAAATCTACATGGACGTATCCTGTTTTAAGTCCTGCTTTTTCAGCATTGTTGTGAAGCATTTCGGCAAAGTCTGCACAAACAAAACTGTCATTATAGGAAAATCCGTCTGTTAGATCAGTCCTGAGGAAAGAAATTAACCCGTCCCATGTAGGGTCAGTCGCATTTTTGTAATTAAGCAGCTGAACAGACTCTCCAGAGGCTTTAGCTATCGGAATTTCTGTTTTAATGATTCCATCATCCAGGTGATCAACCAGATCATCTTTCAGTGAAACTGTATCATTTGGTTCATAGCTATTCATAAAAAAGAAAGTGGCCAGAATTCCGATACACAACAAAATTAAGTACATAGTTGCGTTTTTTGGACTATGTGCTTTAGAATTTGGTTTTGGGTCTTTATCTGAAATCACGAATCCCTTTTCATTTTTTGCCGCTTTGTTGCCAGAAGTAGAATGTGAAGAAGATATTTTCTTCTTGTGCCTTCCTGATTTAGTACTGGATACTTTGCTTTCAGGAATGGAAGTAGAATTTATTTTGCTCTTATGGCTTTCTGTATCAGGTTTTTGCACTATAACAGTATAGCCTCTATCATCTGCTTTTGCATAATTATCTGCGACAAAAGAAACCTTTTCCTGAAACTTCTTTTCTTGTTCAATATTATAGATCTCTAATCCAATGCAGTTATGAAATTCCGGTAATCTGCAATCCTCACAGTAATAAAGTCCGCAGAATTTACACTTAAATGGAAGAGATTCTATTTTTTTACCACAAAAACTACATTCAACCATCTAGCACCAATAAAAAGATAACTGTATTACATATTAATTTTTCTCATTTGAATTTTGAAAGTAGGATAATATAAAATATCGAAAGGAGAGCAAAAAAGAACGTTTATTTGAAGGTTCTTTAAAAATCACGGTTTTCGATCGCTCAAATTTGGACAAGCAGATTCTGGGGGTCAAATTGAAGCGAACCACCGACAGAAAAAATATATTTTTACAGAATTGGGATTGAGAGTAAAAACGTACCACTGGGAATCGAAAACACCCCACGTCAAAAAAGATATTGATTTTCTAAAAGCAGCCCCGAGGGAGTCGGGCAATTGGAGAAAGCAAAACTGGTCCGGCTTGAAAATGTGCCTTCTGAATTCGCAAAAGAGCACATATTTTTGATTTTACATATTTCTACAAACGTATTCGGGGAAGATTCGAGCAGACCGCTGGCAGGAAAAAATATATTTTTATTGAAGTAGAATGGTTGAAAAGATTTTCCACTTCGTATTCAGCAATCTGTTTCTGATGTTTTTACTTGATCCATAATTCACTTGAAAAAACGTCGCTTGAATCGAAAAATCCCCCCAAAAGAAAAGATAACTTCGATCAAAAAAAGCCCTGCAAAGTGCTCCTTCTAGATCTGCAAGTATCACGGATTTGGAAAGAACTTTCCACTGTCAACGGCAGCTAACAATTCCACATTGTCGACGGTTTAAAATACCCCGATTTCCAATCCTTAAAGAAAGTTTGAGGATTGTGAATCATGCTGAAAAAGGAAGAATGGTTATTGATACAAGAGTTGCATTCCCAAGTCTTGAACATCAGTGAAATTGCCAGAAAAACAGGTCATGATAGGGAAACAGTAAGGAAATATCTCAATCTGAAGACAGCGCCCGAACCTTATAAACGTCCGACAAGACCCAGTAAACTTGACCCGTATAAGCCTTACATACTCAAAAGGCTTAATGAAGGCCCCTATGCCGCTGCTCGCCTCTTTCGTGAAATCCAGAAAATGGGTTTTGATGGCGGAGAAACCATTGTTCATAATTTTGTGAGAAAAGTCAGACCTAAATAGAATACTTGCAGTAATCCACCAAGATCGATAAAACAAAACTTATCGGTCCTGGAAAGTGCTCCTTCTAAAGCTGCAAAAGTTGGGTTTTTAGTTCTCTTTTCTTAACGGACGTATTCGGGGAAGATTCCAGCATTCCGCCAACCGAAAAAATATATTTTAACTGAAGTTGGATCGAGATGAAAAACGTACCACTGAAATTCTAAAAACACCCCACGCAAAAGGTCGTATTGATTATCTAAAAACAGCCCCGAAGGAGTCGGAAGTGGGATTAGACTACCGGTTTAAAAATATCAGTCCGCTTGAGCGAAGCGAAACGGACCTTGTGCTGTTGCGATTATATCGCAACTCCCAGAAAATCTCCGATTTTCTGCGATCCCGAAGCGAAACTCGGGTGGAACTGCTGCTTTTTAATAAACGTTGCCGGGGTTTCGAGCGCTCGAATTCGGACAGGCGGAGGCGGGGGGAGGGGCAGATTGAAGCAGCCCGCCAACTGAAAAAATATATTTTAACATTTATGTAGTCCTAGAACTCCATAATCACCCAAAATTCGACCATTTTATCATTGTTAGTAAATCCAATAATTCCATATGGTGAAGATTTTTGGAGTTAAAGTTCAATGATTGTGTTTTATTTACAAACTCCAGACATTACCAACACTCTCAAATAATCATAAATACATTGAAGACTATTTTTAACAGTGGCATGCGAAAAAAGAGAGATTCCATGGTTAAAAGTAATCCAATTTCATAAAGAAATTGTTCAAATGAGTCAGGATAATTTCTTTAGCCTGCCATTGGGAACCCAAAACCAATTAAATTCTGACCGCTGGACACTTATTGATCAATTTATTATCGAAGATATGGCCGGGCCCTGGGAAATTTCGTACGAATCCATCACCAGTAAACCATTATTAGAACTTATATCAAGTAAAAGTACTTTAGAAGGGTATCTTGGTGGTCCATGTTGGACAAATTCTAAATGGGATAAAAATTCATTTGTAAAATATTTAAATCCACTCTTTTACAGAAGTGTAGAACTTGAAATGGATGAGGAATGTATACGTATATTGCCTTGTGAAGGAAGTTGGGATTTATCTCCTAAAATATATGAAATTTTGAGTGAAAATGAAATAGAATCAGAAAAATCACTTGAAGATACCACACAAGAAATCATTGAAAAAGCACATGTTCTTTCCGATAAAGATGAACAAAATCTTTCTCAATGTCTCCTCAATGAAATATTTAATATAGTACCGGAACTTGAAAAAATATTCACTAAGACATCCACTAAAAATGAAAATTTAAAAATTACAAATCATCCATGGGCATTTTTTCTTCCCCCTACCACCAGTTCCCCATATACACATCATATTCTTCAAGATTATTCAGAACTTGAAAATCAACTAAGAGATAACCCTTCTGTAATAGGTGGCCTAAAATTACTTGATTATTGGCCTTCACCTCAAAATGTGAATGAATCTGAGTTGCTCCCTATAGTTCCTCTCAATGATTCACAAAAGATGGCGGTATCTGAAATACTGAAATCAAAGCCAATTACCGTCATAAGTGGACCTCCAGGATGCGGAAAAAGCCAGGTTGTTGTTTCTCTACTTCTAAATGCATGGGCAAACAATATCAGTGTACTATTCTCAAGCACAACAAATGCTGCAGTCAATGTAGTATTTGATAGACTTTCAAATTTTGACTGTGAATATCCTATTGCAATACGTGCTGGAAGTAGATATATAAGCAATATAGATGAGGCATTCAGAAAAATTCTGAATAACGTATCTGCAAACACGAAACAGTCAGAACTAAAGGAAACTGAAAAAAAGATAGATGAACTTGTTTTGAAGAAAGAAGAGATACAAACTTTTCTCAATAAAAAAACACCACAAGAAATTACAGAAGCTCTTAGGTCAGCATTGACATCTTATGCGTATTTCCTTGATGTGAAAAAGGATATCGAGATAGAAATAGAAAAATTCTCCCTTGAAATTAATTCAATAGGCTATAATGTATCTCCTGAATCTTTCACTGAAACAGCTTTAATTCCCTTTCAAAAGTGGATGGACGAAATCAGCAGATGCAAATATCAAATTAAAATTGATTCCCAACAAAGAATTGAAATAAAAAATAAATTGGATTTAGCTACAACAGAAAGAAATGTAGAGCTACAAAAACTTTGTGTAGATCCAAATCTTTTTGCCAACTTTGATTGGGTAATTAAGGAACATGGCCCGGAAAGATTTGAAAAGTGGCTCAAATATTACCAGTCTATAATCAATCAATCTGTTGATGAATGCCTGAATCCAATTGAGATGAAAGAAAAATTCCTTGAATGGCAAGCAGAAAAAGAAGCTATTGAATGGACAAATAAAGCAGACGAACTAATAAAAGAAATCCAGATAATATTAACGGATTATTCTAAACAGCTCCGAAGCATAAATGAGATCAGAAAAAAGCTTGATAAAAAAAGGAACGAGCTTATAGCTGCAGGTTTATCAGAAAGTACAGATTATGATGAAAATAAACTCATAAAATGGAAAAACGAGTATGCTTATATTTCTTCAATCCCAGGCGGTATAACTAATTTTATTAAGAAGACAAAAGCTAATAAACAAATCCAAAAGACGGAAAAGGAAATCCGAAACTATTACTCAATTGAGATCTGGAGTCATTTTAGCGAGAGTGAACAAAAAGGGCGTGAATTGCTTAATGAAGCAATTGACAAAAGCCTTGGCTGGATTGAGATTCAAAAAGAGTGGAATCCTCAGAAAACAATCTGGGAAGAAATTGAAACTAAGTTTATATCACTCCAAAGTAAAGCTATAGAGCTTAATTTATCTCAAAAAGCGGATATTACAGATACTGACACATTGTTAAAACTCATAAAGGAGATTGAACCAAAGAAAAAGATAGCTTTTCAGGCTGCAGAAGCATGGAAAGCAAATCAGAAATCTGACTTACTCCATCATGAGTTATTAAAAGCCTCACAAGAATTTCAACGACTCTTAGTAAGCATTCAGGTACTTGATTCCTGGATGAATTCAAATGAATTAGAGTTTACCAAAACAGTTTTGTCTTTAATCTCCGGGCCTACTCAAAAAAATATAACATTTGCTCAACGCTCTTTAAACACTATTAGATTTGATGCTTTGATTTCAGAATGGGAAGGGGCCATAAAAGCGGAAAATAAAGTTCAAGAGTACACCAAACTAATTGATCAAATCCCATCAGATAAAATTAGAATTTCCGCCTGGTGGAATGAAAAACCGCAGATTGCAATAGAAAAGCTAGACAATACATTGCTTCCCCAGCAAAACGATCTTTTATGGAAGCACTTAGAAGAATGTAATAAGTTGGATCGGAAATGGAAAGAATATTCTGAAACAACTCTTTTTGCCAAAAATAAAGAAATGAAAGATGCTTATGATTGGGCAATAAAATATCTAACAATTGCCATGGACAAAATCCCTGATCAGATAGATAAAAAACATATTAAATCTTTCATTTTACCACTAATAGAACAATCAACCGCTTCCTGGCCAATCGATAAATTGAATGAACTTTTTATTGACTTTGATCCCGATCGCATAAAAGGAGAAATAAGTAAAATTGATTCCGAACTGGAAATATTATCTTTTACCCGTGGAAAAGAATGGTGGGAAAAAAGAGTTAAAAAAGAAAAAATAATTTTGGATAGCGTTGAAAGCCTTTATGATCATTACAGGAAAAACCATAATAGAGTAAAGGGTTTTTCACCTGAAAAGTATCAAAAGGCACTTACAGCAATACCGGTTTGGACTACAACGGCTCTTTCCTCACAGTCAATTCCAATGGAACCAGAGATGTTTGATTTGCTTGTGATTGATGAAGCATCTCAATGTACTCTTACCAATATCCTCCCTCTTATTTACCGTGCTAAAAGAATAGCTATAATAGGAGATCCAAATCAATTACCTGCAATATCCAGTATAAGTGCCGGGAAAGAATTGACCCTTGCATCTAAGCATGAGATTTCGAAGTGGTTAGACTTACTTGGCCATAACAATAATAATGTGTTTAAAATAGGAGTACATTGTCTTCCATATGGCAGAGCAGAAATAATTTCACTTATAGAACATTATCGAAGTCATCCTCTAATAATTGGTTTTTCAAATCACTATATCTATCAGAAACGTTTGAAACTTAAAAAAGAGCTGTTACAGGAAAATGCGATATCAGCTAAATCTGGAATTTTTGGAATAAATGTTTCAGGAGTATGCTATAGAGGTAGTGGTGGGAAAAGCTGGATAAATCCTAACGAAATTAAAGTCATCTGCGAATTGATACAAGAGTTTCAAAATAAGGATCATTTCAGTCACCTAAATATTGGCATTGTATCTCCCTTTTCTGCACAGATTAAAGAAATACAAAAAAAGCTTAATGAATTAGATTTGACAAATAACATATCAGTTGGCACAGCACACGCATTTCAAGGTGACGAACGAGATATTATAATTTTCAGTCCAGTTATTGCTGGGGGAATGAGAAAAGGAGCCATAAAATTTGCAAATTCTCCAAATCTCATTAATGTAGCCATGACAAGAGCACGTGAAGCTCTTTTTGTTGTTGGAGACTTTAAATATTGTAAAAATAGTGGTGGGATTGTAGGCAACCTCATTAACTATGTTAATACAGTCATGCTCTTGCGGGATACAAGTAGGGAAGAACTGGACCTCTTTAGCTGGATGATAATAGAAGGTTTTACGCCACAGGTACATGTAATAATTGGCGGAATTGAAGTTGATTTTATGCTTATTAACAAATCTCTTGGCACAAAATTGGTAATTGAAGTTGATGGAGAGCAACACTACTTCGCTGAGATTAATGGAAAAAGATATCCTGTTAAATTTGAAGGAAACCACAGATATATAGAAATCGATGACGAAATATTCTACTTCCGAACTCTTGGAAATCAAGATTTTATTGAGATTCAAGGAAGTTCATATCCCGTTACTCAAACAATGGTGTCTATAAAAGAAGATAATATTCGTGATGAATATCTAAAGGGTCAAGGATATAGAGTTCTAAGAGTACCGGCAAAAGCGGTTAGAGAAACTCCAACTAACGTAATTGCAAAGATAAAGCAAGAATTAAGGCTGGATTAAATGAATATTTTTTATGGCTCTATATTGCCGGGGTTTCGATCGCTCGAATTCGGACAGGCGGATTCTGGGGGTCGATTGAAGTGACCACCGACAGCAAAAATATATTTTATTTTGTTTTAAATTTCATGGGGCTTGCTCACGGCGAGTACTATGAAAAATAATTGGTAGTCAGGGATTTGAACTCAGCAGTTTTTTCACTTCCCGTAGAACGTCTTCTATCAAAACTTCGGGAGATTCTGTGGGTTCTGCTTCGTTTCCGAGATGGACATGGTGGGGGAATTTGTCATAGGAACTGTTTCCAGTACCTTGATGCTTTGACGTAGCTTTCCCAAATTATGAAATCATCCCATTCTTCAAAATCTTCTTCACCTGTTCTCGAATGGATTCTTTTTTCAAAAGCAGAAAAGTCCATGCCGTATTTCTTTTCCATTTCTGCTATCATTTTGCCATAGTAATCAATCTTTTGTTCAGCCTGGTCATGAACAAGACTCTTTAAGGCCTCCTGTTCGTCTTTATATAGGCCTACTTTTACCATATCGCTAATGGGTTCAAAGATTTTTCGGGGGATTTTTACATATTCAATAGCATCGCCCAAAAGTACCACCTAATTACCAATTTGGTTTTCCAACCTTAAATGTATTTGTATACTCCCTGTGCTTCTCTTTTTCACTCAATTCTGTTGGAGAGGTATTTGCGAAAGAGATTAAGGACTGAATTTCCAGAGCCACCTGTAAGCAAAGAAATATATTTTAACTGAATTGGGATCGAGAGGACAAACGTAACACTGCAATTCAAAAAACACCCCACGCAAAAGGTCGTATTGATTTTCTAAAAGCAGTCCCGAAGGAAAACGGTCTACGGGATTGAAAGAACAGGAAAAGTGAGCGGAAGGGGAACTGCTGCTTCTTAGCTGACCACTGCCGGAGAGGGTTTCGAGCGCTCGAATTCGGACAGGCGGGGGGAGGGGCAGATCGAAGCAGCCCGTATACAGAAAAAATATATTTATATAGAAATGTGATTTACACAGCTTCTGAACTGGTGGAGGGTTTTTCAGCAATAGCCACATACTCGGCAAAGGATTCAGATTCCGGAATTGGCAAATTGTCTTCCAGCAGTCCCTGGACATGCATTTCAATAGCCTCGTGGATATTTGTCTCTACCTCAGCCCGGGTGGAGCCGGTAGCTACACAGCCTGGAAGGTCAGGGGAATATGCTGAATAATTGTTGTTTGCTTTTTCGATCACAACAAGGAAACGGTACATGGTCAATCCTCCATTTTCAACTGAGCTTGCTTTAATATGCTGTTCAATGTGCCTGGTGCAAGATCATCTCGACTATGACCTGCGATTGTTACCCTGCCCGGTTTGCTCGGGTGCTTATATTGCCGGTGACTACCTTTCGTAGCAACCAGATACCAGCCGTCAGCTTCGAGGAGTTTTATAACCTCACGCACTTTCATTTTCCACCACTATGTTTCCCGGTTCTTTGATAATATGTTCTCCGATCCGGGGCAGAGGCAGTCCATTCCTCAGCCTGAAAATAACCCATTCATCAATGACTTCTTCCAGATTCCGACGGCATTCCTCCAGGGTCGTTCCGGTAGCCCATACACCTTCAAGTTCGGGAACCTCACCGTAATAGGTTTGCTCATCATCAATTATTTCGTATCCAGCTTTTTCAAGGGCTGCCTGGATATACTGGATAAGCATGATTACACCTGTCCGAAAATGGTATGTCTACTTTTATGCTGTTTAAATCTTATATAGATTCTGTGGAAAAGAGAAATAAAGTTTTTTAGTTGTCGATTTTTCAGGTTTCTTAGAAGGGATTCGGGATGATTAAAGCTATCCACCAACTGAAAAAATATATTTTAACAGAATTGAGGTTGAGAGTAAAAACGTACCCTGCAATTCGAAAACCACCCCACTCAAAAGGTCGTATTGATTTTCTAAAAGCAGCCCCGAAGGATTCGGGAGAGATGAGAAAAAGGAAAAATGAGCCGGATGGGAACTGCTGCTTTTAAATAAACATTGCCGGGGGGTTCGATCGCTCAATATCTTAAAAGAGGATGCGGGGGGAGGATCAGATTGAAGCAGCCCGCCAACCGGAAAAATATATTTTTACAGAATTAGGAGTGGGAAAACTCTATATAATCCGGGAAGACTAACCAAAACCACAAACTTTACTTCAAAAGAGCTTCGAATTCTTCTATCGTGAGTCCTGAAGCTTTTATCAAATTTCTTAAAAGGCCCGGTTTCAGTTCATTGTGCTTCGGGTCCGTCAATGTAACTCTTGAACCTTCCTTTCTTAAGACAAGATGGCTGCCTACCTGTCGGTGAGGGACCCAGCCAGCTTAGAAAAGGCTTTAATCGCCTGCATTCCGGAAATTACAGGAAGCCTGGACATTTAGGCAACCACGTCAACCACTCTGCAGGAGGACTTCCCCATACATTCCTGCAGTTCATCTTCTGCAAGGGATTCCAGACAGGCCTGAATCGCTTCTTTAATATTTCCGATAGCTTCATCTACCGTATCCCCCTGCGAAAAACAGCCAGGTAAGCCGGGACAGCTGGCAATAAATCCTCCAGCTTCTTCGTCTTCCTCAAGGATAATTTTGAACCTCATAATATCGATTATAAGGCTTTTTACTTAAATTCCTATGGGTAGAGTCGGTTGAGGGGGATTGAAGAAAAGAAAAATGAGCGGGATATGGAAACTGACGCTTCTTAGCTGAACATTGCCGGGGGTTTTCGATCTCTCAATATCTGAAAAGAGGATGTGGGGGAAGATTGAAGTGACCGCCGACAGAATAAATATATTTTATTAGAATTGGGGTCGTGTGAAAAACGTACCGCTGCAATTCGAAATACACCCCATGCCAAAAATTCGATTGATGCTTTAAAATAGCCAGGATGAAGATCTCTCGATCAGCTTAAAACTGATCTGCCATGCAAAATGCAACTTCCCAGGGCTGCAAAAGCTCACGGGTTAGGAAAAAAGTAGATTCCGGGTCCGAGATTTATTTAAAAAAAGTGGAAAAGAAATAAGTGTTGGTGTAAACTCAGTTACACAAATGACACTTAGTATCTGCTGTTATCTCTGGGTGTCCTGTGGTTAGGAAGACAATCCCTGCAGTAAACCGGTCTTTCGGGGTCAGGTTTGAAAGGCACTTCGGTTTCAACACCGCAATCTGAACAGGTTGCTTTGTGCATTTCTCTGGGTGCGCCGAAATTATTATTTCCTCTGAAGTTTCTGTCATTAAAAGCCATATTTGTTTCACCTTGGTTTTAGTTGTTAGTTAATAGTTTAAAAATAAGATTGTATAGAACTCTTTGATTAAAAACAAAAATTGGTTTTTAACAACAGATTATTATACGTCTCTTGATTTTCAACACACATACATTGCACTTAAAATATATAAATATATCTATGATTATAAGAGTACACTCTCTCAAATGAGATAACTCTTTACAGGCATAACTTGAATAGGAGATAACAACCCATTTTCTGACATGTCCTGAAACCAGAATTGCTTGAAAAACCTACCAATATAATTTAAAAATAATCAAAGTACAAGGATAATTTAATTTTAAGACAGTTTCTGAGAGATTAAGGTGACTATTTACCTTTTTGGATCTGCTTCCACGCAAGCTCTTGCAAAAAAGTTAATTTGAACTTATGATAGATCCAATCATCTTATGAAAAAAAGTATATAAATCAACAATAAATGACAGAATATTATGGTACAAGAATTTCACCCAGCTGGTTTTCCTGGGTTTCTCGGGTTCTTAGGATTTTTAGGGAAAGTAGATCCAGGACTTAACTATCTCAGCTTATTGTTCTTTCTCTTATTCTTAGGTTTAATAACCAGGAAGTCTAAAAGTAATAACTAAGTTAGGTGACTCTTCGCCAGGGTTTGCTTCGCAAATCATCCCGGACAGTTGATAAATTGATCAGGTCTGCAAAAAAGGGCAATAAAAAAATTAAGTGAAATTTTGTTTATTGCTTTACCGGCGCTTCCAGACACTCCTTAAAGTACTGGTTTACTATCTGCATGTACATATCCCTCGGCAGGAGTTCGCGGCTAACGGTGTCAAGGGTTTCCTGCGACATGGGCTGTCCCCTTGCAAGCTGGCGGCCTGCTTCTTTTGCTGCTTCGAAAATATCACCTATCGGTTTCCCCATTTCAAGCATGATAGACATTGCTTCCCCGTGAGGGCGCAGAAGGGCTCCTGCAAACTCGGCGGATTCGTTCTTGCAAAAGGCTTTCATGTACATAAGCATGGGATCAAAATTATCCTTCTCCCAGAAGCCGCAGTTGGAAACCAGCACGAATTTCAGGGCCTTTGGTCCCCCGCGCACGGGATGGCGGCAGTGGTCGTCGCGCAGCTCGAAAAAGGGTTCTACCCTGGGAAGCATCCTGTCAATCAGGTTCTTCATCGGACCTGTGACCCCATCCACATAAACCGGCGTGGCAAAGACCATAACATCAGCCTCATCGATTTTGGGATACAGGATGCTCATGTCGTCATTCTGGTAACATTTACCTGGTGTCTTTAGCCAGCAGTTAAACTCCCCTGTACAGGGATTGATATTGAGTTTCCCTGTATCGAAGAGTTCGACCTCTGCCCCTGCCTCTTTCATCCCTTCAAGAAAAGGGTTCAATATCAGGGCCGTGTTGCTTTTATCCATTTTGGGACTGGAGTTTATTGCCAGAACTTTCATATGTAATCCTCCAATGTACCTAAACCATCCTTAGTAAGGGAACAAATGAGGGAACAGGCTGAAAGGGACCAGGCTGATTTTTTATCGCATCGATCACAATCACTTCAAGCCCCCCATTATTCAATCATTTCAAACTCCCCGCATTATGGATATCTCCTGCAGATCTGACTGAAATGAAAAAAAGCCCCTCTGTAAAATATTGCATCAAAATATAAAGACGTATTTTATATGAAAGTATTAGAAGTCGGACTACCTGGAGTCATCCGAGGGAGATTTCAGAAAAATCAGGCTATGCAGGCAGCATAACCCCTGTCCCAGCATTTTCCACATTTACCGATACACCTTATGAAATATGTGTAAAATAGGACCAGTCCGTTTGAGCGAAGCGAAACTCGGGGAGGGCAAAACTGAGCGAGCTTACGAAATTCTATTTCTCAACCTGCAAAAGATAACGGATTAAGAATAACGGGTTAAGAATAACGGGTTAAGAATAACGGATTAAGAATAACGGATTAAGAATAACGGATTAAGAAAAAAGTATATTCCGGATCTACGGGAGATTCAAAAAAAGTAGAAAAGAAAAAGTGTTGGTGTAAACTCAGTTACACAAATGACACTTAGTATCTGCTGTTATCTCTGGGTGTCCTGTGGTTAGGAAGACAATCCCTGCAGTAAACCGGTCTTTCGGGGTCAGGTTTGAAAGGCACTTCGGTTTCAACACCGCAATCTGAACAGGTTGCTTTGTGCATTTCTCTGGGTGCGCCGAAATTATTATTTCCTCTGAAGTTTCTGTCATTAAAAGCCATATTTGTTTCACCTTGGTTTTAGTTGTTAGTTAATGGTTTAAAAATAAGATTGTATAGAACTCTTTGATTAAAAACTAAAGTTGGTTTTTAATAACAGATTATTATACGTCTCTTAATTTTCAACACACCTACGTTGCAGTTAAAATATATAAACGTATCTATAATTTAAGAAGTGCATTTTTCAAATAGCCGCAAAAAATAACGATTACGAAAAATGAATATTCAAGACTTACCATATTTAAAAAAAGATATGAGTCCGCTTGAATGAAGCGAAACTCTGTAAGTGAAAATAGAGCTTAATATCTGCGGTTTTCTCTGGGTGTCCTGTGGTTAGGAAGACACTCTCTGCAGTAAACCGGTCTTTCGGGGTCAGGTTTGAAAGGCACTTCGGTTTCAACACCGCAATCTGAACAGGTTGCTTTGTGCATTTCTTTGGGTGCGCCGAAATTATTATTTCCTCTGGAATTTCTGTCATTAAAAGCCATTTTTGTTTCACCTTTGTTTTAGTTGTTAGTTAATAGTTTAAAAATAAGATTGTATAGAATTCTGATTAAAAACAAAAAATGGTTTTTAACAACAGATTATTATACGTCTCATTATTTTCAATGGAACTACATCGGAATTATGGTATATAAACGTATCCACATCAACAGAGATTCTTTTAGAGCCAGGGCTTGCGTAATAAAGAAAAAACGGGGAATCGAAATAGGTCGGAGAATAAAAATCGATCGGTGAATAAAAATCGATCGGAAAGTAAAGATAGATGTGTCAAAATAGATCAAACACCGATACTTCCCTGATTCAAGAGAATAAGCCCAAACCGTAAAAAATGGACGAACGGATCTTTCTGGGATAAAATAATATAGAACCACCCCTTTTTATGCTAAAAAAGCACCAATGAGTTCCAAAAACCTTATTTTTACTATCATCACCACCGTCTGTACGCATAAAAAAACCTTTTCTGAAGAAAACCCCGATTTGACATGTCCGAGAAAACATCCGCAAACCACTGCCCCCCGGAAATCCTGGCCCCTGCCGGGGATTATGACGCATTCCTTTCCGCCATCAAAGGCGGAGCCGATGCCGTTTACCTTGGGATAGGAGAATTCAACGCCCGCAGGGGCGCAAAGAACCTTAGTTCCAGAGAACTCGAAAAGGCCATCGACATGGCCCATTCCCATGGAGTTAAAGTCTATCTCGCGTTCAACATCCCGATCAAGGAACACGAGCTCCAGTCTGCCCTTGATTTAATAGACCAGGCCTATGCCGCCGGCGTGGATGCGATCATCCTCAGGGACCCGGGACTGTTAAGGATCCTGAAAGCAACTTTCCCGGACCTGCCCCTGCACGCCAGCACCCAGATGACGATCCACAATAAGGCAGGAGTCCGTTTTGTGGAAGAGCTTGGGGCTTCAAGGGTAATTGTCTCAAGGGAACTTAGCACTGCCGAGGTCAAAGACATCGTGGACTCTTCGAAGATTGGGATTGAGGTCTTCGTCCACGGAGCCCTTTGTTACTCCTACTCGGGCAGGTGCCTTTTCAGCAGTTTCGTAAGTGACAGGAGCGGAAACCTGGGAGCCTGTGCCCAGCCGTGCAGGTGGAAATATGAGCTTTTCGTGGACGGAGAGCAGCAGAACGAACTGATCAGGGGAGATTATCCGCTAAGCTGTGCCGAACTTTGCACGCTCCCGGGCCTGGATAAAATCATGGCAAGCGGGGTCGAAAGCCTGAAAATCGAGGGCAGGATGAAGAAGCCCGAATACGTAACCGGCAGTTCGGCAATTTACAAAGAGGCGGTCGAGCGGATCTGCAAAAGCGGGGAAAACCTGAACCGGGAAGAACTCGATCAGAAAGAAAAGGAGCTTGCAAAACTCTTCAGCAGAGGGTTTACCAGGGGTTTCATCCTCGGGGACCGGGCAGTCACCCATCTCGAATACGACTCAAACTACGGGGTTTACCTCGGCAAAGTCTCAAACGTCGTCCGTTCCAAACCCTATGGCCTGATAACTCTCACCCTCCAGGAGGAAATCGAGGTAAACGACGGGATCGGGATCCACACCCAGGTCAATACCAAAACCGGGATGCTCGGGTCTATAGTAAACGGTATCATATCGAAAAACGGAAAGCGCCTGGAAAAGGCAAAGAAAGGGGAAAAAGTAACCCTTGAGATCAGTTTCAAAACGGGAGAGGTCGTCAACCCCCAGGACGAGGTATTCATCTCAACTGACAGGAGCTTCCTGGAAGGGCTGCAGGAGATGAAATTAAAACCCCTGCCCGTAAACATTAAAGTCACAGCCAGGAAAGGCGAGCGGCTTAAGGTCACAGTCGAAAGCCCCGGTGAAAGCCTCGTGGAGTTTGAGGACGAATACATTGTCCAGCCCTCCCGGAAGTCCCCTACCCCCGAAGAGGCTATCAGGAAAGCAATGGAACAGCTTGGGGAGACCCCTTACGATGTAGGGACCATCGAGATAGAAGCCGATGAAGAAATCTTCATCCCTGTTGGAGCTCTCAAAAGCGCAAGGCGGCAGGCTCTGGAATTGCTGCTGGAAAAGTCCACGGGTATACGGAAGAAGGAACCGAAACACCCGCAGCTTTCGGACCTTGCCCACCTGTGCAAAAACGAAGCTGAAGGTTCCGGAGATGAAGTTTCCGGGACCTTGCCCGCAAAGCCCACCGGGCCCGAAAGCTCTGTTTCCACTAATAGCCCGCAGAGCCCGCGCCTGAGTGTCGAGGTAAACAGCCCGGAAGGCCTTTTCCACGCAGTGGACGGGAAAGCGGATATCGTTTATATCCCCATTGAAAGGTTCCATGACCTGAGAGCTCCGGAATACCGGAAAAAACTGAGGTTCCTGCTTAAGAAAGGGCTTGAAATCGTCTTTACCCTCCCGCTGATTGCCCATGACCGGGAAATGGAAGCTCTCACCCCCCTCCTGAAAGATGTGAAAGAAGCCGGCTTCACCGTAGCCTGCTCTGACTTCGGGACCATACAGCTCGCAAAGGAAATGGAAATCCCCTTTGTAGCAAGAAAAGACCTGACTCCTTTTAATTCATTTACGGTCGACACCCTCAAAAAAGCCGGAGCCTACAGGATAGGCCTTTCAAGCGAACTGAACATGAAAGAGATCCGGGCGGTTTGCGAGGCTCTCGAAACCTGTGGGAAAACTGAGGAAATCGAACTTACGGCTCACGGCCGGGAACTCCTGCTCGTAACGGAAAACGACCTCCTCAAACCTCTTGTTGAACGGAATATCCTGAAACCCGGAAGCGAAGTGCAGCTCATCGACCGGCAGGAAAGAAGCTTTCCCGTAAAGCGCTGGGGTACCCGGACTCTTATTTACAATTCGGAGGTCCTTTCCATGCTGGAATACATTAAGGGCTTGAAAGCTAGCGGTGTGGATGTTCTGAGGCTGGACCTCACCCTGAACCACGAAAAAGAAATAAAGGATATCGTCAGGGCATACAGCCTGGCCCTTGAAGGTAAGAAAGGGAAACTGAAATACGCGGATGTGGAGTACGGCACAGGCCATTATTTCCATGGGATTTAAGGGGTTTTCGAGGCACAAGTCTTCGAATATTGTTTAAATTCGGCATAGGGGAATCAGTCAAACTTTTTGGGCTGACCCCGGATTGCTGCCCATGATTGCGATCTATTTTTGATCCCAGGGTCCGAAGCAGTTGATCGTTTAGACCTGTTCCAAAATTACCGGAATAGCTGTCTCAAACCGTTCTTGTCACCGTGCGCAGCACGGGTTTTTCCAGGACTGAAAAGAAAAAGCAAATGCTTACTTTGAGCATACATAGCCGTGTGGGATGAAATACGAATCGAGAAGATTTAGGTGCCAGGATAGGAAGCGTAAAGTTAGCAATATCAAATTAAAACGTCTTTGTCTATGAACTTTTTTGAAAAAGCCGGTCGTGCAGGCGCGACCATTGAGAGCTCTGGGACCGGAAAGCTGATCGTTCCGACGTTTCTCCGGGAATTGGAGCAAAAAACAAGCCCTGCAGGAAATAAAATATATCGGATTACTCAGAATTTTGCCGATACCGATACATCCGGAAAAACGAATTTAATTTAACCGGAAAAGTGCAGTTATAAAAATGCAGTTTTTTTCCGCACACTCCCCGAAAAGAGGTACTGTGTAATCTTTTTAAATGGTATGAATATTATATTTAGGGGGCTGGCTTCAGAACTTCTCATCGTATCCACAACAAGAACACTGGAGCTGGTGCCCAAAAAAACATTTTTACATAAATAGCGTTCAATATAATGATCGATTTTACCCTGAAACCTTTTATTATATTGAAACGTATAAAAGAAGAAATGTCCCACTTCAGAAAATACCTTTTCAAAGTGGGTTTTTGATCAACTACCTGAAAGAACTCACATATACGTGCAACAGGTTTAAATCATTTCTTTTGCCCTTTTCTTTTCCCTGCTTTCCTTTCTGTTCCCGCTCCCTTTTTCTCCGTCTTTTTCCCCATATATTTCTTAGTATCCTCTCCTTTTTGTACCTTCCTTGTCCATGTATTCCTCTTTATTTCCGGACCCTGCTCTTCTTTTTTGCCGAACTTAGTATATTTTCCTTCCTTAGCGGCAGTCTTAATTTCCACCCCTATATCCGATTTCCTTGTCCATGTACTCCTCTTTATTTCCGGCTTCTCCTCTTTCATTTCCTTTTTCATTTCCTTTTTCATTTCCTCTTTCATTTCCTCTTCCATTTCCTCTTCATCCATTTCGATTCCGAGTTTGGAACTTACGGAAATTTTGGCTTTCCAGGCTTCAGTATATTTCGGCTTGATCTTGAGAGCTCTTTCATAGGCCCTCAGGGCTTCTTCATCCTTTTCGACCAGGGCCAGAGCTTCACCTTTATAGAACCATGCCTCTGCAAAATCAGGCTTTATTGAGATGGCTTTATTGAAAGTATCCAGGGCTCTTTTTTGCCTGCTGAGCCTGAGGTGGACAAGCCCTTTGCCGACCCAGGTCTTTGCATTGTTCGGGTTTAGTTTGAGGGTGGTATCGTATGCTTTTAAGGCTTCCATAAACCGGTCCAGCTTGTAGAGGACAAAAGCCTTACCTTCCCAGGCTCTTGCAAGGTTCTGGTTGAGTTTGAGAGCTTCATCATAGGCTTTGAGGGCTTCTTCGTAGCTGCCAAGGTCAGAAAGCACAGTGCCTTTTGCGTGCCAGGCACCAGCAATCTTAGGATTGGAAGCAAGAGCTTTTTCACAGGCTGCAAGAGCTTTTTCTTGCTGTCCGAGCCTGCAGAGGACCGAGGTCTTGAGGTTCCAGGTCTTGTCGCTATCAGGTTTTATTTCAAGCACCCAATCAAAAGCCTTCAAGGCCTCTTCCTCCCTTTCAAGCTTTAAGAGCACGAAACCTTTTTCAAAGAAGTATCCGGGGTTTAAAGGTTCGATATCAAGGGCTTTATTAAGGGCTTTCAGGGAATCTTTGTACACGTGGAACCTGAGCAGCACCGCTGCCTTGCCTGCCCAGGCAGCTGCATCCTCAGGGTTTTTCGCAAGGGTTTTTTCATAAGGCTCAAGGGCTTTATTCAGGCGGCCGGATGCAGTATTACCTGCCCTATCCGTCTTACCTGCCTTACCAGCCCTGCCTGCATTTCTTCCTGGATCTGTATTTCCTGTCTTTCTTTTAGGGTCATTTGTCATAGTATCGGTCCGGCATTATTTTGTAAAAGGCAATCTACCTATATTCAGAAGCAAACCTTCTATATCAAGAAGAAAGTTTTGTATTTTTAGGGGCGGCGCTTCTTTTTTGTAAACGAGAGTTCGGCAAACCCCATCTCCCCTGATGAGCAGCAAATTCTCAGAGAAATCTTCTTTCAAACTCATTAATCGTATTTAAAATAATCCTGTAAACCTATTTTAAGTAGCGGCTTTGAGATTTAGATATACACCTGCTGGATATCAATATATGTATGGAAATTTTCATAAGAAGAATTCTGAGGCCAGATGGTAAAATACCGGACATGGAATCTCTGTACAAAAAAGCCATGCAAAAAAGCCATGCAAAAAAATAATGGAATGGCATGTTCTCGTGGTAAAGTCCGGGGAAACTCAGGAAAATAGCCCCAGAAACTTTTGAAATACAAGCCAAATTCAGATCGCCTGATCAAACTTCCCGTTGATTAAACTCCCCGTGCTTCAATTGCCGGGCAAAACTTTCGGACTCAAAATCACGGGCATGGATGTATAGTCTCTGGGATGCCCGGGTCATCCCTACGTAAAGGAGTTTCTTATCCTGAGCCTTATTAACATTTAATTTATTGACATTCAACAGGACACACACCTTACATTCCAGGCCCTTGGAAGAATGGTATGTTGTTATGATTATTTTCCCGGGTACGATGTCTTTTGTTATTATACTCTTTGACTTGAGGAAAGGATCAAGTTTAAAGTAAAGCCGCTCTGCGTCTGCATGGGTGGGAGCAAGGACAAGCACATCTTCCGGATCATATCTCATATCCAGCAAGACTTTATTCAGGATATCATTGATTACTTCAAAGTCACCTTCAAGAAAGTCTATGAAATTCTCACCGGTCTGCTCGTTTTCGATTCCTTCCCGACCTTCGTAAAATCTCTCGACTTCCTTTTTCATGCTGCCGTCAGACATCAGGAAATCAAGGGCAAGGTCAATGTGGGATTTTCCGGACCTGTACGAATGTTTCAGGAGTTTGGACCTCCCTGTTACGTTTACCCCCAGACTTTTCCAGGTGTGTTCGTGAGGATTGTAAATGCTCTGTAAACGGTCCCCGGCCATGAAGAGGTTCTCACTCACCGTTCCGTTGTATTCCTGCTTTTTGCAAAGAACGAGGCAGAGCTTCAACCACTCGTCTCGAAAGTCCTGGTATTCGTCTATGAGAATGGCATCGTATTTCGGCCTGGCTTTTTCGAGGGCTTTTAGGGGGAGTTCCCGGTTCCAGAAATACGAATTCGCACCCTGGGGAGGAACGATGCCCGCCGTATCCATCGCTAATTTATGGAAAGTGGAAATTGAAATGTTTTCATAATGGAGCCCCATCAGGTGAAGGTCATTATAAAGAGCCTTGAACCTGTTTTGCATCTTCTTTGCGAGGGAACGGTTGAAAGTTATGATTTTAATTTTCCAGTCCGGGTGCTCCTTGAGGAAAAAAATAGCCCTGGCAAGCAATATTACGGTCTTTCCACTCCCGGGGACCCCGCTTACCATATAATGGCCGTAAGGGATCTTCTTGGCAAACTTTTCCTGCTCGCAATCAAGCGCCTTAATAGTATTCTTGATCTCGTCCAGCTCATTATCAAATTCCAGCAACTCGTGTTGTTTGTGCTGAATTTTGATTTCAGGGAAAAGAAGAGCCCGGATAACCGAAATAATTACTTGACCCGGATAACTGGTTTCCGCACTGAATAAATCATCTATGGTCAGCTTTTTAAGCCGGTCGGAACCAAGGCACCTTGTAGGAGGCTGAAAAAGAACATCTTTAAGACCGGAATCATCGATATCCTTCGAGTCCATCCCGGTAAAAACAACTTTAGAGTAAACCTTAAACCTTAATTTCCCCTCCTCATCAAGCAGAAATCTATCTTTTTCAAAAATATCCTTAGCACAATTAAAATATTTATTTGTCTTTGCGACAGGGTTCTCCCCGTTGTTTCCATTCTTAAAAGTAACTTCTACCCTGTTCATTGACTCTATACGGCTCAAAACCCAGTCTTTCACTTCAATAATGCAGACACCTTTGTAGCTGTCAATAAGAATAAAATCAGGATTATACTCCCTCAGCCTGGGCTGGACATATAAGAAACATTCCCTGTCATCCTTATGGTACAGAGCCCTGACCTTATTGACGACTTTTGTTTCCCCGTTTGTTAGCTTAAAATAATTGTTCGGAATGACATTCAGAACCATAAAATTTTACCTTTATTTTTCAATTAATATGACGGAACAGATTCGGATATGTATAAGAGTATGCACTAAATGTATAAAAGAAACCTGTTTTATATTTTATTACTTTTGTATAAATTGAGCGCTGGATCGCGTACCCGATCCTGCTCTGGGTCACCGGGTTTGGCGGCTACCTGATGGGAGATTCTCACCCATAACCCATTCATTTTGAAAAATTTATAAACATTCTCGCCCTTCAGCCCTATATAATCCTTATTAATAAAATATCAGAGAAAAGAAGAGTGTTAAAGGGTGTAAAAGGGTGTAAAAGGGTGCTGAATATGTCTGAGAAAACCAATTTGGATAAGCTGAACATTCGGGAAGCCGACAGGCTTGAAATAACGGTCCTGATGGATAATTATACGGACATGTTACTGACAGAGCGAACAGACGTCTACAGGAGGCCGCAGCTGCCTCTCCCGAATATACTTCTCGCCGAACACGGGCTCTCATGCCTGATCAAGGTCCGTGCCGGGGACGAGGAACATACCGTGCTGCTGGACGCGGCCGTTACTCCGGCCTGCCTTCTCAATAACGCAAAGCTCCTGAGGGTTGAACCGGGAAGCATCGAAGCTGTTGTCCTGAGCCACGGGCACCCGGACCATTTCCTCGGGCTTTTTGAGTTTTTGAAACTGGTAAGCAAAGAGCGAAATGAGGAAGTTCCGCTTTACCTCCATCCCGATGCCTTTCTTGAGCGCCGCCTGAATACAGGTATTATTTAATTTTAAGACATCCTCTTAGGAGCCGTCACAAAATAAATTAGGCAGATAATTCAAGAAGTTGATTTCCAATTGGTGACAATGGTCTCGAAAATCAATGCATTCAATCGAAACCTGTGCATAAGTTGTTCTGCGACGGGTCCTTAGAGTTGTTCCTACATTGCAGATAGTCTAAAAATCGCTTAACTGCAAGCGATGCAGATTTTTTATCTCTCATTGCAAGACCAATCTTACGATACGCCGGTATGTCCAGTTCTTTTATTACAATTCGGTATGGAATACGCTGCAAAATAAGCTCCGGCAAAATACTAATCCCCAATCCACTTTCGACCATTGACATGATGGCATAATCATCCCATGTCGTAAAATGTACTTTTGGTTCAATATTACATTTTTCAAATATTTCCGAGATTTCAGCCTTAGCGCCTTTTTCTAAAAGCATGAAAGGGTAATCACATAGCGCCTTTACAGGAAAGCATTCACAGTCGACCAGCGGATGATCCTCCGGCAAAACAACAAGCAGCTTATCCTGCTCCAAAAATATCGTTTCAAACTCCGGGCGTGTAGGAAGCCGGAGGAAGCCGCAATCCACGCGCCCCTCGGAAATCCAGCTTTCAATTTCCGTATAGTCGCCCAACAGAAGCTCGTAATCAATATTAGGGTAGTCCTTTTGAAACTCTTTGATGATATTCGGAAGCCAATGGGTCGCTACGCTTGAAAATGTACCAATCCGAATTAGCCCCGATTGCAAGCCGTTCAGTTCGTCCACCTGCGCCTGCAATTTCTGATACTCGTTACATACATTTTGAGCAAACGGCAACAGCTTTAATCCGTCGGAAGTCAGGCGCACACCGGCGCGCCCACGTTCAAGAAGTGACACGCTCCATTCCTTTTCCAAATCATTAATCATGCGACTGATGCCGGATTGGGAATAGTTCAATACTTCTGCCGCCTTTGTAAAGCTACCACATTCAACAGTTTTGACAAAAGCCATGTATTTTTGAATGTTCATGTCCATACGGTTCTCACCTACTTTACATCTGAATATGTGATGTTAATGGTAATAAACATTCGGTTTCGTAATCCATAAATACATGATACACTATAAATGCAGACATCTCAAGTGAAAGGAAATTGATTATGTTCTTTGTAAGTGATATTTATACAACAGCGCCGTCCAGGTTTAAGACAGAGCTCCAGGAAAAAATATATAGAGTATTGCAAGACCTGCATATCCCGTTTGAGCGCGTCGATACCGACGAGGCAATTACGATGGACGATTGCGTTCAGATTAATAAAGCGCTAGATATGAAAATGGTCAAGACGCTGTTTCTGTGCAACAGAAAGAAGACAGAGTTTTTCCTCTTTGTTACCACAGCAGACAAGCCGTTTAGCGCAAAGGAGTTCAGTAATGCATTGGGTGTTTCCCGCGTTTCTTTTGCTCCTGCGGACTTGATGGGAAAGATGCTGGGAACAAAGATAGGTGCGACGACTGTTTTCAGCGCCTTATTGGATAAGGACAACGGGGTACAGATTGTTTTCGATAAGGATGTTCTTGCGGAAGAATGGTATGGGTGCAGCGACGGCACAACTACCGGGTTTATGAAAATCAACACATCACAAATCTTCCATGATTTCCTGACGTTTACAAAACACTCTCCCAGGATTATTCACGTGTAGCGAAAGAAAGGTGAATAATTTGAGTTTGTATCAAAACAGAATTGTTGTCAAAGTAGGGACTTCTACCCTGACAAATGACATAGGGAAAAGCGATCTGCGTTCCTTTGACCGCATTGCCTGTGTACTGTCCGATATTCAGAACATGGGCCATGAAGTCATTTTAGTTTCATCCGGCGCGATTGCTGTGGGAACGAATAGGCTGCAAATGAAAACACGCCCAACGAGTATGCGTTTGAAGCAGGCTGCCGCTGCGGTAGGACAATGCAGCATTATGTACTTATACGACAAATTTTTCAATGACTACGACAAGACTATCGCACAGATTTTGTTGAACGCCGAGGATATGGAAATTGAGGAAAAGAAGGAAAATCTGACAAACACCTTTGACGCCTTGCTCGAAATGGGTATTATCCCGGTTGTGAATGAAAACGACTCGGTTAGCTATACCGAAATCGAATCGGAAGATAGACTATTTGGCGATAACGATATGCTTTCTGCGGTTGTCGCGGTATTGTGCAGAGCGCAAAAACTCGTCATTCTGTCCGACATTGACGGCTTTTATGACAGCGATCCTCGCCTCTATCCCAACGCAAAACGGATAGAGCGTATCAACGCAATAGACGAGGGCGTGCAATCATTAGCCGGAGGCGCTGGTTCTCGGCGCGGTACAGGCGGTATGAAAACTAAACTGCAAGCAGCAAAGCTGGCAACCGCGCAGGGGATTGATACTATCATTACAAACGGCAAAAATCCGTCCGCTCTGTATGAAATCATCAAAGGGGACAGCGTTGGTACGCTTTTTGTCGGTAAACGATAATATACGGAGCTTTTGGCTGAAAATATTATATAACTTTTTAGTATATCCCAAAATTGATAATATATATAATATATATTAAAATGCCATAATAATAGTATGCGTATTGTACAGGTACTCATTCCGGAAGGGAAGCGAGAGCCAGTACTGGCCGTGCTTGATGACGAGCAGATCGACTATGCGGTGTGGGATGAAACCGGAAGAGGGGAGTTTGAAGCCCTGGTCCAGTTTCCAGTCCCCCCTATCGGTGTCGAGCCGGTGATGGCCAGGCTGCGTGAAGCGGGAATCAGCGAGAACACATACACAATCGTCCTGGCACCCGAGACGGTTGTTTCCGCACGTTTGGAAGCGTTGAAAAAACGTTATTCCGGACTTCGCATTTCCCGGGAAGAACTCATAGCACGTGCGGAGGATCTCGCACCCGCGACTTCTACTTTTATTGCTTTTCTTGTTCTAAGCACTGTTATCGCTACGGCAGGGCTGCTGCTTGACTCTGCTGCAACAATCATAGGGGCAATGGTCGTTGCCCCGCTCATGGGCCCGGCAATCTCCGCAAGCGTCGGGACAGTCGTCGATGAGCGGGAACTCGCCGCCCGCGGGGTTAGACTGCAGGTAATCGGACTCCTGCTGGCAATCGCGGTCGCTGCCGTGATAGGTACAATCATGAAGGGAACGCTGCTTTTGCCGCCGGGACTGGATATCCGCGAAGTAGGCCAGATTGCCGAGCGTACCACCCCGAACTTCCTGTCCCTCTTCCTTGCGCTGGGTTCGGGGCTTGCTGGCGGCATAAGCATTATGCGGGGCTCCGGGTCTACCCTTGTGGGGGTGGCAATTGCCGTAGCCCTTGTCCCCCCGGCAGCAACAGCGGGGCTCGGGCTTGCCTGGGGACTCTACGACGTGGCGGTAGAAGCGGCCGTGCTGGTGCTCGTAAACCTGCTTGCTATCAACATATCAGCCCTCATCCTGTTCTGGATTTCGGGCTTTCGCCCTGCTGAAAAAAAGGCTGTTGGTCGTGCCCGCGCCGCGGTGATCTCACGCGCAGCAGTCCTCGCTATTTCAATCGCCTTCCTCTCCATAGTTCTCGCTCTTGTCACCTACACCTCCTTCCAGGCAGCTCTGGTTGAACAGGAGGTTAACCAGGAACTGGAGGAAATGTTCAAGGAACCCGAGTATGCAGAAGCAGAGTTTATACTGGGAGAAAGCATAGAAGTCAATTATGGACCCTCAGACTTCCTGTTAGGTGAACCGGTAGAGGTGACTTTTTTATTGGGGTATCAAACCGGGCAAGAAATTCCCCCGGATATTGGCAGGGTAGCTGACGACCGACTGAAAGAGGCTACTGGCAAAGAAGTTAAGATCACTGTCGGCTTCATTGTGGCTCAGCAGATCACCGATTAAGCTGCGGGGGTAGCCGATCCGGAATGCCCGGACTCCGGCCTGCCTTACGGCAGTTTCCCGCTTCGTAGAGCTATCCGGGCTGGAAAAACGCACTGTGTAAAAAATAGTCCCTGAAACCTTTCCATAACCCTTTATTAATTTTTACGGGAAATTCCTATCCTTAGTGCTGAGCGTCGTATCCCAAAATGTTCCTCTTTTGAATTCTGGTTCGTTTTTTCCGTATTTTTTGCCTTAGCTTTTTCCATACTTTGTCATAGTTTTTGCAGCAGCAAAGGATTTCTTCTTTAATTTTTAATATATTTAGATAAGTTTGTCTTTATACAATATTTACTGTCTACTATATTTCAAACTAGACTATGAATATAATAAATATATATATTATAGTAACGCAAATTATATTATGCGTATTGTACAGGTACTCATTCCGGTAGGGAAGCGAGAGCCAGTACTGGCCGTACTCGACGACGAAAAGATCGACTATGCGGTATGGGATGAAACGGGGAGAGGGGACTTCGAAGCCCTGGTCCAGTTTCCTATACCCCCTATCGGCGTCGAGCCGGTGATGGCCAGGCTGCGTGAAGCGGGAATCGGCGAGAATACATACACGATCGTACTGTCACCCGAGACGGTTGTTTCCCAACGTATCGGAGCATTGAAGGAACGTTATTCCGGACTTCGCATTTCCCGGGAAGAACTCACTGCACGTGCGGAAGATCTTGCACCCGCGACTTCCACTTTTTATGCTTTCCTTGTTCTAAGCACTATTATCGCTACGGGAGGGCTGCTGCTAGACTCTGCCGCAACAATCATAGGGGCAATGGTCGTAGCCCCACTCATGGGACCGGCAATCTCCGCAAGCGTAGGGACTGTTGTCAATGACCGAGAACTTGTTTCCCGTGGGATAAAGCTACAGGTGGGAGGGCTACTGCTTGCAATCGCGGTTGCTGCCTTTATAGGTGCAATCATGAAGGGAACGCTACTTTTGCCGCCAGGACTCGATATCCGTGAAATAGGCCAGGTTGCCGAGCGCATAAGCCCTAACTTCCTGTCCCTTTTCCTGGCGCTAGGCTCAGGGCTTGCCGGCAGCATCAGCATTATGCGGGGTTCCGGGTCTACCCTTGTGGGGGTAGCAATTGCAGTGGCTCTTGTCCCCCCGGCAGCAACATCGGGGCTCGGACTCGCCTGGGGACTCTACGGTATGGCGACGACAGCGGCTGTGCTGGTGCTCGTAAACCTGCTTGTCATCAACGTATCTGCCCTCATTATGTTCTGGTTTTCCGGCTTTCGTCCTGCTGAGGAAAAGGCGGTTGGAAGTGCCCGTGCCGCGGTGATCTCGCGCACAGCAGTCCTCGCCGTTGCAATCGCCTTCCTCTCCATAGTCCTCGCTCTTGTCACTTACGCCTCCTTCCAGACCGCTCTGGTTGAACAGCAGGTTGACCAGGAGCTGAAGGACATGTTTGAGGAACCCCAATATGCAGAAGCGGGGATTATAAGGGGGGAAGAGGTAAGGGTCGACTATAAACCCGCAGACCTCCTGTTAAATGAACCGGTAGGTGTGGCTTTATTCGTGGGGTATCAAGCCGGGCAGGAAATTCCTCCGGATATTGCCATAATAGCTGACGAGCGACTGAAAAAGGTCACCGGCAAAGAAGTTGAAGTCACTGTCGGCTTTGTCGTGGCTCAACAGACCGCCGCTTAAGCCTACCGGGCAGCCGGTTTCTGGAATACCTTGACTCCGGCCTGCCTTACGGCAGTTTCCCGCTTCATGGAGGTACCCTGTGCCGGGAAAAAATATCTTCCATGGATAGAGCTTTTCACATCTCTGCACCAGCAACCCGGAAAAAGTCTAAAATACTCCCATGGCACAAATGATATAAATATACATATAAATGCCATCAAGTAATACAAAAATTAACAAAAGTATTAAATACTGTCTGGTCGTACAGGTATATGCTCTACCTGGTACAGACACAAATCCCATATACGCCTCCTGGATTTGTCAAAAGCGCCTGAGTTCTGTTTTTGCCCCTACCCGTAGAAAGATCAGGTGGGGGCAGAAGGTGCAAAAATAAGAGCATATGCGTGTAACTGGCTGGACACTTTCTGTAACTGACCTGTAACTGACCTGCTACTGCCTGTAACCAGATGTCAGAACTATCTTTTTTTCCAGATTGTAATTTTCAGGCAACCCAGGGTAGGCAATCGTCCAGATTGATCAAGGGTCCTCGCCCCAAAAAATTATAGAATAGAGTTTCCGCAAAATGAAAAACGCGGGGAAAATATATAATAGCCGCTCTTACACTATATAAATAAAGATAGTGTTATCCGCAAAAAGGAAGGTGATGTGATGAAAAAAATAGCACTGGGCCTGTCTCTTGTACTTATGATTCTCGTTAGCGGCTGTATTACCCTGTCAGTAGATTCGAAGGTAAATAAGGAAGGGGAAATAGTTCAATATCACATGATAATAGACACAAACTCCTACGTATATTCGATACTGAACTCGGAGGCTTCCGAGGAAGGGGAAACCTTTAGAGAAAGTGTAATTTCGCAGGGAGGAGAATATGAAGAAGTTTGGGACGGGGACGACGTAAAAATAACCATAAAAGGCCTGCCTCCGGAAAACGCATACACGGAAAAAAGTGAAGAGTACCTGATATACCGGGACCCGATCGGGAATTCTGCCTCAGACTATCAGAGTGGCGTCGAAGACCCCTTCGGGATGAGCAAAGCCATGGATTCCACCATAAAAATCCATTATTACCTTGAAATGCCGGGGGAAATCATTGATTCGAATGCCGACTTCGTTGACGGAAATAAAGCCGAATGGCATATGGTTACATTAAGCTCAATAAGGGATGTCTACGCTAAATCCGAAGTTCCTTCTCTGCCGGGAATTGAACTGTTTGGCGCTGTCTGTATGCTCATGGTCACGGCTTTGTTTGTGAAACAGTGATTTCGAACCTTTTCCTGCATTCCCTTTTTCAGGGAACAGGAATCTCATTTTCTTAAATCCGGCTACCTTATTTGCCGGCATCAAAAATTCAGCCGCTTCACAATTCCTTTGCCACCCTGAACCCCAGGCTGTTGAAACGCCGGTCCTGAGCCGCAAAAAGCCTCTCTGCCGACCTGCAACACCCGGCATTCCCGTTCCAGCCTCCTCCCCGCCTGACCCTGACAGGCTTTGATATGGCTGCAGAAAGGGGGGTTTCCCAGGCCTTTCCGTCCGAGGGAGCGCCTTTGTAGCTGATGTGGTACTCGTCCTGCACCCATTCCCCGACGTTTCCATACATGTCGTAAAAACCCCAGGGGTTGGGCTTTTTCAGGCCAACAAGGTGAGTATTGAGCCCGGAATTTTTAAGGAACCAGGCGTATTCGTAAAGTTCCGGGGCCTCTTCCCCGAAGGAGTAGCCGGTCGTCGTCCCGGCCCTTGCTGCGAATTCCCATTCAGCTTCGGTAGGAAGGCGGTAAATACATGTGTTTTCCATTTCATTCAGTTTCCTTAGAAATTCCTGCACCTCTTCCCAGGAGATACTTTCAACAGGGAGGCTCTCTCCCCTAAAAAATGAAGGGTTATTTCCCATGATTCTTTGCCACTGGGCCTGGGTGACAGGGTATTTACCCAGGTAAAAGGGCCTTTCGAGCTTCACCCTGTGCACGGGACTCTCCCAGAGCTTCCTGCGCTTTTCCCGGATTGGGGAACCCATGTCAAATTCTCCCTCAGGGACCAGGATGAATTCAATTTCGGCAGAGTTGATAAAATTATCAGGCCAGTTTTTGTCCGTGTTCAGAGTACTCACCGTAGCAGCTTTCAATGCAGCAATTTTCACCGCAGCAGCTTTCAATGCAGCAATTTTCACCGCAGCATTCCTGGCAGCGGTGGATATGGAAGAAGACAGAGGAAGATGAAGTAAACGTGAAGTAAACGTGAAGTAAATGTAGAGGAACTATGTTAAAGTTCCTTATTCTGTTTACTTATTATATTTTCTTGTCCCTTTTTTTGTATTATTGCAAATAGAACTTTGTTTCCTGCATCGCAAGTCTTGACGATTGTGTCTTTATTTCCCACACCCCCCTTAAACACCCAAACATGTAAAAAATAATAAATATGAATAGACGGATAATTAATGGAGGAAACGATAAAGTTTTTTAAATATAAACAAACAAGAAGGCAGGTGCCCGAAAAGTGAGAACAAATGACACAGCCTCTTATTGACCTTGCCCTCCTTTCCGAGAGGAGGAAAGACCTTCTCCTTCTCCTGAAAGAAGGCCCGAAAAATATCGATGAAATTAAGGAGTCACTTAGCGTCAACGCCGCTTCGATACAGCCCCATATTAAAAGAATGAAAAATGCCAATCTGATAATCGAAAAAAACAGGTCATACAGGTTATCGGAAATCGGGGAAATAATAGTTGAAAACATGCAGCACCTCCTGGGTACACTGGAAGTTCTGGAAGAGCACATTGATTACTGGGTAAGCCACGACCTGAGCCCGATCCCTGACTTCCTGCTGGACAGGATTGAAGAACTGGGCAGGTATGAGATCCTGGAACCCAATGCAGAGCACATGTTTGAGACCCCGGACCTGTTCCTGGAAAATATAACGAGTTCAAAAAAAATCTGCACCTTCGTTTCTTATTTCCATCCCGAATCCCCCGAACTCTATGCAAGCCTTGTGGAGAAAAGTGCGGAAATGACCCTTTGCATGACGGAAATCGTTGCAGAACGTCTGTTTAAGGATTTTCCGCAAGAAGCCGGACAGTTATCAAGGCTGGAAAATTCAAAGCTCCTTATCTGCCGTAAGCCGGTAAAATTGCCCTCCATAGTCGTGACAGACCGGTTCATGGCCCTCAAGCTTATGGAAAATGACGGAAAATTGAGGGATCAGATACTCCTGTGCTTCGAGGAAGAGGCTTTGAGGTGGGGAAAGGAACTTTTCACCCACTACATGGAAATGTCGGAACCGCTGGATGAAAAAGAGTTCATTTGAGCTTTCAGGCCCGGAAGTCCGCTACTTTTTCAAAATAGTTGCAGTAAACCAGCTGGATCCTTAGTCCCTCAGCATCCGTTTCCGGGTCAGCAGGCACAAACTCAAACCCATACCTGTACCCTATTTTTGCCGTGAAAGCCGCTACAAGGGCGTCAAGGATGTCGTCCCTTGCCACATCCTTTCGCCTGTATCTTGAAAGGGCAGTTTCGAGAATCTCATAAACAAGCGCCTGATCCTCAAACGTTTCATTAGCTAACGGCCCGATCTTTTTGAGGATTTTCTCAATCTTTTTCAGGACCTCCTTTCTCTCAAGAAAACCCTCTTCTTTCTTCTTCGAATACTTCATAGGCCGGCCGGCAAAAGCCTGGAAACAGATTTCCGGCCCTGTTTCCCATATCAAGTCCCTGACAGCCGCACCCTCATTCTCACCCTCACTCTCACCCTCATTCTCACCCTCACTCTCACCCGCACCCGCACTCTTACCTCTGCTTTCCAGACTGCTGATAAGGAAACCGTCAACGTCCCGGATTCGGGGAAGAATGTTCCAGGCCTGTTTCGAGATACGCTTTCCCGTAAGTTTCTCATTGATCTCGCAGGCCTGCCCGTAAGTTTCCGCATAAACCGCTTCTCGGCAGGGTACGGGAAAGATACTGGACTTCCGGGCCTTTAGAATTTTCCGGGCGCCGAGGTCCGAGAGCCTCTCCCCGCTACCCCCGGATTTCAGTCCGATGGGGATGTCGATCAGGATCAGGGGCTCATAAGCTTCATAATTGCTTTTCAGAAAATCCCAGAGGGCGGAAAACTCGGGGAAAACGCCCGGTTCCCAGCTGTATTTCTCCAAAGTGCAGTTACCCCTATCACATCCATCACTATCTGACTCTGCCAGAAATACGGCAAACCAGCCCGCACTGCAGCCATCCACGCCCACAAAGACCTTTTTATTCATGCTTACATGTTTTATGGGATTCCTGTTTAAAGATTTATTCAGGATTTGTGGGAGAGTTTGTGGGAGAGTTTGTGGGAGAGAAATAATTAATTACCAGTGCAAACGTATTCGGGAATCATATCAGATCAGGAAAAAAACCCGGTAAAGGGGAGGTAAAATATGAATCTCTGGTTACTCAAAGCCGCAGGCACGTTAGAAGACGAAGAAGCGATGCTGGAAAACAAAGTGATAACCATAGGGTGGTCCGAATTTCCGGATTTCTCACGTACCGAAAATAAAGCGCAGGTAAAACAGTTAATGCTTGAAAAATACCCCGGAATGCAGGAAGAACGCTGCGAAACGTGGGCAGGGGAAATTAATAGCTTCATAAAAGAGCTCAGGCTGGGGGATTTTGTAGCCGTCCCGCTCAAGACCCGGAACGAAGTGATTGTCGGAAAGGTTAGCGGAGACTACGAGTACAGGGAAGTCAGCCCCTTTATGAGCCATGTCCGGAATGTGAGGTGGTTGAAAACACTTCTGAAAGGGGATTTCGAAGAAGAATACGACGTTGACCTGAACTCCCCTGAAACCCTCCTCCAGGTCAGGGCCAGCAAGGAAAAGCTTGCCGGTTTCATGGAAATAAAAAGCCTCGGGACTCTTCACTACGAACTCTCCCTTGCCCTCGAAGACCTTGAATTATTGAGAGAGCAGCTGCAGGAGCTCCTGGTCCGGCTGCTGGAAACGGAGGACCTTTCCAAAGCAAAGCTGCTCGCGACAGAGATGGAAAAACTGTTGAGAGAGAAAACGATAGGGTGACAAAAAAAGAAAAAAGTTGGGTTGGTTTCTCAATTTTTTTAATCAAAAAACAAAGAAACCAAAAAAATAAAAAATTTAAAAAAATTAAGAAATAAGGTCGGCCAGATCGAACTCGAAGCCTACAACGGCATAGCCAAGTTCAAAGTTGCTAATGACCTCGGGGTGGAATTCCCCGAAAACCCCTATCTTTTTGCCTTTGACATAGACATCGGCCCTTCTGCCTTCAAGGAAAGCCGGGTCTTCGGATTCTTTTACTTCGTAGTCAAGCATCAGTTCCCGCATGAGGGCGTCCACGACCTCGTAGATTTCCGTGAAGTTTGCCTGCGGGTGAATGGAGACGGCTGCCGCGTGCTGCCCGGTTTTTTCGTTGACCACGACTTCTCCGACCTCAAATATCTTCTGGGGAAGTTCCCGGTGCTGGTTCAGGGAGAGGATTTCTATGAGGTTCGGGAGCAGGGTTGTCCTGACCAGGGTCTGGTCCTCACTTATCGGGTGGAGGACATGAGTCACATCATCGGTCTTTGGCCTGCGCATGTTTTCGAAATGGACTTTTTCACTGGTTAGGGTGAAAGGCATAACCTCGTAGTAGCCAAGCCCCACAATGATCTCGTTCAATGCGGAACGCATGAGGGAGGTGGGGTGGGATTTTCCGACGGTGTAAGTCTCAGGGACCTTGATCTCGATGTTGTCATAGCCGAAACCAACTGCTATGTCCTCGATAAGGTCGAAGTTATGCAGGATATCCGCCCTGTAAGCGGGGACCTTAACTTCGATCGTTTCATCGTCCAGGGCTTTTGCCCCACAGCGCATCCTCTCAAGTTGCTTTACGATCTCTTCCACGGAGAAGTCCATGCCGATAAGGGAGTTAACCTCACTCCGGGTAAGGGTCCTGGTTTCGGGGGAGAGGTCCGGAAGAACCATTTCTTCGCCTTCGGGCCGGATGATCCTGACAAACTCGACCTGCCCGCCGCGCTCGGCAAGGGCTGTGACCACGATGTTCAGGGCTGTGTAGACGGCTTCCCCAAGCCCTGTTACGTCAATGAAAAGCTCGGTTGTGGCTTCGGTCACGCTGGTTAGGGTCCCGTTGATGATGGGCGGGAAGGAAAGGACATTGTCCTCCGAGTCAAAGATGATTGGGTATTTCTCAAAGTCCTTCACGAGATGAGCAAAGCGCGTGCCTTTGGGGTGCTTTTCCAGGATCTCGGTCATACTCATTTTTTCGGTGTAATCCAGGGGCACGAACTCGAAACCCGGCTCAACGGCGGTGTACCTGAATGGAGGGGTCACGTTCGAAAGGTCGTGCACCCCGATAGAAACCTTTTTCCGGTTCCTGCCAAGCCCCCAGTGCAGGTCTTCCTGCAGGTCCATCAGGGACTTTATGGATTCCGAATTGAACTTAACACCCCGGACAATAGCACAGCCAAGGAAAGGCCTGATCTTTAAAATCTCCTCGCTGACGGTAATGGAGACCTCATAAGGCTTTGCCCCGTACTCGGGAAGCCCGGTCTCGAGGCCCAGGAAACCCCGCATGGCCCGGGCAACCCCCTCCACGCTGTAGAGGTCCGGCCTGTCCGGGAAGAACTCGATATCAATGGACTCGTCTTCGATCCTTTCAATATCGGCTCCAATCATGGGCACCCTTTCGATGATGGTTTCCTTATCGGTTCCTGTGAGTTTTTCAAGGTCTTCGTAATGCAAGGTTATTATCGGCATGTGGAATTCATCTCATCTCTAGCTAACTTAACCCCAAAAATAATCAACTTCAGATTTAATGTTTTTGTTCCCCCAACCCCAATAAAGTACAAAAATGCTCATGAGAGATTTCATGAGAGATTTCATGAGAGATTTCATGAGAGATTTAGCGGGGCCTGCGAAGCGGAAGCGTTCTGCGGAGAAACAAGTCCATCCACAGGCAATTCGAACGTAAAAACAGAGCCTTTTCCGGGTTCGCTCTCTACCCGGACTTTTCCTCCGTGCATTTCAACGAACCTTTTGACCAGGGCCAGACCGAGCCCTGTCCCTTCATAGCGGCGGTTCAGGAAGTAGTCGAGCTGCTTGAAAGGCTGGAAGAGGTATTCCTGGTCTTCTTTAGAGATCCCTATCCCGGTATCCGCTACTGAGACCCGCAGCATATTGCCTGCCTTTTCCGCCGAGACGGTCACGTTCCCTCCTTCGGGCGTGAACTTGATGGCGTTGCTTATGAGATTATAAAGGACCTGTTTGAACCTCATTTTGTCCGCAGTGATAGTTGTGAGCCGTTTGTCAACCCTGAACTTCAGGGTCAATTTCTTTGCGGATGCCCGCGGCCCGGAAACTCTCTCGATTTCTTCCAGTACATTTGCAACCTTAAAGGTCTCGGGTTCAAGTTCTGTTTTTCCAGCTTCAACCTTGGAGAGGTCAAGGATATCATTTATAACTTTCAGGAGCCTCTTTCCGCTGTTGTGTACGTTCTGAATATATTTGGTCTGGCGTTCATTTAGGGTCCCGAAGGAGCCTTCAAGCAGCAGGTCCGAAAAACCTATAATAGAATTCAGGGGCGTCCTAAGTTCATGGCTCATTGTGGAAAGGAACTCGTTCCTGGTCTTGCTGGAATCTTCGGCAAGCCTGGCTTTTAACACCGCCTCTTCAGCCAGTTTCTTTCCGGTAATATCCCGGCTAACCCCCACAATACCGATAAAGCTTCCTGCCTCATCATAAAGAGGAGCCCTGACAGTCTGCAGGAAGATGTGTTTGTTATCCGGGGAATCAATCCACTTTTCAACCGTGCTGACCTTCCCCTTTTCGAAGCATTCCTTATCAACTTCCCCGATATAGCCTGCCATACTTTCAGAGTAAAGGTCGCAGGCTTTCTTCCCGACGACCTCTTCTTCCGGCTTCCTCATAAGCTTTGAAAAAGCGGGATTGCATCCCAGGTAAGTCCCCTCAGCGTCCTTAAAAAAAACAGCATCCGGAATTGATTTTAACAGCCCGGACAAAAGCGACCTTTCCCTGCCCAGCTTCTCCTGGGCAATTTCCCTTTCCGAGACTTCGTTTTTTAACGTTTCAACACTTGACAGCGTAGGCATCCATTTAATCAGTCCGGCTCCGACCAACAGGTAGCCGACTATTCCCCCCAGGACATCTTCCAGGACAGTTTCATAAACGGTGCCTCCCAGGTACCCCTCCAGAAGCCAGAAATCATCGCCTGCGTCCGTCAGACGGCCAACGAAGATCAGAAAAAAACCGGTGATAATCAGGAGACACCCGCTTCTGGAAATTTCCGCACTTTTCTTCCCATAACTCCATACATAAAATATGATAGATAGGAGAATTAAAGCGCTTATAAGTTCCAGAGCCATGTTGCCCATGAGCCATCACCTTGGGAATAAATTATTGATATTGCTGCCTCTTGAAATCTAAAGCAGAAGATCGAAAAAATATAATCGACATCATCAAAGGTAAGATTATCGACAACATTTTGAAAATTTGATTATTTTGTTGCTGGAGACTCCGTATATATTTATATATAGAATATGGATTACCAGATATAAATTTTGTTGTGAAATATATTGTAGTTTTTCAGGAGACCGGAGGGAAGAGGTAGGACAAAGATATGACAGAGATATGGCAGATATATGACCGAGATATGACAGAGATATGGTCGAGATATGACAGAGATATGACAGAGATATGACAGAGATATGACAGAGATATGACAGAGATATAAACCTTTTTCAGGAAGGGAAACATCTTTAATAAACAAAACCTTCTTTTCCCCCTATTCAGGAGGCAGCATACATTTGATGATCGCAGGAATTGATGAAGCCGGAAAAGGCCCCGTAATCGGGCCCATGTGTATAGGAGGCGTCAAAATAGATGAATCCAGAGCTCACGCTTTGAAAGTTCTCGGGGTTGCGGATTCCAAGAAGCTGACCCCGAAAAAAAGGGAGCAGCTAGAAACCCAGATCAGGAAGTATGCTGATGAATGCTTTGTCGTGGAAGTCAGCCCCTCCCAGATCGACGAACTCCGGAAGCTCTTTACCATGAACGAGATCATGGTTATCTGCTTTTCAAAGGTCCTTGAAAAACTCCAGCCTGACATCGCCTACGTCGATGCCGCCGACGTGAAAGCCGAGCGTTTTGGAGAAAACCTGCGCAAACAGTACGCAAAAAGTTTCCCGGAAAAAGCGAAAGAAATCGAAATAATTTCCAGGCATCAGGCCGATGCCATTTACCCCGTTGCCTCGGCAGCATCCATCATCGCAAAGGTCCGACGGGATGAGCTGATCGAGGAACTCAAAGCAGAATGGGGCGCGGATTTCGGGAGCGGATACCCTTCTGACCCGAAAACGAAAGCTTTCATGCTTAAATGGGGAAAAGAACATGGGGGCGAATTCCCGGAAATTGTCAGGCAGTCCTGGCAAACGGTGAACAATATAAGGGCTGAGCTGAAGAAGAGCTGAATTCTTTCACTAAAAGCAATCCTATTTTTTACTTTGCAGGTGGGAAGTCCCCTTCCTCGACTCCGAAAGGGGCAGTAAGGGGTAGTTCACGCTGCCCCGTCAAGTCCATTGTTAACTGAAGAATTGTTCGGGACGTAAGGGATGTATATGAAGCTCCAGTCCGGATAAAGCAGGACTCCGTCCTCTTTCGGGATAGTTTCCGGCACAGGTTCAGATACAGTTTCTGACTCAGCTTCTGACTCAGGTTCAGGAACAGTTAGCTCGCCGTCTTCCTGGAGGGGGACCGGCTCCTCTTTGAAAGCCGAAAAATTCCCGTTGATGGAGTATGTGTCCTCACTTGTGTTCAAGGACAGTTCTACTTCATAGGCCACAGAACGGCTTCCTCCGGCTGGAAAGCTCCCTATCCAGACCCATTGAACTTTGAGAGGTTTGAAAATGGTTCCATCCCCCTCGACTTCCCTTATACTCAAGCCTTCGGGCAGGTTTTCGTCCAGAGCCGGGGCAACCAGTTCAGCACCTGCAGTCATGTTAACAGTAACCCTGAAAGTATCCCCCGGAGCCAGGTAGTTTGCGGATATGTTCCTGTTCGCGCTAATTTCCCCCGCAGCCTGTCCGGGAACGGCCAGAAGCAGAATTGAAAATACGAAAATAAAGAGCAGGAAAAATCCCGTCACAAATGTTACCCTTCTTTTCCCTCTCCTTTTCCCTCCTGTCTGTTCTGCTTTTCCCCAATTTTCAACCTCCGCAGCAGGAGTCCCCTTCCTCGGAGGCCGTAGGCCGACAGG
>JAENZL010000016.1:8050-79003 GCA_016841265.1 Methanobacteriota archaeon | reverse complement strand
TGAAGTGCGCGAGCCTTCGGGAAGTCTGGATCGCTGCCATATTCACCTTAATCTACTCCCTTTTCTAACAAATTTTGTTTTTAAGAGTTTTGGCTATCTTTTTGCTTAGTTTGTTTTTTTGTTTTTTTCTCAGCTTACTTCTTTACTTCATTTTTTATTTCCGCTTGAGCGAGCTCCGCGAGTGAAACGGACCGCGTACTTCGTGTCGCAACTCGGTATTTTCAACTTCATATCTACATATTTCTTTAGTCTGTCCTCCTTAAGTCAGGACCTCCATGCCAGCATACAGGGCCACCAGTGACATGGTTATTAAAAAAAACATTATAGCTGGTAGAAACACTAAGAGGGGAGATTTCTCAAGGATTATGTTATGGACGAAAGTGCTCCCTATGCCAAAGGTATACACTGTATAGTTCGAAGATTATTCCGATATACGGGATCCAGGCTAACGACAGTACGGCAGTTGCATATGCAGTACTTTTATCCTTTTATTCATAAGTCCCGGGACCTCCCAGGGTTCTGATCAAAAAATGAATAATAGCTGCAATAAATAGAGATATTGTGCCTGTAATCAGGGTAATTATTTCCGGGAAAATAACAAACAGGTAACTCCACGAAAAACTAGGATTACCAAATAGAAAAGTATTAGCTTCAGGTCTGATTGCCTGAAGCCTCTTTCTGTTTTTTAGGTTTTCAAGCAAGAAGCTTCAAAATGACATCTTTCCAGCCCATGACAAATACAATCAGGATGATCAGGGGGAGGACATATGTCACGTATGGTTTGATCCATTTAGGGAACTTGATCCCTTCTCCGGTGTCAGCTTCCTTTATGAAGTTGCTCCAGCCCCAGCCAAAGCCGTTGGTACAGAAAAGCACAAAGACCAGGGCTCCCAGGGGCAGGAGGTTGTTACTCAGGATAAAATCTTCAAGGTCCAGCACAACCGTACCTTCTCCCAGGGGGGCAAAGCTGCTCCAGGGACCAAAACCGAGAGCACAGGGCAAAGAGAGAATGAATATCCCAATCCCGTTTATGAGGGCGGCTTTCTTTCGGGTCCATCCCCATTCGTCAATTGTGAAGGCCATAATGTTTTCAAAGACGGCAATCACGGTTGTCATGGCTGCAAAGGTCAGGAACAGGAAAAAGAGAGTTCCCCATATCTGGCCTCCGAGCATCTGGTTAAAGATGTTTGGAAGGGTAACGAAGACCAACCCGGGTCCTGTTCCTACGTCCACTCCGAAAGCGAAAGCCGCAGGGAAAATTACCATTCCTGCAAGCAGGGCAACTATTGTGTCCAGCGCCATTACATTCAGGGATTCACCTGTCAGGGAGCGTTCTTTACCTATGTAACTTCCGAAAATAGCCATACTTCCTATCCCCAGGCTCAGGGTGAAGAAGGCCTGTCCCATGGCGGCGTAAATAGCTTCCCCGTTGAGGCTTGAAAAGTCCGGTTTCAGGTAGAAGCTCAGCCCTGCTGAAGCTCCCGGAAGGGTTACGGCTTTGAAGACCAGAATGAGAAGCATGATGAACATGCCTGACATCATTACTTTTCCTGCTTTTTCGACTCCTTTTTGAAGTCCCAGAGAACATATGAAAAAGCCAATGATGACCACAATTGCCATCCAGAATATAAGTTCTCCAGTGCTGCCAAGGAATGCCCCGAACATGGCTCCGATTTCTGCCGGCTCAAGCCCGTTGAAAGCTCCCGTAGCCTCCCTGTATAAATAGGCAAAACCCCAGCCTGCTACTGTGGTATAGAACATCATTAGGATAACATTTCCAAGGATTCCCAGATAGCCCACTATGTGCCATTTGCTTTTCGAGGGTTCCAGAGCTCTTATTGCACCTGCAATGTTTTTACGGCCTGCCCTTCCGATGGAAAACTCCATTATCATAATAGGTAGCCCGAGCAATAACAGGAATACAAGGTATGCCAGAACGAAAGCCGCTCCCCCGTATTTTCCGGTAATATAGGGGAAACGCCAGACGTTCCCAAGCCCGATTGCGCACCCGGCTGAGATTAATAAAAAGCCGACCCGGCTCGCAAGCTGCTCTCGCTCATCAGTTTTTATTTCTGACATCTTTTTTCTCCTGAATGTTGTATTCTTTCATCCATTCAGTTCCCTTTTTTAGTTAGGATGTTAGCATAATATTAGTGGATGATCTGTATTATCAAATGATTTATCTCCGGAGCGTGTCCGGCGGTTTGAACACTGTCTCTTTTATAATTATAAGTGTTATATCATGTTCTACGGTGCCGTACCATGTAAAACCATGTCACACCGTGCTTATTAATGTAGAATTAATGACCTATTCTTTTAAAAACATATCTTTTTTATATTAACTGAGATTGGGGGCCAGTGTATTGAGAAGAGCATTTTTGTATATAAATTATCAAACTGTTTATTCGGGATATCATTCATATGAAGTTATGTCAGAAAAGTTGAAATCTGCCTATATTCGGATTCGACCCTAATTTTGTAAATTTTTTACAGTCGGCACTGGCTGTCGGATTGAGTTTCAGATCCGTTCCGGGATGAGCTGGATAATTAATTATTCCAAAAAAGGGAAATATTCCAAAATCCAGAAAAGAGCTGTTTAACTCCGAAGGCGGGAAGTCCCCTTCCTCGGAGGCCGACAGGTGGGGATGAAAGCCGTCAACTTCCCGACAGCACAATAATATAATCCCCTTCAAATTGTTCAAAGCCGATTATATATGTGCAAAGTGGCATATTATATATGTCTAATGCAACTAACTGAGAAGGTCAAAATCCATCCTACCGAAGAACAGGTCGAAGTTCTCTGGACGATCTCTAACCTCTGTAGACTTGTCTATAACTTTGCTCTGACCGAAAGAAAAGAAGCATGGAGGACTGAGCAAAAAAGCATCAAGTACGAAGAACAGCAAAACAAACTTCCTGAAATGAAGGAACAGTTTTCTCAGTACAAAATGGTCTACTCCAAAGTGTTGCAGGGAGTTCTCAAGAAACTTGATGGAAGCTACAAATCATATTTTGCACTTCGTTGCCGGTAATCTTCGACAAACAGGCTTGATGATAGGGATTGAGTTCTTAGAACCAATCCCACACATGTGATTCAAGTACTCGAAGGAAGCCCTTTCCTCGACTCCGAAGGAGGCAGGGAGGGGTAGCTCACTACTCTACAATATTAAATTCAGCCGCCTCTATAATTAAATTCAGTTTTCTCTAATGTTAAATCCAATGATCTCTAAAATTAAAGGAAATCAGGCAGAAGAGAGTGCCACGATGGCTTCTGCCAGATCTCCGGTTGAGTTTTTGAGGGCTTCACGGGCTTCTTCTTCGGAGACGCCTGTCTGCTCCATTACAAGTTTGATGTCGTCTTCGGGGATATCCAGTTCTTTGGGAACTTCCCTTGCGTCACCTACAATCTGATAGGTGTCCGAACCCTGAACTGTCATGATGGTGACGTTTGCGTTTTCAATAATTATGTTGGAATCTGCGGTTTTTATAATTATTTCTTCAACGTCGTTGATTTCCCTGGTGTTTATCCCCATCTGTTTCATCATCTGTTTCATTTTAGCCGGGTTCATACCCCGGCCTCCCATGCCTGGAAACATAATATCCCCTTCTCCTTTGTTTTTAAGTTTCCGCGTTCTTATTCAACAAGGCGCTTTTATCTGCAGTTTGTTGTTGCTGTTTAGTGGCATCCACCGCAGGTTCCGCATCCACCTGCGCTCGGGTTCCGGATCAGGAATCCCTTGCCGTTTTCATCCTCGACAAAATCGATGCTGCCATCGGGGAAGTTTTGCTGGATGTCCTTTGCCATAACAAGCTTGATGCCATTGCTTTCCATTGTTACGTCGTCTTCCTTTATTTCTTCGTCAAGGGCAAGTCCGTACTGTGGGCCGCTGCAGGATATTCCGGCAACGAAAACCCTGAGAGCAATGTCTGGCTTGTTTTCCTGTTCAAGCAGTTCTTTAAGTTCGGCGGCTGCTCGGTCTGTTACTTCGATCATTATATATACCTCTTTTTTAGTTTTCAAAAATATTTATTTATTTTAAGCTTGATTCTCTAACATAAGATGCCATCCGTTACAGGTTACAGATAACTTCTAAGCGTTATATACCCTAACTTCGAAACGTTATATAACCTTGCATTTAATACATTATAACGCTTGTGCGAGGTTATGCCTCTTTTTAATTCAAAAGAGTCTGGCTTTCGAAGAGAGCCCATGCCGGGCATGGTCCGGATTTTTGTTTCAGGAATCCGGGAATCCCATGTATATCTAAATATATTTACTATTTTATATAATTTTCGACTCATAATAGGTTTTACTTCACGGACGCTTCCTTTACACAAATTCCGCATCTTCATCCACGGGTTCTTCCAGTACCTCGGCATTATAAGCGTTTATTTCCAGAGAATTCCTTTTTCCCTTTACTTCCCAGACCGGAATGTACACGAGCTCTAATTCAAGTTCTATATCTTCCGGTTTGGGTTTGACGCTTCTATGCTCATAGACTATTGCCTGCCCTTCGGTGTTGTTGAAGCGCATTTCCCGGGTGTTCTCTTCTATGATTCCGTCCAGAAGCAGTTTTTCTGCCTGCTGCTTATTGACGTTTGTTCTTTTTACTTCGTAGACCACTGCCGGGATCCGGGTCGGGGCTTCGAGGCCTTCAAGCTCCATGTCTTCTTTTGTCTTGTTCAGGGCGTTGAGGAAACCTTTTCCTTCACCGGTGATGCTCAGGACCTTGGACCTGAAGCGTTTCTCCGCTTCTACGTTATAAGAGTATTTCCAGAAAGGTACAAACTTCAGGATAGCATCTTTCGGGTTGCTTAAATATGGTTTTGCGATTATGATAGCCTGTTCTTTAGAAATCCCGGGTTCAACCGATTTTATATTCAGGATATCATAGGAATCTACTTTTGGGATTTCAATGTGCTCATGCTTTATTGAAGGCTTCCTTTCCTCTGGAGTTTTTGGGGCTGACCCCGGTACAAAATGAGTTTTTTCCTCTTCAGCCCGTATCTCCCGGAGGGGGACAAGTCCGTCGCTGAAGTCAGTTCTCAGTGCCGGATTTTCATTCTCCGCTTTCTCACTGTCCATAACCAGATCTCCGGGGAACTCGCTGAAGGGCACCGGGACTTCTTCCTCTACTTTTTCCGGGATTTTGGGGTCCTTCAGAGGGGCAGTTTCCTTCCTCTCCATATTTGCCAGGACAGCTCTCCCTATCTGGAGGGCAAGTTCATCCCTGTCCCATACATAGACCCCAAGTTCGGCCGCGTATTCATTAAGTTCTCCCGTGGTTTTCTGAGTTATAACATAGATCCCTGTGCTGTTATCGATTTCATCGGAAAAAGCCTTTATTTCCCTGTAGTCAGGCTGCAGTGTACACCGGACAAATGCCTTGTGCCCGTTTTTCTCCACCAGGATGTCACAAGGGTTGGATATTGTAACACTGTATCCAGATGATTTGAAAATATCCACAAGGATTTCTAACAGGTCTTGCTTCATGATTCTCATTCGCTTATATCTTATACAGCTAAAATAGTTTATGTTTACTATTGAAATATAATAATTCTGGGTCTAATCCGGATTCCGGATGTCCTTCTTTCTGGACTTGCCCGTTTTAATTCTATAGTTATGGTGCAGCTATATATTAAATCAGTGCCTAATCAGGTAAGTATGAGTGGGATCTGGCTTGGGGCAGATTCGTTTTCATCTTATGAAGCGGGTATCGAAAAGGAATGGCTTGTAGGGAACGGGCTTGGTGGATATGCCTCGTCCACTGTCATAGGTGCCGCTTCAAGGACCTACCATGGGTTGCTGGTTGCAGCTCCCAAGGGGGTTTCAGGCAGGTTCCTCCTGCTTTCCTCCCTTGACGAGGAACTTTCTTGCGGAGAAGAGGTCTTTCGCCTGGCAGCTCATAAGTATTCGGGTGCTGTCTACCCCAGGGGCTTTTCCTACCTTGATAAATTTTCTCTCACCCCCTTTCCCGTCTGGGTATACCGGGCCGGAGACCTTACAGTAAAAAAAAAGGTATTCATGGTCTACGGCAAAAACACAACTGTAGTGCTTTACGAAATAAAGTGCGGAAGGGAAGAGGCCCGGCTGAAGATCTATCCTCTTGTAAATGCCAGGAGCTTCCACGCTACAACCCGTTCCGGAGCTCTCGACTTTTTTCAAGAAATTGAAACAAACGGGGTGCGGCTTGAAAGCTCAAACGGTTTTGTTTTCCGGATAAAGTCCAATCTGGAATATCACCCTGACCCCAGGTGGTACTATAATTTTGAATATGGGGCGGAATTGAAAAGAGGGCTGGCTTTCCAGGAAGATAATTTCAACCCCGGTTTTTTTGAAATCGGAGTCAAGAAGGGAACTTCCCACTTTTTCGTTGCCTCTTCTATGGAAGATATTTCGTCCCTTTCTCTCGAAGATGCCGAAGAACTCTACACCCGTGCAGTCTACCGGCAAAATCTCCTTGCCTACAATTCGATGCTTTCGGAACCTTTTGCCCTCAAGCTTCTCAGGGCCACGGACTCCTTTATCGTAAAGCACCCCGCCACTGGTGCAAAATCCCTTATTGCCGGATATCCCTGGTTTTCGGACTGGGGCAGGGATGCCATGATCGCTCTTCCAGGCCTGACTCTGGTGCCCCGGCGCTTTGAAGATGCGCGTTCCATTCTTGCAAACTTTTCCCGGAACTGTCGCAGGGGGCTGATCCCTAACAGCTTTCCGGCTCTCGGCGGAGCGCCTGTTTACAATACCGTTGATGCCTCCCTCTGGTTTGTTCAGGCCCTGAGCCGTTACTTTGCATATACCAGGGACCTCGGTTTTCTCTCGGATGTCTGGAACACCCTTGAAGATATCATCAGGCACTACAGCAAGGGCACGGACTTCGGAATCGGGATGGACTCTGACTTTCTCATAAGGCAGGGGCCACAGCTAACCTGGATGGACGCGAAAGTCGATTCCCACGCAGTGACTCCGAGAGCAGGCAAAGCATGCGAGATCAACGCCCTCTGGTACAATGCCCTGAAAATCACCTCCGAATTCGGGGAATTGCTGGACCTGGACACCACAATCTATGAGTCTCTTGCAGAAGGGGCAGCTTCAAACTTTGAAGCCCTTTTCTGGAACCCCGAATATAATTGCCTCTTCGATACCGTCTCCACGGATACAACCGACAAAGCCGGAAACCCTCTAAAAGACCCTGCTATTCGCCCCAACCAGATCCTTGCAGTCGCCCTCCCCTACACCATGCTCACTCCTTACAAAGAAAAAGCCATTGTGGACCGGGTCGAGCAGGACCTGCTCACACCTTTCGGCCTCCGCACCCTTTCAAGGGACCACCCTGACTATACCGGCCACTACCGGGGGGACCCCAAAACCAGGGACTTCGCCTACCACAATGGCACGGTCTGGCCCTGGCTCCTTGGCGCCTACGTCAAAGCCTATCGGAAAGTTCACAATAATTCAAAAGAAAGCCTGGAAGACATGCGCTCTCTCCTCCTGGGCTTTGACAAACAGCTTGAAGATGCAGGCATAGGCAGTATCTCCGAAGTCCTGGACGGGGATTTCCCATACACTCCCGGCGGCTGCCCTGCCCAGGCCTGGAGTGTCGCGGAGATTTTGCGGGCTTATGTGGAAGATGTGCTCGGGACAAAACCTTGAACGATTGTGGAATTATGTGTGTTTTTATTGTCTCGTTTTTCTTTTTATTTTTTTGGTTTGAATTTCTTTTCTAACTCGTTTTTTATAATAAATCTGTAAAGTTTTAAATCTTACTTCCCCAATGTTTTTATGTGAACTTATCCATAATATGTTTGTAGTATAATATAATTAGTTTTTATTTTTCATTTTTTTCACAAGGGGATACGAGATGAACAAATATCGAAATATCAGATTTTTAGGGGCAGTTTTTGTACTAATGCTGATAGTTGTCGGCATAACAGCGGCAAAAACTTCTCCCCTTGAAGGTTCAAATAGTGTAAGTGTACCGACCGGGGATGCTGATGCTAAAATTAGCCAGGCACCTCTGAATCCAAAATTTGTTGAATACCAGCTGATGAAAAATAGGGGTCTCGATATTGCCCGTCAAAAAGCTCCTAACGGTCGCGGATTGGGTCTGGCGCCTTCGCCGGTGGACTTATCTCATGTCGGGGCTTCTAGCAGTGGTCCTGGTTCTGGCTCATTAGAGACTACGGTGTCTCCTCTAATTTTAAATTTAGAAGGTGATCTGCCCACTTCTTATGACCTGCGTAATTTTAACGGGGTAACTCCTGTTAAAGACCAGGGTAATGCAGGCACTTGCTGGGCTTTTGCTACCTATGGCTCGCTTGAGTCTTATCTTATGCCGGATGAATGGAACTTTTCTGAAAACAACATGAAAAATTTGCTTTCCAATGCCGCCCCCGAAGGCTTTGACTTTCCTGATGGCGGCAACCAGTTCATGTCAACTGCTTATCTGGCGCGGTGGAGTGGGCCCATTGATGAAAGTGACGATCCTTATGATGCATCTTCTTCATACTCCGAGGGATATCCAGCATTCTCTGAAATGAAACACGTTCAGGAAGTGGAGTTCATCCCCGGGGCACAGGGACCTTCGGCTGATGAGTATATCAAGCAGGCAATTATGGAGAAGGGCGCCGTTTATTCGACAATGTATGTGGATACTTCTGATTTTTATTCGCGTTTTAATAGTGCGACAAATGCCTACTATTACGAAGGTAGCAGTTCTTCGAATCATGCAATAACGATCGTTGGTTGGGATGATTCCTTCCCTTCAAGTAATTTCCTGAATACTCCTCCCGGAGACGGAGCCTTCATCGTTAAGAACAGCTGGGGCACAGGTTGGGGTAATAACGGATATTTCTATATCTCTTATTACGATTCACAGATAGGAACTTCCAATGCAGTATTCACGGCTGAAGGGACTGATAACTATGACTTTGTGTACCAGTACGACCCGTTAGGGTGGGTAACTTCCATAGGATACGGGACTACTACAGCATGGGCTGCCAACGTGTTTACAGCTACAGGTTATGAGCAAATCAAGGCAGTTAGCTTCTACACAACTGATTCTGACACCATTTATAATTTGAATATTTATACCGGTGTGGCAGGAGGGCCAACTTTAGGGGATCTGGTATGTGAACAGAATGGCCCGATTTCTACATCGGGGTATCACACTGCTGTTCTTGATGTGCCTGTTTCAATATCTGAAGGTCAAAAATTCTCAGTGGTTGTAAAACTCTCAAACCCGGCGTATAAGTATCCGATTGCACTGGAAAAGCCTTTTTCAGGGTATAGCAGCAATGCAGTTGCGAATCCTGGGGAAAGTTACATAAGTTCTAATGGTGAAAGCTGGACCGATGTCACAAGTATTAGGACGAATAAGGAAACAAACGTTTGTATAAAGGCATTTACAGTAGAAAATCCTACAGAGGCACATGATGTCGCTGTTACAGGAATAACTGCTCCTGACTTTGTTGTTAAAGGAGATATAGCAACTATTCAGGTTACAGTAAAGAATCAGGGAAGTTCTCTTGAAAGTTCAACCTTGATTCTCACGGATGAATATGACACATGGGTAGTGGGAAGTGAACCCGTAAGTCTCGCAGCAGGAGCATCCGATACTTATATGTTTGAATGGGATACAGCAGGTGTGGAAGTAGCCATCCATTCCCTGAATGCGACTGTTCAAGGAGTAGCAGATGAGTCCGACCTGCAGGATAATTCTATGACAACAACGGTTTCAATTGAAGAGATAAAACATGATGTTGCGGTTATGTCAGTCACCGCTCCCAGCTCGGTTACAGTTGGGGAAGGGGTAAGTGTGGATATAACTGTTAAAAATGAAGGTAACCGGGTGGAAACTTTCTATGTTCCACTTGTTTCTGATAATGCAACACCGGACACTACCGATGACATTGAAATTGGAAATCAGAGCATTACGCTTGGAGCAGGTAATTCTACAACCTTTATCTACACCTGGGACACCGAAAGTTCAAATTCAGGAGTTTACACCCTTAACGCGACAGCAGGACCTGTTGATGGGGAATTCGATACTTCGGATAATTCCAGGAAAACTTCTGTTACGGTAAGCGACCAATCGTCTACACCTGAAATGTATGTATGGGACATAAGCTTCAGTACGGCAGGACCTCACCTGAAAGCCAAAGTTACTATCCGCGCTGATTCCAATGAAAATGGTGTAGCTGATTCAATGGATGCACTTGTAAGCGGGGCCACAGTTGGTTTCACCTATACAAATTTTGGCACATCCTATGGTATTACCGATTCCAGTGGGGCAGTGGAATTCCTTATTAAACGTGCATCAGGCACGGCTGGGACGGGTGAGGTAACTAGCTTAACCCATGATACCTATGGATGGAACGACACTCTGGATGTAAATAACCCTGCTAATTATCTACAATAAATAAAATTTCATTTTCAGGATAGAGCCTTTCCAGGCTCAAGTTTTTTCTTTTTTGTTAAGGGATGAATATTTTATTTCAGTACTATCAAGTATCTGTTTATTGACTGAAATTTCCTTCTTAACAGCAAAGCTCTTAAAAAAACATTTAATTTACTGAATCTATTCAAAAAAAGAAAATGAAAAGCCCCCTTTCAGGGACCTGAAAGTCTTTTGTCCGTTATTTTCTGGCTTAGGGATATAATGCCGTTCCGGATGCGGGATTTCCGTCCCAGGGAATCGTGTGGCTAACACCGTCCACGGTAAAGGTGAAAGTCAATATACCTTCTTTGTACTTGACTTCATCCGAGGAAACCGTTACAGTCCCTTTTGAGCTCGTCACGGCAGAATCCGCGTCATTTACCGAACCGCTCCAGTCTCCGGAAACCGTAGCACCTTCAACCGGGTTGCCGTTATCGTCCAGAATAGTGACAACTGCCTTTCCGGAAACGAACGTATTTCTTCCGGCGTACCTGAGGTTCGGAGTTACTTCCATGCTGTCAATGTAGAGACTGGCTCCACTGTCTGTTGCTGTTGTAACATCCACAATAGTTGTGTCGGTATCTGTCACACCTTTGCCGTCAGTTACCGTAAGGATTACATTATAGGTCCCTGCGCCTGTATAGCTGTGGGTGGGTGCAACTCCCGTGCCTGAACTGCCGTCTCCTAAGTCCCACTCATAAGAAACAATGCTTTCGTCCTGGTCCGGGTCATATGAACCCGATCCATCAAATGTTACGGTCTGTCCCACTTCAGCGCTGTAAGGGCCTCCGGCATCGGCTACAGGTGGGGTATTCGGGGCTGGAGGCTGCTGTACCTTTCCCGAATAGTCCAGTGCTGCTTTTGCATCCACAATGCCGTATCCGTAGTACTGGTCCCATCCCGGTTCCCCTTTATCCTTTGCGCTTTGTTCGATTGCGGTTCGGACTTCTTCAGGACTGGATGCTCCGTTTGCTATCAGGAGAGCTGCAACACCTGAGACGTGCGGGGTTGCCATGGATGTACCCTGGAAGAACCAGAAGTTGAATTTTGTCGGGTCGCCATCAAAAGTGTTCTGCAGGATTCCGTCCCCGTATCCATCGCCGCTCTGGTCGACGGTTGAGTCTCCTCCGGGGGCGGTTATGTCAAGGGTGCTCCCGTAATTGGAGTAGTAGGCAAGCGTACCGTCGTACTTTGTAGCACCGACTGCAATGCATTTATCATAGGCTGCAGGATAACCGACAGTGCCTATCCCGTCATTTCCTGCAGCAGCAACGATGGTGACTCCATTATCGTATGCATATTCGAGTGCTGTGTCAAGGGCCGGGCCAGGGTAGTATCCTGGAGTGAATCCCAGGCTCATGCTGATGACCTGTGCTCCGTTATCGGTTGCGAAATAAATGCCGTCGATGAGCTGCTGGAGGGTCCCGCTTCCTTCCGCGTCAAGGACTTTCACGGGCATTATCGTACAGTCATATGCCACCCCAGCCACTCCGTATCCGTTATTGGTACTCTGGGCTATGGTTCCGGCGACATGGGTCCCGTGCTGGTTGTCATCATTGGGATGAGCGTCATTGTTTACAAAGTCATAACCTGGGGCAAAACCGGTGTTTGTAAGGTCCGGGGCTACAATATACTGGCCGTAATTCTCGTATGCAACTCCACTGTCCAGTACTGCAACAGTAACTCCTTCACCAGTAGATATCTCCCATGCGGGCTCGACATTAATCCCGCCTATTCCATCTTTGAAATTCCACTGTAGGTAATAGTAAGGGTCATTCGGTGCCCCGGCTGCATGCGCAATAGCGTTGGGCACTGCATATTCTACATTCGGGTTTTTGCTGTAGATTTCCACCATCTCTTCGACGGTTTTTGTTTTTGGGATCTTCAGCTTTTTGAACCCTGCATGGGGGCTTGCGTATACAGCTTGAGTCTCGTTCCCGGCATTGATCATTGCTATCTTTTCTTCAGAGATACCTGGCTTGAACTTCACGAGGATTTCCCCCGGGACATACTCCTGTTCCCCGGGCATTTTGATCGTCAGTTTCTCAAATATGTCATAGGGCCTGTTATCCCCCGCTGCCAGTGCAGAGGCCGGCAGGATTATCCCTGTAAGTAAGATACACAGTATTAACAGGGGGATTATTTTGTTTTTTAATCTGAACTCCATCCTCTTCATCCTCACAATTTTTCTAATATATTGGCTCTCATTCTCAGTTTTCTTCCTACAATTAATTCTAAATTTTTTATTCTCTTACAGGTATTCTTTCTATAGAATTTAATACATATCTTACTAAATTTTATTACTTTTGTATGTGGTTTTGATTCTTCATGTTTGTTTTTCAATGTATTTTGAATTTCAACTCATGATGGTGTTTTTTTCATTTTATCCCCAATGCCCAGTGATGAAAATTTTTTAAAAAAACAGTTATCCAAGGCAAAAAATAACTGAAAGATATGGTTTCTTTAAATCGGTTAATCTGAATTTATTATCCAATAAATTAAATATTTTTTCTTTATGTAAGGCGGATAAATTATACTAAATTGTAGTTAATTATGCTTGAAAAAATTCTAACACTATCCCATTCAGGTATCGAACTCCGCGTCCACTTATACATTTTATTATTGGAGTTTCTGTGCTATCTCAAGATCTCCTCGGGTCCCTGGCTCAGGCCACTGGCTTAAGTTGCCCGGTTAAATTACCTGCTTAAGTTAATGGCTCATGCTCAAGGCTTAGGCCCATAACTCAGGTTCTCAGCTTTTTGATCTGTGAACCTTACCTGTTTTTTTCCAAAAAAGAAAATTAAAAGCCCCTTTTTGAGGGACCTTAAATTATTTTATCCTTTATTTTTGAGTTTAAGGATAGACTGCAGTTCCGGACGCGGGATTTCCGTCCCACATCATAGTATTGCTCACACCGTTCACGGTAAAGGTGAACGTTATTGTGCTCTTTTTGGGGTAGATGGCCTCATCTGAGTTAACCGTCATTGTTCCTGTTGCACCAGTCACAGCAGAATCCGTATCACTGGCTGCACCGCTCCAGCAGCCGGAAACTGTAGCCCCTTCGACCGGATTATTGTTTTTGTCAAGGATGGTCACAACAGCAGTTGCGGTAACGTAAGTTGTTCCGCCAATTTTGGTGCCTGTTGTTGTCACACTTACCCCATCAATGTGTATGACATTTTCCGCAACCAGAGTAGCTGTGTCAGTACCCGTAGCGTCTTTGTTGTCCCATACTGTGAGGGTTACATTATAGGTTCCTGCGCTTGAATAGGCGTGGTTCGGAGCAATTCCCGATCCTGTGCTTCCGTCTCCAAAGTCCCACTCATAGGAGGTAATATATCCGTCACTGTCGTATGAACCTGATCCGTCAAAGGTCACTGTTTGTCCTATTTCACTACTATAAGGGCCTCCGGCATCGGCTACCGGGGGGTTATTAGGGGCTTGAGGCTGGGTTATGTATTCAAGGGCTGCGGTTGCATTTACCAGGCCGTGTCCGTAATACTGGTCCCAGCCCTGGTCTCCCATATCCCTTGCCGTATTTTCGAGTGCTTCCCTAATATCATAGGGGGTAGCTTCACTGTTTGCTTCAAGCATCAAGGCTGCGATTCCTGAGACATGCGGGGTTGCCATGGATGTTCCTGTAAGGAACCACCAGTTGAAGTCTGTGGGGTCTTTTGTCTGGATGTTAAAGGTATTCTGGAGGACCCCATCCATGTATCCGTCGCCGTTCAGGTCCTGAGAGTCTCCTCCGGGAGCTACCACGTCAAGTTCTGTCCCGTAGTTCGAGTAGTCTGCCTTCACACCGTTATAATTGGTCGCCCCGACTGCAATGCACCTGTAATAAGCTGCTGGATAACTCACCGAGCCGGTCTGGTCATTCCCGGCGGCGGCAACGATGGTGACACCGTTATTGTATGCATATTCGAGTGAATCGTCGAGTGCCTGGCCCGGATAGTATCCTGGGTCAAAAGTGAGGCTCATGCTTATGATGTCTGCGCCGTTGTCGGTGGCGAAATAAATTCCGTCTATAAGCTGCTGGAGGGTCCCGTTTCCGCTTCCGGCCATGACTTTCACTGGCATTATGGAACATCCGTATGCAACTCCGGCTACACCGTACCCGTCATTTGTGTTCTGGGCTAAGGTTCCGGCCACATGGGTTCCGTGGTAGTGGTCATCATTCGGATGGTCATCGTTGTTGACAAAGTCGTAACCCGGGACAAAATTGGTGTTTGAAAGGTCCGGGGATACAATATAAGAGCCGTAATTTTCGTATGCTACTCCTGTATCAAGCACTGCGACTACGACTCCCTGCCCTGTGGAAATGTCCCATGCGGGCTCGACATTTATTCCTCCTATTCCGTTCTTGAAATTCCACTGGTAGCTGTATAACGGGTCATTGGGTACCATGGAGGCATGTGCGATCGCATTGGGCAGCGCATATTCGACATTAGGGTTTTTGCTGTATATCTCTACCATCTCTTCGACGGTTTTGCTTTTTGGGATTTTCAGCAACTTGAATCCTGCATAGGAACTTGTGTATATTTCTTCTGTCCCGTGCCCGGAGTTAATGCTTGCTATTTTTTCCCCGGAAACTCCGGGCTCAAACTTAACTATGATCTCCCCTGGGACATATTTCAGGTCCTGGGTATCATCCAGCATCTGGGCCAGTGAATCGTCCTTGATCTGGATATACGAATCGTATAATGTAATTTCTTCATAGATGTTATAGGGTTCTGCCTGCACAAACGCAGATGCCGGTAAAACAGCTCCCAGAATTACTGCGCATAAAACCAATACAGGCAAAATTTTAGTTTTTAAATTCAGCTTCATATTCATCTCCTCATACGATTTTTATAACTGTTTTAAAGTGGTTCGTATTTTTTTCAGAAATGAAGCAATTGAAATACTGTCCCCACTCAGTATTATTTTTGCTACAGTATCTGGTATTAACTTTCTAACTTTTATGGGTTTGTTCGTATAGTCTGTAGTTTATTCGCCTAACCTTTATTCATTGGTATATCCGCGGCATATTCGCAGGCCCTTTGCCTTTGATTTTCCGGCTGGAAATTTTTCCAATTGAGTCAATTTTTATACCATGTAAACTATCAATACGCGCATGATCGACTTCGACACCCTGAAATACGAAAACGGCCTGATCCAGGCGATTGTCCAGGACTTTACGAGCAAAGAAGTGCTGATGTGCGCCTACATGAACCGGGAAGCCCTTGAAAAAACTGTGGAGACCGGAATTGCCCATTTCTGGAGCCGGAGCCGGAAGAGTTTGTGGAAGAAAGGAGAGACTTCGGGGCATGTACAGAAGGTAAAAGAGATCAGGATCGACTGTGACCTGGATTCCGTGCTTCTGTTAGTGGAACAGGTGGGCGGAGCATGCCACATGGGATATCGTTCCTGTTTCTACAGGAACCTTGAGGGAGAGGTTGTCGGAGAGAAGGTTTTTGAGCCGAATGACGTGTACTGAATTAGAAGTTACGCACTTGAGAAATGCCACTGGTTTTTGGTTCAACTGCGTAAGTCCTATGAATATTAGATTTGTTGGGTATGAGATTTACTGAATTTAGGAAGTATGCTGAAGTTTTTCTAAGGCGAAGTTTTAAGGGCTTTTCAACTTATTTCAGGTCTTTGGGTGCCTTAATTTCCTTCAAATTTACGTTTCAACTTTTTTTCATCGCAAAGAAAGCCCCAGAAGTTTTATTATATACTTCTCGGGTCTATCCCCTTATATGGCTGAAGAGACGCGGATATGTAGGATTGTTCCGGATACCAGTGTGATTATTGACGGGAGAATCTCTGCCAGGGTCAGGAGCGGTGAGTACCGGGGAGCTGAGATCATCGTCCCTGAAGCCGTGGTGTCGGAACTGGAAGCTCAGGCAAACAAGGGTAGGGAAATCGGTTACAAAGGGCTAGATGAACTTTTGGAACTGCGCAGGCTTGCTGAGAAAGGCGACATTACCTTGAAGTTCAGCGGGGTCCGGCCCACCCTGGAGGAAATCAAGCTTTCGAAAGAAGGTCGGGTGGATGCCCTGATCCGCAGCACGGCTCTTGAGGTAGGCGGGCTTTTTGTGAGTGAGGACCGGGTCCAGTCCCTTATTGCGGAAGCCAGGGGGATTGATGTGGATTACGTGCCCCCGAAGGTCGTGGACCCTTCGGAACTGGGGCCTCTCAGGGTCGAGCATTTTTTCACTGACGACACCATGTCCGTCCACCTCAAAAATAGGGTTTCTCCTATGGCAAAGAAGGGGCCTGTGGGGAGAGTGCGCTATCTCCGAATCCGGGATGAGCCTGTTTCAATGGCGGAACTTCAAAGCATTTCCAAAGAGCTTATCGAAAGGGCAAGAGTCGACCCCGAATCCTTTATTGAAATGTCTTCTGCCGGGGCAACTGTCCTGCAGATCCGGAACATGCGGATTGCAATCGCCCATCCGCCTTTTTCCGATGACATGGAGATTACCGTGGTCCGCCCTACGGTTATCGTGGACCTTGAACATTACCGCCTGAGCGATAAATTGAAAGAACGCATCGAAAGTCAGCGGGGTATTCTCATCGCCGGGCCCCCGGGAGCCGGTAAGTCTACTTTTGCAGCCGGGGTTGCACGCTACCTGAATGATCACGAGCAGGTGGTCAAGACTATGGAATCCCCCAGGGACCTGCAGGTGCCGCCTGAGATTACCCAGTATTCTCCCCTGAACGGGCGGATGGAAGATACTGCAGACCTCTTGCTCCTGGTGAGACCGGATTATACGGTTTACGATGAGGTCCGGAAGACCAATGATTTCCTTATTTTTGCGGACATGCGCCTGGCCGGGGTCGGGATGATCGGAGTCGTGCACGCAACCCGGGCTGTGGACGCAATCCAGCGCCTGATCGGAAGGGTGGAACTGGGGGTAATCCCTCAGGTAGTGGACACGGTCATTTTTATTGACAAAGGAGAGGTTGCAAAGGTCATGGTGCTGGCTTTCACAGTCAAGGTGCCTCACGGGATGGTCGAGCAGGACCTTGCCAGGCCTGTCATCACAATTGAGGACTTCGAGACCGGAAAAGTTGAGTACGAGATCTACACCTACGGCGAGCAGGTTGTGGTCATGCCTATCGGGACCAGGAAAGAGGAACGAAAACCTGCCTGGAAACTTGCGGAAGAAGAGATCCGAAACGTTATCCGGAAGTATGCCAGTGGTCCTGTCGAAGTTGAAGTGACTTCGGACAACAGTGCCACAGTGAAAGTCCGGAGCACGGAAATGCGAAAAGTTATCGGGAAAGGCGGGAGCGTAATCGACCGGATAGAAAAGACGCTGGGAATCCATATTGACGTCCGGGAATTCGAGTCCGAACCCTCCAGACCCGCAAAAGAAATGAAGTACGCCGAGAAATCCGAAGCCTACATGAAAACTGCCGGAATGACCGGTTTTCCGGAAGCCGACCTTCCCGTTTCAGCCCATCCACTCCTGGAAAAAACAAAAAAACACCTGATTCTTAGTGTCCCGGAACTGGCAGGTGGGGACGTTGAAGTCTATATCGAAGATGAATATCTCTTCAGCGCAACCGTAGGCAGGCATGGAGACGTGAAAATCAGGATTAATTCGGACCTTTCCCAGGAAATAATGGAAGCTATGGACCGCGGGGAACTAATCGAAATCCGGAAGATTTGATCTGCTCAGGCTATTTTCTTTTTTCCTTTTCCTTTTCCTTTTCTTTTTTCCTTTTCTTTTATATGTCCTGTTTTCCTTTTTCATCTTTTGATTTTACTTCTCTTTTTTAATATTCAAGTCATTCATCCAAAAATTTATATTATGTCCTTGCTTCAATTCATATTAGAAATTTAAGTGGGGGTATGGTTTAATTGGGTAAGGTACGTGAAGTAGGTCCCGATATCAGGGAAGACCTGCACGGGAGAATTGAGGTTTTTGACCAGAGCATCCGGAGTTTTGAAAAACGGCTTAGGGCAGTAGAACGCCGCTTGTCCATGGAAACGCCCGGGAAGTTGCAGCCCGGTGGTTCCTTCTCTAATCCTTTTTCCGATTCTTTTCAGGAAGGAAACCCGGGAACTTCTATCGCCGGCTCTTCGGTTTCTCCTGAGTGCCCTTCGGTTTCTCCTGAGGATTCTTTAACACTGCCCGGGGGTTCTTTGCCTTCCGACGAGGTCTCTTCACTTTCGGAAACAGGAGTTTCGAATCTTTCCTTCAGCGCTGTGCTTTCCTCTGCCGATGTTTCGGAAGGTCCTTTTATTTTTGTGAATACCTCTTCCGAAGTCTCCTCTGGTTCCGATAAAGTGAAGGAGATTAATGCCCTTTTTACCGGGTTTTCCGAAAGCTTGCGCTCTCTTCAGGAGGCAATAATCGGGCTTTCGGATTTTGTGCATGGGGAACTGGGTGCCGAACTCGAGGCTGTGGACCGGGAAATAAAGGGGGCATCCGAAAGGGAAGTTGCGGCAAGAGAGTCTGTAGAAAGGCTTGAACAGCGCCTTGAGGCTGTTGAGAACCAGAACCGATTCACCCTGGGCTCGATCAAGGTGCCGGTGGAGATCTCCGGAATCACGGGTTCATCGGTCCTTTTCCTTACAGGTTTTCTGGTCTGGTCAGGGCGCTGGGATATAATAAGGTCTCCATTTTTCTCCATGGGGCTTGCAGCGCTGATGGCCGCAGCCGTGCTTTTGAAGTTTTATATGATGAACCGGAAACAAAAATCGATGACGTGTCTGGAATAAAAACAAAGAGATAATAAGTCCTGGGAGCTTAGCACATCATTAATATATATCATAACTTCCATCTATTTTGAATATCCACTTTCTCCTGTGGTGATATTCATTATAGAATTGATAAAAGCTCTTATTCTGGGGTTTACAGTAGGCATATCTGCTGCCCTTGTCCCTGGCCCCATGATGTTCGCAACAATCGTGACGTCTTTTAAAGTCGGTTGGAAGGCGGGACCTTCGGTATTTATTGGGCATGCGATGACAGAATCAACATTATTCATGCTCATCGTGGCCGGAGCATCCTCTTTTATCGGGGTAGATGTAATCTCCTATATGGCTGTAATTGGCGGTTTGGTAATGGTACTTTTCGGGCTTTTTATGGTTAAAAGTGCAAAAGAGACCTCTAGAAAAGATATCTCTGCCTCAGCCAGTAAATTGGACCTGTCGGTTGGGCCTTTGCCTGCAGGGATTGTAACCTCTGCATTGAACCCTATGTTTCTGGGCTGGTGGTTGACAGCAGGCAGTGTAATTGTCCTTCAGCAGTACCTTGCAGGCATCTTTGCAGTAATTGCGTTCGTCATCGGGCACTGGCTGGCGGACCTCGGCTTTCTTGTGGCTGTAGCATCATCTTTTTCCAGGGGAAAGGAGCTGATTTCACAGCGTACACATGAAAAGGTGCTATACCTCTGCGGAGGGTTTATGGCGCTTTTTGGCCTGTTCTTCCTGCTCAATTACAAAAATATTTTTGCCATGGTCTGAACCGGTGAATTATTGTTTTTTCGGGGTTGACCTGGCTTTTGAAACAGCTCAAATCCGGGTAATTTTTACAAAATAGTCGTTTACGTAATCCCGGTATCCTGTTTTCATAGCTTTCAGGGAGATGTACCCTTCGGCTTTTCCCCGGGGCAACTCCGGATTTTTGAGCTCTATTAAAACTTTTCCTTCCGCGTCCGTGACGCCGGAGTATGCCCGGTTACGGTCGGGGCTCCAGAGAATAACATTAGCTCCCCCTACCCTCTGGCTCTCCCCGTCAAGTGCCGTGACAAGGAGGGTCAGATTTGTTTCCGTGTTGTTTTCTTCTTCCGCTGGGAGGAAAACAGCGCTCACGTTTGCTTCCGCATACAGGGGTTCGGGCGGCGAGGGAGCGCTTGAGATGGCTGAGAGGATCGCATAAAACCCTATGAAGCCCACGATCGAAAGAACCACAATTCTTATCGGGAGCCCGACGGTCCCTTCTTCATTCTCAGTGAATTTCCGGGGTAGCATATACGACCTCCTAACCGAATGTCGTCAGTTTTTGCTTCTTTTTCCCTTCCCGCTCATTTAATTTTTTTCAGTACTTGTTTTTTAAGAAATTCCTTTTTCAGTACTTCTTTTTTCAGGTCCCCCGGGTCTTTATGATCATAATGGCGTCCTGTTTCTCGTAGTCATAGAAACCATCTGCCAGGATCTTCAGGTCCATAGTTCCTTCATTCTGGTTCGGATCAAGCCTGGGCATTGCCTCATCAGTGATCAGGACAGTGGTCCCATCGATGATTGTGTTATTCGATGCCGCACCACCGAGACCTGTAAGCACCACGTTTGCGTCTCTTACGGGGTTACCGTCCTGATCTGTCACCTCGATCTTTACAGTTACGCCGAAAGGATCTGTTGCATTTTCGGCGGTTACTATTATCGAATTTCCTGCTTGAGGACTCCCTCCTTCCAGAGTCGTCTCCACCACAAAAACTGACATCTCTTTTGTCGGAGTCGGTATGATCGAAATAAGTGTTGCAAGGGCAACCATCCCCACGACCAGCATCACCACAATATTGATCGGGAGTTCCATAGCTCTTTCGTCATTTCTTAAAAACCGGATTTGTCTCATGAGTTCCCCCACTCTTTGATATTTTCCAGATGATTTAATGTAAATTATTTTACATTTTATCTGTACTCGATCACTGTATATAAAATTATTTGATTTTTAGACCGGTTTATTTTTTAATAATCAAAGTTTCTTAATATTTCAGGTCATAACTATACGCTTATATATCTTCTTGACCATTGTGAAATTGAATACTTCATGATTAATCATATCAAATATGCACGAGGAGAAAGGGCTTTTTGAACGATAGTGGCTCTGAAGAATCATCAGAAAAAACGGGTCCGCATAGTTTTTTGTGTTTTTTGGGATTGCATAAATGGAAACGAAAAAGCGGTGCGCTTTCCTATTTGCCAAAAGTGGTTGAAAAGCGCTATGAATGTGTACATTGCGGTAAGTCCAGGGTGACTTTTGAAAAAACCACGGAAAGCAAATCGTTAAAGAGCAGGACAGTTAGGGACATAGCAGTAAAGAACCGTTAAAGAACAGGGCAGTAAGGGACAGAGCAGTAAAGAACCGTTAAAGAACAGGGCAGTAAGGGATAGAGTTCTTAATTTTTTCAACCTTTATACTTTTTTTCAATCTTTATATATTTGCTCGTAAACTTAATCTATTTTAACTTTATTTGTTAGAGCTATGAAGAGAATCGTGATTCTCGATTATGGGATCGGAAATCTCCGGAGTGTTCAAAAGGGGCTCGAACACGCAGGAGCGAGTCCCGTAATTTCGGGGGAACCTGAAGAGATTCTTGCCGCTGACGGAGTGATTCTTCCGGGTGTTGGCGCTTTTGTGGACGCAATGAGCTGCCTGCTCCCCCTCAAAGAGACCGTTTACGAGTATGCAAAATCCGGGAAACCGATGCTAGGGATCTGCCTCGGACAACAGCTTCTTATGAGCACATCCGAGGAAGGGAAGCTGACCGACGGGCTCGCCCTGGTCCCCGGGAAGGTCGTTCGCTTTCCAAAATCCGAGCTTAAAGTGCCCCATATTGGCTGGAACAATATAAAGATCACACAGGACCATCCCCTTTTCAAGGGAATCCCTGACAGGGCTTTCGTGTATTTCGTCCACTCCTATTACGTGGACACTGACCCGGAGCATACCCTTGCGGCATGTGAGTACGGGCTGGAGTTTGCAGCTTCGGTCGTAAACTCGGAAGGCAACGTCATGGGGACGCAGTTCCATCCTGAAAAAAGTGGGGATGTTGGGCTGCAGATCCTGAAAAACTTTGTCAGTATGTGTTGAAAGCTTTTTCATTTATGGCTTTCATTTTTTCCTTTTTTCCAGTGGTTAAATGGTAAGAAATGTTTTGAAGTTTCTAAGAGTTAATTTTGCGAGAAGATGATATTATGGACATAGAAGGCTACGCAAAACGGTCACTCAGGCAGGATCCTGAAAATGAAAACGGGCTTAAGGCACAGCTTGTTGAAAGAATTCTCGAGATAAAGAAGCTAAGCCCGGAAGGCGCCCGGGAGATTGCGTCGGCGGTGATTTCCGAAGCCAGGGCGACTCTAAACGTGAAGGGGGAGATTTTAAACTCCACTGTCTCGGGGGTTTCCATGGGAGAATTCGGGGTAGGTTCGAGAGGGACCGGAGACTTCTACGTGCACTCCAAGCTCGGGGAAGTCATAGGCCAGACAGGGGCTGTGGTGGACAGTTCTCAGCTTGATGATTCCGGGGTTGTAAGGATCGGTAATGAATACCTGGTCTTGACCATCGACGGTATCCATTCCCGCTTAAGCGACTTCCCCTTCCTTTCCGGTTTCCACGTAGCCAGGGCTGCCCTCCGGGACATTTATTCCATGGGGTCCCGCCCCCTTGCGATGCTCTCTGATATCCATGTCGCAGACGACGGGGACGTTGCAAAGATCTTCGACCATATCGCAGGGATTACTACGGTCTCGGAACTTACCGGAATCCCCCTGATCACTGGAAGCACTCTCCGGATTGGCGGGGACATGGTCATAGGGGACCGCATGACCGGAGGCGTCGGGGCAGTTGGTGTGACCTCTTCCCTCACATCGCGGAACCAGACCGAAGTGGGTGACCTGATCCTGATGACCGAAGGGGCAGGTGGCGGAACGATTTCCACAACTGCACTTTACTACGGCATGCACGATGTTGTGGACGAAACCATCAACATCCGTTTCCTGGAAGCCTGCGAAGCCGTTCTTGAGTCCGGGCTCCATGTAAATGTCCATTCCATGACCGACGTAACCAACGGTGGGATCCGCGGGGATGCCCGGGAAATCTCAAAAACCGCAGGAGTAAAACTGGTCTTTGAAGAAGCAAAAATGCGGGCTCTTGTGAATCCGAAGGTCCTCTCAATGCTCGAAACCCTGAAAATAGACTACCTCGGCGTGTCCCTGGACGCCCTGCTGGTCATCGCTCCCCCGGAATACGCAGACCGGATCCTTGAGACTGTCCGGGCCGCAGGCGTTGCGATCGACATCATAGGCCATGTGGAAGAAGGCACCGGAGCCGAAGTAATTATTGACGGGGAACGCAGGGACTTTGCCCCGCGCTTCAGGGAATCCGCCTACACCCCGGTTAAAAAAGTCCACGGGGAAGAAAATCCCAGGGGCTTTGAGGAGATGAGGGCGGCAATCGACAGGGCCGCAGCCGAAGCTATCGGGAAAAAGCAGAAGGTTCTGGAGAAAATAAGGGAAGAAAAGAAAAACTAAAATGAGAATATTTTTTATAAGGATACATTATAAGGATAAAATCTTGAAAAAGAAATGATGTGTAAAAAGAGTAAATCCTGATAATAATACTTAATAATAAAATCAGGATTTACGCTTCACAACAAGCACTTCCTGCTCTTTTCCGATAATCTCCACCTTTTCTCCTTTCCCTATTTCTTCTTCGGACCTGGCCTGCCAGTACTCCCCGCTGTAGCGGATAAAACCCGGCTTATCCGGGCTTATTGCTTCTATTGTCCTCGCGCTGTCTCCGATTATGGCTCCTATAACTGGTTTTTTCTTCCGGGACTCGGCTACTTTGTAGACCGCAAAGACCAGGAAAAGCCCGAAAACGATTGTCGGGGTGACTATGGTAAGGGTTAGCGTCCTCCGGAATTCAGGGGTATAGATGTTTTCAGCCCCCATGGGTACGAGGAAGATACTCCCTATCACAAGGCTTACCAGGCCTGCAATCCCGAAGACCCCGAAACCCGGGGACTGGATTTCCAGAAGCATGAGTCCTACTCCCACGATAATGAGGAAAATGGCGCCGATGTTGACGTCAAAGCCCGTTCCTATCAGTCCGAGCACGATTGCGATGACCCCGAAAATCTCAGCCCCTGCTCCGGGATTCGATATCCCGAAAATTATCCCGTAGAGCCCTATGGTCAGGAGGAGGGACGAGATGACCGGGTTTGAGATCAGCTCGATAAATGCCAGGGGGAAGGGGGGTTCGTAGGTTTCGGTCCTTGCATTTTCGGTTTTCAGGGTCTTTCCCTTAGCTTCCTCTCCGTCTACCTGGTTGAGGAGGTCGGGGATTGAAGGAGAGACATATTCGATCACGCCCGAAGCCAAGGCTTCTTCAGCATCAAGGTTCTTGTTTTTGGTGATGACTTCTTCTGCAAAGGTCTCGTTTCTCCCATGCTTTTTTGCGGTAGAAACCGAGAACTTAACCAGGGCGTTGATTATCTTTTCGTCTTCTATAGGCTCGGTGCCCTCGGCAGACATCTGTACGGGCTGGGCAGAGCCAATGACGGTGAAAGGGGCCATGGCTGCGATATCGGTTCCCATCAGGATCAGGGTCCCCGCAGACCAGGCTTTCCCACTTTCGGGGACGTAGCCGATAACCGGCACGCTTGTGTTCTCTATCTCTTTTATGATCACCTGGGTCTCTTCAAGACCGCCACCCGGCGTGTCCAGGCTGATCACCAGGGCTTCAAAGTCCTCGTTTTCAGCCTTTTCGATTGCATCAACTATGACGTTATCGGATGCCGGAGTGATGGCTCCGGCAATTTCGAGTACGAGTACCTTTTCTTCCTGGGCTCCCACAGGGAATGCCAGGGCCGCTGTGAGAAAGCAGCACAGGAATAAAATGAAAAATATACCGGATGCCTTCTTCCAGCGCATTTCCATCCCCCTTTTCCTCTCTATTTTTTCTTTTTTTCATCCCTCTGTCTTTGTAGTAACTGCTTTGGAAAGGGCGGCTATGTTGCCGGTTTCCACGGCTCCGGCCGGCGTGACAACGATAAGGTTCTTTTCCCTGGCAATCTCTGCGAGGGTCTGCAGTTCCCTGAGTTTGATGGCTGTTGGGGTATCCTGGTAGAGGAATGCCGCATCTTTCATTCTTTGTGCAGCCTGATACTCCCCCTCCGCGAGGATAATCCTGGCCCTCTTTTCCCTTTCGGCTTCCGCCTGCTTTGCGATTGCCCTCCTCATGGTCTCGGGCAGGAGCACGTCCCGGATAGTGACTCCGGTAACTTTGATACCCCACGGGTCGGTGGAGGCGTCGAGGAGTTCCTGGATTTCCATATTGATGTTTTCCCGCTCTGAGAGCACCTGGTCAAGTTCCATCTGACCCAGCACGTCTCTTAGGGTGGTCTGGGAGAGGGTGGAAGTTGCGAACATGTAGTTCTCGACCTGGGTGATGGCGGCCCCGGGTTCCACGACCTTGTAATATACAACGGCGTCAACTTCAACTGTCACGTTGTCCTTTGTAATTACGGCCTGTTTTGGAACGTCGATTGTGACAACTCTCAGGTCGATTTTTACGGCCCTATCGATAAAGGGGATGATCAAAAAAATCCCCGGCCCTTTCACTCCACTGAGGCGTCCTAACCTGAAAATTACGACGCGCTCATACTCATTTACCATTTTTATTGCCTGTGAGAGTATTAATAATACAACTATTAATACAGGAACTAATAATGGACTGGTAAAACCGTTCATAGTAAAATGCCCCTCCTATTCATTATATTTAAATTGGGCTCATCATTAAATAATTATTCTCTATCCGGGGAATTATGCCTGAAAATTCCTGCTCCGAGAGCATTTCCGGGTTTACAGGTTTTTTATCATGGATTAATCCTTTTAAAACAGGCAAATCCATATAAGGACTCTTCCTGGCTCCTTATTTCTTTGGAAATTTTTTATTGGAACCATAAGGAGGAGTTGAAAGACCCTATTTGATTGAGATCGACCCCACAAACAATAAATTAATAAATGCATAAAGTGATACTAAGCGCAGACAGCGATGCGAGAGTACACGCTCAGGAAGCGATTTTAGGAAGCGATTAGAACTTGAATTACGATTTTGAAGAGCAAAATGAGTGCGTTAAAACGCAGATTCAGAAGAAACCCCGGTGTTGATATTCATGAGTAAGGAATGTCCAGATTGCCACGGGCGTGGTTATAGAGTAATTTCAACCGAGGTCTGTCCCCAGTGTAAGGGGAAAGGCAAGGCGAAATCCGTTGATTTAATGAAAATCTCACAAAAAGATATTGACAGTTTTCTTAAAAACGGTGCGGAATGTGAAAAATGTAAGGGAGTAGGGCATATTGAGGTCACGGAACCCTGCGAAACCTGCCGGGGGTTGGGAAAGATCTACTCCTGCAAGGTTTGTGGGGCACCGATTTATAATCCTGATGAGGTTGAAGACGAGACCTGCGTTTCTTGCTCCAAATCCCAGTATGTTTATGACCTGGACGACTCATGCGACCTCAAGGATGTGGAGGCCGGGAATCTTTACCACGGAAAGGTGAGCAGTGCGGCTTCCTTCGGGGTTTTCGTGGATCTTAACTCCCACGTAAGGGGGCTAATGCACTCAAGCAATGTAGAAGTCCCTCCGGCAGTCGGGGCAGTCGTTATCGTGCTCGTAAAAAGTATCAAGGCCGGAGGAAAACTGGACCTGATCCCCAAAACCCTCCAGAAGTATGAAACTATCGAGCTTGAAAAGGAACTTCCTGTCAAAAGCTCCGATACTATCGATACCAGCATGAAGGGCAGGCTGGTCCGGATCGAGGGAGAGATCATTCAGGTAAAGCAGACCAGTGGACCTACCATCTTCACGATCAGTGATGAAGGGGGCTTCGTTCCCTGTGCGGCTTTCGAGAGTGCCGGGAAAAGAGCTTACCCTCATATTGATGCGGAAATGGTTGTGTCCATCACCGGAGAAGTTACCCTGCGTGATGACCAGGTCCAGATCGAGGTCATGAGCATGAAGCGGCTTACCGCGGAAAGGGAAGCTGCCGTCAGGGCCAGGGTCGAGAGGGTAATTGAGGAAAAGGCGGCTCCTGCCGATATTCCCTTCCTGATCGAAAGTGAAATAATGGATAAGCTGAAGCCTAAGATGCTTCACGTGGCCAGGGAAATCAAAAAAGCGATTCTCCACTCAAAACCCATCATCCTCAGGCACCACGCCGACGCCGACGGGATTACCTCGGCCATTGCCATTGAAAGAGCAATCTTGCCCCTTATCAAGGAAATCGGGGGTTCGGATGCCGAGTATTACTTCTATAAGCGGGCTCCTTCCAAGGCTCCTTTCTATGAGCTTCCCGACGTTACCCGGGACATTTCCTATGCTCTTGAGGATGCCTCTCGGCACGGGCAGAAAATGCCGCTGGTAATCCTTGTGGACAACGGCTCCACGGAAGAAGACGTACCCGCTATGAGGCAGGCCAGGGTCTATGATATGGACCTCCTGGTGATCGATCACCACCACCCGGACGAAATTGTCGACCAGTACCTTATCGGGCACGTAAACCCTGCCCACGTGGGCGGCGATTTCGGGGTTACGGCAGGTATGCTCTGTGCCGAAGTAGCCCGCATGATCAACCCGGATATCAGTGAGACTATCAGGCATCTGCCTGCAGTTTCGGCGGTTGGGGATCGTTCGGAGGCTCCGGAAGCCGGGAGGTATATTTCCCTTGCCTCGGACCGCTACACCCTTGAGGAACTGAAGGAAATGGCTCTTGCCCTGGATTACGAACAGTTCTGGCTCAAATTCAGCAGTGGTAAAGGTGTTATTGATGACATCCTTGACCTGGGCGATCACAAGACCCACAGGGGGCTGGTCTCTCTGCTCTGCGAGCAGGCAAATACCATGATCCAGGAACAGCTCGATACCTGCCTTTTCAACATAAAGTCCCAGAAGCTTGCAAACGGGGCTATCATGAACGTGCTTGATGTGGAAAACTATGCCCACAAATTCACTTTCCCACCCCCGGGGAAGACTTCGGGAGAAGTGCATGACGTACTCTGCAAAAAGAACCCTGAAAAACCCATGGTAACCCTGGGCTTTGGCCCGGACTTTGCGGTTATCCGTTCAAAGGGAGTACTCATGAACATCCCGCAGATCGTCCGGGAACTTCGTGAGGAAATGAAAGGTGCTGGTGTGAACGGAGGCGGCCACCTGGTCGTGGGGAGCATCAAGTTCGTGGAAGGGATGCGGACCGAGGTTCTCTCAAGGCTTGCGGAAAAAATTGGGTCCACGGAAGTCGAATACTGATTATCGACTTCTATTTTCCTTTTTTTTCTTCAGTCTATTTTTTTCTTTTTTCTCATTTTTTTTCTTTAGAGGGTCCCCTATACCTGTAAAAAACCTCTAAAAATTAGTAAATGTTCGGGAAATAAAAGAATACAGGCAAAATCCCGAAAAAATGTAAAAGAAATAAAAAAAGGGAAGTAAAGTTTCTTTTATTATACTCGTTTTTACGCTTTCAGTCCACCCTCACAATCCTCACCAGGGACTGTATGGGTACGTTGGCTATGGTATCCGAGCCTTTTTTGTCTACGAGAACTACTACGACTCTCGGTTTTGCGTCCATTTCCCGCAGGTGTTCTACCACTTCCGTGGTGGTGGAGCCCGTCGTGATCACATCATCAACGATCACGCAGTTCTTGCCTGCAACGCTTCCGAAGTTGCGGCTGATGGTTCCTTTATTGCCGGGCTGGATAACGTCCTGTGCTTTACGGGAATGGTAGAGGGCAAAGTCTGCTCCCAGTTCGTTCGCCATCATGCTTGCAAGGGGGACTCCGCTGGCAGCAACTCCTACGACCACATCCACTTCCGTGTTTGTTTTTTCCAGGGTCTCAAGCACCATGTCGCAGAGGGCAAGGGAGATGTAGTGGAGTCTTGTAGCACTTTTCCCTATGCTGCTCCAGTTTACGGAAATGTCCTTCGGTGCGGGAGCTGTAACGTCTTTTTTCGAGCGGGTCAAAAGCCAGGTCACTGTTTCCCTGGAAACATTGAGTTCGTCGGCAATCTGGCCGCTTACAAGCCCGTTGTTCTGAAGTTCAACAGCTTTCTGGATCAAATCTTCTATGTTCTTCATTCCTCCATTCCCACCTGAATATTGTTTTTTTGTTTTGGTTTGCAGTATTTTTTCAGCTCTTTCTTCCGGCTTATTTCCGGCTTGTCTTACAAATACTGCCTGAAAAATGTAATCCTGGTATTTTAATACTCAGCTACAAGCATTATTACACTACCAAGCGTTATATCTTTTTCTTCCCCTTTTCATCAGAGCTTTGTCTTTCTTTTCTTCTTGAGGGGTGATCCGCAAACCGGGCAGACATCTCCTCTTTCAAACGTCTGTTTGCAGCCTATACACTGCTTTTGCCAGATTATGATGTCCCTTATTTTTTTCTGGGCTATTGGCTTTACCTCAATTCCGAGTTGCACGGCAACGTTCTGCACGGCGTAGTCATCCGTCAAAAGGACCGCTTTTTCTTTGTGTTCCAGGGCTTTTGCAAGGACTTCCAGATCGGTTTTTGAAAGCTCTTCCGAATCCCTGGTATGCTCTGCCTTCTCCCTGACAGCTTTTACCATTTCGGGCTCGGGCCATTCAACTCTTAGCCCTCCTTCCTTTGCCAGGTCAAAGCGGAGGATGGCATCCCTGCTCTTCAACTCATCCTCAACCGATGGGACGGTGATAAGGAGGGAACTGTCCACGTCGCAGTTGCCCATTATGAAAACTGCCGAGTCTGCTATGTAATTGGTCATTTGCCTCAAATTTTCTCTTTTAGTATAATAATTCATTGGCTTCCTCAATTCATTTGCTTCCTGCCCTGAATATCAGGTTCTTCAAGCATTTCCTGTTTAGGGGTGAATAATGTGTAGGTTTCTCAGAAAAAGGAACGTAAAAAATAGTTCGAATATATGCTTTTTGGAAGTAGGGGTGGGGAAAATTGTTCAAAAATAGGTTTATCGGAAATATGATCCAGATAAAAATAGTCAGAAACTGGTTTTTAAAATGATCAGTAGTAATGAAGGGATTAAGGGGGTAGCCCCCCTACATTTAATTCGGACAAATTTTTTCCAGGGCTTCAGTGATATCTGGCAGGAGTTCCACGGGGATGCCGATTGTCATTTCCTCATCGGCAATTTCCGTATAGGCACGGCTTCCGCTGCAGCCTACTGTGATCCCTACCTGGCCGTCTCTGTAGGCCTGCACTACTCCGTCGGAACAGATGCTCTGCTTCCCGGCAAAACCGACTTCCAGGCGGCCTCCGCGCTTGTACATGATTGCCTGGGTGAGCAGCATGATCTGTTTGGGGTTGCAGATGACCATTGCGACGTCTGGTTCGAAGCTAACTTTATCAAGGGCTCCGTACAGGATCGCTTCGGTGCTTTTGGGGGGGAGCATTGGGGCGTTTTCAACAGTGCGGCGGGCGGCATTGATGTTGCTGAAGTGGTTCAGGCCTTTGTAGTAGAACTCTCCGCTTCCCACCTTTCCTGGCATCGTACCGAGTCCCATGGAAGCGGCTCCTCCCTTGCACATCTGGTCTTCGACCAGGGAGTAAAACTCTTCCCCTGTTTTCCTAACCCTGTCGATCATCTGGCAGTGGCGCATGGTTTCTTCTACCTTTTTGACTTCTGTGGGGATTTCTCCGCCTGCAGGTATCAATCTTACTGCCACCGGGGAGGTCTTGAGGTTCAGACGGGCAATCAGTTCCTGGCCGTAATTGTTGATTTCCTTGATATCCATGTTTCTCACTCGGGTTTCAAATTTGTTGAACTGCAACTATTATAATGTGTATTTTTATATCGATCATTGTTCCGTTTTGGATAAACTATACACAACCGTTTCAAATATAAATATTTCGATATTTATTTTTTTCACAGCCTTACCTTGATAAATTTTCAAAGGAAGCACTGGTCCTGAAGTATTTTTTAGCTCCGGACCAGGTTCATATCTTCTTATAAAAAAAGTTTGTTCGGATGAATGCCCACTCCTGCTTGTTAAAACCTTACTCCAGTTTGTCAAAAATGATCTGCATCTTTCCCTTTTCCCTGGCAAGATTCTTCGAGATCATCCCGTTTTCCAGCCAGCAGGCATTCATAACGGCCGCAGGGACAAGGCAGGTGGGAGTAATCGGGTTCTCAGCGGACTTTTTGGAAAGGATACTATCCTGCCCCCCCATGAGATCATTCATCTCAAAGTCAAATTTGGTCCCCCAGTTCCTGAGCTTTTCACAGGTAGTTTTGATATGCACATGAGTTTTTTTGCCTTCCTTTGTGGCAATAATCTTTGTCGTGTGTCCGCATATATTGTCTATTGAAATTTCCGTGACCATTATATTCTCTCCTTAATCCGCTGTTTTTTGAATTCGTTTGTTTTTATGGACTTTCGGCGTTAACAACTTATTTATGCATTGATTTTTATACTTGTACTTTACTACTCTTCAGGCACTTTGCTATTTGAAGGCAGGTCGTGCCCGGGTCCGGGGGCAAATCCGGGAATTATTCGGATGCCTGATCGCAAAGTTCTTATACGATTCTATTTGTAATGATATGTCCGTAGCAAATACGCTAATTAAATACTCCTGTTCATACAATTAATATATTATCAGGGCAATTAAGCTACTTAACGGCATACATCTACCCTGATCGGGATCACCAGATTACAGGATATTTACTATCGGCATAACCTAAAATAATCGCATAAGGCATATTTGTAAGAGTTAAGGCATTAAATGCATTATATGAAACCTGAACAGAATTTTAATACATTCATGAGGCGATAATATGAGATGGCAAGGCAGTTCCAGAAGGAGGGCGACTGGTGGGAAGGTTACAGCTGCCCGCGGGAAGCGTAAGTTTGAGATGGGCCGTGAATCAGCGGATACCCGTATCAGCGATGTGAAGCGGAAGAATGTCTCCACTATGGGAGGCAACAGGAAGGTAAGACTCCTTCAGTCCAATGTGGCAAACGTAACGAACCCTAACGACGGCAAAACAGCGGTTACAACTATCGAAACCGTTGTAGACAACACAGCAAACAAACACTACATCAGGCGTAACATCCTGACCAAGGGCTCTGTCATTAAGACCCCTCTCGGTACTGCAAGGGTAACAAGCAGACCGGGACAGGAAGGAGTCGTAAACGCTGTCCTGATAGAGTAATTCTTTTCAGGATCTGGTCCCCCTCCGGGATCAACCCTAAATTTTTGAAAAAATTTCGTGCCGGTGACTATCAATGGATGAAAAGATAAGACACATTCTGGAAATTCTTGAAAACGATGCGAGAGCAAGCCCCGATGAAATTGCAGCACTTACGGATATGACTGCACAGGAAGTTTCTCAGGCAATTGCAAAACTCGAGGAGACAGGAGTTATCCGGCACTACAAAACCATCATTGACTGGGACCTGGTCGGAGAAAACTACGTCTACGCCGTGATCGAACTGAAGGTCACGCTGGAGCGCAACCAGGGATACCAGGTAATTGCAGAAAGGATCTATAAATTCCCAGAGGTCCGCTCTGTTCGGCTTTTGTCCGGGGACTACGATATATCCCTTACTGTTAGGGGTAAGTCCATGAAGGACGTGGCTTTTTTTGTGGCAGAAAAAATAGCGACCCTTGACCAGGTACAGAACACGGCAACGCATTTCGTGTTGAAGACCTATAAGGAAGATGGGGTAATTCTCCACGAACCGGAAGCAATTAAGCGGCTCCCGGTCTCTCTCTGATTAGAGGATTTTGATAAGCCTGATCCCTCTATTCCTTTTCATAATTTGTTTTACTCATGTAATTTTTGATCGGGGTGTTTTCTTGAGACCTCCATGTGATCCTTCAAAATTTGTTGCGGAAATAGTTAAAAATGTTCCCCCTTCGGGTATACGCCGTTTTTTTGATCTGGTTTCCGGACTTGAGGATGTTATCTCCCTTGGTGTGGGGGAGCCGGATTTCATTACTCCCTGGCACATCAGGGAAATGTGCATCCACTCTCTCGAAAAAGGGCAGACTTCCTACACTTCCAATTACGGACTTCCGGAACTCAGGGATGAACTTTCAAGGACTTATTACAGGCGCTATGGCCTGGACTATGACCCGGCATCCGAGATCCTGGTTACCACCGGGGTTAGCGAAGCTATTGACATTGCACTCAGGGCAGTGGTAAACCCCGGAGACGAAGTCATTGTGGTCCAGCCTGCCTATGTGGCATACGTCCCTGCGGTAGTCCTGGCAGGCGGCAAGCCTGTGATCGTTTCCACCCACAGGGACGATGAATTCCGTCTCACTGCAGAAGTCCTTAAACCTGCTATCACCAGCAAGACCAGGGCAATTGTGCTCAATTTCCCGAACAATCCCACAGGGGCTATCATGACCCGGGAAGACCTTGAGGACATTGCTGACCTTGTGGCGGAGCATGACCTCTTAGTGATCTCGGATGAGGTTTACGAATGCCTTACCTATGAAGGCAAGCATATCCCCTTCTCTTCCCTTGAGGGTATGAAAGAGCGGACCGTCATGCTGAATGGCTTTTCCAAGGCATATGCAATGACAGGCATGAGACTCGGTTTTGCAATGGCCGCTCCCGAGATCATCCGTTCCATGATGATGATCCATCAGTACTCCATGCTTTGTGCCCCCATAACCGCCCAGATAGGAGCCCTTGAAGCTCTTCGGAACGGGAATGACGAAATGGAACGAATGGTCAGGGAATACGACCGTCGCAGGCACTTCATCGTCAGGGGCTTTAACAGGATAGGTCTTGACTGCTTTACTCCCAAAGGGGCTTTCTACGCCTTCCCATACGTGGGGGCTACGGGCCTTTCATCCAGTGAATTTTCTGAAAGGCTTCTGAACGAAAAGAGAGTTGTCGCAATCCCGGGAGACGTATTCGGAGAAGCAGGAGAAGGTTTCCTCCGCTGCGCTTATGCAGCGTCCATGGATGACCTCAAAAAAGCTATTGATAGAATGGATGAATTTGTAGGCGGATTATAACAGTGAAAGGAAGCTGAATTCTTTTTCAGGCTTGCCAAAATTATTTTCTGGCGGCTTTCCTTTCTTTTTCCTTTCTTGAAATTCCTTTTTTCTTTCTGTTTATGAATAATTATATCTTTAAACTGTTGCGGGCTGCGTATCCTGAAATGCCTCGTTGGAGTTTTCGGGATCAGTCTTCCTCATCATCCATTCTCATGATGAGGACGTTCATTTTGTCATCCATTTTTTCGATTAAATCGTTCATCTGTTCATACCATTCCTCCACGTTTTTCTTGACCATCGTTTTCATTTCCTGGGGCTCGATTGCTACGTATTCGTAATAGTATCCTCCGCTTTCGATGGATCTGGTTTCCCGGTAAACGACACCGCAGGCTATCAGGTTTTGAAGGGAACGGTATGCAGTGCTTCTTTCTCTGTTAAGGATTTCACCCAGGCTTTCGGCTGTCAGGGGGCCGGAAGAGAGCAGGGCTTTGTATGCATCGATGTCAAGGGACTTCAAACCAAGTACACATTTTACCATGTCCTCGCATCTGAAGCTTGCTCTTATCATCTCATGAATTGAATTTACCATAAGACCACTTAGAAGTTTGCCTTTTTTAGTTTTTTCTGTGTTTTCATCCCCGGTACTGATTTAATATTGTGCTCAGGAATCTGTTTAAGCATTGATTTTATTGCTATATTACCATTAGCGATGAATATATTTATTTACTTATTTATGTTAACATTTTTAGGCTCTTTTATTATATTATTGTTTTGCGCTGTTTGCACAAAAGCTCACATTCTCTATCTTCATCTAATCACAAAATTATATATATAATTTCTTTGATCAATAGCCCTGGAAGTTATGAAGCCGATTATTCCTGAAGATGAACGCTCTTCCGAGCCTCTTGATAACGAGAGGATTATTTACCATCCGGATATGGTAAGGGCCAATGAGTGGATTTTGAACGAATACGAAGCCCCTTTTAGGGAAATCTGTATTTTTGTTCCCTGTGCAAAGAGGAAACCTTACCATGAAAGCCCCTCCCATAAAAAATTCGACCGGATTATCTTCGGGCTTGCAAAACCCGAGGATGTGCACATTGTGACTTTCGGGACCTGCGGGGTTGCCCCGAGGGAACTTGACACGCAGTACCCTTTCATGCACTACAAATTCATGATGGGAAAATGCAACGTGACGCAGATCAAAAGGGATTTTATAAAACTCGAAAGTGAAAGGCTTGCCTGTTATCTCGAAAAAACCCGGAGTAATTACGGACACAGGATTGCTTACTGTATCGGGGATTTCCGGACTGCCATGGAAAAAGCCCTGGAAATGGTGGATGTGGAAGTTTCCCTGGTCCCCAGAGAATCCACAATCCGGAGTATGCTCCAGCCCGAAAAATCCTTCATCTACAACAGTCTCTCCTGCAAAGAGTACCTCCAGGATTTTTCCGATGCAATTGCAGAAGCTTTAAAGCTTCCCGAAAGAAAGGTCGGTCTCCGGGAAGACCTCTCGGTTGACGATACGGACTGGTATCTCCTGTGAATTTTCTGCAAATTGTATGCATTTTTCATATGCAGCCCGTGCCTCCCTCTGTCCGCATTTCCTTTAGGGCATAAACTCCGCTTTGCCAGGGGTGGGGGAACAACAGGCTCTTCATTCTTGAGAGTACTCTTCCCTGCGGTATTTTTCTTAAGGAGTGGGCGGAAGTGCCTTCAATACTTTTTTATTTTTATCCGAAAGCTCAAAAATTCCCCGAAAGCTCCGAACTTTCCCTAAGGCTTAGAACTTTCCCGAAAGCTCCGAACTTCCCCTAAGGCTTAGTCCTTTACCGGAAGCCCGGAACTTTGTCGAATGCTCAGAACTGGGACACAAAGGTCCTGGCCTGCCAGAGCGCAACCACTGCCAGGATCAGGATCAGGACCATCCACATGATGTCCCCTGCAGGTATGAAGGAATTTGCCCAGTAGGCATTGTAGGCTTCCATTGCGGCTTCTGTTTGTACCATATTAACTCCTCTGTTTCACTTTTACACATATCTCAGACATGCGTCCGAACCCCGGACTTTCCCGAAATCCGTGATTACGTATTTGTGCAGAAGGAAACCTTTCTTGTAGATCCCCTCTTCATCCACTTTTTGTTCGACGTCTTTCAACATTCCGCCGGAAGCCAGCTCGATGATATCGAAGTTGATGCTGTCCCTGTGGTAATCTCCCTTCATCCCGTACTCTTCCATTATCTTTGAAACTATCTCATAGTTCCAGTGTTCTTTTTCGTCCAGGTAAAGTTCCAGAATCCTGAATTTTAACGGCCGGTTTCCCATCTCACTCACCTCTCAGGGTTTCGAGTTCTCCGGCTTCTTCCGTGAACATGATAAAACTCCCGGCAACACAGAGCGCACCTCCAAGCAGGATTGTCCACTGGGGCACATCCCCGAAGAAGAGGAAGATGAAGATAATAGCACAGAGTCCGTAGAGGTTTCCTATCCCCTGCCCTCTTCCTACCCCTATCAGGGGGAATGACTTGTACCAGCAGACATAACAGAAACCAAAGGTAATCCCTGCAAAGATAAGGACCAGCAGGGTCAGAGGCTCAAAGGCCTGGAATGCAAAGGAATACATCGGGAAGCCAACTATTGCCAGAATCGGCACGATAAGGATCCACCAGATAATGTTTTCTCCAACAAACCTTAGGGTCAGTCCCACATCAGGCTCGGCAATGTCAAGTCCCTTACCTGCGATTGCGCCTTCAATTCCCCAGCCGGCAGCTGCCATCAGTCCGCCGAGGTATCCGATCCAGGGCACTTCTCCTGCACCAAGCTCGGTAATGAGCCCGCCGCCAAAGATGGTAATTCCTCCAAGAATAATAACTAAAATCCCGATTGCAGCTCTCTTTGTAATTTTTTCCCCGTACCAGTAATATGCAAGCACGGACCCGATCACAGGATAGAGAAGGGCAGCAACCGCGGCAAATGCGCCGCCGATAAATCCCATTGCCATAAAGGACCCGAGAATCGCAACCGGTCCCCCGAAGATCGAGGCAAGGAAAAACCACTTGGAACAGGGATTGAACTCTTTTAGTGTACGGCCCAGTTCCCCGAATTTTTGCAGCACCCCATTCCAGACCATGAGGGCAAGCATAACCGTAAGCGCATTAAATGCGGTAATCAGGACTGCAGTTACAACCAGGGATACTGCGTCTCCGTTTGTCTCTGCAATGACTCCGTACATTTCGTCAAAGGGGTTCAGCACCCAGACAACAGTGCCCGGCAGATACCAGATTCCCCAGAATACGGCACAGAAAAGGGCCCACATATACCCTTTACTGATTTTTCGTTTGCTTTCCTGCTTTTTCAAAGCTTTCAGATCCACTCCAACTCCTCCCTTTTATGACCTTATTTATTTTTATGCCCCGGGCCGTTTTCATGACCTGATTCTTTCAGGGCAGGATGCCCCGGGGGCAATTCCCGAATGCTCCACCGGAGCCAGCCTTGAATTGCCCTGAATTTTCCCGGAACTTTCCGCTCTTTAACCTTTTAGACTCCAAGTGCTGCTTTTATTTTGTTTACCGCATCAGTGGCATTTTCCCCATAGATGTTGGACCCTATCTTGTCAGCCCAATCCTGGGTAACCGGAGCCCCCCCTACCATTGTCCTTACCTGGTCGCGGATGCCTGCTTCTTTGAGCTGTTCCTCGATCTGGATCTGGTTAACCATGGTTGTGGTCATGAGGGCAGAGCTCGCAACGAATTCAGGTTTGAGTTCCTTTGCCTTTTCAATGAAGGTCTTGATGGGCACGTCTCTTCCGAGATCGACCACTTCAAAGCCTGCAATGTTGAGCATGGAAGCAACGATGTCCTTTCCTATTGAGTGGATGTCCCCTTCGATGGTTCCGATGACGATTGTTCCTTTCTTTTCGGTTTTGGATTTCCGGCGCTCCATTTCCGGCTTCATAACCTCGATTCCTGCTTTCATTGCCTCGGCTGCAGCAAGCACGTGGGGAAGGAAAACTGTCCCCTGTTCGAACTGCTCTCCTACTTCCTGCATGCCTTCCGTAAAGCCGTGCTCGATGATTTCCACAGGGTCTATTCCTTCTTTAAGGGCTTCGTTTGCGGCTTCTTCTGCCATTTCCTCGTCATATTCGGTAATTGCTTCTTTTGCTTTGGCGATGATTTCTTCTTTGCTTGCCATTTTTATCCCTCCCTGAAAGCCTTGTCAGCTCTGTCCACGACTGCCTTCATGTCCTTGAGGATGTCGGCGTCGATTGGCGGGACCTCGTGGTGTTTCATGACATCCATCACCTTCTCGTTTGCCACGGCTGCCAGGTCCTTGGAACCTGCGTGTTCCCAGTCCCCAAACATCTGCCTGTCAATGATCATCGGGTCGGACGGGTAGTCCACAAGTATTCTTGTCTGCTTGAGGGCCAGGAAGTTGTTTCCGATGCCTACCTTCTGGATGGACTCGACTGCAAGGGTCTCGGTGTTGACAGGGATTCCCTGCATTGCTTTCTTTGTCATCTTGATGATGTCGTTGTCAATTACCAGCTGTTCCATGGAGAATGTCATACCGAGTTCAAGCATCCCGGCACCGTAGAGGGTGTTTGCACCTGCAAGGGCTGGGAGGAGACATGTCATGGTCTTTTCGTGCCCTGCCTGGTCGTCCGGGACCTTGGCGTCAGACTAGGTGCCTGCCACGAATGCAGGAAGACCGTAGAACTGTGCGAGTTTTGCGACAGCTCCACTGATCAGGCCAAGTTCGGGAGATCCGACAGGTGCAGTACCTTTCTTCAGGTCGAAGGTTGTGGTGGAACTTCCGTACCAGACGGCTGACCCGGGCACTGTGAGCTGGGCAAGCACGATTCCGGAAAGGACTTCGGCGTTGTGGGTCACAAGTGTCCCTGCAAGGTAGACAGGAGATGACCCTCCGGACATTGCCATACTCAGGACGTTTACCGGGATTCCCAGACGGGCACCCTTGATGATGACCTGGCAGGCGTTGACGCTGAGTTCAAGCGGGCTAGTCGGGCAAAGTAGCATGGAGAAGATCGGTTTTCTCCTGGCTTCCTCTTCGTCCCCGCCGTAGAAGGCTTTTGCAATGTCCCAGTAGTACTCCACGTTCTCTCCCACGGGGTCGATGTGGTGGAAGTGTTTCTGGGTGTTGGTCAGCGGGGTGAATGTCTCGTGGACGTCCTGGGCTCCTTTGCCTGCCCAGTCCCTCGCCGAAACCGGCAGGGAGTAGTAGTCGATGTTTTCTGCCCAGTCACAGAGTTTTGCGATATCTGCAATGTCCTGTTCCACGGAGTCCACGGTTACGTATTTCCCGTCCTGGTACCGGCACATCTTGACCCCTGTCCCAAAGCAGGTCCAGTGTACCTTTCCTCCTGCTTCCTGGACAGTGTTGTACTTCTTGTTGCGCCCCCAGAGCACGAACCTTGACGGTGCGAGCTGAAGTGCCCTTCTTACCAGGTATTCCGGAATTTTAACGACCTGGGTCTTCTCATTGACCTCACAGCCGTTTTCCTTGAATAGCTTCCTGGCTTCCGGGTCCGAGACCTGAATACCCGGATTCATTAAGACTTCCATTGTGGCGTAGTGGATTGCCTTGAGCTCGTCTGTGGTAAAGAGGTTCAGTTCTACGCCCTCAAGATAATCGAATCCTGCAAATGCGTTACATTGTGCCATTTTCTCTCTCCTTTTTCATCGGATTTTCTTCTTATTTCCATTCGGTTCTCATCTGCTATAGGGCAAGTCTCTGGATTGTATGGCCATGGATTGTATAGCCATGGATTGTATAGCCTAAGCTACTTGCATCAATTATATTTTTCAAAAAGTTCCTTCGGTCCCCACTTACGTTATTGTACAGGAGAACCTGTGGAGCTTTTCAACGGAATCCCACTTCCCTTTACGGATTTGCCCCTTTTTCCCGAATTTCATCGGGAATTTTTATAATACTTGCTCTATTTTTATTTTATCTATTCGTGTATATATGTTTTCCTTATATTTTTTTCTTGAATTTATTTCCGGAAACAATTCTCAGTTTTTCTATTTATGCGATCTGTTTTCTGAAGAGATCACAGGAGTTTATCTTTGTATCGAGCAGTTTCTCGATGTTCATTTTTGCGGCGATGCCTTTTGCTGCGCCTGCCACGGAGGTGATTACGCCGATGTCAAGTTCTTCACGGAGTTCTCGCATGACGTGCTCGTCCGACAGGTCCATGGATTCAACGCCAAGCTTCTTTGCGACGTATTCCTTGGCTTCGCCGATTCTCATCTTCTTTGAGAACTCCATCCTTGCTACAAGGTCTCCTGCTGCTCTGATCCCGGTCATCCCGGAAGCCATGATGTGGGAAATCGGCATACCCATCGGGTCGCCGACTCCGATCTATATGCCGTCTACGCCGGCAATCTCGACCATTGCCTTGCTGGCCCTGGTAACCGCATCGATGGGGGGAGTTTCGAGCATCGGGATTCCACCCACACCCATACCCATGTCCACGTGGCAGGGGATTGTGGAAGCTTTCACAGCTGCCTTCATGAAGGTGACTGCGCGGCCCAGATTCCAGGGAGATGTCTTGCTGGTATTGGTGTTGCATACAGGCCCGAAGACGCTTGCTCCCGCCTTTGCGGCAAGAGGTGCCTGCTGGTGCGGCCAGAGCCCTGCAAGGGTTGTGCCGTCATACTTAAGTTCCCCATGCATCCCGAGAACGCATTCTCCTGCCATTCCTGCTTCGATGTAGATGTTCGGGAATTCCTTCCGGAGAGCTTCGATTGCGTGAAGGGACCCGAAGAAGTCTCCGTCTCCTGCTGCCCCGATGGTATCGAAGTTCACACCGTCGGACCCGCTTGCCATGAGCTTCTGCATGATCCAGATGGTGTCCCTGGTGAGGTGCTCCGCGGAATGTTCCATGGAATCCCAGGCTTCCTGAATCTTGAAAGCCTTCATGAGGTCTCCGGGGTTTTCGAATGGGCCGTCAGGAGTGTAGTAGAGCCCCATGTTCGGCATTGCTCCGTAGAAGAGCGGCACGATCATGTTCTGCTGGCAGACTTCCATTGCCTGGCACTCGTTTGAGATAACAGGCTTTACCGGCTTGTAACTGTAGTCGATGTGCCCCAGTTCCATGGTGTCGGCCCCAAAAGCCCTCTCGTGCATCATGCAGCCCACCAGGCGACTGGAGGGAATACCCACGCCGCTGTTGCCCTGGTCCCCGTCGATCCTGAGGGTCCCGATGTCATGGGTAACAGGCACTTCCATCCCCTGTTCCACACTTACGGTTTTTCCTGGCATCATCAGGATTTCTGCGACCTTGTCGATTTCATTCCCGGAAAGGGTGGGAATTTCTCCCAGATCTGCAGCATCAGCAGACCCAGCTTCAAGCTCCTCCAGAATCTTTTCTTTACTCAGGAAGATCCTCTTTCCGTCTCCCATTCTCAAAGCATATTCCGTTGCCATTTTCTTTCACCTCCTTTTTAAAAATAAGGTTCATTACTTCTTGACTATGAGCTCCTTTGCTTTTGCAACGGCTTCACTTGCGTTTTCTGCATAACAGTCTGCGCTTATTTTGTCAGCCCAGGCCTGGGTTGCAGGGGCCCCCCCTACCATGACTTTTACCCTGTCTCTCATTCCTTCTTCCTTGAGGAGCTCTATAACTTCTTTCTGTCCCGGCAGGGTAGTGGTCATAAGGGCAGAAAGTCCTATCATGTCAGCATTCACTTCTTTTGCTTTGTTCACAAAATCCCGGATCGGGACATCCCGACCGATGTCATGCACTTCGAAACCTGCGGATTGGAGCATCGTTGAAACAATCGATTTCCCTATGTCGTGTACGTCTCCTTCCACAGTCCCGTTCACGATGACCCCCATTTTCTTTTTCTGTTCCCCTGCCGGCATTTCGGCCTCAAGGACCTGAACTCCTGCTGTCATGGCATCTGCGGCCATCATAACGTGTGGCAAAAAGAGTTTTCCCCTCTCAAAAAGGGTACCTACCTCGTTCATTCCGGCTGCAAGCCCTTTTTCGATAATCTCGGACGGTTCCATCACCCCTTTTGCCTTTTCTACGGCCTCAAGTACCCTGTCTTTTTTGCAGGATATGATTGCATCTGTAAGTTCCTGAATTAGTTCTTCTTTGCTTGCCATTTTAAACCCCCCTTTCAGGCTGATATCATTCGGGCAGGAATGCCTCAATGGTTCAGTATGCCTCACTTAGATGCCTTACTGGCTCATTGATCCTCACTCAGATATCTTACTGGCTCAGTGGCGCCTCATTTAGATGTCTTACTGGATTAGTATGACTGGCTCGTATGAGTGCCTTTAAAGTCGTGAGGATCTTCCTGCCTTCCCGTTTTTCAGTGTTTTTGCCATTATCTGGTTTTCCAGTCCGGTTTTCCAATACGGCTCTACAGTTCCCACTAAGATATGCGCTGGCTAATCTCTGGTCCGGTATCATCCCCCTCTCCATCTGTAATGTCTGATTGCCGGCGAATTCTTTTTACGAACCGGGGTTTTATGTATATTTTCTTAATATATTGTGGGTCTTCAGGTTCGTTTTCCTTATGTCCCTTGATGGCTTTCTGTAAAAAGGTTGTGCCGGAAAGTTCCGTTTTTCCGGGCTTTAATTTCCCCTGCTTAATATCTTTAGGATCAATGTATTTATTTATATTCTTTATGAATTTATTACTACGGGAGTGCGGAGGGTCACGAATGCCCCGATCTTCAGAGGCTGTCCGACAATTCAATTCCAGGGCAAAAACATGTGAAAAATAAGGTCTTTAGAACCTTTAAATCGAAAAAAAAGGATTTCAATTATTACTATCCGTAATTATCAGACAGCCTGTTTAAGGAGGGGTGGCCGCCCGCAATTTGATTTAGTCTGCGGAACCGATAATTTTGGGGTTTGAAATGTGAGCTGAAGAAAGAGGAGCTTTTGAAAAAGGGCTGAAAAAATAGAGTTCTTTTAAATATGAAGCTGTAAAAAGAGGATGAAAATGTGCCTGAACGGATGGTTGAACTGAATTCCGGATTATGGAAATTCTTGAATTTAAGAGGGGTATCTTTAAAAAGGTAGTAAAAAAGGTAGTAAAAAAGGTAGTAAAAAAGGTAGTTAAAAAAGGTAGTTAAAAAAGGTAGTTAAAAAAGGTAGTTAAAAAAGGTAGTTAAAAAAGATAGTTTAATAAGCATCTTCGATTTCCGGGACTTCTCCTCCGAGCATCAGTTCCCCGTAGAGCAATTTCTCAAGGGTTTCTGCCACATATTTCCTTTGCTGGCACTTCTGGATGTCCTCATGCATCCTGAGGTCCGAATCAACCTGAACCCGGAGCAGGGAAAAATGAAAGGCTTTTTCGTTTTTAATCTGCATGGTGTAAAAGGTTTCTAGCATGTAAGGGAGTCGCAGGGGCTCTTCGATGGTTTCGCATAAAAGGAGCATTTCTTCAGGGATGTTTTCCGTGTGGCAACTAACGTCCCTTTTGCCTGTGATAAGCCGGAGGTTTTTCTCGGAATACTTTTTTCCAAGGATAGTAATATAGCTGTTTATGTTCTCAACTCCTGTTTTGAATCCCTTCAATTTAAATCGAATCTTTTCCGGCCGGCGGTTTGGAATTCGAATTCTTGAGGGGGTGAAAAAGGAGAATACTGCCCTCAGGCAAGCATTCCTTTCACGATTATATCTATTGCATCATCTTCTTCGAGGCCGCGAGCCATGAGGGTCTCGACTTCCTTTTTGTCCACGCAGCCGATGGCGGCTTCGTGAGTGACCTTTGCAAGGGGGTTGTCGACACGGACGATGGGTATGGCTTCGGCTTTTGCGTTGCCCTGGATGACTTCCATGCAGTCCACATGCCCGCGGGCCCTGGGGGCATGGCCTTCGGTGATTCCCCTGAATTCGGATATCGCGTTGTCGGTGATGGCAATCCTGCTTTTGATAACGCTCCGGGCGTTTTCCCCGTTCAGGGCGATTTTCTCTAGGATCCTTATTTTATCGTCGGCTTTTCCGTAGACCTTTGTGACCATTTCGCAGATGGAATCCTTTTCCGCGTCCACACTATAGTCAAATTCAAGGAAGCCGACTCTCCCGGAAATGAGGGCGAAATTCGTATAGTACTTGCCTCCTTCCTCTATTTTTACGTAGGCTTTCGGGAGCACCTCGATGCCTCCGTGGGGGCCATGAAAGTGGGTTTCGGTGTATTTTAGGGAAGCGTTCTTTCCGATGACCATCTTAGCGTCCATTTTGTGGACGACCTTTACAGCATTTGGGAAGGTGCAGTGGGCAATAAGCTCTACTTCGGAATCCTCTTCGGCTACGAAGTCCATCTTAATTTCCTGGATTCCATCTTTCGGGATCAAACCGAAGCAGAGGTGGACGGGGAGGGGGATTTTGTACCCCTTCTGGATGGTCATTTTGATATCTACGCCGTTTTCGGTTTCCTTTTTTTCAAGCACAATCCCTTCGGTCCCGTTTGCGCTGAGCACTTTGTTCCCGCTAACTACGAGGCTGGACATTTCGTGATTGTGCAGAACTTCAGAGTTTCCCCCGGCCGCATCATAGGCTGAGTTCATATCTTCCGTATCTTTGGAAAGCATGTCCAGTTTTGTAAGGGTCATCGTTAGTTCTCCGTCAGGGGATATATCCTATTGTCACAGGGGATACACCTGTTTTTGAAAAATTCGCTGATCTCCAGGGGGTCTCCGCTCCTCAGGATCACCCCTTCACACATGAGGGATGCTTTGTCAGAGGCAGCTGCGATTTCTTCCCGGTGTGTGATCACAAGCACCGAAGAGCCGTTTTCCTTGAGTGCCCTGATCAGGTTTACAATTTCCTTCAGGGAGACCACGTCGATTCCTGAGTCAGGTTCGTCGAGGATGGCAAGTTTCGGCTTCATGGTGATAATGGAGGCAAGTTCTATCCTCTTCCTTTCGCCTCCGCTGAGGGCTTCCCCTACTTCCCTGTCAAGATACTTTTCGGGGTTCAGGTCTACTTTGCAGAGGGCATCTTTTAGCTCTTCTTCCGTGATGCCACCGTTATCTCTTGCTCCTATTGCAAGGTAGTCCCTTACTTTGAGTCCTTCGAAGCGGGCTGGTTCCTGCCAGGCAAGGGTTATGCCTTTTTTTGCACGTTCCGTGATTGAAAGTTCCGCGATGTCTTCCCCGTCAAAAATAATGCTGCCTTCATTTTGTTCATAGCCCTGAAGTCCCATCAGGGTATAGGCAAGTGTACTTTTTCCCGCACCGTTTGCACCAATGATGCTGTGGATCTCCTGATTTCCAATTTCCAGGTTGACCCCGCGCAGGATTTTTTTTCCATCACGGCATAATTCCAGTTTTTTTAAGGTTAGAATATATGACACCTCTAGCAATTTTTTTTTAATTTACACATTGCAGCAGTTCCTTGCAGCGCTGCAGGTCCTTAACCGTATTCACATTCATTGCTAGTTTGGGATTATTCAGTATCAGATTAAAGTCTTCCTGTTCTTGTCTGATATTCGAACTGTCCAGAATGTTTACTCCCGTTGGCACGATAAGTTTTCCTTCTTTGTTAAAGACGGTGTCCGGTCTGATGCCTGCTTCCTTGCAGACGTTGATCGGAACATAAACCGAAAGTGCAGGAGTCCCAGCTTCCTCATACTTTTCTATGACCGAGTCTATCATTCCTGAATCAAGGAGGGGCAGGTCTGACATAATAATCATTACGGAGCCCTTTGCTCCGGAGGTTTCCACGGCATGGATCATGTCTCCCACATAATTTCCACCAAAGGTCCGGATTACCCCTACTTCGCCTTTATAGCGTTCCTGGAGCATGATCTCGGTCCTGGGAGTGACCGGTGAGACTGCTACGAAGATCTTGTCTATATTCTTTGCGGCTCTCAAGGTATCGATTACGTAAGAGATAAGTGGTTTTCCAAGTAGTTCAATACAGGGTTTTTCCCCCATTCCGAGCCTCTGGCCCAGTCCCCCTGCCATTACAATAGCGTCCATTCAAATCCTCCCGGGTTTCCGTTTATAGATAGTTTTAGAATAACTGCGATAGTAACCAGGGCAACTACCCTGCCAATTTCGTTTGCCATACCTATCCCGTCGCCGTTCAGGCCCCCGAAGTGGGCATAGCTTCGGTTCAGGAGCACGAGGGCTGAGCCGCAGGCTGCAAGGTACGGAAGCAGTCCGATGAACCCCATGGCCAGGAAACATACAACCGCTCCGAAGACAAAGCCTATAATGAAATTCTTTTTAGTTGCGCCGTCTATGGTCATGCTTCCAAGGCCGGGATATGCCTGGTCTCCCTGGGGAGGTATGGGCTTTCCGAATGCTGCAATGGTGAGCATGGACTGTTTGGCGCTGACCTCTGCTATAAACAGGGTTAAAAACATTAACAAGGGCAAACCGGGCCCGAAAGTAACTATTCCTTCTGCCTGCACAGCCCTTATTGAAGCGTAGAACATTAACAACAAAAGAATACAGGAAGATACCCCTCCGGTCCCGAGGTTTGTGTCTTTCAAAGCTTTTATTTTCTTTTCAGGGGACCCGTGGGCCATGAAACCGTCCCCGATATCCGTGACCCCGTCAAGGTGATTGAAGCCTGTTAGATAATATGTTAATACCATAATCAGGGCGGCGATAACCGTATCCGGTAAAACTGCCTGCCCGATATATGCGGCTGCCCCGATAAGCAATCCGAGTATGGCTCCCACAACGGGGTAAAAATAGATCTTTTTCATAAGCTCGTCGATCCCTTCCATGCTGATTCCCACTGGAATCGTGGAAAGGAAACCAAAGCCCGACTTAAAAGCAAGTAGATAAGAATTCATCTGCTTCACCGTCCGTTTTTTCAGTCACTGCTCTTACAGTCTACCATACCTCGTGAATACATGTTGGAAGATACCCCACCTATCAACCCTCCGATCACGTCATCCATGAAAGGTCCGAGCGTTGCAAGGATTCCCGGTTTTTGCTTATCGAACCTCACGAATTCAAAAGTTCCTTTGGACCCGCTAATGTAGTTAGCGATGCTGTTGCCCAGCACCTCGTCTGCGATGATAAAAGACAGGTCTTTTTCATAGGACTTTTTACTAAGGTTCGGAAGGGTTCCCGCCATGCCTTCTCTTTCCAGCAAAATCCCCGAGTAGATCAGGAGGCAGAGGTTAGGGTCTGAAAGGGCGAATTTGAGTTCCCTTTTAAACAACGCCTCGGCTTTTTCCCTGGTCTCGAGCCCCGGGTGCGGGACGTACATTTCGAGAGCCGTGTCTGCAAGGTCCTGTACGCTGATGCCTTCTTCTGCCAGAACGTCGAGGATGTCAATGGTAGCTTTTTCCTCTATCTGTTCAGGCTGCCCTTTTTTCAGGTCCCTCTCCTCAATATCGGATAACTTCATAATGATCACTTCGAGAGTTCTCAAAACGGTTGATATAAGTTCTAATGTTCATTCCGGGTGATATATCAAAACGGTTGGTATCAGTTTTAATGTTTATTCCGGGTGATATATCAAAACGGTTGATATAAGTTTTAATGTTTATCCTGGCTGATTTGCCAGTTGACATCTCAGGTCTAAATACATGGATCCTGCAATATCAATTATTGTCAGGAATTTCTTTTGGGGGAACATGATCCGAATATCCTGAATCAATTGAAATCCCGATTCTTCTGCAAATTCTGCAAAAATTCTGAGGGTTTCCGTCCCAATTATTCACAGTGTTATGATATCCTGGTAAATAATCTTCAGGTAAACAATCTTCAGGTAAACAATCTTCAGGTAAACAATCTTCAGGTAAACAATCTTCAGGTAAATAATCTTCAGATACTATTAATCCTGGTAAATACTATCCGGTTTCTGCAGGTCACAGATACAGAATCGCTGATAGCTGGACTCCCATGATCTGGATCATTGCCGCAAAGACGGCAAGTGAGACTCCTGATGCGATTGCTATCAATTGGGATACCCTTTTTATATCTTTTATTTCCGTGGGAGAATACGCGGCCCCAAGCACATAATTGTCGGGTTTTTCTAGCTTCACCCCAAGAGCCCCGGCAGTGGCTGCCATGGGATATCCTGAATTCGGAGAGGGGGTCTTTGCTCCGTCTTTTATAGCGCTTTTTATGCTTTCCAGAGGGTTTACTTTTCCTTCGTTTCTCGGGATCAGAGCAATAAAAAAGGCTGCAATAAGGATAAAAAACACGGAAATACGAGCAGGGATCCAGTTAAGTACATCGTCGGACTTTGCCGAAAAGTATCCGAGTTCCCTGTATGGTTCGGTTTTGTAGCCTACCATAGAGTCAAGGGTATTTATTGCTTTGTATGCGTATGCGGCTACTAACCCGAGCTCCCCGAAAAGGGCGTAATAGAATATCGGGCTCAGGATGCCGTCCACGAAATTCTCGGAAACTGACTCTACAACTGCCGATGACATCTGGGTTCTGTTCAGCTTTTCAGGGTCCCGGCTCACGTAGATAGGGAGCAGTTCTCTGACTGCTTCCAGCTTTCCTTTCTCCAGGTTTTTGTATATGTCCCGGGCCGGGGTGAGAAGACAGCGGATCGCAAAGGTTGCTTTCAGGAAGTAAGCTTCGATCAGAAGCCCGAGAATTCCTGGCATCCAGGGAAGGGCGGCAATGTAGATCGCCGAATAACCCACCAGGGCTGCAAACAGGACGCATGAAAGCGCCATTCCAACCCCGTATAGCTTCCTGTGAATTCTTGGGGCCGCTTTTTTCAGGATGCCTATAAGCTTCCCTATCCAGACTACGGGATGTACAGCTGCCGGTGGCTCTCCAAACACAACGTCGAGAGCCGCGGCTAGCAAGAGTACCAGTGCTAGATGTCCGCTGTCCGGAATGATCATAAAATGGGCTCCATCACCTTTTTCCAGGCAACTTTCACGAGTTCCTCGGTATCGCCTTCATGCATGAGACAGTCCAGGATCTGCTGGGCGATTTCTGTTTTGTGGACAAGGTGGCAGTCTACGCAACTCCAGATTTTTCCGCCTCTGGAACTTGTGATCCATTTTCCGCCTGTCCTTTCGTCCTCACAGGGATAGAATGGACAGAAGCAGAAGGTGCAGTTCTGGCCTTGGAAGTGACAGGGGTAGTATTCGCAGGTCTTTCGGCCGCCTATTCCTTCCTCAGCCGCTTTTTCTATCACATGCTGGAGTTCCTGCTTCGCCTGTTCCCTGCCCCACTCGGTAATTAATTCTCCGATTGCAGATATGAGCTTCTCATTTTCTTCTGCGGGCCGGACTGCAACTCTTATGAAATCCTTTCCCAGGCACTTGAAGTTAGCACAGTCCCTGACCAGGACCCCACGGGCTGCCAGGCGCTTGCTCAGTTCCCCTGAGTCAAGCATGAACCCGCTGATGTCGACAAAGATATAATTGACGTTTACCTCGCCGACCTCAAAACCCCTGATCCTGTCAAGTTTTGCTTTTAAAAGCTTTCCTTCTTCCCTGATTGCGACTCTTGATTCTTCAAGGTACTGGCTGCAGGCGCCGCCGTCCATGTTCAGGAGGGCGATTCCGATCGCATTTGCGATTGTCCCCAGGTTCCAGGAAAGTCGGGTCTTGTTCAGGATTCCAGCCATTCCTGGAGAAGCAATTCCAAAGCCCATCCTGACACCAGGAATCGCAAAGGCTTTGGTAAGCGAACGCATTACAAAGATATAGTCGTTGGAAGCCGTGAGGTCTGCCACACTCTGAGCGGGGTCAGATAGGTCGATAAAGGCCTCATCAACATAAAGTAAGGTTTTGTGGGCTCTGCAACGCTCGGCAAGGGCTTTCAGCTGGTTTCTTGTGCGCAGTTTTCCGGTTGGATTATTGGGGTTACATATAAACAGGATTTTTGCCTTTTCCAGAACTTCGTCCGGAAGGGTTTCGATTTCTTCCTGGGAAGGGTATTCGATCTCAGCTCCCATTATCCGGCACTGCATTTCGTATTCTCCGAACGTGGGCCACGGGATGAGGACTTTGTCTCCCTTCTCAATCACACATTCAACGAGGAGCCGGATGATTTCTGTCGAGCCGTTTCCCGGGATGATATTCTCGGGGGACACTCCAAGCCCCACGAATTTGGCTGCGGCTTCCCGGAACTCCAGATATCGGTTGTCAGGGTATTCCAGAATTTTTCCGAGACTATTTTTTATAATCTCATCAAAGTCCAGTCCACTTCCTGGATATTCAAAGGGGCTTCCCAACGGGTTAAAGTTTGCACTAAAATCAAGAATTTCACTTTCGGGAATCCCGTATTTCTCCGAAGTTTCCTGGATAAGCCCTCCATGTCGGCAGGGTTCCAGATTCAGTAGATGCTCCCTTACAGGTACACTTCTTTGCTCTGACACGTTAATCGCAAATATTTACAGTGAATCAGGTATATTAAGTTGTTTATTATATTAGTCAGTTTAAACTTGCCTTTATTTGCTTTGGGATTGTTTGATCTCGAAAAATGTGCCTGTTGGAATCCATTCTACTTTATTTTACAAAATTAATATACTATTTCTGTGTTTATATCTCGTTTTCATGAGTATTCGATATCCCTCTGTTTACGGGTTTGGGGCAAACATCGAAAAGGTAAAATAGCTTGTTTTTAACTACTACCATTCGAAATCCATCTGCACGTTATTCCATTTATATATTATCTGGTTCACATAATATTTGGTTCACATAATATCTGGTTCACATAATATTTGGTTCACATAATATCTGGTTCACATAATATTTGGTTCACATAATATTTGGTTTACATAATATTTGGTTCACATAATATTTGATTCACATAATTTCATTTACCGATTATTTATCAAAGATAAAATCTATTTACCGGTTGTTTCATTTACCGATAATTTCGTTTAATTCGATCGAATTCAGGTGCTTTTAAAAATGACAGTCAATAGGCCAAGAGGGACCCGGGATTTTTTACCTGCCAATACTTCCCGGCGAAGGTACGTGGAAAGCATAATGAGGGATGTTGCCCGCAACTGGGGCTACAGCGAGGTCATTACTCCCACGTTCGAACATCTGGATCTCTTCACCCTGAAGTCAGGGGAAGGGGTCGTAGGAGAACTCTACAACTTTATGGACAAGGGCGGTAGAGCCATGACCCTCAGGCCCGAACTCACGGCTCCTGTCATGCGCATGTATGTAAATGAACTGCAGGCCCTCCCAAAACCCCTGAAGCTGTTCTATTTTGAAAACTGCTTCCGCTATGAACGTCCTCAAAAGGGAAGGTTTAGAGAATTCTGGCAGTTCGGAGTGGAACTTATCGGGACCAAAAAGCCTGATTCAGATGCTGAGGTCATTGCCCTGGCAAATGCAATGTTAAAGGCTGCAGGGATCAAAGGTGACCTGAAAATCGGAAATCTGGCCGTGATCCGCACTATTTTGCAGGAACTTGACTCCGAGACCGTGAGCAAGATAATGCGGCTTGTGGACAAGAAAGAGTATGAAGGGCTCGAATCCCTGCTCGAAGAGATCGATGCCAGTGAAGCCCTGAAATCAAACCTTTTCAGGCTGATCAAACTGGAAGGAAAAGGTATTCTCCCAAAGGTAAAAGAAATCGTAGGAAATATCCCGGAAATCGAAAGTTTCGAAAAGACTCTGGAGCTCCTTGACGCATACGGTGTTGAGTATTCCCTGGACTTCGGGATTGCTCGAGGGCTTGATTATTACACCGGAATGGTCTTTGAGGTCTACGGCGAAGGTCTGGGTGCCCAAAAGCAGGTCTGCGGTGGTGGCTCCTACCAGTTGATCCAGCTTTTTGGAGGTGGTGATGTGCCTTCGACAGGTTTCGGGATAGGCTTTGACAGGATCATGGAAATCTGTGAACTCGTTCCTGAAGAGCCGAAGAAACTGGTCCTGGTCTCAAAGCCCGTAACCCACCTGGAAGCAGTCAAACTCGCAAACAAGCTCAGGGAATACGTGCCCGTGCACATAGACCTGATGGAGCGCAATTTCAAGACCCAGCTCACTTTTGCAAACAACATCGGTGCCGACTATGTGGTAATTGTGGGAGAAAAGGAACTCGAAGTCGGGAAGCTCACCCTGAAAGACATGAAATCCGGAGAACAGGAACTTCTTACGGTGGAAGAAGTTATTGGAAAGGTCTCGCGGCAGTAAATCCGCAGGACTTTTTACCTTTAACATTTTCTTTTGATTTTCTTCGTTTTCTTCGTTTTCTTCGTTTTCTTCGTTTTCTTCGTTTTCTTCGTTTTCTTTGTTTTCTTTGTTTTCTCCGTTTTCTTTGTTTTCTTTCGATTTTCTTTCGATTTTCTTTGTTTTTTGTCTTCTTTATTTTCTCCGCTTTCTCTGCTTTTGATTTTCTTTTAATTTTCTACCCTTTCTTTTTTTCTCCCAACCTCATTTTAATTATTAAATCTTTTTCGGCTGTAAAAATTTTTATATACTCATTGCAAACTTTGTATATTCTTATTCCGTAATTTCAGGGATTCAAAGAGTGGGGTAGAGTTACGGCTGGCCAGGTTTCGGTTGTAGGCGTCTCAATTTCGGGTGACGAGTCTGCAGTCTTCGGACTGCCTTTCAGGCTTTCGGTGGGAGCTTTGCTTTTTGCCGCTCTTCTGGTGCTTTCCTCTATTTCCCTCTCCGGGTTTCTTGAAGACGAAAAGGAACGGGAAGCTGTGGTTGAAGTTTCGAAACTCACAGTTGCGGCCGAACAGCTCTCGCTTCGTGGAGCTGGTAGTGAGGTTACCCTGGAGCTTAGAGTTCCAGAAGATGTAAAAGTCGGTTTAGGAGCCCTTCCCGGAAGGGAAGGAGAATGGCCGGCAGATGCGCACAATTATTATCTAAGCATGGGAAGGAGGGAAGGTTTTTACGCCTCATCCGCAAGCTTTTCGGGTCCGTCTATGGAAGGGCCTGCAATTTTGGGTTCCGGACGTCACAGGCTGGTTCTTGAAACTGTCATTGAACCTGAGACGGGGAGGTTATTCGTGCTGGTTTCCGGAAACGAAAGTGAAGGTTTGCAGGGAACATATGAAGAATCATATGACGAAGCGGTAGGCGGGGTATGATTTTCAGGGTCAGGGGGCATTTGCTGAGGGAAATTCTGGAGGATGAATCCGCATGGGCTGATTTCCTGATTTCGAAAGCGGCCCTTATTCTTGCAAGTGCCGTCCTTTTTGCAGCCCTTTTTCAGCTGGGGGCCGGTTTCGGGAGCCTTGAAGCCGGAGAAGGGCTTGATGCCGTTGCCAGGGACTTCAAAGCTGCCGTGGATGAGGTCGGAGCCGGAAGTTTCCAGGGGGAGTCCCCTGAGGCCCTCTACCATTTTGAAGGATTTGACAGGTTTCAGGCTTCTCCTTTCGAGCGGGAAGTCGATGCATACGTCTCCGGGGAATATTTCTGGCTGGAAACCGAAATTGACGGAAAAACGGTCAGGGCAATAAAACCTTTTGCTTTCAGGGTTTTGCCTTTTAATGAAACTGCTCTGCGGGAAAAGCTCCTGGACAGGTTCGGGGCAGAAGGGAGCGGGGAAGATCCTCTGCCTGCGGACTATTCGGAAATAACAAAGTATCTTTCGGCTGCCGGTGCCGGGGAAAAGGAGCTGGATGTTGCTAAAGCTGTCTCGATAAAGAAGGAATTCATTTATGTTAAGGAAGGGGAGGAGGTATCGGGTTTTGCGTGTATCCTCATTTATCAATGATTTTTCCCTTGTTAGCGGGAAGGTTCCTGGAAATATTTCAGGTAATGTTTCAGGAAAATTTCCGGGCAAGTTTTCAGGAAAACCCTTTGGGGGGCTGTTCCGGGACGAAAGCGGAGTGCTCGAGCCTCAGGCAGATCTCCTTTCCACAGCCCTTGCTGTAATCGGTTTTGTTGTCTTTGCCGCCCTGCTATCCCAGGGCTATCTGGGCTACGAGGACCGTTCCTTTGCCCTTGAACACTACGAAAGCGCTTCTCTCCTGGCCGAGTCCCTTGCCGGAGCCCCTGTCTTGAGGGCTGGAAACCCTGAACTCCTTTCTGCCGAGGTCCTCGACGAACTTTCAGGTTTCGGGGGGAAGGTGGAAAGGGAACGGCTTTTTGTGGCTTTTTCGGGAAATTATGTTTTCCTTATTGAGGTTAGGACTCTGGATGGAGAATGGAAGTGGGAGATAATGCCCAATGACCGGGACCCTGTTTTTTTCCTTGAAGAAACGGACCGTATAGCTGCCTCCGTACCGGTGGTTATCGAATTGAACCCCGCAGAATCGGTCCCTGGGACTCTAACAGTTGTACTCTATCAATCGGGGTGGGTCTGAAAAGGGGGTTCGGGGTAAATGAAATAATCCGGTTATGGTTTCCGGATTTAATTTCCGGTTATGGTTTCCGGATTTACTTTTCGAATTTAATTTCCGGATCTGACTAAAATAAATGAGTGGTGAGGAGTCGGAGAGCATTGTATAAGATTATTGGAGGGTTGGAATAATTGACAGACAGGAAATGGACGTTTCTGGGCTGGAAGCCAGGGGAAATTCCGGAAGGCAGAAAACTCCGGGCGTGGGATTCGTCCGCTTATTCCACGGTCTTTGATGCCCTTTTTTTGCTTGTGCTTATCTCGCTTGCGGGAGTCTTGCTTATGCCTTCCCTGCATGCAGGGGGGCAGTATGAAGCAGCTTATTACACGGCAGGCTCCGAAATGGATTCCCACCTGCTGGAGACGCTCCTTTCCTGCAAGTTTGAAGATTTCGATTATGAAATTTCTCCTTTTTCGGTGTTGGGGCTTGACCTGCCCGAAAATTCCGTGGTTGAAAGTCCTGTGAGCACTCTTTTTGGAAAAGAGCAGAAGCACCGGACTTTTGCCGACCTGACTGCAGAATGCCTTGCCCTTTCCCTTATGCTTTCGGACAGTGGCTCTTCAGTTCCTCTCAATCCCCTGGCTGCCGATTATAATGCACAGGTTTCGGATGTTGTCACGGCTTACCTGGACCGGGAACTTGCAGGAAGGTTCTCCTATCGTTTTGAAGCATACTGGTATCCTGTGAAAGCCTTCCCTCTCGGGAGTGAACTTATTATAGGGGATGAAGCGCCTGCCAATGCGATCCGGCAGAGTGCAAAGCTTTCCATGCCTCCTGGCACCTATGCCCCTTCAAGGGAAGATATCTACAGTCCTGTGAGTGATGCCGCCCTTGTAAGTTTCCTCAATGCTTCCGAGGGGGAGACCGCAGAAAACCTTTCTGTAGCTTTTGATTCCGTCCTTGATGCCGCTGCTCTTGAAGGGGCCAGGGCGGTATCGGAACTTCTTTTCCCCTCGGAATATTTTGGTTCGGTTTTCGGAGAGGACGCAGATGAGTCCATGCAGACGCTGCTCTATGGGGTTCCGGAAAGTCCCGGCGCCGGGAGTTCCGAAAGCCCGGAAGAAGCGTTCCTGGTTTTCTTCGCGGAACTGCTTGAAGCCGATTTTAAATTTGAATCCGGAATCAGTCCCGAAAATGTCTCAGCTTCCGATCTCCCGGTACTTCAGGATCTCCTGCTTGCCGTTCTTGAGGAGGAAATAAGGATCGAGCTTGAAGCTGAGTTTTCCGGAGAAATCAACCGGACCGTTTCGGGTATGGTAGGGGCTGAAGATTTCTCTGAGGTACAGGCCCTCAGGGATGCTCAGGTGGAATCTATTTACAGGCAGGTTAATCCGGGAGGGGCTCGAATAGTCCTGAGCCTCTGGGGACCTTCCTGAGCTCAGGGGAAAGATTCTGTCTTTCTTCATTTTTTCTTTTTCTTCTTCATTTTCTCTCCTTCCTCAGTTAAGGGTGGTAATCTTGAAGAGTGCTGCAAGAATAAAATTTTCAGCCCTGAAAAGAGGTTCTGTCGCCGCTTCATCTGCCTTCTCCCTCAACACAAAGTATATATCACATGCTGAGCTTACTAAAGTCGCTTTTACCGAAAAACTTCCGCTTTATTCAGGAATATTTATCCTGTAAAAAGTCATACGGCAGTAGTTGCTGTGACGGATAAAAATCTCCCGATCGGTGTAATTGGTCCGTTATAATCGGTAAAGATATAACTTCAGCCCGGAACATGGACCTCCGGGTGCTGATCAATCGATATCAGGAGAATGACATATGGCTAAAATGCATACCAGAAGTAAAGGTAAGTCTTCATCTACCAGACCCAACAGGACCGAAGTACCCGAGTGGTGCAAGGTTAGTGCGGAAGAGGCTACCGGAGTAGTGCTTGACCTCTGGAAACAGGGTGTTGCAACCTCAGAAATCGGAATGATCCTGAGGGATCGCTACGGAGTTCCTGATGTGAAACTTCTCACAGGCAGGAAGATCACAGCTATCCTCAAGGAAAACAATGTTGCTCCAAGTGTCCCCGAAGACCTCTACAACCTGATCGTTAAGGCCCTTGGACTCAGGAAGCACCTTGCAATCAACAAGAAGGACGTCCACAACAAGCGTTCTCTCCAGCTGACCGAATCCAAGATCCGCAGACTTGTTAAGTACTACCACCAGGAAAAGGTACTCCCCAAGGAATGGCTTTACAAGCCTGAGACAGCTGAAATGATGATTACCAGGTAATTTCGAAACATTATTCGAATTTTTAAGGGTCGTCTTGCTTTTCCGGCAGGCGGCCTTTTTGATCCTTTTTCCAGGAAAAAGTTGCTGATATTTTTTTCTGTTTCCTTTGTGTTTTTCTGTTTCTTTTGTGTTTTTCTGTTTCTTTTGTGTTTTTCTGTTTCTTTTGTGTATTTTTCTGTTTCTTTTGTGTATTTTTCTGTTTCTATGCTTTTGGCACTGCACTTTTTGCTTCGGCAACATTTGTCCCTGTAAGCGAACTTCCGTCTTCTTAGGTGCGGATATGTTTTTATCCAGCTCTAAATGGTTAATTGATTGCGATGTTGAAATTTGGCCCTATATAATGCCTACTTATTTTTGAGTACATTGTTCGATATCATGTGACACTTATGTACTTGGAAATGCGGAACTAAAGCTGTCACCTTTTTGCTTCTCTTTATATATTCTGTTTTAATAATTATTATTTTTACCTTAACAGTGTTTATTACTGCCCCTCATTTATTGATGATTTGATCTCATTAATCCATGTCTAAATCGTAAGTTTTATACATCAATACAAATATCCATATAACTTGGTATTACTAAAATTTAGATTCTTATATTGCAGAAACATAAGAATTTTTATCTACATATGATTGTTGCAGGTTTTGGACTAAATCCGGTCTGAAAGTTCTTACGGTCATGAAAAGTATGTTGTGTTCATGGCATATGGAGTTGGTTTGTGTGGTTCATAAAAAATATCTGTGTGTTCTCCTCGTACTTGTGCTGGTGGCGGCATGTGTGTCAGCCGGGTGTGTTGGCTCCTCTTCTGAGTCGGATGCCGGGGATGAAAGTGGGCACAAAGCTGTCAAAAGTTCCGATGCCAGTTCGGGCACGGAAATGATAACTATTACGGATGGGCTTGGGCGGACGGTAACCGTCCCGAAAAACCCTGAAAAAGTCGTTTGCCAGGGATCAGGAGCCCTTCGCTATCTCTGCTATCTGGGAGCTCAGGATGCTGTTGTGGGGGTAGAAGATATCGAACTCCGGATAGACGAAAACCGCCGACCCTATGCAATCGCAAATCCCTGGCTTCAGGAAATGCCCCTTATCGGGGAATTCCGCGGAAACACCGATCCCGAAAAGGTCGTTGCAGCCGGTCCTGATGTGATTTTCTGGACCTATGTGCTTTCCTCTGCCGATGCTGATGAGTTTTCGGCCAAGACCGGCATTCCGGTGGTTGCACTTAATTACGGGAACCTTGGAGTCTACCGTGAAGACATGTACAGTTCTCTCAGGATCATGGGAGAGGTCATGGACAGGGAGGAAAGGGCAGAAGAAATCATCGATTTCTTTGATGCTGCTATTGCTGACCTGGGGTCCCGGACTGCGGATATCCCTGACGAGGAAAAAAAGAGCGTTTACGTGGGCGGAATTGCCTATAGCGGCCCCCATGGTTTCCAGTCCACCGAACCTACCTATCCACCTTTCATGCTCATAAATGCAAAGAATGTTGCGGGTGAGATGGGTACGGACCACGCCGATGCCTCAAAGGAAGCCATTATGGAATGGGATCCTGACATTCTTTTCGTTGACCTGTCCACCTACCAGACCACACCCTCGGCTCTTGACGAGCTTAAAGAAGACCCTGCCTACCTGAGCCTGACTGCAGTGAAGGAGGGGGAGGTCTACGGCATCCTGCCTTACAACTGGTACAGTTCTAACCATGGTTCCGTACTTGCGGATGCCTACTATGCAGGGACTATTGTGTACCCGGACAAGTTTGCTGATATTGATATTGACGCAAAGACCGATGAAATCTATACTTTCCTCTTTGAAGAGAATGGGGAAGATGTGCACGAAATGATGGAAATCGGTTTCGACGGAGGGTTCGGAAAACTTTCCCTTGATTGATCCGGATAAGGGCTTAAACCCCCCCGGCAACTCTTTTCTTCAATTCTCCTTTATTTTAACTGACTCAAAAAAGGCTGCTAAAATGGACCTGACCAAGACTGCTGGAATGAATAAGGCGAACGAATCCGGGGCAAAATTAGGGGGAGATACGGTTTCTTCCGCCTACTCCAGGTATATAGGGAGGAAATTTACATTTATTTTCCTCTCAATTCTCCTGCTGATCCTGCTCTTTCTTCATTCAATAGCTGTGGGGGCTGCAAATGTCTCCATTACGGATGTCGCAAGAGTGCTTCTAGGAGAAGACCTGGGCAATTCGAACACGATTATCTGGCAGATCCGGCTGCCAAGAGCTCTCACTGCGATTGTGGCAGGGGTAGGGCTTTCGGTTGCCGGGGTTTCCCTGCAGTCCATTCTCAGGAACCCTCTGGGTTCTCCTTACACCCTGGGGATTTCGCATGCCGCTGCTTTCGGAGCGGCTTTTTCCGTAATCGTACTCGGTTCGGGCACCATGCGGAGCACCGGGGCGGATGCGATAATGCTGAACAACCCGTATCTCACCACCGCCGTTGCCTTCCTTTTTTCCATGCTTACGACCTTCATACTGCTGGCTATTGCAAAGTATAAGGGGGCCTCTCCTGAAGTGATGATTCTGACCGGGGTTGCTCTTTCTTCCCTCTTTACGGCAGGGACGATGTTTCTGCAGTATTTTGCGGATGATGTCCAGCTTGCAGCGGTTGTTTTCTGGACTTTCGGAGACGTAGGGCGGGCTGATTGGGGGGACCTTGCTATCATCTCGGCAGTGGTAATTCCTTCCCTGTTGTATTTCTACCTGAACTGCTGGAATTACAACGCTATTGACGCAGGGGACGAGACTGCCAAAGGGCTTGGAGTGGATGTGGAAAAAATCCGGCTCTGGGGTATGCTCGCAGCTTCCCTGGTGACTGCGTTTATTGTTGCTTTTCTTGGTGTTATTGGTTTTGTGGGGCTTGTCTGTCCGCACATCTCCCGCCGTTTTGTGGGGGATGACCAGCGCTTCCTGCTCCCGGCTTCCTGCCTTGTGGGCGGGATTTTGCTGCTCGCGTCGGACACCGCAGCCCGGATGATGATGGCGCCTCATGTGCTTCCCGTCGCCATACTGACTGCGTTCATGGGAGCGCCCCTTTTCCTTTACCTGCTTGTCAGGGGGTATAGACATTGATGCTTGAAGTTCAAAATCTTGGGTTTGATTACGGTACAAGGGAAATTTTGAGAGGTATTGATTTCGGAGTCCTGCCCGGAGAAGTAATGGTCGTGCTTGGCCCTAATGGGGTCGGGAAGTCCACGCTTCTCCGCTGCATAAATTCGATCCTGAAGCCGAAGAGGGGGCTTGTTATGGTGCAGGGGGAAAACCTGCATACCCTTGCCAGGGATGAGGTCGCAAAGCGGCTCGGCTATGTTGCCCAGCGCTCGGAAACGGGAAGGCTTACTGCCTTTGATGCGATTCTTCTGGGCCGCAAGCCCCGGATTGGCTGGAGCGTGAAAGCCCGGGACCGGGAAATCGTTGAGGAAACGGTAAACGCACTGGGTCTCGAAGACCTGGCTCTTCGCTACATCGACCAGTTGAGCGGGGGTGAACTTCAAAAGGTGGCAATTGCAAGAGCCCTTGTCCAGGAGCCCGAACTCATCCTCCTTGACGAACCCACCAGCAACCTGGACCTCAAAAACCAGGTAGATATCCTGGATACCATCCGGGGGATCGCAAAAGCCCAGGGCATCTCCGTGGTCCTGACCATGCACGACATCAACATGGCTCTCCGCTACGCTGACAGTTTTCTGATAATCAGGAACGGGGGAATCTATGCCAGGGGAGGCCCTGAAATTATCACCCCCGAAGTTATCGAAACAGTGTATGGCCTACCGGTCATGGTGGAGTCCTTTAACGGTTTCAGGCTTGTAATCCCGATAAGTTAAAAAATCAGGTACATGATCTCCGCAAGCCCGGTAACACCCTGGTAAGCTAACTAGAAGCTCAACAGAAGCTCAACAAATTAAGCTCAACAAATTAAGCTCAACAAATTAAGCTCAACAGAAGCTCAACAAAGTAAGCTCAACAAAGTAAGCTCAACAAAGTAAGCTCAACAAAGTGAACTTTTCAAAAAAGGTAGCGGGCAGTTTTTAAAAAAACCGTTTTTTAAAAAATTTTTAAAGAAAGGTTGCAAAAGCAGGACCGAAGTTTCAAATACGAAACTGGGGATAGGAAAGCTTGAAAAGGCTTTCCGCAGTTTTTTCTTTCAATATTCAGGTTCAAGGCCTTCGAGCTGGGAAAAAGTTTTGTCCAATTCGGCTCCTTCCTCCACCCTCTGCTTTTTCGCTTTTTCATGGTGGATGGCCTGGACGGCTACATTGTAGAGTTCTTCAAGCTCGTGGGCAGCTTCCAGAGTGAGGACAGAAAGGACCTGGGGGAATTCGCCGTTGCGCACTACTATGCCTTTGAAGACGTGTCCTACAGCTCCTGACAGCTTTTCTATTTCACTTGATATGTCATCGATGCTCAGGTATTTCCGGTCGCCCTTGATGATGACCATTGCCCTGCTGGCTTCATCATAGACGTCTGTGGAAAAGAGCAAGCCTGTGGGGGAAAGGGCATTCTGGATGGCTGTTTTGATCGGCATTTCTTTTTCAGCCCTATAAAAGCCGATTGTCGCTAAGCCCGCACCTCCGCTCATGACCGTCTTAAAGTCCCCGAGGTCTGTTACCATCATCATTTCGCTGTCCAGGGCGTCGAGGAGGAAGAGGAGGCGCTCGGCGATCATGTCGTTGATCCCATTGTAGGCTTCCTGGATGCTACCGCCAATGTTTTTAAGGTACTGGTTGTCCGCAAGGATGACCCCGTCAGCTCCGCTCTGGCGGAGTTCCCGGAGAGAAAATGCAGCGTTCTGGAGGTAGAGTGTGCCTTCTTCCCTGAAAGGCAGGACCACGATGCAGTAAATAGGATAATCATAGCGCTCTTTCATCTCCTTTACAAGGAGGGGGGTAAAAGAAGAACCTGTGCCGCCGGAAGCCGAAGTTATCACAAAGGCGATATCAAAATTGCCCTTCTCTTCGATCTGGCGCATGATCATCTCTCTTTTCTCTTCAAACACCTTCTTTCCTATGTTCCGGTTTGCACCGACACCGTGCAGGTGGGGGATATGAACTCTGTCCTTTGCTTTTGTAAATTTCATTTCTTTTAAGTCATTGACAGCAGTGTTGAAGGCGATGGTTTGAACGTTGCTCTTAAACTTTTGCTTGGAGTAAAATTTGACAAGCTTGCCGCTTTTACCCCCGCCGAATGCATGTTTGTTGACAGAATCAAGGATTCTGTTTCCACACTGCCCGTTTCCTATCACCAGTATGTTGAGCAAGAAACTCCTCCATTTTAGGGTATGTTTGCATTTTTCCTGTCCGGGGTTATTCACGCTTTTTTTCCGCGAAAAGCCTGCGTTGCCTGAGACAATCCTCGAATACTTCCATTAAATATTATGGAGTTGATAATTATCCACAATAAAGAATCTCTTAGTATTTGTATTCTTTGTGCTTTCTGTAGAGGTGCACGCCGATTGCTCCAAGGATCAGGATGGGTATTATGTATACGTATACAGGTTGTTCAAAGAGGTAATCAAGTTTGCCTTTTGTCACGTAAATGCTGGAGGTTTTGACCTCTGCACTTTCTTTTATATTTTCGGCATCCACTTCGTTGTTATACTCGTACGAAAGCTCTCCTGCAATGGTGTAGGTACCCACTTCGTTTGCTTTTAAAACGTAGCTGTACTCCTTATCGTTGTTTGCCTGGAGAGTATCGATATAGATCCTGGGGTTCCCGCCTATGAGCTCAATGTCCTCATCTCCTCCTTCATATTCGATACCCTGGGGGAGCGAGATGTCCAGCCGGACAGCCTCTGCAGCAGCATCACCGTTATTCCTGAGGATGATGGTTGAGATCATTTTTCCGTTTCTTTCTACTGACTTCAGGTCTACGTCCATTGAAACTTCGACCTGGGCGCTCTTTTTATTCCCCTCGCTTATTGTTATCGTGGGAGTATTTGAACTTGACTGGTAAGCCTGAGATGCACTGTTAGTGTAACTTGCAGTGACCGGTTTGAGGTCATAGGCCCCTGCTTCTGTTGCCTTTAATTCATATATGTATACCGGTATTGATTCCCCCACGTCGATTTCAGGGACCGAACCCGTGACTTCGTACGTTGTCTTTTCCAGAACGAAGTGTTCCTGCTTTGGGTCCGTAAATAACACGTTTTGTGCGGCATCGTCTCCGGTATTTTTTGCATTAACCGTTACGGTTATGGTTTCCCCTATCCCGATTTCGGACCTGTCGATTTTCTTTGTTATTTCAATTTCAGGGTCTCCTGCAAAGTCTGCCGCGGAATGACCTCCGTCGACGAGATCATTTATGTAGAGGTCTCCTATGTTATAGTTGGATATCGTAATCTCTACCGTGGCTCTGGGTACGACTCCTGAGTGTACGGACTTCAGGCGCATCTGGACTTCTCCGCCATCGTCGAAATCAAACTCGAAACTCTCATTTATGTCCAGCAGCCCGTCCTCAACCGTCTTTTCCCTTTCGTACACATAATAAGAGGCGGTATTTGCTTCCACAAAGACATCCGTGATTTCAATCACGTAGTTGTTCAGCTGGTATCCGTCTCCTTCTTCGATATCCCCTTCATATACGTCCGCTCTGGCCGATGCTGCGCCGCCGAGCATCAGCAGGATGAAAAATGCACATAGAACAGGTATATGGATCCTTTTTAGTTTCAATTCTGCTACCTCAGGTTTTTATAAAAAAAGATTTTTTTTATGGGGTCATTTTCCTTCTCAATTTTTTTGATTTACGCTTATTTATCTTCAGCAAAACCAGATATAAAGCTTATGATCTTTTCCTCTTTTCATTTTTATTCTTCTCATTTAAAATTTTATCTGGTTATTTTATTTTTTTCTTTTAATATCCTGGTGGAAATAAAGGGCCGGGCGGGAAAAATGGCAAGAACTCCTGGGGGGATGAAATAATAAGTGATAAATAATGTTTTAAAGTGTCAATTAAGGTAGCTTATTCCGGATTTCCCGTACCCTCCGAATTAACCATTTCAAGGCTGATGTCTATCCATCTGGCCCGGTGGATTAGGGAACCCATTGATATGACATCTACCCCGGTTTTTGTGTACTCTTCAAGGTTATCTCTGGAAATTCCGCCCGAGGCTTCGACCAGAACGTTACCTTTCAGCCCTTTTTCTTCCAGTACTTTCAGGGTGTTTCGGATTTCTTCCGGCTGCATATTGTCTAGCATGATTATGTCCGCACCCATCCCTGCAGCCAGAACTGCGTCTTCTGCGGACTCGACCTCTACTTCTATTTTCCGGGTAAAGCTCGTCTTTCTGGCTGCCTTTATTGCGGCTTCGATTCCCATGATTTTGATATGGTTATCTTTTATCATGACAGAGTCCGAGAGGTTGAACCTGTGCGGGTCCCCTCCTCCGGCAACAACGGCTCTCTTCTCAAATTTCCGGATCCCGGGCGTGGTCTTTCTCGTGCATGCTACCCTGGTGTGCTCCGAATGCTTCCTGGTAATGTCTACGCAGGCCCGGGTAAGCGTTGCAATCCCGCTCAGGTGCCCTAGAAAGTTCAGAGCCAGCCGTTCTCCTTGTAGAATGGAAACCGCTCCCCCACTCAATCGGAAAATAACGTCTCCCGCCCGGAGCCTGTCTCCGTCTTTCAGTTCGGTTTTGGCCCGGACCCCGAGGTAAGAAAAGATTGCCGAAGCTTCCCTTATTCCGGCAACAGTGCAATCTTCTTTTGTGAATATAACCGCTTCTGAGGGTTCATCAGGTACGATGGTGCATGAAACATCATCATATCCCAGATCTTCCTCTATAAAGCGTTCGATATCTTTTATATACATGATATTTTACCCATGCTACTCTATGTTTCCCGGGATTTATAAGGGGCATGGGAGTTTTCATCAAGTTTCGATGTTCTGTTTAGTTGATTTTTTGTTTAGTTGATTTTCTGTTTTGTGTATCAGTGAGAATAAATGGGGGGTACATAAGGCAAACCCGACAACAGAAGGTTTAAGGAGGGGGAGTATATACAGTACCCCTCAGTTCTCCCTCTTCTCAGGGCTTCAGAGAGCTTTTTATAAAGATCATCACGAATCTATTCATTATTTTTTCAGGAGTTTCTATGCTGAAAGTCGGAATTGTTGGCTGTGGATTTATTGGTGGGCAGATTTGCAGGGCTATTGATGAAGGAGCAATAGATGTTGAAATGTACGGGCTCTGCGACTCTACGAAAAGCAAAGTTCTGGATCTTGCGGCTTCGTTGAATACATGTAAGCCTAAGCATATGGAGCTTGAAAAACTTGTAAAAAATGTGGACCTGCTAGTTGAATGCGCTTCCCATGGGGCAGTTAGGGAAATCGTCCCCCAAGCCCTTGAAGCAGGATGTGACGTGATCGTTATGAGTGTAGGCGCTTTTGCGGACCGGGAACTCAGGGAGAAAGTCTTCGGGCTTGCCAGGAAGTTCAACCGCAAACTCTACTTCCCTTCAGGTGCAGTGGTCGGAATAGATGGGCTGATCTCCGCGTCTGCTGCGGATATCTCCTCTGTAACCCTTACCACCAGGAAACCTCCTTCAGGGCTTGAAGGGGCTCCTTTTGTTGTGGAGAAGGGCATAGACCTTAAAAAAATAGACTGCGAAACCGTGATATTTGAAGGTCCGGCTTCCGAAGCCGTGAAGGCTTTCCCTGCAAATGTTAATGTCTCAGCAACTATCAGCCTCGCTGGAATTGGTTTTGATCGAACGAAAGTTAAGGTCATTGCTGACCCTGCTCTTTCACGGAACGTTCACGAGGTCAGGGTGGAAGGGGATTTTGGCAGTTTTTCTACCAGAGTCGAAAATCTTCCCTCGCCGGAGAACCCCCGTACCAGCTATCTCGCTGCTCTTTCTGCGATTTCCACTTTAAAAAAGATTGTGAATCCTCTTCAGATCGGGACCTGAATAATGTTGCCTTAAAAAGGTTGCTTTAAAATTATTGAAACCTTCTTCGCAGAAATATCTTTTTTATATTTTTTCTTTTTTACCTTTTTCATCCTTCATTAAAATTTTATGGCACGTGTTGTATATTTATGTAGAATCTCTTCGATAATTGCATTCTGCTACCAGATGTGGTGCTCAAAATGATTATATAGTTCGGAAGAGTTAAGCAGGTACGCTCAACTGAATTGATAGTATGTGCGTTTTTAGCGCCTGATTGATTAAATTTACTTTTACGTTAGCATGAATTTGATGAAATCGAAACCTCATAAATTGACCTTCAGAATTGACCTTCAGAATTGACCTTCAGAATTGATCTCATGAATTGTAACGAAATCGTATATTATATTTTCAAATCATATACCTTTCAAAAATTTTCGGTGGTCCCATGCAGCAAGCAGAGCTTATAGAACGGATCAAAGAGTTGAAGAAAAAACGAAATGCAGTGATTCTTGCTCATTACTATTCCCGCCCTGAAGTCCAGGACGTTGCGGATTTTGTGGGTGATTCTCTGGCTTTGAGTCAGGAAGCTGTCCGCCAGGGTGCGGATGTAATCGTGTTTTGCGGCGTCCATTTCATGGGGGAAAGTGCCGCGATCCTCTGCCCGGACAAAACCGTGCTGTTGCCAGAAATAGATGCAGGTTGCGCCATGGCTGACATGGTGGATGTGCCTGGGCTCAGGAAGCTTAAAGAAATGCATCCTGATGCCCTCGTGGTCTGCTATGTGAATAGTTCGGCAGTGATCAAAGCGGAGTCCTACATCTGCTGCACCTCGGCAAACGCCGTGGAAGTGGTAAATTCCCTTGATGCCAATGAAGTTATCTTTGTGCCGGATAAAAACCTTGCAGCTTATGTTGCGGCTCACACGGATAAGAAAATCATTCCCTGGGAAGGGCACTGCCCGACACATCACCAGGTTCTCAGGGAGGATGTCCTGCGGATGAAAGAGGTACATCCCGAAGCCGATTTCATTGCTCACCCCGAGTGCCGGCCCGAGGTCCTCAAACTTGCCGAAAAGGTGGCAAGCACCAGAGGCATGATCATGTATGCAAAAGAATCAAATGTCGGGGAATTCATCGTTGGGACCGAATGCGGGCTGATACATGCGCTTTTAAAGGAGGTTCCTGATAAGAAATTTTACTGCATCTCCAAATACGCTTGCTGCCCCAGCATGAAGATGGTTAACCTCGAAAATCTCCTTGCTTCCCTTGAGAACATGCAGAGTGTGGTAACCGTTCCCGATGACGTCAGAGGAAGGGCAAAAGAAGCTCTTGACAGGATGCTTGCGGTAAAAATCAACCGGTAATTTTACTCCTCTTTCTTCCTTTTTTGGAATTTTACTTTCTTTTTTTCTTTTTTTAGAATTTCAGTTGTTTTTTCCTTTTTTTTGGAATTTCAGCTCGCTTTTTTCTTTTTTTAGACTTTTAACCTTTGGGCATACGGGATTCCAGGCGAACATTTCCGATACTTTTAATACTTTATAATGCTGCTTTCTTGTGATGTCTGCCGGAATACGCACATATCTGGAACTGATGAGGTATGGAAATTGTCTTATGGCAGGGTTTGCTGCTGTTATCGGGACGCTGATCGCTTTCAATATCCTTACTTCATCCCCCCTTAATTCGTATCAGCCCGGGGCTTTTCCTTTCCTTGATGTTGCTCTCGTATTCCTTGTTGTGTTTTTCGTTTCAGGGGCAGGAAACGCCATCAATGATTTTTTTGACATCAAAATCGATTCCATCAATCGCCCTGAACGTCCGATTCCCTCCGGGAGGGTAGGTGCAAAGGAAGCCCTTTATTTTTCTTATTTTCTCTTTGCTCTGGGTACGGCCCTTGCTTTTTCGATCAACCCTGCCTGCGGTTCCATTGCCCTTTTCAATTCCCTGCTCCTTATCTTTTACGCGAAAACCCTGAAAAGCACTCCCTTATTCGGAAATTTGAGCATAGGTTACCTTACCGGTTCTACCTTTCTATTCGGGGCTTCGGTTTTCGGGGTTAGGGGGCTTGAAGTGCTTTTTGTCCTTTTCCTGCTCGCTGCCCTTGCCATTACGGCCCGGGAAATCGTAAAGGACATTGAAGACATGGAAGGGGACAGGCAGGAAGGCGCCGACACCCTGCCTCTCAGGATCGGAGCAAAAAAAGCGGGGCACCTTGCGGTACTTATCGGGTTTCTGGCCGTATTATTAAGCCCTTTTCCCTACTTTATGTCAATCCTTGGCCTGCAATATCTCTACCTTGTCTTACTGGCTGACCTGGGCTTCCTGCTGGCCATCTATCAGCTCCTTATAAAGGACTCCCCCACCAAATCCTCTAAAATGTTCAAGATTGCCATGCTCTTTGCCCTGATCGCTTTTGTTGCCGGGGCATGAGCTCTGCGGTCCTGACAATAAGAGAGTCCTGCCTCAGGTTCGGTTTTCGAGGCTGGCATTCTCAGCAGACCGGAATCTTTCCTGCCGCAAGTTCCATGCAGAACGCCTGGATGTTTTCTAGCTCTTTTTCTATGACCTCTGCGGCTTCTTCTTCCACATCCCCGGCAAAGCCTTTTTTCATGATAAGCTGGGCGGTTGCAATCTGCGGCCTGTCGATCGGGGTCCCGATTTCGCTAAGGAGCCATACATAAACTTCTGCTATGTCGGGGACCTGCCGGTAGATCCTGTCCGCTATCCTGTGGGAGAGCAGGTTGTAGATCTTTCCTGTATGGCTCACCGGGTTTTTCCCGGCGGCGGCTTCACTGCTTACCGGCCGGTTCAGGGGTATGACGCCGTTTACCCGGTTTCCGCGCCCTACCTGCCCGCAGTCTGCATCTTCGGCAGAAGTGCCCGTAACTGTGGTATAGACTCCTTCCAGGCCTCTTCCGGGGACGTCCAGGGTGTTCAGGGAAACCGAGGGCTTCAGGGCAATGGAAGTTTCCGATTCTGCATCTTCCTTTTCCGCAAAGTTCGCGGCAAATTCCTCAATTCTGCCTTTCAGTTCCCCTCTCTTTTTGAAATAATCGGCTTCTGATTCCACAAAGCGGTCCATGAGGGGCATGGCCACGGTCAGGTGGATGTCCCTATCATGCCTGAGCCCCATTACCTTGATATCTTCCCCGGATTCCGGGCGTTCTTTCTTGAACTTCCCGGAGTTCAGGTGGTGTTCACATTCGAGTACCAGCCTTTCCGTGGGGCTGAGGGGGGCGTAACCCACGGCAGCAGATGTGTCATTTGCCCCCAGGATTTCCCCTCCCCTGCTGAAAATGTCCGTGAGCTCTGCAGAGCCTTTTTTCAGTTCCACCTGGTAAAAGAGGCTTTCAGGGTCCACGAAACGGAGGTTTTCGGAAAGCCACTGCTTTGCCGTATCTACAGCAATGCCCGGCACATCGATTTCCACCCCCCCTGCTTCAAAGGTCGCGCGGTCCCCAAAGATGAGCCGCATCGGGCTTTTGACTTTACCTCCCCCGAATTTTCCCTCGACTTCTCCTGCAACGAGCAGGCCCTTGTCAATGTTGTGGTGGAGGATGGCCCCGAAGTTTTTCAGGTACTCCGCCGACAGGCGGACCGAGACCTGTTCCATGATCGAGTCACAGATATAATCCGGATGTCCGAGCCCTTTTCTCTCGACGACTTCTACCCTTTGTCGATAGACTTCAGAAGCTTTCAACTCTTCAATGACGATGTTTCTCAAATTTTTTCCCCCTCTAATTCCCCTGTATACAAAATATACAATATTTTCAGTAAACCGAATAATTTCCAATGAACCGTTGGAACTTATCTTCCCGGTTATGTGCTGCAGATGTGAAACATGGTACTCAAAATGAAATGATTCGCGTGAATCCTGTCTTTCCAGCCCTTTCACTCTTCTTTGTTGTTTTCGTATACCTGCCCTGTCCCTTTTCCACTTTCAGGGCCGTGCCTGAGGTATTCCTTTATCATCATCGGAAATGTGTTTGCGGGCACGAAACGGACTCCAAGTTGTTCCGCCCACTTTTCAATTCCGTAATCACTTGCGACCACAGCAGCGTCCAGTTCCTTGGCCAGGATCAGGACATCGATATCGGGGGCACTGTCCAGAATTCCGTAGCGTAGTGCTGCACGGTACTTGTTTCGGAATTTCCCGATAATCCCGCCTATTACCTCTCTTTCTACTTCTTCCCTGTATTCCTTCTTCTTGTTCTGTGGGTTTTCCATAAAGAGGCATTCAGTTGCAGCTTCCCATATCGCATCTTCTGCTACCCCCATCCCCCGGTTGATCCTCTCCCGCATGTAAGCCACATATTCGTGGAAGATCTGGGATGTTACGTCTACCTGGTACCTGTCAGGAGATTTTTTCACAAGCCAGGTGTCGATTTTTGCCATGACTTCCCGGTCGCAGCCGTTTCGGCTGGCAAATTCATGCATCTCCTTGTAGACCGAAGGGTAAGGCACATAACAGCTTATCCCGAACTGCAGACGGGCTTCGGCTATCAGGTCAAGGATTGCCTTCATCCCTTCGCAAAGGGCAGCATAACCCATAACCTCTCGGGTCTGCAGGTCAGTCAGTGCGGTGGTGTCCAGCACAAATCTTTGCTTGAGCATTTTTTCAGTCCTGTTGAGTGATACGTATTTTCTAAATTCTGATAACAATTAAGAGAAGTTTTTCCAGGAGAAGTCCCGCCTGAATTTTTTGAAGCAAGGAACCGTGCTTTTCTCCCCCTTTATCTATTGAACAAGGAACGATAAAATTCTTTGTCTCATTTATCTCGTTTCTCGTTTTTGTTTTATTTTGTGAACCGTTTTTTGTTTATTTTCTGGGCTATTTTTTGTTTAATTTTGTCAGCTTTTTTTGTTTATTTTCTGGGCTATTTTTTGTTTATTTTGTCAGCTTTTTTTGTTTATTTTCTGGGCTATTTTTTGTTTATTTTGTGAATTGTTTTTTGTTTATTTTCTGGGTGTATTTTCTTCAGAGTGTCCTACCGGGTTTGATTTATAATTATTATTTATGTTATTATTCACCAAATTTTGACTAAAATGAATAACTGTATATAGTTTCAAAACGTATATTTACATAGGGAAGTTGATAACAGTGACCGAAAGCCCGGACTTCCGGCAGATTTCTTGAGATGCTTTGACCCCTGAGCTTAAAGTGTTTCTTTACACACATTTAAATAAAAATACATATGTTTTTGCCGTGTCGGGTTTGTCCAATTCAGTCCGGTTGACATTTCCCTTGCTGAAATACTGGTAAGTGTTTGAATCCGGCTAAAATATAGTGCCGGATCCAGGGCATTTCATGTGACTAAAAAAAATTAAAAAATGGCAAAGTGGCGTAGTTCGGAAGTGTGGAATCTAAGTGTGGAATCTAAGTGTGGAATCTAAGTGTGGAATCTAAGTGTGGAATCTAAG